>CAWBSV010000051.1:0-14813 GCA_963791505.1 uncultured Acidobacteriaceae bacterium
TGCGCCGGTCGTTGAACTTGATCTCGCCCAGGTGGTCGTACACGAGCAGCGAGATCCTGTTCAGATTATCTCTGACCAGGATTCCGTTTGAAGCGAGAACCAGGAATTGGGTCAGATTTTCGGGGTCCGCTTTTGTCCGCTTCAGGTTCACGACGGCCAGCACCGTCTCTCCCCGGGCAAGATGGCGCAGCACCATGTCCTCCATCGCCTTGGGGATATTGGGGAACGCATAGCAGCCCGGAGCATTGCTAAAGTCAATCGCCGCCGGATAGGGTTCGTGCTCGTGCTCAACGGGCTCGTAGCGAAAGACCTCGTCGGGCGCGGCTGCCGGCGCGACCGGGTTGGCCTCATGTTCGATGAGTTCCCGATACGCGACCTGCACCCGCTTGAAATGCTCTTCGGCAGACGCACGCAGGCTGGGATAGTTCTCGACCTTGTCGGGATGCCAGAGCTTGGCCTGCTCGCGGAAGCATTTTTGGATCGCTTCCTTCGAGATGGGCCTGCTCTCGAGGCTGAGCGTGCCGGCATGCTCGATGCATCGATCGCAGGCGCACGGCATAGGCTACTCCGGAGGAAGCGCTGCCAGCGCCACGCGTGCCTTTTCGAGGAGCAGGCGCGTTTCGGCCTCCTGCTTCTTGAGTCCCTCGACGACATTGGCCGGGGCCTTGGCCAGGAAGCCCTCGTTGCCCAGTTGTCGTTCGGCAGCAGCCAGGCCCTTTTCGTATTTAGCTATATCTTTCTTCAGCCGCTCGCGCTCGGCGGGGACGTCGATGGTGGCTTTGTAAATGACAGAAACGTCCCACACACCTGTCGAGAAGGAGGATTGGCCAGCTGTTATCTGAGTGACGAAGCGGATTTCAGATACGCGGGCTAGGCGCTCAATTATGCTCCGGTTGTTTTCGATGCTTCCCCTAATCAGACCGAGACCGACTTGAATCTCGATGGGGACGTGCTCCCTCTCGGGGACGCCTGCCGCCTTCCGAAGAGCTCTTATCGCCTCGATCAGGGGTTGCAGCGTGAGCGTCATGAAATTGACTGTCCCCGCCTCGGACGGACTAAGCCCCTCAGCTTGCGGATACCGCGTCAATGCGACGGACTTCGCCGGCGGCTCGCCATCATAGATCGCCTGCCAAATCTCTTCCGTAATAAACGGCATGAACGGCGACAGCAGCCGCAACGCCGCTTCAAACACCGAGACAAGCGTGGTGAGCGCGTCGCGCGTCTCCTTATACTCTTCAAGCACCGCGCCGGTCGTGGCGTTGATCGCATCCGTCGCGTTGAAATCCAGGCGCAGCTTCACGATCTCGAGATACCAGTCGCAAAAGCTTCCCCAAAAAAATTGATAGATCGTGTTGGCCGCTTCATCGAAGCGATAATTCTCGAGCGATTGGTTCACCTTCGCCGCCGTCGCATGCAGTTCGGCGATGATCCAGCGCGTCTCGAGCGGCGCATCCTCGGCCGCCACCGGCATCGAACCCAACACCGCCGGGTCGACCTTGATCCCAATCTCCGCCGCCCGATCCACGTTCATAAAGATGAACCGCGCCGCATTCCAAATCTTGTTCGCAAACGCGCGATAGCCCTCAGTCCGCGCGACGTTGAACGCGATGTCCGTCCCCGGCGAAGCCATCGAGGCCAGCGTGAACCGCACCGCATCGGTCCCAAACTGCTCCACAATCTCGATGGGGTTGATCACGTTCCCCTTGGTCTTCGACATCTTCTCGCGATTGGCATCGCGCACCAGCGCATGAATGTAGACCTCGCGAAACGGCACCGACTCGGCCAGCGACCGCTCGCCCCCGTCTTCTAAAGGAACATCCGGCGAGAACCAGCAGCCGAACATGATCATCCGCGCCACCCAGAAAAACAGGATGTCGAAGCCGGTCACCAGCAGGCTGGTGGGATAAAACGCATCGAAATTCGCCTGGGTCGTCGCGTCCACATGCGGCCAGCCGAACACTGAAACCGGCAGCAGCCCCGACGAGAACCACGTATCCAGAACGTCGGTCTCCTGCGTCAGCTCCGCGCCTCCGCAGTGCGCGCAAACCGTCGCATCCACGCGCGCCACCGTGATCTTGTGGCATGTGCCGCAGTGCCATGCCGGAATGCGATGCCCCCACCACAACTGACGGCTGATGCACCAGTCGTGAATGTTGGTCATCCATTCGAGATAAATCTTCTCGTACTGGTCCGGCGTAATGCGGATCGCCTTCTTGCCGTCCGCACCCGGCCTCACCGCGGCGATCGCCTTGTCCGCAAGCGGCTGAATCTTGATGAACCACTGGTTCGACAGCCGCGGCTCCACAACCGTCTTGCAGCGATCGCAGTGACCGATATTGTTGGTGTGGTCTTTCACCCCCGCCAGCAAACCCTGCTCTTCAAGATCGGCCACAATCTTTTTGCGCGCTACATACCGATCGAGGCCCGCGTACGCCCCGCCCTCGTTGTTGATATGCGCCGTGTCGTCCATGATGTTGATCGACGGCAGATTGTGCCGCTGCCCCAGCGCAAAGTCATTGGGATCGTGCGCCGGCGTCACCTTCACAGCACCTGTGCCAAAATCGCGGCTCACCCACTCATCCAGCACAATCGGAATCGCGCGCCCCACCAGCGGCAGGCGCAGCTTCTTCCCATGCAAATGCAGGTAGCGTTCATCCTCAGGATGAATCGCAACGGCCGTATCGCCCAACATCGTCTCCGGCCGCGTCGTCGCTACCGTTAGAAACTCGCCCGAGTCTTTGCCATCGTCCCCAATTACGGGGTATTTAATCTCCCAGATCGACCCCTTCTGCTCCTCGTGCACCACCTCAAGATCGCTGATGGCCGTCTGGCAGCGCGGGCACCAGTTCACGATGTACGCGCCGCGATAGATCAGCCCCTGCTCATACAGCCGGACAAACGCCTCGCGCACCGCGACCGACAGCTTGTCGTCCATGGTGAAGTACTCGCGGCTCCAATCAACCGACGCGCCCAGCCGCTTCATTTGCCCCAGGATCGCGCCGCCATAGTGCTCGCGCCACTGCCACACACGCGCCACAAACGCCTCGCGCCCCAGAGCCTGACGCGATGTTCCCTCGGTCACGAGCTGCCGCTCCACCAGCATCTGCGTCGCAATGCCGGCGTGGTCCGTGCCTGGAATCCAGAGCACTCTCTCGCCCCGCATGCGATGCCAGCGCGCCAGAATGTCGCTCTCCGCGTGCTCGAACATGTGCCCCATATGTAGATTGCCGGTGACGTTCGGCGGCGGAAGCAGGACCGTAAACGACGGCCGATCATCCGACGCACCGTTCGCATCCGGCGTGGGCTGCGCGAACAGGTTCTCGCGAACCCAGTATTCGGCCCAATGATCTTCTATGGCTTTGGGGTCGTAGGCTTTTGGCAGGTCGTGGGGCATGGGGTCTCTAGCTGGGAACCCCTGATTGGATGCGCTCAAACCCTCTCATCCAGAGGTGTTTTCAGCGAGGGGACCTACTCAACTTTAGCAGATGGTGCGAATGCAGTTCCCAGGCCGCGGCCTGCCGGACGCCCATCGCGGACCGTGTATCCGATCGGGATCTCGAAAAGATGCGGATCCGGCTCACCCACCACAATGCCCGAAAGACGAATCACCTGCGTCCCTTCAATCGGATCGATGCGCGTCACCAGCAAATTCGTCTGCAACTCGTCGGAGTACCAGAATTCCCGCACGCTGACGATGGGCCGATCATTGCCCATCGCGCCGGCGTTGATTGTCGTCGTCTCGCGCGTCCCGATAACAAAAATTCCTTCGATCGTATCCGACCCCAGGCTCTCGCGGGTCAGTGTGCGCGATCCATCGGTCGTGGTTCCGGCCTGGCGTGGTTCAAAAAAAGTCGTGGGCGCGAAACGAGTGACGACGCACTGAAAAGTTCTCGCGGCACAGAGAGCCTGCGATCGGGTGACCGGATCGTAGAGGTGCACCTCGTTCAGCCTGGCCTTCTCCCCCGATCCGCCGGCAACAAAGGTGCGTCGTTCGCGGTAAACGCGTCCACGCCCATCCCGCGCCAGCGTCGCGTCCAGGTGCTTCACGACCGTGCTGCCGTCTGCCAGAGTCCGCGTCCAATCGGTTGCGGTATGAGCCAAAAAAGGCTTGCCCGGTATGTTCAGCAACTCCACGCCCGATACATGCGTCGAGGTTCCGCCATCTGGACCGCGGGAAGGTTCCTGCGCGACCAGCAAGCCACAGCACGCCAGAGAGAAGGCAACGATCAGAGCCTTGGAGAGCATAAAAGTCCACCTGGGAATTGATGGAACAATCGTACCACCCACAAAAAAGCCGCCCCGTGCGGGAGCGGCCTTCTGTCGTTTCTCAAGAACAAGCTAGAACGGGTTCAGCTTGCTCAAACCCTTCTTCTTTTTCTTCTTGCTTGAGGACTCATCGCTCGAATCAACCTTCGGTTTCTTCTTGTCGGCGGTCGTTGCAGCCGGCGTCGCGCCCGGCTTCACTTCATTCACCTGGTCGGGAGCCTCAGCAGCTTTCTCCGCCGCTGGAACCACCGTGTTACTCGGCCCGACCGGCTTGATCACCGCGTTTGGATCCGCCGCAGCCGGAGCAGCCGCGCTTCCTGAAGGCGACGAGATAATCTCAGCGCCTACCCCCGTCCCACCGCCCGGAGCGGAAAGCTGCACCGGAACCTGCGACGGCTGATCGCTGCGCGGTGGTTCATTGGGTGCCGTGGCCGTGGTTCCGCCAATCGGCGCCGCAGGCGGCTTGCCGGCGTTATAGGCATCGGTATAGATGGCATAATTCGCCTTGGTAATCTCAGGCGCCAGGGTCCTCTTGGGGTCATCCACCGAGGGCTCGCCTACGTGAACGGCCTCCACCACCGTCGGCCCATGCTTGATCAGTCCCAGAGTCTTGTCGGTAAAGTGCAGCGGCTGACGGCTGCGCTCTTCGGCGTCATTCTCGGCCACCGCTTCCTGCGTCGGCTCGGGCACCGGGCGATTCATTGAGACCAGGCGATCGCGCGCATCCTCAACATGAGGCGCAAGCGGATAACGCGTGATCACGCGGGCATAAGCAGCCGCGGCCTTGTCCAGATAGACGGCCCGCATCCGCTCTTTGACGGCCCCGGGAAGGTTCGGCTGGATCTGCACATTGTGCGCCTGCCCCATGTACGCATCGCCAATCCCGATCAAAGCCTCGTCGCTCTTGGAGTAGAGCGGGTAAGTATCAACCACCGTCTGCAGGCGGGCGATCGCGGCGTTGTAGTTTTCCCGGCTCTCATAAAACAGGCCGATATCCGCTTCGCGCTCTCCCAGAACCTCCTGCACATCGCGCAGCTTCTGCTTGGCGCGCGGAACCAGCGTCGAATCCGGGAACATGTTGATCATGGCCCGGTATTCCTTCTCCGCGTTCAGCGCATTGTTGAAGTCGCGATCGGGCTTCTCCATCTGCTGGTAGTAGATGTCGCCCACCTTCATCTGCGCTTCGGCCGCTTCCGGCGCGTTGGGGAAGAAGGTGATGAAGTCCTTATACTCGGCCTCGGCCTGGGTCAGCGCCGCCGTCCCGCCTTCTTTGAACCAGCTATCGCCCACGGCCAGCTTCGCCCGCATGCGGTATTCCGATTCAGGATAGGTATTCAGCATGGTCTGCAGATCAAGCCGCGCCACGTCGAAGCGGCCCTTCTTCAGAGCCAGCATCGCCTTGTCATAAAGCTCTTTATCCGGTTGCTTGCTGTTGACCGCTGCCAGCGGGTTAGCGCTCAGGTCCTGGTTCTTCTTTTTCTTGGGCTTCTTGTCCGCGTGAGCCATGGCTCCGCCAACCACAAGAAACGCAAGCGCGACCGAGGCAATCTTCAGGGGCAACCGATTCATAAAACCTCATTGTTGCGAGACGCCGGGGTGCGCATCGCCAATTTAATATGTCTCCCGCCAGGCTGCGCGGGCCGCATCCAGCAGGGAGTGAGCATCGCGCTCGGCATGGCCCGCGCCAAACACCGCATTGCCTGCCACCAGCAGTTCCGCTCCCGCTTTGACGACCTGGGCGACCGTGTCGTGAGCCACCCCGCCGTCGACTTCAATTTTAAACGTTAACCCCATCTCCTGGCGCAATTCGGCCAGCCGGGCGATCTTTTTGAGCGAATAGGGGATAAACTCCTGCCCCCCAAACCCCGGATTCACGCTCATCACCAGCACATGGTGCACCATAGGCAATATATCGATCAGCAGATCCACCCGCGTCGCCGGATTGATGACCACCCCCGGCTTCATCCCATGATGAAGAATCAGCTCGAGCGAGCGATGCAGATGCGTGCAGGCCTCATAGTGCACACTGACCCAGTTCGCCCCCGCATCGGCGAAGGCGGGGATGAAGTCGTTCGGGTTCTCGATCATCAAGTGGCAATCGAGCGGCAGGCTGGTCGCCTTGCGCAGGCTCGTCACCACCGGCGGCCCGATCGTGATGTTGGGGACGAAGTGCCCATCCATAATGTCGACGTGGATCGTCGTGCCCCCGCCGCGCTCAGCGCGAGCCACCTCATCAGCCAGATGAGCAAAATCAGCGGAGAGGATAGAAGGCAGCAGCTCGACTGGGTACATTCCGAAGGGCAACTCCTCGATGCCGCCAGTCTATCAGGGGCGCTGGTGAGCAGTGGACAGGGCGTTCGAGGCCTGACAGGTTTCAGATGGGGTTAGAAAAGGGAGAGGACGTCCCGTCAGTCCCCGGTTTCCCCAACCTTCCGACGAGCAAAACTGGCATCTATGGCAATTCGAAGGCTAGGATTCCTGACGGATTGCCGAAGTGAGTTCGCGTGTACCCCTGGTTAGCGAGATACCGGTCGCCCATGAAGAATTTCGCCGCCACATCCTGTTCAGAACCGTCACGTTCGTTTTCGCCGTCGATCAGCACGAAGTGGCTTGGCATGAAGTCCGAACGACGGATGAAGACTCTGGTGCGCTTTGCGCCCGGGCCCTTCTGCTCATACCAGGCGTAGGCCACCAACTCGCGTTTGTCCGTTCCGTCTTGAGGGTGCGCCGGGGTCGATTTTTGAGCATCGTCCACATATTCGATTTTGCTTTTCCCACCGAGGACCTTTAGAACTGCACGCACAATCTCTTCATAATTGTCGCTGTCGCTGACCTTTGCAATTCGACTGGCGAGGATCAAGTTGTACTGCTTTAGGTCGACTTCCGTGATGCCGTGCCAAATCGGCAAGATTAGCACCTCACCCAGCTTCTCTTTTGCGAGAAGGCTGCTGATCTCCGCCTCGGTCCACTTCCGTTGAGCGAGATACGAAGGCGATAGGACAGCAATGGCCTTTCGGCTGCCGATTAATCCGCGGTTGATGCCGCGCTGAAGGTCTTCGCCCCATTCAAGTGAGTCTTCATCGAACCAGACCGTGACGCCTTCGGTGCGCAAGGCTTTCACTAGGCCTTTCACCCAAGGCTTGTCCGGCGAGGCATGCGACATGAATATGTCCCAGGTCTCCCGAGTTGTCGTGCGCGCCGCTGGCGTCGGAGGCGCATGTTTTAGCTCAGGAACTGACGCCGCGGCTGGTCTAACTGCTGGCTTCCTCTGCGGAATGCCGATGTTCTCAGAAAGCTGAATCCGGTTCCCGATCGAACGCTTGCGCAGCTGTATAGAAGTTCGCAGCGTTATCTCCAGTTGTTGCGACATGTGTTCCATCGAGCCGCGCAGGCTTTCGAGACGCCACTGTATCTCGTGCAGCTCTCGCTTTACATACGCGGCGACGTCGATTTGAGGCATCGCCGGCCGGAGCCGAATCAGAACTTCATGATCAACAATTTCACCCTGGGCAACCGTTGCCTTCATCGCTGATGGGCGAATATCAAACACGGATGGGTCGCCGTCGAACGGGATATACGCCACGACTTCGATCGAATGTGGCGTGATTTGCTTCTGCTCGGATGTCCATTCGTCGATCTTGAGCCTTGGAACGTCGAGCATGAACCTCTTCTTGAAATCGACAACGAATTGCTCATCGACCGCCTTTTCATCAGGCAGCGCTTCGTAGGCTTTCTCTAGCCTCTCTCTTTGCTCCTCGATGAAATCGTAGATGTCACGCCCTGCGAACAGCAGTCTTGCCGCCACAAAAACGTACCCCCGTTAGCGTCTTCCATTATTTCACTCCGGGGGTATCAAAATAAGGGTGCGGCGGACCGGGCCTTACCCGGCGGCTCCTGGAAATGGCTTGCAAACCAGCCACTCTCCGGCGCCTTCAGGGTGCGGATCCGGGCATGACTTGACACCGCACCAAAGCGGCGCTACGCTCACCCCGAGCCAGGAAGGGAGAACCTAGGCGCGAAGGTCGAGCCATGAGTCAGCCACTTTGTCCACACTGCAACGAACCAGCGGAACGGCGGGCGGTCCCATCACAAACTGGTGGTGGTGCGCCCATTGTGTATCTCTACTGCCCACAGACTGGGAAGCAAATCGGCGTCATGTAAAGCAGCGCGCAGGACTTCAAAAGCCGAGAACCCGGGGACAGACGGGGTGTTCCCGAATTCTCCATAGCAATCTCACGTCAACCGAAGCGATACGGGAACGCCCGACCCCCATTCGTGGGGCATGCGGTTGTCTGCCGTTTTGCTGAGGTCACGCTTGTTTATGCGCTCACGAACGACACCCACCTTCATCCATCCCAGCCAAAATTCACAAGAACAATCTGTTGACATCGTTCTTCAACGAGTCCTACCATTCGGCGCACCATTTGTCCCAGGACATCCCCAGCCCCCCACAAGTGGACCCAAAAATCAGTTGGAAATCGGAATCAAGCGGGCAGCAACTCCAAGCCCTTGCGCCCAACCAATTAAGCCCTCAGCCTGCCAGGAGATTCGTATGAAAAAGCTAGTCAGATTCCTCGCCGTCCCCCCTCTGTGGATGAAGTCGAAACCAGTTCTCAAACTGTTGGGAGTTTCTGCGGCCATCGTCGTCGCCACCGCCTTGATCGCCTCGCTCCAGCCGCCGCGTGTCAGCGCCGGCCCGGAATCGGACCGGGACCAGGACGAGAGCAAGATCCAGATCGGGCTCGACATCGCGCCGGTTCCCCTCAACCTGCATGGAAAAGATCGAAGACTGGTTGGACTCGGCAGTTACATCGTCAACGCACACGCCGATTGCAACGGCTGTCATAGCCAGGGTCCGGCAACCGAGTACCTTGGGCCCGGCAACCCCTATCTTCTCTCTCCTCCCAATGGCCCATACTCGGGAACCCAGCATGTCAATCCAGCCACCTACCTCGGCGGCGGCCGGGACTTCGGCCCCTTCGGCGTCGCCTCCGAGCTGCCCCACCTCTACTCACGCAACCTGACTCCAGACAAGACCGGTCGCCCTGAAGGGGGCCACACCTTTGAGGAGTTCCTCACCATCATGCGTACCGGAAAAGACTACGATCTGATTCATCCCAACTGCACCGGAGCTCCCGATGGCAACTGCCTTCTGCCTCCGTTCAACGGGGCGGTGCTGCAAGTGATGCCCTGGCCCGTTCATCAAAACATGACGGATCACGACCTACGCGCCATCTACGAGTTTCTCAGCGCCATTCCCTGCATCGACACGCAAATCGACGGTGCCCCCGTCCTGCGCAACGACTGCAACTAAACGCCGCTTATGTTTCCGGAGGGTGCCGGGAAGGGAACCCCAGCCTCCGGCTTGCAGGAAGGTAGCGCCCGCCTCCCGGCCGGCTGTGCCGAGGGCCTCCCGGCCCTCGGCAACTCTCCGCACCACCAATTCGGAATCAACCATTCCCCCCGGCAGCCGAGTCGGATCGCCGACGCCCGACGCGCCCCAACGCGAGCAGCGCAACCGAGAGCGCCGCGAAGAAACCAAGAAGCTTCAGGTCGTTCGCGATGTGGGGCCCGCCGCTCCGCGGCATATCGGTTGCCACCAGCACAATCTTGCTGTGCTTCTCAGGGTCGAAGCGCACCGCCATCTCGGTCCCCGGAGGATGCGCGCTTACCCAGTCTTCGAGGGGGCCAATCTGATTCGGCGGGTATTGCGCAACTTCGCGCGACGGAACACGGGCCGAATAGACGTGGGCCGCCAGTTGCTCCGTGCCGACACGATAGCTGAGACGGCAATCGATATAGTAACGGTCCCGCTTCCGAGTGCTCGACTGGTGCAGATAGCATCGGTCCACATGGGCAACGGTCTGCGGCCACTTCGATTCGGAATTCTCTTGCCACGCTTCGATCCCCGTCGCCACCAGCGCGAAGATCGTACAAAGCCCCGCAAAAAGGCCCAGGAGCACCGCAATTCCTCGCCAAGTGGCCTGACGCTTCCTCAGCCCTCCATCGCCATCCGAAGGTCCTCCTCAACTTGAGTCTCGATGCTCCAGCTAAATCCGTCCCCGCGCGACGCTTCCTGCCATTCCTGACCTGGCCAGGAATCCTGTCAAGCCCCGCCGCCAAAAATAATCCGCAACTCGCTCATTCCAATCGCAAAAAACTTCGCCCCAATTTGCATACTATTTCGCCGGTAAGCGCACAATAGAAATCACCATCGAAAACAGGCTGGATCAGCAGCCGATCGGCCAGTGAAGCCGTCACCCCTGTTTTCTGTCACCGTGCCAATAAGCCCTTTACGAAGAGCACTTTAGCGCCAAATTCCGCAAAACGGCGGGATTTGGCGCCCGAAGCGCTCCCAACTCCTTTGCTGTCTAGAATCTGGCAATAACTCCTTTCGTGTCTAGATCTTGGCGGGAGCAATACCAGCTAACCCCAAGAAAGCAAGGAACTTGTTTCCAGAGTCTATCTTTTTTTTTTATTTTTTCGGGGTCTGGCCGTGAAATGAAAGAAACATCCTCAATAGGGACCGCAGAGCTTTCGGGCTCGGCGAGGGCTGGAGTCAGACGTCCCCGTTCGCTACGGCTTCAGCGAGAGTGCGACGCCCTGCTTCCATTCGTGCAGCATCCGGCCGCCGATGTCCTCAAACTCAGCATGGCCCTTGATGTACGCCCGAAGCGCCCCAGAGGTTTGCGCGATTGCGCTTTCGATGCGTTCGAGAATCGCGCGAACGCGGGCCGGGGTGGCTCCCAGGCGCGTCTCGCCCAGCCGCTGCAGCTCTTTTGCGCTGGCCCACCTGGTTGTGCCGTTGAGCGTCAACGCCATGCTGTCGTTCGAAAGATAGACCGATGTCGTTACGAGATCGTAGACCGGGGCGAGTCGCGCTTCGCCCTCAACGTCGTCATACACAATCCCGAAATTCTTGAGATGGGCATCGCCGTTGCGGAGCGCACAGTTGAGGGCAATCAAGGCAAACAGCTTTTCCATCTCTTCGTTCACGCGGGTCGAGTTTGCAAACTGCCCGAATCGCTTCATCACCGAGGTTTCATAGCTGCCGCGATATTTCTCATCGGTCCTGCGGCCGTTGAGCACGCAAAAGTCCTCAAATCCGCGATAGGTCCCGTCGATGCGCAGATCGAAGCGGTCGATGACCAGCGCCGAACCGTCTTCAGCGAGACGACAACGGGGCACCTCGAGTCCGCATGCGCGCGCCGCTTCAAGGCAGAAATACTCGTTGGCCGCGAGCTGCGGAAATTCGTTGGGCTCCCACAGCTTCACAATGTGCGTCGCGCCCTTGTAGCTTTGCGAGAGCCGCTTCGAGTTTTGCCCTGGTAATTCCATCGCGGCCGACTCCCGCCCGGGCCGTTCCATCGCGGCAAAGGCCTCATCGTCGCGGACTAGAATCTTCGGCTGCACGCCGCTGATCCCGGAAAAGGTCGCGAACTTTTCCAGCAGGTAGCGGAAGAGATCGCCACCACGGCGTCTTTCCAAAATCTCATCGACTGATTGAAAGGGCACGTCCTCCTGCAACTGCTCCTTATCGCCGGTGTAGCGGATGCGCCCCACCTGAGAGCGGCCGACAATCGACAGCAGGTCCAACTCGTCGAAAGTCCCGGTCGCTTTCGCAAAGGCCAGGCGGAGACGCTCGCGCAAAACGCCTTCGGGCAGGTTCATCTCGAAGATCGGCAGCAGGCCAAAGGGCACGCTCCACGACTCCAGCCGCATCGGCATGGTGACGGAGACAGCGCGCGCGGCGGCAGCTCCCGCCTGGTACACGAAGGTGCTGCCGCGCTCGCCGTAGCGATCGAGCAGGCCCGCCTCAGCGTCGTCGGTCCAGACTTTGATCATCGACTTTGACCATCGTGGTCCTCTTGCATCAGTTCCTCAAGGGTTGGCCTGCGCGCGCGCATTTCCTCGACTTTCAGCTCCAGCCCAAGCGCCGTCAGGATGTTGGTGATTTTGGAATAGCCGAGCTCGCCCAGCCGCCCGTTTTCCAGCGCCTCGAGCGTGGAAAGCCCAACCCGCGCTTTCTTCGCCAGCGCGGACCGCGTCAGACGCAGCATCTTTCGGTGCTCGCCGATCTGCTCGCCCAGTGAGGACAAGGACAACATTAACCTAATATACGAGGTCTTAACGGATGAAGTCAAAGAAATACCTTGTATATAAGGCTAAGATACCCGGTCACGATTCGTCGTTCCCCGGGTTCCCGAGGGTGAGGGACGCGTGGGGCCCCAGATATTGGATCAGTCGAACATGTGCAGCGAGGCACATGCACGTGGCTTGCTCTGGTGGCGCTCGATTGCCTTGAGCAGAATGCGGCTCCGCGCGCGCATCGCCGGCGTCCCCGAGCGGCCGACCACACGCAACAGGTCAAGCACCTCCGGCAGCGAGCTCTCATCCTGGCAGGTCAGGTCTGCCAGCCCGTGCAGGGCCGACGTCTTCACAATGGAGCTCGGATCGTCGAGATAGGAACGCAGCACGCCCGCCACGCGGCGGCTCTCCGGCACGGTCAACTTGAGCCGCGGGACCAGCAGAGCAAGGTTCCAGCGCAGCTTCTTCTCCGTGGCTTCGGCCATCAGCCCGAGCAGCGGCTCCTTCCAGCGCTGGGCGCGCTCGGGCTTGTCGCGCGTCAAGCGCTCCAACGCGTCTGCCGCGCGATTGGCCACCGCCGCATCGTCAGCCCACAGACACTCAACCAACTGAGCAAGCTTGGCAGGATTGCCCTCGACAAGCTCAACGACCTCCCAGACGCGCCCAGCATCGAGACGCCTTCCCGACGCAAGCATCTGTCGCACCGTTTCCGGGATCATTTTTCGCGGAGCCATGATCAGGCCGCCATTCTCTCACTGGGCGCGGGCTGGAGCCAGGCTCTTCGCCGCCACACGCCCAATGCCGCGCAGGATGGCTTTGAGCGGCCAGTGGCCTTCGTCGTCCGGAAAGAGAATCTCGCCCACGCGCTTTACTTCCGGCCGATAGTACCAGCGCTTGAGCAGCGCCAGATGCCCCTGGCGCAGCGTCGCATTCGGCGATTGCTTCGACGCCGTCGCAGCTTCGAGCGCAGACTCAAGCCGCGCCTCCAGCATCGTGCGCGGAACCTTGACCGGGGCCCGGCCTGTTCCTGGAGCAGCCATTGCCGCATCGGCAGCCACGCCCTCCCTGATCCCTGATCCCTGATCCCTGTTCCCTGTTTAGCCTCTTCCGGCACCGCCTCAATCGCCATCGGCTGCGCGAACAGCGAGCTCGACCCCGACTGCTCATTCTGAATCCGCATGCCGAGAATCGAATACGGCACGGGCCCGAGAAGCTGGCCGTCCTCAAAAACAAAAACCGCAACCTCATCCGGATTCGCCGACGGCTGCAGAATCACGCTGCGCAGCTGACTCATGGGCCGAACCAGCTCGGTCGCCAAGGCCCGCACCGCCTCCACCTTCTGCACCTGTGTATGCAACGCGTGCGGCGGCTTCAAATTCAAGCCGGCTCGACGCCCCTTCACGCTCGGTGCGCAGCGCGACCAGCTTGCTCTCCCCGCGTGTGGCGAGAAACTGCTCGACCGCAGCCGACTCCTCCGCATAGCGCTCATCGGTGCAGCCCTTGTAGCAGGGCGCCAGGCACATCTTCATCTCGCTGTACACGCATCCCGGGTGCGCAGGATTGGGATCGAGCTCCTCAACGCACCGGCGCAGCAGAAACAGCTTCAGCGCCTCATCGGCAAACCGCTCCGCCGCAGCCCGCGACGCGAACGGCCCATAAGCCCAGTCCGCCTCGCGCTGACTCGGCCGGTTGGTGACCACAATGCGTGGATAAGGATTGCCGCCCAGAAACCGTATGAACGACGGATGCCCCAGATGCATCCGCTCCAGGCTCTTCGCCCCGTAGATCTTCTGCAGCAAATCAAACTGCAGCAGCAGCGATTCGAAATCGGACCCGGTCAGCCGGTACTCGATGCGCCGCACGCGCCCCGCAAGCTGAAGCCGCCTGGGATGTTTGGGGGATGGCAGAAGCAGTCGTCCCAGACGTCCGCGCAGATTCGGCGTGCGGCCCACATACGGCTCCGCGTGCGCATCCGCCGCATACAACGCAAACACAGCGGCCGATTCAGGCAACTGCTTTAGCGCACTGTTCGGCTCCGCGGGATCAAATGCAATCTGTTCCATGCCGTCTTCGATGGGTCGCTAACTCCGCCAACAACGAACTCCGCTCTCTTCCTCACGCCCCGGCAATGGTCATCCCATCAATGCGCAGCGTCGGCGATGCCACCGATCCCCGAAACACCAGATCGTTGCCAATCGCCGTCACATTCATCAGCATCTGCGCCAGGTTGCCGGCAATCGTGATTTCCTCAACCGCATGCGTGAGCTGGCCATTCTCAATCCACTGCCCGGTCGCCCCGCGCGAATAGTCACCGGTCACGACATTGGTGCCGAAGCCCATCAGCCCGGTGACATACAGGCCTTGCGTCACACCGGCCAGAATCTCTGCCGGCGTTTGCGTGCCAGGTTCGAGATAGAGATTGCCGCATCCGATGCCCGGGGCGCCGGCGAGTCCGCGCG
>CAWBSV010000052.1:0-18741 GCA_963791505.1 uncultured Acidobacteriaceae bacterium
GAGCTGGTTGTCAAAGAATCAACCGGCGATGACGGGGCTGCCGAAACCGTTGACGAGGTTAAATCAACAGATTGAGATTGTGCATTCGCACAACTAGCCGAAAGAAAGACGGCACAGCAAAGAGAACAGACTTGTCGCGTGTGCGACATTGTTCTGGGGAATGACATGTCGGAACCTCACAGAGTAATTTTTCTTAAGGAACGTCCGGGCGCACGAATCCGGGCAATGGTTTAGACACGGGGTTTGCTGGAAAGGTTGCGGTCGTGCCGCGATGCAAGATTCGGTCGGATTTAGCATGCAATGCGCATGGCTTTTTTGCTCAGCTGCCGAACATTTTGATTTAGACGGGCACGCGCTGCTTTTCGTTTACATCAGTTCGCGACGGCCCAGCGGCGACTCGTTTCTAAGCCCGGACCAAGAAAAAGGCCGGAGCAATTGCTCCGGCCTTTCTTCGTCATTCTGACCGCTGTTGACCGCCTACTGTTCACTCGCTCATCCCTGTATATCGAACTGCTCCGGATGCAGCGTCGCATCGCTCTTCACCAGGATGTTCTTGCCCACCAGCTCTTCAAACTCGGTCAGCCAGCTCGCGTTGTTCTGCTTCAGCACCTTCACCGTCTCCGGATTCACGCGCAACAGCACATCCGCGCCCTCGAAGTGCTTCTTCATCTTGCGCAGCTCGGTGTAGATCTCGTTGCACACCGTCGTCGGGCTCTTCACCATGCCGGTCGCCTGGCAGGTCGGGCAGGGAACGCTGAAAGCGTCCGCTCCAGCGACTGCTTCACGCGCTTGCGCGTAATCGCCACCAGGCCAAAATCGTTGAACTGCAGAACCTTCGTCGGCGCGCGATCGCTCTTCAGTGCCTCTTCCAGAGCCGCCATCACCTTGAACCGGTTCTTGCGCTCGTCCATGTCGATGAAGTCGATCACGATGATGCCGCCCAGGTCGCGCAGCCGGATCTGCCGCACAATCTCGGGAACCGCATCGAGGTTCGTCTTCACAATCGTGTCCTCAAGCCGCGCCGACTTGCCCACGTATTTGCCGGTGTTGATGTCGATCGCCACCAGCGCTTCAGTCTGGTTGATCACGATCGAGCCGCCGCTCTTGAGCCAGACCTTCGAGCGCAGCGCCTTCGAGATTTCATCCTGAATGCCGAAATGCTCAAACAGCGGAACTTCCTTGGTGTAGAGCTTCACGCGCCGCACCAGGTTCGGCGAAAAGCGATTCAGGAAGCGCACAATCCGCTCGTAGTCCGCCTCCGAATCCACCCAGATCGACGAGAAGTTCGCGCTCACCTGGTCGCGCAAAATGCGCTCGATCAGCGAGAGGTCGTGATAGATCAGCGCCGGCGACTTCGAATTGTCCGACCGCTGCTTGATCTCATTCCACAGATTGAATCAGGAAGCGAAGATCGGCGCGGAGCTCTTCTTCCGATGCGCCCTCGGCCGCCGTGCGCACGATAAATCCGCCAGAAGCTTCGCCGCGCTCGCTCACCAGAATCCGCTTCAGCCGCTGACGCTCTTCATCCGAAGCAATCTTGCGGCTCACGCCGATGTGCGTCACCGTCGGCATGAACACCAGGAACCGCCCCGGCAGCGCAATATGACTCGTAATGCGCGCGCCCTTCTTGGCGATCGGCTCCTTGGCAATCTGAACCAGGATCTCCTGCCCCGGCTTCAGCAGGTCGCTGATAATCGGCAGGTCCGATGTCTGCGCCGAACGCCGCGAAGGCCCGCCCGTGCGCCGATTCGTGCCCCCGCCCTGACCTGGCCGTCCGCCGCGCCGTCCGCGACCGCCGCGATCACGATGGCCGCGTTGCTGCGAACCTTCCTGGCCCGGTGCAGGCTGACCCTCGGCCGTGACCTCTTCCTCGTCGTCGTCTTCCTCGTCGACGCCGTCTTCCGTCATTCAACTCGATCTTGTGATCGAGATGGGCCTCCTGCAGCAGCTCGCCCAGGTCGCCGGTGCGCAGATTCGCAGGCAGCGTCTCTTCTTCATAGTCGTCGAGGTCGTGCTCGTCGGCCTTGGCGTGATGATGGGGCGCGTCGAACTCTTCCTCTTCAATCAGCTCTTCTTCGATGTTGCCCGCCCCAGGCGCATACGAAGAAACCGTCGCAACCGCGACCGCGGCCTTCGGCTCTTCAACCGGTTCCGGCGCCGGCTGGTCGGACTTCTTTTTCCCACCCAGTCCAAACAGCCTGAAACCCGTCGGCGCCGATGGATCCACGTGGTGCGAAGCAGACGCGTCCTCCTCGCCCTCTTCCCGAACGTGAGTTTCCTCGTGGCCCTCGGCCGACGAAGCGTGCTCCGCGCTCTCAGCATGTTCCTGCACCAGGTCTTCGGCCGGCACTTCATGCGGAGCGGCCTCATCTGTCTCTTCAAAGGTCAGCTCTTCGAAATCGGTTTTCGCCAGCGGCTCGACTGCAGTCCTCCTCTTCCGCTGCCGGCTCGGCTGCGACGTGCTCCGCGACGAACTCCTGCTCCTCAATCTCGTCCGGGGACTCGGTTTCAGTGACAGCCTCCCTTGTCCGCGTCTCTTCCTCGACCGCGGGAGGCGCGGGCTCCGTACGTCCGCCGCGATGCCGCGAGAGTGACTCCCCAGGCAGCAATCCGCTTCCGTCCCAAACCAGCGGCGCCTCAATCAGCGAGGCCGGCTTGAAACTGCTCGCAGGACGAGCCGGCGCAGCCTCCGCTGCGGGCTTCGGCGCCTCGGTTTCCGCTGTCCCACCATACTTGCGCAGCGACTCCCCGGGAAGAACAAAGGGAACAGGAACCTGGGACGAGCGGGGCGCCGGCGATCTCTCGCTGCTCGGAACGCTCGATCTCGCTGGTCTCTTCGACTTCATCCGCTGGCCCAGACGTTCTTTCGGTCGATCGTCGGCCCCGCCGGCACCTTCAGCCGAACCACCCGGTCCACGCCCGCCACGACGCCGACGGCGTCCGCGCCAGCGCTTCGCGCCAGGACCGCTGCCTTCTCCTTCAGAAACTTCTTGCTGTTCTCCGGCTGAGGTCGATTCGTCAGAAACCGATCCCGCGTCTGGAACCGCCTCGATCGCGAAACGCCCGCCTGGTTTCTCCTGGGACCGTCCCGGCCGGCCCTCCTGCCGCTCGCCGCCTCGCTGCTGTCCGTTCCGGCCGCCATTGCGATCAGAGCCGCCCGCCTGCCGAACTTCGCGCGGTGGAACCGCAGCCCCGCTCGCGGACGCCTTTTCAAGCTCATCCGATTCTTCGGGGTCTTCCATTTCAAGAAAGTCGGTTACATACAGGAAGGCGTCCCGCTCCAGGCCCAAATCCACAAAGGCGGACTGCATGCCGGGCAGAACCCGCGTCACACGGCCGTTATATATCGACCCCGCTAGCGTGTACTCGTTTTCGCGTTCGTAGTAGATTTCCGCGAGTTGATCGTCTTCAAGAATTGCAAGCCGCGTCTCATGCGGCGTGCTGGAAATACAAATCTCTTTTGCCATCGTACCTTTCCGTCCGAGAGGCATATGCCCTTCGGGAACTGCGGACAGGACGAATGGAGACAATCGAACTCGGAAGGGAAGGGAATGTGCGGCTGGGATGACCTGCGGCGAACCGTGCGATCGACGCTCCCAGGAGGAGCTAAATCGCGGCGGATATCCTGCTGGGCTGTCCGGACGGGCCGGACAAGCCTGATTTGGTGGTGATCCGATTGCAGAGATTTTGTGGCCACCCTTGCCGTCGCGATGCGCGGCGGGGCCGTTCCAACCGTAGCGTCAGCACCCCAACGACAAATTTGTGTCGCTGGCGTGGAGCGGTCTTCCCGTCTCTGCGTGCTCATGAACCCAATCCTGCCGGGCTCGAGATCCATCCGGACCTGGCCGGCTAAATTAAAAAACCTGTGCTCCTGCTCCCTGGAAACTCCCGAAAACAAGAGGTCAAACTTGCAATCCTGGTCCCGCATTCGAGCGAGGGACCCTTCAGTTTACAAACCGGCGCATGCGGACGTTCATTGCCACACCAAGCGCCAGGAAGGTAAACAAGACCGAAGACCCACCGTAACTCATTAACGGCAAAGGGATTCCGGTTACTGGCATGAAGCCGATGACCATGCCTACATTGACCGCGATCTGGAAGGTCAACACAGCCACGATTCCCATAATAATGAGCGAACCGGACAGGTCTGCGGCTGTTTGAGCGTTCTGTATCAAACGCATCAATATGAAAAAGTATAGCAGCAGCACCAAAAGCGCGCCCACAAAGCCGTGTTCTTCCCCAAAGGCCGCAAAGATGAAGTCCGCGTGCGGGATGGGCAAGAAATCCCCCTGGGTCTGCGTTCCCTTGGCCGCGCCCTTCCCCCACACCCCGCCCGACCCCACCGCAATCAGCGACTGCCGAATCTGGTAACCGGTCCCTTTGGGGTCATTATCCGGGTTGATAAAGCTGGTAAGCCGGGCCTTCTGATAAGGCTTCAGAATCTTGCCGCTCGTCCACACACCCACTACCAACACCAGCCCGCAGGTCACCAGGATCGCGGCCTGCTTCAGGTTGATCCCGCCGAGAAACAGCCCGGCCACCAGAATCGGCGTATAAGTGAGTGCCGTTCCCAGATCCGGTTGGATCAGCACCAGCACCATCGGCGCCCCCACCAGCGCAAACGCCTTGAAGATGTCCTGCCAGGTGAGCGAACGGCCCCCAAGGTTGGCAAAATACCGCGCCACCGCAAGAATCAAAATCAGCTTTACCCACTCCGACGGCTGAAACTGCATGTGGCCGACTTTGATCCAGCGCCGTGCGCCCAGCACCTTCACGCCGAAGATCCGCACTGCAACCAGCGCCATCAGGCACACCCCATACGCCCACGGGGTAAAGTCGATCAGCTTGTGGTAGTCGATCTTGGCGAAGATAAACATCGCCACGATGCCGCCGGCAATATAGAACATCTGCTTGGTGTGGAACCCGGCATACTTTGTGTGCAGTGTCGCCGAGTAAATCTCGAAGACCGACACGGTGCATAACGCAAGCACCATCAGCAGCAGGCCCCAGTCAAAATCGCGGAAGGAGAGAAAGCGGCGCGCCAAGCTATTGTCCCTGCTTAAAACGAAGGGGAGTCGCGACCAGCCAGGCGGGAAGCGGCAATTGACCGGTGGCCACGGAACGGGTTCCTGCTGTCCCCGTCACGGCAGTTGTCCCTGATCCCGGTCGGCCAAGGTCGACACTAAAGCGCCCCGCGTGCAGCGTCGATTTCTGCCACGCTTCGGCACCTTTTTCAGGCGCCGCCGGAGTCACCCACACCGCCCCCATCTCCACCGGCTTCGAATCGCCGGCCTTTTCAAGAACGTTGTTGTCTTTCCGGCGCTGCTTGTTGACGTAGGTAGCAACCATCGCCGCGGCAATGTGCGCCGAGTTCGCGCCCCAGTCGCCATGCTCCTGCAGCACGGCGATCACGAGTTCAGGGTTGCGCCGCGGTACCATGCCCACGAACCACGAGTTTGGCGTCTTCGCGCCGCCCTTCACGTGCGTATCGCCGCTGCCCACCACCTGCGCCGTCCCGGTCTTGCCGGCAAAATCAATCCCTTCGAGATGCGCCGCAGCCGCCGTGCCCGTAGTCGTCGCCGCCGCCATGCCCTCGGTAACCGTCTCCCACGTGTCGGGATTCAGCGGAACATTCTTATCCCCCGACCCCGGAAATGAATCGATCACCGCCTGCTTGAAGTCCTCCGGCACCGGATTTGTTTTGCTCGCCCACTCCACCACGTGCGGCCGTACAAAATGCCCATCCGACGCAATCCCGCCCAGAGCACGCGCCAACTGCAGCGGCGTCACCTGCGTCTCGCCCTGCCCGATCCCCACCGAGATGGTGTTGCCTGCGTAGTATTTCTGGTGGTAATTCTTCATCTCCCATTGCGTCGACGGCATGATGCCGGCCATCTCGTTGGGCAGATCGATGCCCGTCCGCGATCCGATCCCGAAGCTAGTCGCATATCCCGCAATCGTGTCGATGCCCAGCCGCTGCGCCAGCGTGTAGAAGAACGTATCGCACGACAGCGGAATCGCCTCATGAATGCTCAGCACCCCATGGTGCTTGTCGCAGTGGAAGAAGCGCCCATAAAAGCTGCCGCCGCCCGCGCAGTTGACCCGCATGTTCTGGGCAACACCCTCCTGCATTCCCGCCGCCGACATGATGATCTTGAACGTCGATCCCGGAGCCAACTGGTCCTGGATCGCCTTGTTCATCAGCGGATGATTGGGATTGGTGATCAGCGCATTCCAGTCGGTCCGATTGATGCGCACCGCAAACGCATTGGGATCGTAGCTGGGATGCGAGACCATGGCCAGAATCTCGCCATTGCGCGGATCCATGGCCACCACCGCGCCATTCGCATCGCCCAGCGCCACCTCGGCCGTTCTCTGCAGGTCGATGTCGATGGTGAGAGTCAGGTCCTGGCCCGGCACCGAGGGTTGCGTGCGCAGATAGCCAACTTCGCGCCCGTGGCTGTCGACCACCACATCGCGCGACCCATCCTGCCCCCGCAAAAGCTGATCGTAGGTCTCCTCAACCCCGGCCTTGCCCACCACGTCGCCCGGCTCATAGGCCGCGTAGCGCGACTGGTTCAGATCCTCTTCGCTCACCTCGCCCACGTAGCCGATCAGGTGAGCCGCAAACCCATCCCGCGGATAAAGCCGCCGCTTCTCATCGATCGTCTCCAGCTCGGGCAGCTCGTTGCGGTGCGCCTCGATGAACGCCTGCTCATCCGCCGTGATGTCCTGCTTGATCGGGATGGGCTGATAGCCGGGAGAGGCCCGGTAATGTCGAAGCGTCGCGCGCAACTGATCCAGGTCAAGGTCTAAGCCTTTGGCGATCAGAGGCAAATCTGCATCCACATTGCGATTTTGTTCGCGCACCAGAAAGCAGGAAACCGATGGATAGTTATCCACCAGCAGGCGCCCGTCGCGGTCGAACAGCTTTCCGCGCGGCGCCAGCACAGGTTCCTTGCGGATACGGTTCTGCTCCGCCTGCATGCGATAGTCAGCCGCGTGCAGCACCTGCAGCCGCCACAAGCCCGCCGTCAGCCCCAGCATCATCAGCAAAATGCCGTACTGCACCGCTGTGAGCTTCAGGGTGGAGAGCTTTTCGCCGCGACTGTACCTGCTCGAATCCATGCTTATGACCTTTAGGATACTGCGAATGTCTCGTCTCTAGGCTCCCTGGAAAAACCAAGGTGTCATCCTGAGCGAACGGGGCCCCAAACGCTTTTCAGTTTTGGGGCCCCCAAAGAGCGGCCTTTGCTCTTTGGGGTGGAGTTTGGGGGTGGTGAGTCGAAGGATCTGCGGTTGTTCTTCCATCAACCCCAGACTAACCACGCCACTTGAGCTTCAATCAAAAAATTCATGTGTTCCCGATCAATGGACGTTCAAAACGGTCCACAGGCTTGCACGTAGACCCAAAACGGATCGCCAAGAGTCATCAATCGTGAATCTGCAACCGGTCGAGCAGAGGGAAGAGCACCAGGCCGATCACCGAGTTGCCGATCGCCTTGAAAAGCTCCCTCAGCCAGCTCCAGTCCAGGTCCATGCCCAGAAGCACCCGACTCACCAAAAAATAGGTGCCGCTTCCCACCAGGGAAAGGACAAAAATCATGAGCACCCTGATGGTGAAGTTCTCCACGTCGATGCGAATCCCGACCGAAGCCGCCAAAAAGCCCACCACCGTCTTGGCAATCCCATTTATTCCAACGGGGTGATGGGAGAGCGCGTCCTCGAATAACCCCATGACGGCGCCCATCAGGGTGCCCTGAATCGGGCTGCGCCGGCCCAGCGCGAAGTAAACGGTCACCACCAGGGGCAGGTCAAACCAGACAAAGCGCCCGAGAAGCCGCGGCAACCACGCCTGCAGAACCAGCGCGATGAGCGGCACCAGTCCGTAAGCCAGGACTGGATACCGCCGAATCTCCATATCGCGACGATAATTCGCTCCAAGAACTGGCACGGTCACGGGTTCCTTCTAGGCGCCGGAGGCTGATTCTCGTTCTGCGCCGGCTTCGTCGCGGGCTTGCTCTTTGTGGGACTTTTCGGTTTGCCGTCATCCGTGGGGGAGTCGGCAGCAGGAGCAGGTGTCTCCGCCGCTCCCGGCACAAAGCGGTCGGGATGCAGCGGAGGCAAAACCTTGGGCTTCTCGGGAACCGCCGGTGTTGCCGGGGCCCCGGTTGCATTCGCCGGCGCGGCCGCCGATTTCGGCGCATTCGGATCCGTCAGCCCCGGCAGCCGCTCGGCCATGACCTGCGAGGCCTTCTGCTGCTCTTTGATCTGTTCCTGAATCTGCTGTTCCTTGATCGCCGCCGCCTCAGGCCCCTTGAGAGCCTCGCTGGTCGAGATGTCGTTCTGCTGCTCCTGCGAGAAGCGCGGTGTCTGGGAGGCAATCACCAGCACTTCATCCAGCCGGTCAAGATGCGCAGCGGGTTTCACAATCACATCGATGAACCCGTCGTGATCCGGATCCCTGACCACTTTTTCAACCACCCCCACCGGCAATCCGCGGGGAAAAATCTGGTCCCCGCCCGCGGTCAGAACCTTCTCGCCCGGCTGAATCCGCGAGTCGGCCAGGATGCCCACAATCTGCGGCTGCCCCGCCGCATTCCCGCGCAGAATTCCGCGGATGCGCGTCGTCTCCAGAATCACCCCCGCTCCGCTGGTCTGGTCGTTAATCGCCAGCACCTGCGCCGAACGCGGGAACACCTCGCGAATCTTGCCCACAATTCCGTCCGAGGTGATCACCGCCATGTCCCTGTCCAGCTTGGCATCTGAGCCTTTATCGATATAGAAGACATGCGAGAGATCGCTGCCGCTGGTCCCGATCGCCTGCGCCGCCACTGTCTTGTAGATATATTTCTCCTGGAAGTCGAGCATGGCCTGCAGCCGCTGGCCCTGACGCGCGTCCTCGAGCAAGGCTGCTTGTTCAAGCCGCAGCCGATCGATCGTCTTCTTCAGGTCATCGTTCTGCTGCCGCACATGACGCAGGTCTGCGTAGTTCTGCCAGAAGTAGGCACTCCCCAGCTTGATGTTATGAATCAGTCGCTCTGGCGGCGACACCAGCGCATTCGCCCACAGCCGGATCAGCCGCACTCCGCCCCCATCCGGCGTGTCCAGCGAAACTCGCCCGTCCGTAGCGCGCCGCACCTGCATGGCCAGACCGATGATCTGCGCCAGCAGGATCACCAGCAGCACCACAAGATTCCGGTAGCGGACGAGGAAGGGTTCCATGAAAGCTCAGGGGTCAGGGGTCAGGGGTCAGGGGTCAGGGGTCAGGGTCAGGAACGAAGCGAGTTCGCGCGCATGGATGGATCTGATCTATGCCATTTTTGCGATTCGAGAATCCTTTAATTGTCCTAATTTTCTCTTTGGATCGCTATCGCTTCGTGCCTGACCCCTGACCCCTGATCCCTGTTCCCTGATCCCTGCAGTTAATCGATCTTGATCTTGCGCAGCAGGCGGAAATCGGAAAGCATCTTGCCTGTGCCCAGAACCACCGACGCCAGCGGATCGTCGGCCACGGAAACAGGCAGCCCGGTTTCTTCGCGAATACGTTTATCGAGATTCTTGATCAGCGCGCCGCCGCCCGTCAGCACAATGCCGCGATCGCTGATATCCGCCGACAACTCCGGAGGAGTCCGTTCTAGCGCCACCCGAATTGCGTTCATGATGACCGCAATGCACTCGCCCAGAGCCTCGCGGATCTCGCTGTCGTCAATCGTAATGGTCTTGGGAACGCCCTCAATCAGGTTGCGCCCCTTGATCTCCATCGTGATCGGCTTGTCCAGCGGATAGGCCGACCCAATCTCGATCTTGATATGCTCCGCGGTGCGCTCGCCGATCAGCAAATTGTATTTGCGCTTTAGATAATTCGTGATCGCTTCGTCCATCTGGTTGCCGGCCATGCGCACTGAGCGCGAATACACAATGCCGGAAAGTGAGATGACTGCGATATCCGTTGTGCCGCCGCCAATGTCGACAACCATGTTGCCCGAGGGCTCGGTAATCGGCAGGCCTGCGCCGATCGCCGCCACCATCGCCTGCTCCACGAGATACACCTCGCTGGCTTTGGCGCGATACGCTGAATCTTCAACCGCGCGCTTTTCAACCTGCGTAATCTCTGACGGCACACCAATGACGATGCGGGGATGCACCAGCATCTTGCGGTTATGTGCCTTCTGAATAAAGTAGTTGAGCATCTTCTCGGTGACTTTGAAATCGGCAATCACGCCGTCTTTCATGGGCTTGATGGCCACGATGTTGCCCGGCGTACGGCCAAGCATCTCCTTGGCCTCTTTGCCCACGGCCTCAACCTCGCCCGTATTTTTGTTGAGGGCCACAATGGAAGGCTCGTTAACCACGATGCCTTTTCCCGCCGCGAAGACAAGCGTGTTCGCCGTTCCGAGATCGATGGCCAGATCGCTCGAAAACATACTGAAAAGCGAGCGCAGACCGTGCGATCGCGAAGAGCGCGAAGGATATCCGTTCAATGACATTGGGTGCTTGGAATCTACCTCAAGCGCTATTGTACGGCCAGAGGCCATGAACCGGCCTGAAAGGCAAGCCTCGCGCTCGAAGAGGCCCCGGAGTAGTAAATACCCCAGTAAAATCAGGGGTTTTTGTTCCCCGAAAGTGTTATGGGATGCGAGGTTTTCTGACCCTTTGCTTCCCCGCAAGGGACGGCCATGTTGGGTTTTTTGCAACTGCGGGCCGCTAGGGCAGCGCCCGGCCCGCCTGAACCATGCGCACGCCGAAATGCTTTTCAGTCGCTTCGATCAGTGCCGGCTCCAGCAGATCGAAGTCCTCGGGCACCAGGCCTGCGATCCACTCTCCGAAATCGAATCCGACCCAGAAGCGCGCGCATCCCGCAAGGGGGAGCACGACATTGCGTCGCGAAACGGGATGAGTAAATACCCCGGTGGTCTGGCCGGGCACCGCCGGATCGCCAAAGTCCGGCATGGATGCGATCCCGTTTTCCTCCCAGGAGTTTGAAGTTGAAACCGGCTCAGGCCGCAGATCGCACGACACGCCGCCATAGAGATTTGGACTGAAATCGGGCCAAGCCTCTCGAGGGACTTTGATCGGCGATTGGCTCGGCTGCCAATGCCCGCTGGCTGCGATCACGCATCGAGGAAGATTCGCAATCACGCCCGAAATCGCCGAGGCTTCCTGAAGATTGATTTTCTTCACGGGAGGGAACATCCGCCCGTTCGAAGCCTTGATTGCCTCGGCGACCTCGTCTTTGCTGGGCAGCTTGTACACGCGCAGAAAATGGAGGTGTTCGTTATTCCGATCGAATTCGTATCCCCACACATCCACCAGCATGTCGAAATACGACGCAATTCGCGTTGCCTCGGGAACGAACTCCGCGTCCGCCGGAATCAGCATCTGGATGTAACCTTCCATACCGCCAGATCATACAAGTGCCCGTCGCCAGGCGGGGTCCGTCGCGCCCCCCGCGCCGCTCCTTGCCCTGTTGGTATAACCTCGCTTTCAGAGTAGAACTGAGAGCGAATTCATGACCCACCCCATCTATAACAATCTCATCGGCGGCCAATGGCTGCCTGCCAAGAGCGGCAAGACCCTGCTCAATCTCAACCCAGCCGACCACAACGACATCGTCGGAACCTTCCCCGCCTCCGGCCCTGAAGACATCGACCTCGCCGTTGCCGCCGCAAAAGAAGCCTTTGCGTCCTGGCGTCTTGTTCCCGCGCCCAAGCGCGCTGAAATCCTGGTCAAGACCGCCATCCTCCTGCAGCAGCGCAAAGAGCAATTCGCCCGCAACATGACCCGCGAAATGGGCAAGGTCCTCGCCGAAACCCGCGGCGACGTGCAGGAGGCTATCGACGAAGCCTTTTACGTTGCCGGCGAAGGCCGCCGCCTCTTCGGCCAGACCACGCCCAGCGAACTCGCGAACAAATTCGCCATGAGCGTCCGCATGCCTGTCGGCGTTATCGGCCTCATCTGCCCGTGGAACTTCCCCATGGCCATCCCCAGTTGGAAGCTCTTCCCCGCGCTCGTCGCCGGCAACACGTGCGTCATCAAGCCGGCCGAAGACACGCCGCTCTCCACCTACAACCTCGTCCAAACCCTCATGGACGCGGGCCTGCCCCCCGGTGTCGTCAACATCGTCTCCGGCCTCGGCCCCGACGCCGGCGCGCCCCTCGTCGAGCACAAAGATGTCCGAGCCATCAGCTTCACCGGCTCCAGTGAGATCGGTTCCCTCGTCGCCCAGCGCGCTGCCGCTACCTTTAAGCCCGTCTCGCTCGAAATGGGCGGCAAGAACGCGCAGATCGTCATGGACGACGCCAATCTCGAACTCGCCCTCGAAGGCGCGCTCTGGGGAGCCTTCGGCACCACCGGGCAGCGCTGCACCGCCACCAGCCGCATCCTGCTGCAAAAAGGAATCGCGGCAAAATTCACCGCCGAATTCGTCAAGCGCACGCAAAGCCTCAAAGTCGGCAGCGGCCTCGACGAA
This sequence comes from uncultured Acidobacteriaceae bacterium, assembly GCA_963791505.1. GTDB lineage: Bacteria > Acidobacteriota > Terriglobia > Terriglobales > Acidobacteriaceae > Telmatobacter. The sequence goes on from CAWBSV010000052.1 coordinate 12,473, forward strand.
TCCACCCAGGTTGGGCCGCAGGTCAACGACAGCCAAATCGCCACTTCAAAAAAATATGTCGCGATCGCCCACGCCGAAGGCGCAAAGCTTCTCGCCGGCGGCCAGCCTCTCACCGAAGGTGCCTGCGCCAACGGAACCTTCTTTGCCCCAACCGTATTCGGCGGAGTGACCGCGAACATGCGCATCGCCCGCGAAGAAGTCTTCGGCCCCGTTGTCTCGCTCATTGAGTTCGACACGTTTGAAGAAGCGATCAAGATTGCCAACTCCATCGACTACGGCCTGTCCACATCGCTCTACACCAAAGATGTCAACCGCGCCTTTGTCGCCATCCGCGATCTCGAGGCCGGCATCACCTACATCAACGCGCCCACCATTGGTGCGGAGGTGCACCTGCCCTTCGGCGGCGTCAAGCAGACCGGCAACGGCCATCGCGAAGGCCTCGGCTCGCTCGACTTCTACACCACCTGGAAGGCCGTCTACGTCGACTACTCCGACAAACTGCAGCGCGCCCAGATCGACAACGCCGACTGATCGGAGAATTCGACAAGAGTCAAAGAACCTGGGGTGCCCCATCCATCCACAGCATCATCGTGGATGGGTGGGAGACCAGGAATCTATCAATCGCTGCGCGCCGTGTAACTAAATCGATTCCACCGCCTCGATCTTCGCGCGTACCTCGGTCGCCAGCACATGCTGCTCCGGATAGCCGCCATCCTGGTCAAGCGCCGGCAACTCCTCCAGCAACTTCTCATAGGGAGCAGTCTCCATCCCCTGAAATGCAGGGAATCCAATCGCGTCGGCCATGCGGCAGCTTAACCGCACCACATCCGAAACATCCCATCCGTGGCAGCAGGTGCGCGGCGAGTGATGGTCGGCAACAATCGCTTCAAAGATGGGCGGTAGATTCCACTCCGAAACCAGCCGCGCTCCCACATCGCAATGATCGAAGCCAAAGGTCTCCCGCTCGGCTGTCAACACGCCGGCCGCGCTCCCCTTATGCGTCCCCAGCAAATGCACGTACTCCTTGGGCTGCAGCACCGCCAGCGCCAGCCGGCCCACATCATGCAGCACCCCGCCCGTAAAAGCAATTTCCTTGTCCAGGCTCCCGTACATCGCGAGTTCTTCTGCGATGAACGCACACGCCAGGTTGTGGCGCCACATGTCCCGCATCACCGGCCGGCTCATCGAGTCCCCGAGAAACGACCGCATCGCAACCGTCAGGCAGAGCCCCTGCAGGTTGCGCACACCAATCCGCGAGACTGCCTGAAAGATGCTTACCGCCGGCACGCGCGGCGCATACCAGAGCGAATTTGAAATCTTCAGCACTTCGCTGGCAAACGCCGGGTCCGACGAAATCAGCCGGCTGATCTCATTGAACGGCGTGTCCTCCTTGTTCACCAGCTTCATCACCCGAATAGCAACTTGCGAAAATGGGCAAAGAGTGAAATAAGCCCACGGCGCCTGCGAACGGGTCCGAGCTTGCGTGACGACGGCCATGAGATTGAATTCCTCCAGCAGGGACGCGACGCTCCACCTCCGGGCGGCCCTCGATGGCCTCGACCCAGTGCTGACGTGGAAGTTCAAACACCCGCTTGAAGGTTTCATCGGCGCAGCGGGGCGGTTATCAAATGTGTTTTGAATTCAGACGGTCAGGCGATGATCGCGAGTACGGTAGACCGGTGTGACCACGATCCTCAAGGCGCGCAAGCGCCAGTTGGCCCCACCGCAGGTGGCAAGCGCCGGTTGGCCCCACCGCAGGTGGCGCAAGCGCCGGTTGGCCGCACCGCAGGTGGCGCAAGCGCCGGTTGGCCGCACCGCAGGTGGCGCAAGCGCCAGTTAGCCCCACCGCAGGTGGGTTACTGCCGCTCCCGCACGTGCAGCAGGAAGGCGCCGCTCCGCACCAGGGTGCACATGCCTCCCTGGTCGCACTTGTAATACACCTTCACCGGCAGATCCTGTTCTTCAACGATCTTTGCCTCAGGCCCACTCTTGTCGAGAAAGAAAAACTTCCCGAAGCCCAACTGCAGCGCTCCCGAGTTCGGATCATACGCAACAATCGCATCATTGCCCTCAATGTAGAAGGGCGAAGCAACCGCCGCCGCCTTCTTCTTAACGCGACGAGGCGCATAGTCCGCGCGTTCGGCAGCTTCTTCGCGGGCGGTGGCCGGCTTCACCATGGCTGCCTGCTCGCTTACCGTGGGAAAATCCGGCAGAAAGCTCCACGACGCGGCGTTCCCATATTCCTTCATCGAACAGCCAAGCTGCCCCTGTGCATCGAGCGAATCGATCTTTCCATCGGAGCCAACTGTGGCCTGGAAGACATCCTTGCCCTGCTCCCGTTGCAGCTCCGCGGCTTCGAGCCTGGCCACATCAATGCCCGCGTCCACCTTGGTCCCGGTGCTGATTGACGCATCGACAACGCCCCCGCGCAAGTCGCGATGAGCCAGCGCCGATTTCGGGTCGTATTTCAGCAGAATCGTCTTTGTGCATAGAACAAAGCCCAGAGGATCGTGAAGCTGGATGTCGATCGACAGCGGACGCGGCGAGTTGCGCACCGCAAGCGAGAAGCCATCCCGCCGCGCCGGATCGTCCGGCTCGATCGTCAAGCGATAACCGAGCCGATTCTCCCACTTGGTATACAAGTGTCCCTTCAACCCATATCCGCTCGCATCCACGGTCTTCAGATCGTAAGGGCCGTTTGCCGCCGAACCGTGCCACGACATCATCGCAAAAATCAACCCGACCATCAGGCCGATGCCCGCGCCCAGCACAGCAATCAACAACGTGGGATTCATTTCGCTCTTTGCCGGTCCCATCGGTTCCGGCGGAAGAATCAGGCCCGTCGCACCGTAGGTAGGTACCGCGTGACGCGCCGGAGTGCTCTCCGGACTCGGCGTCTTCTCGTTCACTTCCTGTGTCATCCAGCGGGCCCCTGCTTGTTCGAAACGCAGAATCTTTCCTTCAATTGGACCACGCCCAAACTCCCCTGAATAGAGGAAACAGGCCCTTGGCAACTCCCAAGGTAATGGGCCGCTTTCGCTCAAGATGGCTCTTCCTGTGCTAGAAGAGCTTTATGGGAACATGCCGTGCCGTGAGTTGTCACCGGATGGCGGGGAATTACGATTACAGGGGAGTGGGCAAAACTTGCACACAGGAGAAACAAAGATGATCATTGGCGTTCCCAGAGAGATCAAAGACAACGAAGCCCGCGTCGGCATCACGCCCGGGGGCGTCAAGTCCCTCACTGAAGCCGGTCACAAAATTCTCGTTGAAACGCAGGCCGGCGTTCTCTCCGGCTTCGACGACGCCGAATATCAGAATGCCGGCGCGGAGATTGTGGGCGACGCCGGCTACGCCTGGGGCAAAGCCGACATGGTCGTCAAGGTCAAGGAGCCCATCGAAAGCGAATACGTCTACTTTCGCGAAGGCCTCGTCCTCTTCACTTATCTTCACCTCGCCCCGCTTCCCGGCCTCACCGACAAGCTTCTCGAATCCAAAGTGATCGGCATCGCGTATGAAACCGTGCGCGATCGCGCAGGAACCCTCCCCCTGCTCACCCCCATGAGCGAAGTCGCCGGCCGCATGAGCGTCCAGGTCGGCGCAACGTATCTTGAAAAGGAACGCGGCGGCCGCGGCATTCTTCTCGGCGGCGTCCCCGGCGTGCCCCCCGCGAACGTCTGCATCATCGGCGGCGGCATCGTCGGCACGAATGCTGCAAGAATCGCGCTTGGCTTCGGCGCCAAGACCACGCTCATCGACATGAACCTCAGCCGCCTGCGCGAGCTCGAAGACATCTTCGGCGGACGCCTCTACACCCTCGCTTCAAACAGCTACAACGTGGCCCACGCCACCCGCGAGGCCGACCTCGTCATCGGCGGTGTTCTCATTCCCGGCGCAACCGCCCCCAAGATCGTCACCCGCGCCATGGTCTCCGCGATGAAGAAGAGGCGCCGTCATCGTCGACGTCGCCATCGATCAGGGCGGCTGCGTTGAAACCGCGCGGCCCACCTCGCACTCCAATCCCAGCTATGTCGTCGATGGTGTCGTGCACTACTGCGTCACCAACATGCCCGGCGCGGTGCCGCACACGTCGACACTCGCCCTGACCAACTCGACCTTTCCCTACCTCATGCGCCTCGCCAATCACGGCGCGCGCGAAGCCCTCAAGCAGGATGCCGGCCTCGCCGAAGGACTCAACACCTGGATGGGCACGCTCACTTATCGCGGCGTCGCCGACAGCCAGCAACGCCCCTGGACCCCCGCCGCCACCGTCCTCGCATAGCGCGATTCTATCTGCGAAGTAGCGCCAAACAGCAGCGCCGCCGAACCAGTAGCGCCGGCTTCCCAGCCGGCTGTACTGAGGGTCTCCCGACCTCAGCGCATCTCGCTCCTCGCATTCAGCTCTCAACCAACAAGCCTCCCGTATAAAATGAGTCTTCCTCAGGAGGCCCCATGGACCGCCGCTCCTTCCTCGCATCCTCTCTCGCCGCATCCGCCCTCAGCATCAGCACCCGCGCAACCGCCGAAGCCTCCAGCCTCCGCGAGCACTACCTCCTGCGCCGCTACCAGCTTCAATCCGGCCCGCAAACCAAGCTCACCGAAAGCTACTTCACCGATGCCTTGATCCCCGCCCTCACGCGCCTGGGCCTGGGCCCCATCGGCGCCTTCCGCATCGAGATCGGTCCCGAAACGCCTGCCTTCTATCTGCTCGTTCCCGGATCGCAACTCGAAACCCTCGCCACCCTCGACCTCAAGCTCGCCGCCGACACAGCCTTCCTCAAAGCCGCCGACCCTTATTGGAGCGCAACCGCCGTCGCCCCTGCCTATCAGCGCATTGAGAGCTGGCTGCTCCAGTCTTTTGCCGGATGGCCCAAAGTCACGCCCCCCGCCTCCGCCGCCACCAAAGGCAAACGCATCTTCCAGCTCCGCACCTACGAGAGCCCCAGCGAAGGCGACCACGTCCGCAAGGTCGAAATGTTCCACTCCGGCGAGTTCGACATCTTCCTCAAATCCGGCTTCCATCCCGTCTTCTTCGGCGATGGCCTCATCGGCTCGCACGCGCCGAGCCTCACCTACATGCTCAGCTTTGCCGACACCGCCGAACTCGAAAGCCTGCTGGGATAAATTCCGCGCCGATGCCGATTGGAAGAAGCTGTCCACAAGCCCCCGCTACGCCTCCGATCAGCTCGTTACCAACATCACCAACCTGACCCTCAGCCCCCTTGCATGCTCGCAAATCTAACTACGCACCACCACAAAATGCACTGCCCTCCGACGATGAGTCAAAGAATCTGGGGTGCCCCATCCATCCACGGCTTCATCGTGGATGGGTGGGATACCACGAACCCCCCGATGCGCGGCCTGTAACCGAGCAAGGCATTGCTTTTCGGCGACCCGACGCCGACCGCCCATGACACCCGGTTCTATAATCGCCCCATGTCCTTCCTCGGCGACCCACGGCGTCGATCGACCACCCTGCTGCTCGGCGGAGTGATAATCGTCTTCGCGGTGCTGGGCGGACTGCAATGGTTCAACACCTCCCGCCTCGCCTTTCTCAATCCTGATACCTCCGGCGAAACACTCCTCTTCACCGCGATCACCGTTCTGGTCTTTCTTCTGCTGATGGTCCTGTCGATGCTCCTGCTCAGGAACATCCTGCGCATCTACGCCGGCCAAAGCAGCAGCGCTCTCGGCTCCCGCCTCAGGACCCGCATGGTCCTCGGCGCCGTCATCATTGCCCTCACGCCGGCAGTCTTCATGTTCCTGTTCAGCTTCTTTCTGCTCAACAGATCCATCGACCGCTGGTTCTCGCCCAATACGTCAGAACTGCACGAAGACTCGATCCGCGTTGTTCTTGAGCTCGCGCAATACGTCACCAACAACGCCCGCGTCGAAGCGCAGTCGATCGCCGCCTCGGGCGCGCCCAATCTTGCGCAACCCCAGCTCCAGGAGCAGTTGGTCTCGCATCGCATCACCCTCGCCGGCGGCTTCGTCGTCATCTTCAGCAAAGACTTGAAAGTGCTGGCCAGCTTTCAATCCCCGCCTGACAACAGCCCCCTCAGCCTCATCTCCTGGCTGCCCGTGAATTCGACTCAAGGCGAACATCCTTCCAGCATTCCCCTGCATGGGTCGCTCTTCGCCAATCTCATTCCCGCCGCGCAGCGCAGCGATGAGCCGGTTCTCAAGGTGGGCAACGAGGAGTACGCCGTGGGCATGGCCGCCACCGCCAGCGACAAGATCGTCGTCGTCGGCTTGCCCATGCCTGAGGG
>CAWBSV010000053.1:0-50788 GCA_963791505.1 uncultured Acidobacteriaceae bacterium
CCCCGGTCTCGATTCTGAGACCGGGGATTCCACGTTCACCCCTGAATAAACTCCAGCAAATCCGCGTTCACCTTGTCCTTCATCGTCGAGCAAAGCCCATGTGGCGCGCCCGCATAAACCTTCAGCACCGCGCCCTTCACCAACTTCGCCGACAACCGCCCCGCGTCATCAATCGGCACAATCTGATCGTCGTCGCCATGAATGACCAGCGTCGGCACGTCGATCTTCTTCAGATCCTCGGTGAAGTCCGTCTCTGAAAACGCCTTGATGCAGTCGATACGCCGGCCGGAAATCCGCCAGCATGCCCTGCAGCCAGAACGAGTCCTTCAACCCCTGCGAAACCTTCGACCCCGGCCGATTCGCCCCGTAAAACGGTTCACTCAGATCCTTGAAAAACTGGGACCGGTCGGTCTGCACCCCGGCCCGAATCCCATCGAACACCGACATCGGCAGTCCCCCGGGATTTGCAGCCGTCTTGAGCATGATCGGCGGCACCGCCCCAATCAGCACCGCCTTGGCCACGCGCTTCGATCCATGCCGGCCGATATAACGCGCCACCTCGCCGCCGCCGGTTGAGTGGCCCACGTGCACCGCGTCCTTCAGATCAAGCTTCTCAGTCAGTTCGGCCAGATCATCGGCGTAAGTGTCCATGTCGTTCCCGTTCCACGGCTGACCCGATCGCCCGTGCCCGCGCCGGTCGTGCGCGATGGTCCGATACCCATGCGACGACAGAAAAAACATCTGATCCTCGAACGCGTCCGCACTCAGCGGCCACCCATGACTGAAGACAACCGGCTGCCCCGTGCCCCAGTCCTTGTAATACATCTCCGTTCCGTCTTTGGTCGTAATCGTCGGCATGAAAAACCTCCTCGCCCGCAGGTCCCTTCCCACATGCACGGGTTCCCGCATGCCCAGACAGGATAGAACCCGCGCATGAATTGGTGATGATTCGAATTGGTCATGCTTCCCCTCTTCGATCGACGCACCGGAGATCCGCGCCCCGCATAAATCTCTTTGCGTTGCGCCGCGTATGTGCTCTTCTAAGAGAATTCATGCTCAAACGCCTTGAAGCTTACTTTGAATTCACGCGCCTGGGCACCAACTGGCGTACCGAGATTCTGGCCGGCGTCACCACCTTTTTGACCATGGCCTACATCGTCCTGGTGAACCCGGCGATTCTTTCCGCCACCGGGATGCCCCTTGCCGCCGTCACCGCGGCCACCTGTCTCTCCGCCGCCTTCGGCTCCATCCTCATGGGCATCGTCGCCCGCTATCCCATCGCGCTGGCCCCCGGCATGGGTCTCAATGCCTACTTCACCTACACCGTCTGCCTCAAGATGCACATCCCCTGGCAGACCGCTCTGGGCGCAGTGTTTCTCTCCGGCGTTATTTTTCTCGCCCTCACCGGAGCCGGCATCCGCCAGATGATTCTCCGCTCCATTCCGCATGAGCTCTACGCCGCAGTCGCCAGCGGCATCGGCCTCTTCATCGCTTTTATCGGATTTACCAAAGCCGGCCTGGTGGTCGCCGATCCCGCAACCTTCGTGAGCCTGGGCAACATCCGCAATCCCACGCCGGCCCTTGCTCTGTTCGGGCTCATTTTGATGGTCGCGCTCGAAGTGCGCAAGGTCAAAGGCTCGATCTTACTTGGCGTCCTCTGCACTACAGGTCTCGCCTGGATTCTGATGGCCTCCGGTCTTCCGTGGGCCAAAGACGTTGTCCGTTGGGCTCCCGCGTCGGGCGGATTTCAGGCTCTGGCCGCCACCACCTTCAAGCTCGACATCATAGGCGCGCTCAACAAGGGCCTGCTCGAAATCGTCTTCGTCTTCTTCTTTGTCGATCTCTTTGACAATCTCGGAACCCTGGTCGCCGTCACCAAGCGCGCCGGCCTCATCTCCCACGACCACAGCATTCCGCGCCTCAACAGCATTCTTCTCGCCGACGCGACAGCAACGGTCTTCGGTTCCATGATTGGCACCTCAACCGTCACCAGCTACGTCGAATCAACGGCCGGCGTCGCTGCCGGCGGCCGCTCCGGCATTACCGCCATCGTCACCGGCCTGTTGTTTCTTGGAGCCATCGGCGCCGCCCCCTTCGTCGGCATCGTTCCACCCGCGGCCACCGCACCCGCGCTTATTCTCGTTGGCTCACTCATGCTTGCCACAATCACCGAGATTCGCTGGACCGATCCCTTGGTCGCCGTACCTTCTTTCCTGACACTGATCCTGATCCCGCTCACCTACTCCATCGCCAACGGTCTCGGCTTCGGCATCATCAGTTGGGCGGTCCTTCATCTCGCTACCGGCCACTACAGCCGCAAAGACTGGCTGCTCTACATTCTCGCCATCCTCTTTCTCGCCCGCTTCATCTATTTGGGAGCCAGCTAGCCGGCTCGATTCCCGGGACGATCAAGAAAGGAAAATATGCCCTGGTACGACTACGTATCCTACTTCTTCGGCGGTGCTTTCCTCGCCAATTGCCTGCCTCACCTCATCAATGGAATCTCGGGCCGCGCGTTTCAATCCCCCTTCGCCAAGCCGCCGGGAGAAGGCCTGTCCTCCTCCACGGTCAACGTCCTCTGGGGAATGCTGAATCTCGCTATCGCCTGGCTGCTCATCTGCTGCGTGGGCGCCTTCAGCCTGCAGAACCACCTCCACGTTGTGGTCGTCGGCGCGGGCATGACCGTCATGTCGGTGATGATGGCACGCGCCTTTGGCCGCTTTCATGGCGGACTCTCGATACCGAAGTAAGCCAAATCCTCGCGAGGAGTGGATGCAGACGGTTTCTCAGACCGGTTCTAGTAATATGAGTTGAAGGCCCGGCCCACACTTGAAAATGCCCGCTGGAATCGCAACTCGGATACGCCGTGCGGCTGGACAGCGCCGGCTAAACGCGGCCCTCCTGATCGTTGCGGCCCTCGCTGCTCTCGGCCTCTCCTTCGCCCTTACCGCCTGCGAAAACGTAGCCTCCTACACCCAGCCAAGCCTGGTCCGCGTCATCGACGCCTCCTACATCGCGCCCGCCGTCAACGTCGAAGTCGAGGGCACTCTGCTCGCTGGAAACATCGGCCAGGGCACCATCACGCCCTATGGCACGCTCCCCGCCTCCAACGATGCCATCATCAACGTGACAGCCGCCACCGGCGGCGCCACCCTTGTCACCACCAACGGCACACTGCTTGCCGGCCGCCAGCACTCGGTCTTCCTCACCGACAACGGCGCAGCGCCAACCAGCTATGAAGTCACCGTTCTCGAAGACCAGCAGGTAGCGGCAGCCAGCGGCCACTCCGCCTTTCGCTTTCTCAACCAGGCGCCCAAAACCGGCGCAGTCGATATCTACATGGTTCCCTCGGGAACAACCATCGCGAATACGATTCCGCTGGTCACCGCCTTGCCCGTCGGCGCTACTGCCGGCTATATCAGCTTTACCTCCCAGACCGTGACCATGGTGATTACCCCAACCGGTGTCTTGACGCCGAAATACACCTCGACCCCGCTCGCGCTGACCGGCGGCGAAGTGCGCACTGTGCTGATTGTCGACACCCAGCTGACCTCCAATCCGCCGGTCGAAGTCTTCACGGCAAATGACGTCAACTAGTTCTCCCTTCATGCGCCGAATCCGCTTTCAACCATTTTTTGTCACTGTCATTCTGCTCGCGGCGGCCACCGGTTGCACGCAACAGATCGACAGTTATCAGGTCATTCACACCTACCCACACGATCAGCAAGCGTACACGCAAGGCCTTCTCTATCTCGATGGACACCTCTACGAAAGCACCGGCATCCAAGGCCGCTCCTCCCTGCGCGAAGAAGATCTGGACACTGGCCGCATCCTCGAACTCCACGAAGTGCCCAGCCAATACTTCGCCGAAGGACTCGCAGCCTGGGGCAACACGCTCGTGCAGCTCACCTGGCAAAGTCACGTGGCGCTCATCTATGATCGGACGACTTTCCGCCTCCTCCGCACCGTTCCGGTTCCGGGCGAAGGTTGGGGACTGACAGCCGACGCCAAAAACCTGATTCTTTCAGACGGCTCGGCAACGCTTCGCTTCCTCGACCCGTCGACCCTGCGCGAAGTCCGCCACATTACAGTCCGCGACCATCGCCGAGCCATCGACCAGCTCAACGAGCTTGAATTCATCCACGGGCAGGTCTACGCCAACATCTGGCATTCCGACAGAATTGCGCGCATCGATCCGCTTTCCGGCAAAGTTCTCGGCTGGATCGATCTGACCGGGCTCCTGCCCGCCGGCCGCGTAACCGATCGCGAAGCAGTGTTGAACGGAATCGCCTGGGATTCCCAGCATGACCGCCTGTTTGTAACCGGAAAACTATGGCCTTCGATTTTTGAAATCAAGGTTGTCCCTCGTCATTGACGCAAAGAGCAAGCTGTTCTACATTGATTCGACATTCAAGATTCCACTTTCGAGATGAGTCGGCTCGGATTCCCAATTTGGGAAAGACGGCAATTCGGAAGTGAATCCGCGGCAGTCACCGCTTTGAACCTGACGCCAGCGTCGTTGCAATCTTCTCCGCTCCCCGTTCTGCCAATCTCTCCCGAGTGAGGCCCGCCTGCGCCACCACCTGGCAGGCAAGCTTGCAGGGGAACGAAGGAACGAGGGAAAAAATGAATTGCCGCTGGTGTGGCTCCAAACGAGTCAGAATTTCACGTCTTCACGTTGCCGACCTGTTCACGCTCTTCGGTCTCCGTTATCCGGTCCGCTGCCATACATGCTACGAGCGCTATGCGCTTGGACTGCTCGAAGCCTGGTCACTTCATCGAACCGTCCGCGCAGGTTTTAAATGCGCTCCCCACCAATCCTGAAGCTGAGACCGGCATCACAGAAGGCGGAGGATTTCCGGCGTATTGTCTTGCGGCGAGGCCGTTTGGAATGGATTTGAACGCTTTTCCCAACCTCAGCCTGCTGCAAAATGCCGCGATTCTCACCATTGTTCTCGCCTTCGTCGGTTATCTGGCTACCTTTCTAAGCGCGCGGGTTCTGGCACGCCGCAAAGATGAACTGGATCTGGTGAACAAGCGGCTCAACGAGTTCTATGGGCCGCTCTACGTGGCTTCGCAGGCAGGAAGCATTGCCTACCGTTCTCTGCTGCTCAAGCAGGGCAAGACCCAGAGCGATCCCATTACCGACGAAGAGCTCAAGGACTGGATGCTCTGGGTGACGACGATCTTCATGCCGCTGAACGACACGCGCGAAAAAATCATCATTGAAAAGGCCTACCTGGTGATTGAGGAACAGATGCCACGCTGTCTGCTCGATTTTGTGACCCACGTTGTGGGGTACAAAGCCGTCCTCGCCAAGTGGGCCGAGGGTGATTACTCAGAGCGGCGCTCGACGATTGGATGGCCACCGGAGTTCGATGAATATGTGGAGCGTTCGTACAAGGCGTTGAAGGCCGAGCAAACCCGGCTGATCCATAGCCGCCTGTGGGCTTAAATCGGCAGCTCATCAACCGCAGACAGAGCAAGACTGTGCCCTCACACCCCTTCGGCCATGGTTGGATTGAGCGACGTCACCTGCGCCACCGCCTTGGTCAATCGCGCCTGGTGGGGGCGGCTGCTTTTGTTCTGCACAGGCGTGTAGATATGTTCGATCCGCTCCACCAAATAGGCGCCCGAGACAAACTCGCCGACCTCGCTCACACCATGGCCGGGCAGCAACACGACGTCGCCAGGCTTGGGCAGAGAGTGCAACGACTCCAGCGGGACCAGATTGACGCAAGTGCCATCCGGGGACAGGAATTCCAGGCAATTCATGCTGTGCAGCGTGCCTTCGCGCAACTCCTTCGCCTCTTGCCGCGCTTTCCACGTTTGATAGAAGGCTGCAAGCATCGCTGGAAGGCCCAGAATGAACCAGGCAAGCGTGGCCAGAAATGTGCCCAGAGGCGAGACGTGAATCCAGAACTCCAACATGACTTCCCTCTTCTCCGCATCGACTCGTTCCGCCTCGCGGAACACCACCATAACAGCCCGCCTCCGTGCGTTGCATCCTGAAAAATAAGAGCCCCGGCAACGGCCGAGGCTCTTATTTCCTGCACTTCCACTTCATTTTGCATTCCGGCGAATGCAAAAGGCCCAGGGGCACTGATCACTAACAACTAACGACTAACCCCTAGAGACTAGTACCGGTAGTTTTCCGCCTTGTATGGCCCTTCCACCGGCACGCCCAGATACTCGGCCTGCTTCTCTGAGAGCTTGGTGAGCTTCACGCCGATCTTTTCCAGATGGAGCCTGGCTACCTCTTCGTCCAGCTTCTTCGGCAGCACATAGACTCCCACTTTGTAGGTGTCTTTGTTGGCCCAGAGATCGAGCTGCGCCAGCGTCTGGTTGGCAAAGCTGTTGCTCATCACGAAGCTCGGGTGCCCGGTGGCGCAGCCAAGATTGACGAGGCGCCCTTCCGCCAGGACGAAGATGCCGTGGCCATCAGGGAAGGTATAAAAATCCACCTGCGGCTTGATGTTTAGCTTCTCGACACCCTTTTCGGAATTGAGACGGTCCATCTGAATCTCATTGTCGAAGTGGCCAATGTTGCACACGATCGCCTGGTCCTTCATCTTCTTCATGTGTTCCAGGGTGATGATGTCTACGTTGCCCGTCGTGGTCACGTAGATATCGCCGCGCCCCAGGGTGTCCTCAGTCGTCGTAACTTCGAATCCTTCCATCGCGGCCTGCAATGCGTTGATGGGGTCGATCTCGGTGACGATGCAGCGCGCGCCCATGCCGCGCAGGGAGTGCGCGCAGCCCTTGCCCACATCGCCGTAGCCGCAGATCACGGCCACTTTACCCGCGACCATCACATCGGTCGCGCGCTTGATGCCGTCGGCCAGCGACTCGCGGCAGCCGTAGAGATTGTCGAACTTCGACTTGGTCACCGAGTCATTGACGTTGATGGCCGGAACGAGAAGCTTGCCCTGCTCCATCATCTTGTAGAGGCGATGCACGCCCGTCGTGGTTTCTTCTGAGACGCCGCGCCATTCTTTAGCAACCTTGTGCCAGTGCTGCGGATCCTCGGCATGAACCTTCTTCAGCAGGTCCTTGATCACCTGCTCTTCATGATTGCCTGACGGGGTGTTGACCCAGCCATCGCCCTCTTCGAGCTCATAGCCCTTGTGGATGAGCAGCGTCACATCGCCGCCATCGTCCACCACCAACTGCGGACCCGTGCCGCCCTTGTGATTCAGCGCCTGGTACGTGCACCACCAGTACTCTTCGAGCGACTCGCCCTTCCATGCAAAGACCGGAACGCCCATGGCCGCGATTGCCGCAGCGGCATGATCCTGCGTCGAGAAAATGTTGCAGCTCGCCCAGCGAACATCAGCGCCGAGCGAGACCAGCGTCTCGATCAGCACGGCAGTCTGGATGGTCATGTGCAGCGAACCGGTGACCCGAACGCCGGCCAGCGGCTTGCTCGCCGCGTGCTTGTTGCGGATAGAAACCAGGCCCGGCATCTCATGCTCGGCAATCGCGATCTCCTTGCGGCCCCAGTCCGCCAAACTCATGTCCGCTACTTTGTAGGCCAGTTCCGCCGCTTCCAATGTCGAGCTTGCCATGCACATCCTCCTCAAATTCTGTTCAGATGGACAATCTCATCGTCACATCGTGATATGTTGATATGTACCAGAGAACAGCCTATGGCGTCAATTGTGAAAATCCTCCGCGTCGTGGCCGATCCCAATCGGCTACGGATCCTTTTGCTGCTGCGCAGTGAGGAGCTTTCTGTCGCTGAACTGCAAGAGATCCTGGTCATGGGGCAAAGCACCATCTCGACGCACCTGTCGCAGCTCAAGCAGGCGGGCCTGGTGGAGGATCGTCGCACCGGCAAAAACAATCTCTACCGGCTGCTGGAAGCCGACCCGATCCTCCCTGATTTGCTGAACCAGGCCTCGAAGGAGATCTCTGAAGCCAAGGCCGATAAGGCCGCTATGCGTTCCGTGCTCAAGAAGCGCCAGGACAAGATGCGCAGCTTTTTTGATTCGGTCGCGGGGCGGTTGGGCAAGGACTACGTACCCGGCAAGTCGTGGAAGAGCGTCGCCGAGGCCCTGCTGCGCTTGATGCCGCCCATGACCATCGCTGACCTGGGCGCGGGCGAAGGCGCCTTCTCGATGCTGCTGGCGCAGGGCGCGAAGAAAGTCATCGCCGTTGATACGTCAGCGCGCATGATCGACGTAGGCCGCGAACAGGCGCTGCATCATGGCGTGCAGAATCTCGAATACCGTCTCGGCGATATGGAGGAAGTGCCGATTGACGATGCATCGGTGGAGTTGGTTTTCTTTTCCCAATCCTTGCATCACGCGCTGCACCCGGGCCGCGCTGTGGCCGAGGCGCATCGCATCTTGGTCCCCGGCGGACGCATTGTCATCCTCGATCTGCTGAAACATCGCTACGAGGAGGCACGCGACCTCTACGCCGATGAGTGGCTCGGCTTTGGCGAGTCGGAACTCGAAGGGATTTTGAAGGACGCGGGATTCAATGCAATTCGAACTTCGGTCGTCGATAAGGATCCCAACGCGCTCCAATTCCAAACGCTCCTGGCGGTGGCCGACAAGCTGTGACTGGACATGAGGCAGTGAATCCAGGCGATGCCTGATCGGGTCTAAACTACCGAAGGACGCTTCACGGAAAGAAAGAATTCAATGGTTGCCATCAGCACGAGTGCCGTCGTTTCAGAGCCCGCAAAGAAGGCGGTCCGTCTCACCCGAGCGCGCCGAACCGCGATTCTCAAGGCGCTGGCCGACCCGCGCCGCTTCGAGCTTCTCGAAAAAATCGCGACAGCCGGCTGTCCTCTCGGCTGCGCGCAGGCTCGCGCGGCACTGCCGATCTCCGCGGCAACCCTGTCGCACCACATCAAGGAATTGGAGACTGCGGGACTCATCGATGTGCGCCGCGAGGGGAAGTTTCACTTTCTTACCCTTCGCCCCGGAGTGTTGGAAAGCCTGGGCGCCGGCCTCACCGCGCTCGAATCGGGCAACGGCCGATAAAAAAAGCAGCCAGTTTGATTCAAAGATTAATTTCCGCAATTGCCCTGAATCCTTTTCGAGGCTCCCTAATCAATTCGATAGTTGTCGAAATGTCGAATCAACGACATTCCAGATCAAGGAGCAGACTATGAGCAGCCTTCAGGGAAAAGTGGCGCTGGTAACAGGTGCATCCAAGGGTATTGGCGCAGCCATCGCCCGCGAGTTGGCGACGCGTGGCGCCGCCGTTGCCGTCAACTATTCAGGTTCAAAGCAGGGCGCAGAGAAAGTGGTTGCTGAGATCAAGGCCGCCGGCGGCAAGGCCGTTGCCATCCAGGCGGACCTTTCCAATCCCGACTCGATCGGCCCATTGATCGCCAGGACGGTGAAGGAACTCGGCCCCATCAGCATTCTTGTGAACAATGCAGGCGTTTACGAATTCAGTCCGATTGAGGCCGTCAACCCTGACCACTTCCACAAGCAGTTCAATCTGAACGTGCTCGGTCTGTTGCTCACCACGCAGGCGGCTTTGCAGCACTTCGATCCCAAAGGCGGCAGCGTGATCAACATTGGTTCCGTCGCGGCATCCGGCGTTCCGACTGCTTCGGTCTACAGCGCCACCAAGGGTGCGGTCGACTCCATCACCGTAGCTCTCGCCGGCGAACTGGGTCCGCGCGAGATTCGCGTCAATTCGCTGAATCCCGGCATGGTCGAGACCGAGGGAGTGCATGCGGCCGGCTTCATCGGCAGCGACTTTCAGAAAAAGAATGAAGCCGAAACTCCCCTTGGCCGCATTGGCCAGCCGGAGGACATCGCTTCGATTGCGGCCTTCCTCGCCTCCGACGACGCCTATTGGGTCACCGGGCAGTTCATCAAGGCCTCCGGCGGCGCCCGCCTCTAATCGTCCTCAGCTCTTTTCTGCTTCGAGCAGTTGGCGCTTGCGGTCTACCCCCCAACGGTAGCCCGTGAGCGCTCCGCTTACCCCAATCACGCGATGGCAAGGAACAACCAGGGCAACGCGATTCACGGCGCATGCCCTGGCGACCGCGCGCGTCGATTTCGGAATCCCCATCTCGCTCGCGAGTTGACTATAGGTACGCGTCTCCCCGCGCGGAATGTTTCTGAGCGCCTGCCACACGCGAAGCTGAAAGACGGTTCCGCGCAGGTCGAGCGCGTCTACCTGGCTGCGGCTCTGCGCAAGATCGTCGCCTTCGCGGACGCTGGCCAGAGCCGCGCTGACTAATTCTGACAATGAAGCGTCGCGCTTCAACTCAGCCAACGGAAACTCGTCGCGCAGGCTCGCCTCGGCCTCAGCCTTGTTGCCGGCCAACGCCAGCCAGCAGAGCCCGCGATCGGTCGCGCCAACCACCATCCAGCCAAACGGGGTTTGCAAGGAGGTGAACCCGATCTTCTCGCCCTTGCCGCCTTCTGCAAATTTTCCCGGCGTCATACCCAGATTCGCTCCTTCATAAACACGGCTCGACGACCCGAATCCCGCTTCGTAGACCGCATCGGTCACTGTGCCCCCTTGTTTAAGGCTCGAGCGAAGACGCGTGGCGCGCAGCCCGCGCTGGTACTCAAGCGGGCTCACGCCCATCTCCTGTTTGAAGAGCCGCTGCGCCGTAAAGAGGCTCACGCCGGCGATGCGCCCCAGTTCCTTGAGCGGAACGGCGCGATCAAAATGCGCCTCAAGATGCGCGCGCATTTTTTGGAGCGGCTCTGCTGCACCGCTTTCGGGCTTGCATTTGAGGCAGGGGCGAAGGCCCGCGCGGCGCGCTGCTTCCATCGTCGCAAAGAAGCGGACATTTTCGCGCAACGGCCGCCGGCTCGAGCAGTTTGGCCTGCAGAAGACGCCCGTTGTCGTCACGCCGTAAAAGAAGTCAGCGCTTGCATCGCGACGGAGGACGCGCTGCCACGCCTCATCTGGATCGACCGAAGATCGCATCCCCATCGGCATCGTTGGCTCAACACCCGTGAACTGCAGTTGGAATCTCATGCAATGAATCTTCGCCGATTGGCAGGATTCGCACTATCCGGTTCTTGCGAGCAATTCGGATTTTCTCGCGACTCCTCACGCTTTGTCGCAAGAGATTCACTACAAAGCAAGCTGTCATCCTGAGCGAACGGGGCCCCAAGCGTACTTCAGCTTGGGGGTGGTGAGTCGAAGGATCTGCGGTTGTATTTTCAAAACTCCTCAAGACCCCGCCACACGAAGATCCCTTGTTCGTAGCATCGCCTCTGCCCGCGCCAGGTCGGCCTCCGTGTCCACGCCAATCGTGTCGCGCGGCGCTTCAGCCACATACAGCGCAATCCCGTTCTCAAGCAAGCGAAGCTGCTCAAGCCGCTCTGCCAGTTCGAGCGGCGATGGAGGCAACGCAGCAAATTTTGCCAGCGCGGCCTTGCGATACGCATAGGTGCCCAGATGCTTGCGATAGCCGGCAAACCCGGCTGCATCGCGATCGAAGGGAATCGTCGACCTCGAAAAATAGAGCGCGCGGCCATCGAGCGCAGTCACCACCTTCACCGCGTTGGGATTGCCAATATCCTCAGGAGCACAGCGCACCGCCAGTGTGCCCACCTCCACTTCAGGGCGGTCGAAAAGTTGAATCAGCGGCGCGAAAAAATCGGGCGTCAGCGTGGGCTCATCGCCCTGGATGTTCACAAACACATCGGCATCGATCGAGTTCGCCACCTGCTGCACGCGGTCGGTGCCGCTGGGGCAGTCGGGGCTGGTCATCGCAACGGGAATCCCCTTCCCTGCGCAGAGACGTGCCACTTCCTCTGAATCCGTCGCCACAACAACCGTATGCATCAGTCCGCTCGCGACCGCCGCGCGCCAGACCCACTCCACCATGGGCCGCCCGGCGATCGCGCGCAGCACCTTGCGCGGCAGCCGCGTGGAGTTCAAACGCGCCGGAATCACGCCGACAATGTGCAATGCGCTCATGCAGCCGAGTTTATCGCAGCCGCGCGCAGGGTTCAGCCGCTTCCATAACACGTTCGAGGCAGTCCTCTGGCAATTGACCTGACCTGCACACCCCCGTATCATCAACCTAGGGATGTGCGGGCGCACCGCCCTGCGCCCCGTCCTGGGCAGACGGTATATCCGTCTGCCCACCAAATTTTGGCGGAGTAGCTCAGATGGTTAGAGCGACGGATTCATAACCCGTAGGTCGGCAGTTCGATCCTGCCCTCCGCCACCAGTAAAACTCCTTGCAGGCAGGCCTCCTTCCCGTTTTTCATCATTGTCAGATCTCAGACCCGCTGCGGAGATTCAGAAGCCATGGACGAACTTGCGAGTCTGAAAGACATTTCCGCGGAACTGGGCACCGATGCAATGCAGGTTCAGGCAGGCGGCGGTAACACCTCCGTGAAAACGGACGCGGGCCTCTGGATCAAGGCCTCAGGCACGCGCCTCCGCGATGCATTGCAATCCAACATTTTCGTTCTTCTCCCCTGGACACTCCTCGAAAGCTGGAGGGCCGGTGTCGAGGACGCCCTTACCGCGCAGGATCCCGACGGAAACATGGTGCGAGCCTCCGTGGAGACGGCGATGCATCTCGCGCTACCGCACCGCTATGTGGCGCACACGCATTCGGTGCGCACCATAAGCTGGTTGATTCAGGACAACTGCGCCGCGGAGTTGAGCCGCAGGCTTGAGGGTCTGAAGCTTTTCAGGATGCCGTACATTCATCCGGGACGCACGCTGGCTGAAGAGATCGAGCGCGCCATCGCGGGTCTTCAGGTCGACGTGCTGCTGCTGGAGAATCATGGGCTCGTTGTCGGCGCCGACGATCCAGGCCAATTGATGAACCGCCTACGCGAGATCGAACACCGGCTGGACGGCCCCTTGCGCCCGAGCGCGCTAGATCCAGATGAATCGACCGCCGAGAATGCGTTACCAGGGTGGATGCCGGTCCCGGGCTCCGCACGGCAGATGGCCTTCGACGAGGACGCGATGCGCATTGCCGCCGGCGGCACGCTCTATCCCGATCATTGCGTCTACCTGGGCCCAAGCGTAGCGGCCGCGGAAAATCAAAGGGCGGTCCCAGAAGCGCTCATACAGTACGAAAAACTGCACGGAATTGCGGCCAAAGCATTCATCGTCGGCGGACTCGGCGCTTTTGTCCGCGCGGATTCTAGCCCGGCCTGCGCGGAGATGCTGCGCTGCCTGGGCAACGTTGTGCAACGGACAACGCGCGCCGCACAGATCGCCTATCTGCAACCCAGCGCCGTAGCGTTGCTGATGAACTGGGACGCCGAGGCCTATCGACTGCAGGTTGCCGCCGAGTTGGCTGCCCGCACGCAGAGTTGACACTACACGCCGCAAAGATGCACGGCCAGTCCGAGTTTGCTGAGCATCGTCGCTTTGACGGCGAGCGCGCGATCGGCTGCTTCCGCGCTCGGCGCATACGCAATGTTGACGTGGTTCGAAGGGTGCCGCGCCATGAAGCGGTTCTGGTCGACTCCGTGCACCACTACGTGCATGATCGGCCACTGATAGGTGACTTCGCGCCAGCGGCGCTCGGTCTCTGCAGCGGGCAGTTCGATTGCCGTGCCGCGGCCCATGTCCACCTGCAACTTGCCATCCTCGGTGTAAACGCGGCTCCAGACAACTTCACCGGGTTTGCAGATTCCTTTCAATGTCCCGCCGCCAAGACGAAAATACATCGCTGGCTGGCGCTCGCTGATGGCGCCGGAATAGCCGCCGATGAGATGCGACGCTGGAACCGCGCCCGAGATCTGGAAGAGCCACACAAACTCATCGATGCCTTCGCCCTTGTAGTGCTCTCCCCAGCGAACGTCATGCAGCGTGGTGGCAGGGTCGAAGCCCATCGCGGTCCATACGCGATTGGTGACCAGCACATCGACTCCTGCGCATTCGTCCACTTCATTGAAGTGCGGCAGCGCCTTGCCGGCGAAGAGCTCGCGCCCGTCGATGCTGAAGGCAGGCGGACGGTCGACGTTGTTGAACAGGCCTTCCACCAGGTCCGAAGCAGGCACGAGATCTTTCAGGCCCTGCTGGTACTGGATCCCAACAGCGTCGCAGCCAAACGTGTCGGCGATGCGCAGCGCGGCGATGTACATTTTGCATTGCGCCAGAATCTGGGCATCGGTCAGTTCCGTCGCCTCATTCTTGCCTGTACGGAAGGTAACGCCCTTGGCGTCGAGCCAGTCACGGACTTTCTGCGCTTCAGCATCGGTGACGTCGAGCATCGCTGCGTAGAGTGCCGATTGACTGAAGCGCTCCTTATAGATACCCGCGGGATTGAGCAGGTTGTCGTCGATGATGGCGTTCATCATGCCCA
Organism: uncultured Acidobacteriaceae bacterium; assembly: GCA_963791505.1. GTDB lineage: Bacteria > Acidobacteriota > Terriglobia > Terriglobales > Acidobacteriaceae > Telmatobacter. The sequence continues at coordinate 14,282 of CAWBSV010000053.1, forward strand.
TGCAGCCCTCATCGAAAACGCCCAGGATGGCCTTGTTCTGCCTGATCTGATTGGCAAGCGACGCGCCCAACTCGGCCTCGGCAGTCGGGACTTGTGAAGCGGCGAAGTCCCGCACATGCGACCCATCGTGCTTGATGCGCTTCGAATGAATCCACGCGTGCAGCGCCTGCTTGAAGAACGGATCTTTGAAGTCCTTGCTCCAGATGGTGCTGAAGCGCACGCCCGCTTTGCGCAGGCTGCCATTGAGATTGAGCATCCCGACCAGGCCGGGCCATTGCCCCGACCAGTTGGCCACCGTGAGGATGGGCCCGCGATGCGCAATAAGGCCAGCAAGCAGATGGCTGCTGTATTGCCACACGGCTTCGGCCACCACCAGCGGTGCCTCGGGATCGATGTGCGTGAAGACATCCATCCCCATACGCTGACTGCTGATGAACCCATGCTTGCGCTCAGGATCGTAAGCGTGGGCGCGGCGAAGCGCCATGCCCTCTTCCGCGAATGCGGCTTTGAGCATGTCTTCGAGATTGGATTGGGCGGGCCAGCAGACTTCATTGGCCGATTGGCGCAAGTCTCCGTTGGCAACCAGCAGAACCTCGTTGGCCGCCACTCTTTTGGGCGCTTGAATCTCAGGAATTGCGTAGGTCGACATGGAAAGAGTCCTCGAAGAACATATCTGCAGATGAGCGGTGAATGGGTGTTGAAGAGCGCATGAATTGAGGGCACCCGGCGCCACCAAGAATTTTACGTCCGCACCGTGCAAGATTGCCTCACTCACAGTAAATATTCCCGCCTGCCAAACAAACTCCACGACCAACGCGTGAATGTAGAATCTTGACGAGCATCGCAATCACTCTGAGCGGTTTCAAAAGGGAAGCAGGCAATGGGCGCACGGTTGGCCGCAAAGGTCGCACTGATCACCGCCGCCGGACAGGGCATCGGACGTGCCTCAGCGCTGCGCTTTGCCGCGGAGGGCGCGACGGTCTGGGCCACAGACATCAATCCAGCAACGCTCGCGACGCTTCGAGCGGAATGTCCCTCCCTGAAGACACGAGTGCTGGACGTCCGAGACACCGCGGAGGTAGATGCTCTCGTCGCCGACATTGGAGCCATCGATGTGCTCTTCAACTGCGCTGGTTATGTGCACCAGGGCGACATCTTCGCCTGCTCCGATCAGGATTGGGATTTCTCGTTCGACCTCAACGTAAAGTCGATGTACCGAACCTGCCGCGCCGTTCTCCCCGGCATGATTGCCGCGGGCAAAGGGAGCATCGTCAACATGTCGTCGGCCGCATCAAGCCTCAAAGGCGCGCCAAACCGCTTTGTCTACGGGACGACGAAGGCAGCCGTCCTCGGAATGACGAAAGCCATCGCTGCCGACGTGGTTGCCAAGGGAATCCGCTGCAACGCGATCTGCCCCGGAACCATCGATACGCCTTCTCTCTCTGATCGTATCGCGGCACAGGGCGATGCGGAGGCGGCGCGCACCGCCTTTCTTGCGCGGCAGGCAATGGGCCGGTTGGGCACGCCCGAAGAAATTGCCAACCTCGCACTTTATCTCGCATCCGACGAGTCCTCATTCACCACCGGCCAGGCCTTTTTGATCGATGGTGGCTGGACGATTTAACGTACGCACTCAGGAGATACATGAAGATTCTTCGTCTTGGTCCTGCTGGCAGGGAGAAGCCGGCGATGCTGGCCCCCGATGGCACACTCCGCGATCTTTCCGACCTCATCCCAGAAATCTCCGGCGCTACCCTGCGATCCGGATTGCTGGATGAAATAGCGGAACTTGATCCGCTGGCTTTGCCTCTCGTGACCGGCGAGCCGCGCATCGGTGCGTGCGTCGCGGGCGTCGGCAAGTTGATCGGCATCGGGCTCAACTATTCCGACCATGCAGCGGAGTCGGGAATGGCCGTGCCAAATGAGCCCGTCGTTTTCATGAAGGCGACGTCGTGCATCGTCGGACCGAACGACGATGTCGTCATCCCGCGCGGTTCGGAGAAAACGGACTGGGAAGTAGAGCTGGGCGTCGTCATCGGTAAGCACGCGAAGTATGTGTCGGAGAAGGACGCGCTCTCGTATGTTGCTGGGTATTGCGTCGTCAACGACGTCTCAGAGCGCGCCTTCCAACTGGAGGGCACGGGACAGTGGGTAAAGGGCAAGAGTGCCGACACCTTCGGGCCTATCGGACCCTGGCTCGTCACTCCCGATGAAGTGCCCGATCCGCAGAACCTTTCGCTGTGGCTTGAGCTCGATGGGCAGCGGGTGCAGAACGGCACCACGAAAACCATGGTGTTCGGCGTCGCAACCTTGATCAGCTATCTCAGCCGGTTCATGAGCCTGCATCCGGGGGACATCATCTCCACAGGCACGCCGCCGGGAGTTGGATTGGGCATGAAACCGCCAAAGTATTTGAAGCCGGGCAACACTCTGCGCCTGGGCGTGGATGGGCTCGGCGTCCAGACCCAGCGGGTGGTTGCGGAAAAAGCGTAATTTCGGAGTCAGCATGAGCGAGAAGTTCGCAAGTTATCCCAGCCTCGCCGATCGCTGCGTCCTCATCACCGGCGGTGGATCGGGCATTGGCGCGGCGATGGTGGAGCAGTTTGCGCTGCAGGAGGCGCGCGTCGCGTTTGTCGATGTTGCCCAAGAAAGCTCGCATGCACTGGTCACGTCTCTTGCGGGGCGGTGCGCGCATCCGCCGTTCTTTGTTCCCTGCGACCTTACCGATATCCCCGCGACGAAGGGCGTATTACAGTCAATTCTTTCCGAGTGCGGCACGCCCGCCGTGCTGGTCAACAACGCTGCAAGCGATGACCGGCACAACTTCGCCGAGGTCACCGAGGAGTATTGGGATCAGCGGATGGCGGTGAATTTAAAACATCAGTTTTTTGCGGCCCAGGCCATTGCGCCGGCCATGAAAGCCGCGGGGGGCGGGTCGATCATCAACATGAGCTCGATCGCGTGGATGATTCCAACCCCGAACCTTGTCCTTTACAACATGGCCAAGGCGGCCATCGTAGGCATGACGCGCGCATTGGCGCATGAGCTGGGCGAAGCCAATATCCGCGTGAACTCGGTGCTGCCGGGCGCGATTCTCACCGAACGCCAGCGCCGTCTTTGGATGTCTCAGGAATACCTAGCCGCCGTGCTCGGCAAGCAATGCCTGAAGCACAACATCGCGCCGGAAGAGGTGGCGCGGCTGGTGCTCTTTCTCGCCGCCGATGACAGCCGGAGCATCAGCAACCAGAGCTACATCATCGACGGCGGGTGGATTTAGCGCCGCACTCCCTCAGTCAGGCACGGCTTTGACCAGGTCGCTCAGGCCGGGGAGAAAGTCGAAACGAACCAAGCCACTAGGCTTCGTTGCGTCTTCAATCAACTTGTTCGTTTGTGCCTTCCAACCATCCGGCGCGCTCTTGCTTTCGCCGACAAAGCGGAGAGCCTGTTCGCCCGCCGCCGCAAGTTGCTCGAGTTGATCGGCGCGCGTCGACTCTTCGGCGAGCCGCGGCGAATCGGTCATCTGCCTGCGGACCGCAGGAATGGAACGCGAGAGTTGATTGAACCACAACGACAGAGCAGCACGGTCGACCGTGTCGCCGGCTGGATTGGCGAGGATCCGCTTCACTGCAGATTCAAACCAGTAGCGGGAGGGCGGATCGGGACGCACAGCATCGACGAAGCCGTCGAGCGCCGTGAGCTGATCGGTCTTCTGCGCGTCTGCCCGGTCGCTAAAGCTGACCGGCTCAAAGGCCGATGCGAAGGTACGGAGGGCTTCAATTCTCTCGTTTCCTGCCAGCGAGCGAAGCCCAGCGCCTTCGGACTCAAGATGCGTGAGTCCCAAGCCCTCGAGTTCAACTGAGACCGGATCGAGGCGCCGGTACATATCGTCCACATCGCGGACGTTCTCAGGCGACCAGAAACGCTCAGCAATCGCGGCGGTGCGCGGCCAGATACGCGAGTCAATGGAGTGCTCATCGATGTGCTCGCCCCACATGCAGACCTCGCCGCCCAGAATCAGCTTGCGCTGCTCCGGCGTGAGGTCCGAAGTGGACGGCAGGGGATCGGCGAGATAGTGCACGCCGGCCGGCTTCATGCCGTCGAGATAATACGGCGCTGAAAGAATGCCCTTGTAGCCGAGCTTTGCACCCTTCGCTAAGGAAGCCTCCCCGCGCCACGACTGCACCACAACATCTTTCGGAAGACCCGGCGTGAGTACCTCATCCCAGCCCATCATGTGCTTGTGTAGGCGGGCGATGATTTTGAGCACGCGGGTATTGAAATACGCCTGAAGGGCGTCGTTGTCGGCGAGGTGATGGGCTTTCTTAAAGGCCACGATGCGCGGATTGGTCTTCCAGTCCGGCGCCGGCGTTTCGTCGCCACCAATGTGTACATATTCATCGGGAAAGATCGTAGCCATTTCAGTGAGGAAGCGGCCGATGAAGACATACGTCTCTTCGCGCGTGGGATCGATCGCCGTATTACTGATGCCGAACTCGCGCCTGAATTCTTCGACTTTTGTGCCGCTCGCAAGATCGGGGTAGGCATAAAGCCAAGCCGAACTGTGGCCGGGCATCTCGAACTCCGGAACGACGCGGATGCCGCGGGCGCGCGCGTAGGCCACAATCTCTTTCGCATCCTGCTGCGTGTAGAACAATCCGTCTGATCCCTTCTCTGTGAGCCTGGGATAAACACGGCTCTCGATGCGGAAACCCTGGTCTTCAGTGAGGTGCCAGTGGAAGACGTTGAGTTTTACGGCGGCCATGGCATCGAGATTGCGCTTGAGCACGGCGACGGGCTCGAAGTGCCGGCCACAATCGATCATCAGCCCGCGCCAGCGAAAGCGTGGCTGATCGTGAATGGTCACCGCAGGTAGAATGTAGCCGCTGCCGCTGGGCTCAATCAGTTGAATCAGCGTTTCAAGGCCATGCATGGCGCCGAGTTCGTTGGGCGCATCGATCCTCGCGCCCGATGGAGTCACAGTCAGCGAATAGCTCTCGTCTTCGTCGAGGGTTTGAACGCCGCCGCTGGCGTGGTCGACCTTGACCACCAGCCTGGTTTTCCCTGGAACGCCACGGCCCGCATGGCGAAGGCCTGTCAGCCTTTCCACGCGCAACACGGCCCGGTTGACAGCATCATTGAGGCGAACGCTGATTGTGCCATTCAACCGCACGTCAAAGGTTGAATTCAGCGCCAGGCTGCCGACACCGTCCGTCACTTCGGATGGCTGGGGCATCAGGAGATGCCGGAACTGGCTCTGCGCCGTGCCATTCGCCGAGAAAAGTGCGAGAGAAAAAGTGATGACTGCGGCCAGACGGAAAGAGTTCAAGAGAAGTCACCCCATTGCGCGCACTCGACGGTTCACGCGGTGCGCATGGTTTCGTTTCGCATTTCATAGTGAGGTTTTAGACGTTTCAATGGCAAGCCGAAGGGGAATATCAATTAGGCTTGTCCTTATCGCAACCCTCAAGTCCCTAACGAGAGAACCCATGAAGAGTCTCGCAGCTTTTTCCGCCGTTTTGTTCGTCGCCCTCGTGCCCTCAATCCACGCGCAGCGGATTGAAGTCACCGTTCCGGCCAAACAGCCGCTCACGGGGCATCTTGTTCTTGTGTTCGCGAGGGACTCGAAAACCGAGCCGCGCAATCAGCTTCGAGAAGACTACGAATCGGCGCAGGGTTTCGGCGTCGACGTGGAGAATCTCGCTCCGGGCACGCCGATTGTCATGGATGCGAAGACATTCGGATATCCCCTTCGCTCGCTTGCGAATCTCGATCCGGGCGATTATTCCGTGCAGGCCGTCTTCAACGTGTACGAGCCGTTTCATCTTGCCTCCGGCAAAACGGTTTGGCTGCCGCCGGATAAAGGCGAAGGGCAGCATTGGAACGAGAAGCCGGGAAACCCATTCAACAAGCCATTGAAGATTCACTTCGATCCGAAAGGTACCGCGGTCATCAAGATCGATCTCGACCAGGTCATTCCTCCCATCGAAGGAACCGACCAGGATCCGGCGGTGATGGCAGCCAAAGATCCCGGCGCAAAGTGGCTGAAGTACATGCGCTTTCGTAGCCCAAAATTGAGCGCGTTCTGGGGTCGCGATGTGTACCTGGGCGCGTGGATCCTGCTGCCGAATGGATTTGACGAGCATCCCGACGCACATTATCCGCTGGTGGTTTATCAGGATCACTACCACGCGGCGCTTGGCCCGGTTCCCTTTGTCACCACCGCTCCCGATCCCAAGGCGCCGAACTTCCGTCGGCTGCAAAATGGGCACAACTTCTTTCAGGACTGGACCTCTGGGAGGCTGCCGCATGTGATCTTGATCTACGTGCAAAATGCAAACCCGTATTATGACGATTCCTATGACGTGGACTCGGCCAACGTCGGGCCGTATGGCTCCGCAATCAACGAAGAGCTGATTCCAGAGATCGAGCGCACCTATCGCGGACTTGGACAGGGCTGGGCGCGCGCTACGTTTGGTGGGTCGACAGGCGGATGGGAGGCGCTGGCAACGCAAGTCTTCTACCCCGACATGTACAACGGCACCTGGGCCGCGTGTCCCGATCCGATTGATTTCCACGCCTACCAGAACATCAATCTCTATGACGACACCAATGCGTTCTTCCGGCACGGCGATTTCGCGACCATTCCCATTGCCGCGGATCGCAAACCGGATGGGACCGTAATTGCGCTGGCCGGCGACGAGTTTGCGTACGAATACGTCCTGGGCACCCATGGTCGGTCGACCGAGCAGTGGGACATCTGGCAGGCCGTCTTTTCGCCGGCCGGACCCGAGGGCTACCCTGCCGAGATCATCAACCCGCTCACCGGGGCGATCGACAAGCAGGTCCTGGCCTACTGGCACGATCACTACGACCTCACTGCGATTCTCAAGCGCGACTGGCCCACCCTGGGACCGAAGCTAGAGGGCAAGGTTCATCTCATGGTCGGCGATGGCGACACCTACTTTCTCAACAACGCTGTGCATCTGCTCGAGAACCAGCTAAAGGAGACGCGCAACCCCCACTCCGACGCAACCTTCCAGTACGGCCCCGGCATGCCGCATTGCTATACCGGCGGCCCGCCTGAGTACACGATGCAGGAGAACAATGCGAATTGGATCCAACGGATCTTGCCCGTGATGGTCCAGCACATGGTGGCGACCGCGCCATCCGGGGCAGACGTGAAGTCCTGGCGGTATTGAACAGTCAGGGAACAGTGGACGAGGAATGGCCAGGGCCGCCGGGAGCGATCGGGAACGACCCACGTCCAATAGCTCCCGTTCATAGCAAGTGACTTACGGCACGCTTGATGGAGTGCCTTTGCCGCCGGCAATCAGTTTGGGGTCGCGCCCCTCCTAGCCCATGCCTGTTCCCAGTTCCCTGTTTCCTGCCCTTGTTCACCGTCCGCTGTCCACTGTGCACTGTCCACTGTTCACTGTTCCCTGTATCATTCGTCTATAGAGAAAGGCGCCTCGTCGCTTCCCAAAGGGCCCCTTCCGGTGGTGTGCGTGACTCGAGTCTTCCAGCGTTCTGTGTTCATTTTGTCTGTCGCCATTTGTAGCGCCTTATTACTGGGCTTCGCGATGGGCGAGTTTGGCCTGTTCGGTGTCCATGCCGGCGGCGAGTCAGACGGCGCCTATCGCCAGATGCGCGTCTATGCCGAGGTGCTCAAAAAGGTCCAAACGGACTATGTAACCCCACCCGACATCAACGATGTGACCAACGGCGCGCTGCACGGGCTGCTTGAGTCACTCGACGCAGATTCCAGCTACCTGTCTCCCGCCGAATACAAGATCTACAAGGATCGCCCAGCATCGGGCGTGGCTCAGATTGGACTCACAGTCTCAAAGCGGTTTGGATACGCCACCATCGTGAATGTCCAGCCCGGCTCGCCGGCCGATCACGAGCACCTGAGCGACGGCGACGTGATTGAGTCGATTGGCGAACAGTCGACGCGGGAACTCTCGCTCGCCGTGATCCGGATGATGCTCGAAGGCAAGCCCGGAACCAGCGTAGTGCTCTCCGTGGTGCGTCCGCGGAAGGCCGACCCGGACAAACTGACTCTGACCCGAACCCTTGCGGCTACACCGGCAATGGCCGAGCAGCAATATGAGAACTCGACAATCTTGTACCTGAAGCCGGGACTGCTCACTGCGGCGCGCGTCGACGAGATCGCGGCGAAGATAAAGTCAGGCGGGAAGAACAGAAAGGTTCTGCTCGATCTGCGTGACTCCTCGGGAGAGGATCCAGAACAGGGCATCCGACTGGCCAACTTCTTCATCAAGAGTGGCACCATCGCTTCGCTCCAGGGGCAGAAGTTCACCACGCAGACTTTCAGCGCGGATGCTTCGAAATGCATCACCGATGCGCCGTTGGCCATTCTGGTCAATCGCGGCACCTACGGTGCGGCGGAGATTACCGCGGCGGCGATCGAGGACGCGAAGCGCGGAGATGTTGTCGGCGAACGAACCTTTGGCGAGGGATCGGTGCAGAAGACTCTCGAGCTGCCCGATGGAGCAGCGCTGCTGCTGACGATCGCCAAGTACGAGAGCCCGAGCGGCAGCAAGATTCAGGACAACGCAGTGACGCCCAATGTGGCTGTGGTCCAGAGCGCGGACGACGATGAAGAAGATACGGCTGCACCGCGCGGCGATGACACGCTGAATAAGGCGCTTGGAATCCTCAAAAGCAAGAACGGCTAAGGTTTCGCCAGATCAAGAAAGGCCCGGGCTTCACGGCCTGGGCTTTTTTGTGCCTCCTGAATCGCACAGGCGAGATATCTGGAATGAGACCCTCGCTGCTGGAACAAACAGACTGCTGTTGACATCCCCTGCCCCCAATGCGGACTCTTGAGGAAGCGATTGTGACTTCCGAATCGTGCCCCCGGCGTGCGCTCCCCCAATTTTGCATCTGACTGCAAAGAGGATGTTCGGCGTTATGTCTGATTCCAATTCTTTAATGCCTCATGCGGTCTGCTGGGCATCGGACCCTGCACTCATCTGGACGATGGTGATCACCAACCTGATCACATTCCTCAGCTATACCGCCATTTGCTGCACTCTGCTGTTTCTTGTGCAGCGCACCCGCCGGGTCATTGCCCGCGACTGGGGCTACTTCGTGGTCGGGTTCGCGCTGTTCATTGTTGCCTGCGGATCGACCCATCTTCTCGAGGTCGTTACGACGTGGGTGCCGATCTTCTGGGTCGATGCCGCGACCAACATCATCACCGCTCTGCTCTCAGCATATGTCGCCTTCATGCTGATTCAGCGGGCGCGGGCGTTGGCCTTTGGCGTCAACGACTACGCCGGCCGCCTTGCCAATTCAGAGGACGAGAAGCTCGAGTTGCAGGAAAGCCTGCTGCGGGCCCAGAAGCTTGAAGACTGGAGCCGGATGTCCGCTGTGGTCAGCCACGAGATCAAGAGCCCTTTGCAGGCGATTGAGAATTTGCAGTACCTGATTCGGTCGACCGCCGACGTTTCGCAGCAGGTGGCCGAGCTCGCCAGACTGGCCGAGGAAGAAGCAGCGCGGGTGCTGAAGATTGCCGAGACATCGCTCTCCTTTATTCGCCAGGATGCGCTGCCCGAGCGGATCGATCTGCAATCGGCGGTTGAGTCGTCGCGGTTCCTGCTCTCCCCCCTGATCGCCGAGAAGCATCTTGAATTCGAGGTGCGCACCAAGGGAGACACCACCGTGCAGGCCTTTGGTGGTGAGACGCGGCAGGTGCTGTTGAACGTGATTCGCAACGCATGCGAGGCAACCACAGGGCCGGGAAAGCATGTGCTCATTGAGATAGTTGGGGAAGAAAATGTGGTGCGGGTGGTGGTGAGGGATGAAGGCACCGGAATTGCCCCGGATGTGCTGCCCGTCATCTTCCAGTTCGGGATGACAACCAAGGGCACCAAGGGCAATGGCATGGGGCTGTGGACCGTGAAGCACATTCTGAACAAGCACCATGGCGAGGTTCGGGTTGAATCGACTCCAGGGCATGGAACTCGGATTGAGCTCTGTTGGCCGCGGGTCTTCGAACCCGAGGCGCGCGGCGATGGAAAGAATCCAAACTTGGCGCCGTTGGCCACAGCTTAGGTTAACTCCTTAAAAATCAGCACCCTTTATCTTTATTAAGATATATCTTTACAAAAGATATATCTTGAGATATGTTTTTATCAGAAGGAGTAACACACTATGAACACACAGTTATTTGAAAGAAATGAAGGCTGGGCGCACGGGTTTCCGGCTCGGGGCTTGTTTTTTGCGGCGATGCGTCGCCTGCACGAAGCTCGGTGGGAAGCCAGCGGGGAGCGCGACTTCCGCGAGGCTTTGAGAGGTGCGGCCGAAGGCACGGGCGAAGAGGAATTTGCCGGCCACTTTGGAGGTCTGGGAGAGCACGGCTGCGGCCACGGATTCGGTCGTCGCGGACATCGCGGTTTCGGCGGACGGGGCGGATTTGAGGGCGGCTTCGGCGGGCGAGGGCGTGAGCGGGGCTTCGGCGGCCGCGGACGAATGTTCGACGGCGGCGACGTGAAGTTAGTGGTCTTGAAGCTGCTGGCCGAGCAACCAAGCTACGGCTATCAGCTCATCAAGTCGATGGAGCAGCGTCTGAGCGGCGGATATACGCCGAGCGCGGGCGTCATCTATCCCACCCTGACCCTGCTCGAAGAAGAAGGGCTTACAACGTCGGCCACCGAGAACAACAAAAAAGTCTACTCGGTTACGGCAGAGGGACAGGCATACCTTGAGGCCAACAAGATCCGGGTCGGCGAGCTGTTTGAGCGCCTTGAGGAGGCCGGCAAGGAGTTCAAGCGCGGGCGTTCGCCCGAGATCATGAAGGCATTCCTGTCTCTGCGCAGTGCGGTGATGGCGCGCGTGGCGCGTGGCAATGCAAACCCCGAGCAGATTCACAAGATCGCCGAGGCGATTGAAGCGGCGGTTAAGGCCATCGACGAGCTGTAAAGGGTTGAATCTCTTGGATGGTTGCGGTGAACGGCTCTGGAGCACCCACGGACGGGTCTTCGTCCGTGGGGGAGGCGCCTAGCTTTTGGGCACCTGCGGCACAACGAACCTCATGGCGCGCAAGCGCCAGCTAGCCCCACCGCAGGTGGCACAGCCTGAATCGCCAGGTTGATGCTAGCCTTAGGTTGAGGCAACTCTGCTTGGAACGCCGCCAAGAGCTGCTGAAGAGGCTTGAAACCGTTGGCTGCCGCACCCCCTGCTCGCATGGAAGGCCAGAAACCGACCCGGCCGCGCCGCGTGGGGTCGCCTGACTCGGCTCCGAATCAGCGACGCAAGCTGGCCGGCGGCTTCACCTTGGCTGTGTTACTGGTTCTGGCGCTGACCACGGGATCGCTGGCCGGACTGACGCTGGTGTACTCGGTCGACTTGCCGCAGATCAACGACCTGGAGCATTACCGCCCCTCCACCACAACCGACCTCTATGACCAGAAGGGACGCATCATCGGCTCGTTTGCGCTGGAGCGGCGCGAGATTGTGGGCTATGACGGGTTTGCGCCCATTCTGCGCGAGGCCGTAATCTCCATCGAGGACAAAAGCTTTGAGTCCCACTGGGGCATCAATGTCTTTCGCGTGATGGGCGCGGTCTGGTACGACCTGCGCAGCAAGGGGCGCGCGCAGGGCGCGTCGACACTCACCATGCAACTGGCGCGCAATCTGTTTTTGTCTTCGGAACGCACTCCGACACGCAAGCTGCAGGAAGCCTATCTCGCCATTCAGATCGAGCGGTCGTTCACCAAGCAGCAGATTTTTACGCTCTACGGAAACCAGATTTACCTGGGCCACGGGATGTACGGCTTTGAGGCGGCATCCGAATACTTCTTCGGCAAGCACGCCAAGGACGTGAACCTGACTGAGGCCGCGCTGCTGGCTGGACTCCCCAAGGGGCCGGTCGGCTTTTCGCCTCTGCTCTACCCGGACAAAGCCCTCCGCCGCCGCAATCTGGTACTGACCGAGATGGAGGACGACAAAGTCATCTCGCATCAGGAGGCGGAGCAGGCGCGTCACGCACCCCTGGGTCTGCATGTAAGCCAGCCGGAAATGTCCGTCGCTCCTTGGTTTCAGGAAGAAGTGCGGCGCGAGCTCGAGAAGCAATTCGGCACTGAGCAAGTCCACGAGGCGGGGTTGAAGGTGCAGACCACACTCGATATGGACTTGCAGGAGACGGCCAATCGTGCGGTCGCCGATGGGCTGGCGACCTATGAGCGGCGTCATGGATGGAAGGGCAAGCTGCAGAACGTCTTGACCGAAGGCGTGACGCTCGAGGAGTATGCGCATCCCGACTGGGCTCTAAGGACGCATCCTGGTGACTACGTGCATGCGCTCGTCACCAGCGTGCTTCCCAAAGAAGTCATCGCGCGGATTGGGTCGGAGAAGGTTCTGCTGCAACCGGATGACTGGAAGTGGACTGGCCAGAAGTATGCGGATGCGTTCCTCAAGCCGGGCGATGTCATCTATGTCCACCTCGCGGGTGGGCCGGATGCAGCGGTCGCTGCCAAAGCTGGAACGGGTCTGCTCACGGCTGCGGGGCTGCCGACGCACGCAACGCTGGAGCAGGATTCCGGCGTTCAGGGCGCGCTGCTGGCCATGGATAACACCAGCGGCGATGTGCTGGCCATGGTGGGCGGGCGCGACTATGCACTGTCGCAGTTCAATCGCGCCACCCAGGCCGAGCGGCAGACAGGGTCGAGCTTCAAGCCCTATGTCTACACTGCCGCGATCGAGGATGGGGCCAAGCCGGATGACATCATCGTCGATGGCCCGGTGAGTTTTGGCGGCTACACGCCGCACAACTACGAGAACGACTACAAAGGCGCGATGACGTTGATCAACGCGTTTGCCGAGTCGCGCAATATTCCCGCACTCAAGCTGGCGGCGCGTGTAGGCATTCACAAAGTGGTTGACATGGCGCACCGCTTTGGCGTGACAAGCAATATTCCCGCCTATTTGCCGGTGGCACTGGGCGCTGCCGAGATCACGCTTGAGGAACAGGTCGCGTCCTATTCCGTGTTCCCCAACGACGGACTGCGGGTAACGCCGCGCCTGGTGCGCAAAGTGTCGAACGCCGATGGCATCACGTTGTGGGAAGCGACGCCGAGTGTGAACGAAGTCATTGACCAGCCGACGGCGCGCACCATGATGGTTTTACTGCGCGCGGTGACGGCGCATGGAACTGGCGCTGCGGCGGCGCAGTTGAAGCACCCACTGGGCGGCAAGACGGGAACCACGTCGGACTACACTGACGCATGGTTCCTGGGATTCTCGCCCTCAATTACCTGCGGAGTATGGGTCGGCTTTGACAGCCGGCAGTCGCTCGGCGAAAAGGAGACAGGTGCGAAAGCAGCGCTTCCTATCTGGATGACCGTGATGAAGGTTGCGATCGCCGGCAAGGACAACGAGCAATTCTGGGGCGATGTGGAGGACAAATCGCTGGAGGCTGTTAATGCTACGCCGGCCAAACCTGTGCCGGTCCCCACAACGATCCCCAAAACCGCAACGCCCGCTCCGAATGTAGCGAGACCGAATGGACCGGCTCGCCCGCCCGCGGCTGCCGGAACTCCGAATGGGATGGCGGCGACGGCGGCGACCAGGCCGGCGGCCAGTTCGCCGATTCGGCCGGCGCTCAAGCCCGTGATTCGCGAAGTCGCTCCGGCTTCCAACACAAAGCAGGTGAAACGAGCCCTCCCTGCCGATTCAGTACCCAGATAGAAAATATTTCCGATTTAGTTCTTCCTTCTCCACACAAGAATTTGCGACACTCAGGTGCAACGTTCTCCAAAACAGGCTTGGGAGATGGCGCGTACGTACGCTGTCGCTACAGGATTCACCCGCCTGGCACGCCGCATCCGCGGAAAGGCTTGCCATGTTTTCGCTCGATTTGCGTTTCGCCCAAGCTACGATTGCTGCCGGCTTTCTTCTAGCGGCTTCCGTCAGCCTCAGCCAGGACACCAGCAAAGACCAGCCCGCCCCACCCCCAGCGGCGCAGGCACCAGCAGAGTTGCCAGACTCCCCGGCAACACAAGCCGCTGCCAAACCCGCCCCCGCGATCGATGAGGTCCAGTCCAAGCGGATCATGGGCGTGCTGCCGAACTTTCGCTCTGTAAGCGCCGGAGCGAACGTGCCGCCGGAGACGCCGCGTCAGCGATTCATTGCCGCGACTGAAGACAACTACGACTACACGTCGTTGTTTTTCGCGGGATGGATTGCGGCGGATGCCTTCGTCACCAAAGGAACGCCCGAGTTTCACCAGGGGGCGGCAGGGTTCGGGCGCTACTACTGGCACACCGTCGCCGATCAGTCCGTCGAGAATTATTTTGTCGAGTTCATTATCCCCACCATGACGCACGAAGACTCGCGCTACTTCGCCATCGGCAAATCTGGCGGCGGGTATTGGAAGCGGTTGGGTTATTCCATGAGCCGCGTGGTGGTCGCGCGAACAGAATCAGGGAATCCGACCTTCAATATTTCAGAGATTGCCGGATCAGCAGCGGCGGCCTCTGTTTCCAATTTTTATTACCCCACTCCAGAACGAAACGTGCACACCACGCTCCGCAACTGGGCTCTGGACGTAGGCTACGATGCCGCCAATTTCTCATTCCACGAGTTCTGGCCCGATATTCGCAACCTGCTTTTCGGACATTTCCAGAAAAAGCCGGTGACGAATCCCTGAGCGCCTGTGGGTGCGGGGGTTAGCGGGGTTAGCGGGGGTTAGAGAGGTCAGGCGCGAAGGATAGAGTCAAGGTGCCACTCGCGGGTCCTCTGGGTCGCGGACCGTAGACGGCTTGGGAATGAGCAGGACTCAACAGACTGCGGAAATATTCAATCCGAGGGGCTTTGTAACAAGGGCACGGCTTTAGCCGGGCCAATAATGTTCGCGGAAAGAATTGGGCTTCAGCCCCTGCCATTCATCCTTTGCCAAATTTGCCTTTTGATCAGACCTTTTCGCAGCCTGTTTAGCCCCTGCCGCGCCGTTCGCATAGCTGAAAGAACCGCTTTGCCCGCCTGACATCCTTGAAGATCTGCTGCTTGAGTGCTTCAGGCGAGGGCCAGGTCTTCTCCCCGCGAAGGCGCATCAGGAATTCCAGCTCAAGCGGCGTATCGTCGCTGAGATCGACAGGCTCGAAGTTCAGGATGTGCGTCTCCACGCTGAACCCCGCGCCTTCAAATGTGGGGCGATTACCAACATTGGTGACGGCCTGAAAGGTGCGGGCTGCCGATGTTCCAATGCCAACAGTAAGTCGCGTCACGTAGACGCCAAAGGCGGGCAGCAGTCCCTCATACGGCGCGAGGTTGACGGTCGGCACCAGCAGGCGCGTGCCGACACCGCGTCCCCGAGCCGGCGTCGAGCGGACCGCAAAGGGGCGTCCAAGCATCCAGCGGGCGCGGCGCATGTCGCCGGACGCGACGAGGGCGCGAACCGCAGAGCTCGAAACTTCGAGGCCGCGGACATGGACGGCAGGATGCACATCGACTGAGAATCCAAATCGACTGCCAAACTCGCGCAGCTCCGTGATGCCGGCCGCAGCGCCATGGCCAAAGTGAAAATTGCGGCCCTCATGCAGAGCGCGCACCCCAAGCCTGCCCACCAGAATGCGCTCGACGAACTCTCTCGGCGCGAGGCTGGCTAAAGATGCATCGAAAGGCAGCACCACGATCGCGTCCACGCCGGTCGCGGAGAGCAGCCGCACGCGTTCCGGCATCAGCGTGAGCAGGCCCGGCGCGGTTTCCGGGCGCAGAAAGCGTTCAGGATGCGGATCGAAGGTGATGGCGACCGAGCGAACTGGTTGTGACGGCGTCGACAGCGCGCGCGCCTGCTCGACGACCGAGCGCAAAATCTCCTGATGGCCAAGGTGCACGCCGTCGAAGTTGCCGATTGCAGTGACAGAGGGCCCGAAGTCCGCAGGGATCTCCTCCACGGCGCGATAAACAGGGACGGTCGTGGGCCGGATTCGAGCTCATAGGGTCACGGGGACGGTGAGCCCGTCGTAGGCCAGCGCCACGCCCGCGGGCAGAATGCGGTTGGTGGCTTCGTGGCCCAGCTCGTGCGCAATGTGCGTGAGCCAGGTTTGCTTGGCCCCGATGCGCTGCGACCAGCTGACCGCCTGCTCCACCGTTGCGTGGCTGGGATGCGGCTTGTAGCGGAGTGCCGAGAGCACGAGCTGTTCGACCCCTTCAAGCAGCGCAAAGCTCGACTCGGGAATCGCGCTCACATCGGTGAGGTAGGCGGTGCGTCCAAAGCGATAGCCGACGATCTCCAGCTCGCCATGCATCACCGGGACGCGGATGAATTCGACACCATGCACGGTCGCGCCCTTGCCGAGCTTGAGCAGATTGACCTTGGCGCGCGTGGGGTAGGTCGCTTCGGGCGAGAAAGTGTAGTCGTAGATGCGCTCCAGCACTTTGCGCGTTTCTGCAGATGCGTAGAGCGGAATGGGACCGCCCTCGCGCATGGCGGCGAAGCTGAGCGGGCGCAGATCGTCGAGGCCGAGAATATGGTCGGCATGCGAGTGGGTATAGAAGACGGCGTCGACGCGCTTCAAGCCACTGCGCAGAGCCTGTTCGCGGAAGTCGGGGCCGGTGTCGATCACTACGGCGCGTTCAATCGCGCCGATCGGGCCCCTGCTCGAGTCCAGCGGACAAGCACGGACGGGCGCAGACGGCGATCATGCGGGTCCGGCGAGGTGCAGACCGCGCAGTCGCACCCCAGCGTCGGAACCCCCATCGAGGTTCCCGTTCCAAGAAATGTGAGCCGGCCTTCCATACGCTCTCTGGTATCTGACTGGTGCGTATCGGCAAAAAGGCGCTTATCGTTTTCCCGGCGGGGGCGGCGTGGGAGGCTGCATGCCTTGCAGGCTGATCATGCTGGTCAGTTCCATGAAAGCCATGCGGCACTCGAACAGAACCGTCTGCAGCATGCGATCTTCTGCTTCGTTAAGGTTGCCCTTCGTCTTATCGGCCAGAATGCCGAGCAGATCGATGGTGGTGCGTGCGCCCAGAATGTCGACGCGCGGGCGCTGCCCCTCCTGCGTGCCCGCTCCCATCTGGATCATGGCGGAAACATAAAACTGCTGCACCAGGCCTTCGAAGGTGACTGCGGGCTGCGGGCCCATGGCGGGATTCTGCGCGCGGATGATGTCTTCAAGCCGTTGCGAGGCGCCGTCGTAGGCGGTCTTTTGTTCATGGCTCTCGGCCGCGGTGGGAGCGGGTGGCAGCTCGATCGCTTCCTCCTGGTCGGAGGCGGCTTCGTGAGGCGCTTCGTTCACAACCAGGCGCGGACCGCCGCTTGAAGTTTCCGGCTCGGCCGGCTCGGAGCTTTTCAGGTTCAGGCGTGTGCGAGGCGCTCTCGTGCTCTTCTTCGGCTTTGAATTTTCGGCGGTCAATCACTTCGAACTTGGGCGTATCGCTCATACCGGGTCCATTCCGTCGCGGGTTGTGACTCGCGGACTAGCTTTATGCTAACTTGCTGCGCTGATATGCCTCAAATGTTGCTTCGAGGGATATTGACTCGATTCATGCCAGACGGAACTCGCTAGCAGGCTACTGAAAAACGTCTCGCTCGCGAAGAAATGAGTCAGGGCCCGACTTCAGTCGGGTCGTAAAACCCTCATGAGGATAGGGGCTTTAGCCCCTGCGGGGATGCGTGCTCGCTCAATGTACGAGTTTTTGCGAGTGCCTCCTAGTTGGCCAGCGACGGAAGCGCGTCCAGGACCTTTGCGGTACCCTTCTCGATGCCCACTGTGTAACTCAGCGCCGTCTTACGGACCTCAGCTTCGCCGCGGACCACTCCCAGGCCGAAGATTCTTTCCGCGTAGCCGAGATTCAACCGTGCGGCGCTGGTGATGTGCCCCGCCGGTTTGTCCTCGGCCGTCAGCTCAATACCGCCGGCGGGCACCGGCCCATCCAGCACCAGTTGCCGCAGATGGCGATGGACGCTGCCGCGCGAGCGAATGCGCTCCACAATCTCTTGGCCCAGGTAGCAGCCTTTGTTGAAATGAAGCGCGCGGGTCTGAGACGTCTCTTGGGGCAGGTCGCGCTCAACAATGTCGACGCCGTAGAGTGGAATCCCTTCGCCAATGCGAAAGGCTTCGAGCAGGGCACAGCCGACCGGCATGGCGCCCGCAGTGCGCACAAACTTCCAAAGCTTGGGGATTTGCGTTGCGGGAACCCAGAGTTCGTAGTGGACCGCCAACGTGCCGTAGGCGCGCACCAGGCGCAGGTCGACGCCGTTCCATTCCACGCGGACGCTGGTCATCGGCTCGGCCAGCGTGGGCAGGCTAAGGCGACCGAGAACATCATCGGCCAGTGGGCCGGTAAGGCCCAGCGCAACTTCACCGCCAAGCGGAACCAACTCGACATCATCCATGATGATGAACTGATCTAGATGAGCAATAAGGCGTTCGTACTGGTCGGCCGCGATTTCAAGTTCGAGCGTGTCTTTATCGCGCCAGACGGTCAGATCACCCTGGATTCTCCCCTGAGCATTGAGCACCAGGTTCCAGGCGCCGGCATTGGGGGGCAGATCGTTGACTGTATTCGTGACCATACCGCTTAGCCAGCGGAATCGGTCTTCGCCACGCACGGCGATACGCTTGAGCCAGCCGAGATCGTGAACGGCCGCGCCGCGCACGAGCGCTGCTGTTTCCGCCTCGGGCGCGTCCAACTCCCGAGGTGTAAGGACACCGCGGTAGGTTGTTAATTCGTGGGAATCCAGATGCGCAGCCAAGGCTGTGGGCTGCGCGGTCAGAGCAATTTCCGCATCACTCATAGGGGAGACTTTTCCGCGACGGCGCGCCGGTTTTTTCGGTCAAATCCGCGCCTGACCGCTGCTTTGATTATAGCCTTGTGAAGAACGCAACCCGGGCCGGACTCCCCGGCCCGGCGCTTCAGGAGAATCGATGAAAGTTTGTCAGGCAGCGCCGGTCTTCCCAGGTAAGTTGCTGATTGCAATTCTGTTGGTCGGATCTTTCGCCGGCTTGACCACGTTCGCTCAGCAGCAGCCGGCCCCCAGTGGCGACAAAACCGCCAGCGACAAGAGCGCGCAGGACAAGCCGGCCCAGGACAAGGACAAAAAAGAAACCCACATTACCCCGGAGGAGGCAAAACAGCTTTTCGCGCTGGTCGACGAGCTGCTGAAATTCTCCTCCGTTGAGACCGGGATGCCGGTCAAAGAGTCCGTCAAGCGCAAGCTGACCACCCGCAACGAAGTTGAATCGTACCTGAACGAAAAGTTCGATGAGGACCAAGGCGCGAAGCGCATGCAGCGCGACGAGATTGTGCTCAAGAAATTTGGGCTGCTCGATCGCGACTTCCAGCTCAAGCCCTTCTTGCTCGCGCTGTTGAAAGAGCAGATCGAGGCCTACTACGACTCCAAGACCAAAACCGTAAACATGCTTGACTGGGTGAGTATCGAGGAACAAAAGCCCGTGCTGGCGCACGAACTGACCCATGCCTTGCAGGACCAGCACTCGGACCTGGAGAAATGGAACGATCAGACGCCCGACGACGTCTCGACTGACGCAGCAGGCGACACCGATCATCTGGCCAAAGATGAAATGGACACGGCGCGCGATGCGGTGGTCGAAGGCCAGGCGACGGCCGTGATGATGGATTACATTCTGAAGCCGATGGGCAAGAGCCTCGTCAAAGATCCAGAGGTGATGGACTTTGTGAAGTCTCAGATGTCAGGATCGGAGAATTCGCCAGTATTGGCGCGGGCGCCGCTGCTGTTATCGGAGTCCTTGCTGTTTCCCTATAAAGAAGGATTGGGCTTTGAACAGGACGTCTGGATGGATCAGGGACAGGTCGCCGCATTTGCCGGCGCAATGGATCGGCCGCCCACATCGAGCTGGGAGATCTACAACCCCCGCGAGTATGAGCAGAAACATGCGCCTGCTGTGCCTTTGCTGCCCAACATTCATCCCTTGACCGACGCGCTGTATCAGCCCTATGACATCGGACAGGTGGGGCAGCTCGATTTGCATATTCTGGCCGAGCTGTTTGGGGGCGATGCGGCGTCGGGCGACTTGACTCCGGCGTGGAATGGCGGCATTTACTGGGCCGGCATGCTTCGGTCGGCAACCACGCCCGCTGCCCAAAATAATACCAACGCGCTGGCGCTGTTTTATTTGTCTGAATGGAAGAGCGCGAACTCGGCGCGGGCCTTTGCGCAGTTATATGCAACCGAGTTGGGAAGAAAGTACTCGGGGTTCAAGCCAGATCTGGCCGCGCAGAAAGCCGCCGCCGCCGATCTGCCCCCGGGAACTGAAGAGCAGATCTTCACCACCAATGAAGGGCCAGTGCTCATCACAATCCGCGGCAAGCAGGTCTTTGTGGCAGAGAGTTTTCCTCTGGACATGGCGCGCAAACTGACCACGCTGATCCTGGATGCACAGGGAACCGGCGAGTTGCGTATGGCGCAGGCGAACCCGCCAGAAACCCTGTCGGGCGGAATGGTACGCTTCTTCTCCAATGCCGGCGTGATGAAGGCCGCGGTTCAAGCCGCGCTGCACGCCGTCCCCTCTAAGTAGCCGGCAGTCTAACTGGACGGGGGCGCATGATCAAGGTGTCATCCTGAGCGAACGGGGCCCCAAACGTCTTTCAGTTTGGGGGTGGTGAGTCGAAGGATCTGCGGTGGCACTTAGGAACTTATGCTACGAATTTTGGGATACCACACTGGCTGCCTCCAGTCCTACTGATCCCCACCCAGAATCGACCCGATAACCCCGCCAATCAGCGCGCCGCCTCCGGCTGCCCCTGCCTGCCGCGTTTCAGTGTGCGGCATGTATTCGCTGAGCTGGTGCGCGAGGCGCGCAATCGGCAGCGTCTGCAGCCACACCGTGCCCGGCCCCTGCAGCACAGCGAGAAAAATACCGTCTCCGCCGAAGATCATGTTCTTCAGTCCAGGAACCATCTGGATTTGGAATGCGACCGAAGTCTGAAACGCACCCACATGGCCAGGATGAACGCGAAGGATTTCGCCCGGCGCCAGATTCTTGACAATCAGCTCGCCAGAGAGCTCGAGCCAAGCAGTGCCAACGCCTCCGACTTTCTGCAGAATGAATCCGCTGCCGCCAAACACGCCCGCTCCGAGAGACTGCTGAAAGCCAACGCCGATGGTCACGCCGTCGGTGGCGCACAAAAACCCATGCCGATGGACCATGTACTCCGGACCCTGCCCGAGTTGCACAGGCACAATGTGTCCCGGAACCTTGGTAGCGAAGGACACCTCTCCGGCATACTGCATGGCGCGGTACTCCGTCATAAACAGACTGCCCCCGCCGACCACCCGCTTGAGCGCACCAAAGAACCCGCCGCCCCCGCCCATCTGCGTGTGCGTGGTCATCTGGATCGATGCCGTCATCCACGACAGTTCGCCGCTCTCTGAGAAGACGCTTTCGTTGGGGTCGAGCTGCACGTCGAGCACCGGCATCGTCGTGCCCTGAATTCTGGTCTGCATGGGTGAGGCCTCCTGATGCTGGACAGTGTACCTTGCCGCCGCCGGTGTGTCCGCGACACCATTTCTGCTTTGCTGATCTACGCTCGATGAAGCAGAATGGTTCCGTCGCTGGAGAATCCATGAACATTCCTTCAAAACTTGGCGCTTTTCTTCTCGTGTGTGGCGCAACTTTTGCCGCCGCGCAGGCCCCCACCGATTACTTTTCCAACTGGCCCGACGGGGTTTCGCCGCAGGATGTAGGCAAGCGTGTTGCCGAGCACTTCATCACCAGCCCGCACCAGGGCAATGGGACCATCTTTTATGGCGAGGTGGGCACCTGGTATGGCGCGCTGACGTTTGCGCAACTCACGCATGACGACGCGTTGCGCACTGAGCTGATTCACAAGTTTGAGCCGCTCATGCCCGGCGGACCCGAGGCAGCGCGCATTCCCATTCGCCATCACGTCGACGACTCCATCTTCGGCGTCGTTCCGCTCGAAATCGGCATTCAGACCAAAGACGCCAAGTTTCTTGCATACGGGCAGTCGTGGGCAGACCGGCAGTGGGAGAATCCCCAGCCCGATGGGCTCTCGGCCGAAACGCGCTACTGGATCGACGACATGTACATGCTCACCATCCTGCAGCTAGAGGCATATCGCGCCACCGGCGATAAGAAGTATCTCGATCGCGATGCGGCGGAGATGGTTTCGTATCTCGACAAACTGCAGCAGCCGAACGGCCTCTTTTATCACGCGCCCGATGTGCCTTACTTCTGGGGACGCGGTGACGGATGGGTTGCGGCCGGCATGGCCGAGATGCTGCGGACATTGCCTGCCGATCACCCCCAACGCGCGCGCATCATGGCCGGCTACAAAAAGATGATGGCAGCCCTGCTTGAATACCAGGGCAAGGATGGCATGTGGCGACAGCTTATTGATCGCGACGACGCGTGGCCTGAGAGTTCAGGATCAGCCATGTTCACCTTCGCCATGATCTCCGGCGTGAAAAACAGCTGGCTGCCCGCAGAAACCTATGGGCCGGCCGCGCGGCGCGCCTGGATCGCCGTCGCCGGCTACATCGACCAGAACAACGATGTCGTGAATGTGTGCGAAGGCACAGGAAAGAAAAACGAGCTGGCTTACTACTATGCCCGCAAGCGCAAGACGGGCGACTTTCATGGGCAAGCCCCCGTGCTATGGGCTGCGTCTGCCCTGCTTCGCTAGACAGGCGGGATGAGAACTGCTCGAACGATCGGAATCATCGGCGCGGTGGCGCTGTGCGTGGCGGCGATTTCGGGTTGCCGGAACGACGCCCCGCAAGCGCGGGACGAGCCGCATTTTGGCGCCGGTGTGCGCATGCAGGATGTGCGTTTCTACTCCGCTGCTCTGCAACGCACCATGCCCTACCGTGTGTTTTTGCCGGCGAATCTCAAGCCAGGGAACAAGCTGCCCGTGGTGTATCTGCTGCATGGCGGCAATGGCAGCTTCCGGGATTTCTCGAACTATTCCAACGTGAACAAATTTGCCCTGGTCGATCCCGGAGGAATGATTCTGGTCATGCCCGAGGGCGAGTTTTCTTACTGGTTCAACGCAGTGGGCAAACCGCAGAACCGATTTCAGGATTACGTAACCAACGATCTGGTTGCCGATGTGGAGTCGCGCTTCCCCGCTGCGCGCGACCGCAATCATCGCGCGATCATCGGTATTTCCATGGGCGGATGGGCCGCGATCAAGCTGGCGCTCGACCATCCTAACTTGTATGGATTCGCCGCAGGGATCAGTCCCGCCATCGAAGCGACGCACAGAGGCTTCCACCCTTTTGCGATCGGTCAGTGGCTGCGGCTGAAAGAGATCTTTGGCCCAGTGGGCGGACCCGTCCGCATAGCGAACGATCCCTTTGTACTGGTCAAGACAGCCGATCCGGCAAAGACGCCGTTCCTCTACGTCACCTCAGGCGAGAGCGAACCGCTGCTGGTGCCGATCAGAAGATTCGTCGGCCTGCTTGAGCAGCACCATTTCGCGTATGCCTTCGCAACCAAGCCCGGCGGCCATGACTGGGGCGATTGGGACAGCCAATTACCGGCCTGCTTCGACGCGCTCGAAAAACATCTCGGGCATTAATCGCCCGCGACGTCCCTTCAAATAATTGAACTGTCATCCTGAGCGAACGGGGCCCCAAGCGCATTTCAGCTTGGGGGTGGTGAGTCGAAGGATCTGCTTTTGTCTCTCGTGCTTAACGACAAATTTCCTGGACATCCCCGGCCACCCTCACTCCAGCACCAGCTCCGTCTCCGCCGTCGCCAGCGAACTCCCTCCCACCCAGATCTTGTACGTCGTCGGCTCCACCGTGCGCTTCACATCCACACCGTAAAAGCTAAGCTCGTCGAAGCCCAGCGGGAACTCAAGATGCTCCGTCTGCCCCGCTTCTATCGTCACCCGTGCGAACCCCTTGAGCTCGCGCACCGGTTGCTCCACGCTGGCCGACGTGTTGCGAATATAAAGCTGCACCACCTCGGTTCCCGCGCGGCTGCCGGTGTTTTTTACATCGATCCCGACCATTACGACGGGCTTGTCCGCGGACGCCATGACCTCCTTCGCCGAAACAACGGCGCGGCTCACCGTGGGCTTGGCGTAGCTGAAGCGCGTGTAGCTCAGCCCCCAGCCAAAGGGAAAGAGCGCAGAGTTCTCCTCATCCAGGTAGCGCGAAACAAATTTCTCTTCCGCGTTGCGAGGCAGGTGGTCGAGGTTTCCGTGCGCGGGCCGCCCAGTGGGTAGTTGCGCATAATAGAGCGGCTCTTGTCCCACCGAGCGCGGAAAGCTCGACGGCAGCTTGCCCGAGGGGCTCACATCGCCAAAAACAACATCAGCGACTGCATTCCCAGCCTCGATGCCCGGACTCCACGCTTCAAGAATCGCCGGAACATGCTCACCAGCCCACTTGAGTTCGAGCGGACGGCCGGCGAGGACGACAAGGATGACAGGCTTCCCTGTTGCGACGACGGCTTCAAGCAACTGCTGCTGCGCGCCGGTGAATCCGAGAGTCGCACGGCTTGAGGCTTCGCCTTCCATCCAGTTGGTCGGCTCACCCAGCGCGAGAATCGCAACGTCGGCCTTCTTCGCTGTCTCTACGGCTTCGGCAATGGTCTTTGCGTCGTCGGGCACCGGCAGATGCTCGTCGGGCGCGGCCGGCCCGCTGAATGAAACGCGCTTGAGTACATTAGCGTCATCGCCGCTGAGCAATTCGCACCCTGGCGCATACAACAGATTGTCGCCGAGCCGCTCAGTGAACGCGGTCTTCAGCGTCACCGCGAATTTTGGATCGCCGGTCACCGCCCAGGCGCCGAGCATCTCGGCCTGGTTGTCGGCCATGGGCCCGATGAGCGCGACCTTCTTCGCCTTGGCCGCCATCGGCAACAGCGTGCCCATCCCTTCGACAGGCTCGTTCTTGAGCAGGACAAATGTCTCTGTCGCGATTTTGCGGGCCGCGGCGCGATCCTCATGGGATGGCTCGTAGGGCTTGCCCTCTTCCACATAGGGATGCTCAAAGAGTCCCAGCGCAAATTTGACGCGCAGGATGCGGCGCACCGCCTGGTCGATCACGCTCTCAGGAATCTTGCCGCTGCGCACCTGCGCAATCAGGGTCGTTCCAAAAAGATTGCCTTCCATGTCCATATCCACGCCGGCCTCAATCGCCTTGCGCGCCACCGTTGGCCCGTCCCCGATGGAGTGGTTGATCAGCTCGCCGACCGCGCCCCAATCCGAGACGACAAAGCCATCGAAGCCCCATTCCTTCCGCAAAATCTGCGTCAGGATGAACGGATTCGCCGTAGCAGGCACACCGTTGATGGAATTGAACGAGCTCATCAGCGTAGCGGCGCCCGCATCCACCGCCGCGTGGTAAGGCGGAAGGTAAACCTGGCGCAGCGTGAGTTCGCCCATGTCGACCGCGTTGTAGTCGCGTCCGGCAATCGCGCCCCCATACGCCGCAAAGTGCTTGACACTGACGGCCGCAGAATCCGGCTTCGACAAGTCGTCCTGCTGGTAGCCCTTCACCCACGCCCGCGCCAGCGCCGATCCCAGGTAGGGGTCTTCGCCCGAAGACTCGACGATGCGGCCCCAACGCGGGTCCCTGGCGATATCGACCATGGGCGAAAAGACCCAGGCCACTCCGTCGGCGCGCGCTTCGGTCGCTCCATAACGAGCAACCAACTCGGCCGCCTTGGGATCCCATGTTGCCGCGATGGCAAGCGGTATGGGAAACGTGGTTCGATGCCCGTGAATGACATCCTGACCAAACAGAAGCGGGATGTGCAGACGCGCTTTCTCCATAGCCAGATGCTGGTAGTGGTTGGTGGCTTCGGGGCCAACCACGTTGAGCATGGAACCGATTTCGCCTTTGGTGGTTAGCTCCTCATAGCGCAGATTCGATGCGCCGGGGCCGGTCGCGTATCCGGCCGAAAATTGGACAAGCTGCCCGATCTTTTCCTCCAGCGTCATCTGCTTGAGCAAAGCTTCAACCCGCGCATTCAGCTCCTTTGACGCCAATTGAGGGTTGGGAACCGGACGGGATTGCCCCGAGGCGGAGAGCGCGAGCAGCCCAGCCGCAAACACCAGCGGCAGCAGGATTGCGACAGCATACAACGATGCACTTTTCATGGCTCGGCAATCATAAACGGTTGCCCGAGAAGACGTCAGGCAACTCCGCACCCAGTATTCTTGATTTCGTAATAGTCTTTGCTGGGATGCGCATGAAGAAGTTTCTGCTGCGGCTGAACAAGATCATCGGCGATGCCTTGCACCACGACGTCATCAACACGTCGAAGGCGGTCGCCTATTCCGGCATGCTCATGCTCTTCCCTGCCCTGCTGGTCATCACCACCGTGGTAGCCCAGGTGCCCGAAGGAAGCAGCTTCGTGGGCGAGATTCGTGTGGCCCTCGAGCAGATTCTTCCCGCAGACTCGATGGTCCTGCTGCAGTTTTATGTGCTCAACCAGCGCATTCATTCCGGCCAGGTGATTCTTTCGGCCACCACGCTGAGCCTTTTTGCCAGCATGGGGCTGATGCTCTCGTTCATGGAGGGATTTCGCCGCGCCTACAGGCTTCCTTCGCGTGATTGGAGTTTCTGGGGCCGGCGCTTGCGCGCTCTCCTCCTCATCCCGATTGCCCTGCTTCCTCTCACCGTGGCCACTCTCGTGGTCGTGTTCGGTCACCAGATCGAGATCAAAATGTTTCAAAACACCGGGCACGAGTTGCGCTTTGTCGTGATCATTTTCTGGCGGATGGTTCGCTGGCTCGTGGCCGCGCTGACGAGCATTGCCGTGCTCACCGCCCTCTATCACTTCGGAACGCGCCGCATGGAGAAGTGGTTCTGGGTGATTCCCGGCGCGATTGCTTCCACCGTAATCTGGTTTCCTGCAACGCTTGCCTTTGGCTGGTACGTCACCCGCGTGGCCGACTACTCCATGTTTTATGGGTCGTTTGGCGCCGGCATTGCGACCCTTGTTTGGCTCTACATCTCTGCATTCAGCGTGCTCATCGGGGCGGAGTTGAATGGAACCGTATACCGCGAGCGACAGGAAAATCTGGCCAGGCGAGAACAACTCGAAAACGAAGGCTCCGGTCTGTGACAGCATTCACTGACCATTCATCCCTCGCAGATGCATGATGGAGATGCAGGGGTCCGGTCCAACCGTCCGTGTACAATAAATCCGGCCCCACCTCATTTAGTTCTAACTACTAACCAAGCCCTTTTTCGGAGTCTCCCCAATGCCATTTGAATTGAGCATGAGTAATGCACCCTCTCAGCGCCGCGCCAAAATTGTCGCCACCCTGGGACCGGCCTCCAACACGGAACCCGTTTTTCGCTCCCTGGTGCGCGCCGGCGTGGATGTTGTTCGGCTCAATTTTTCGCATGGCACCCATGAAGAAAAGCTCTCACTCATCCAGATGATCCGCAAGATCAGCTCTGAGGAACGCAAGTCTCTGTGCATTCTTGGCGATCTGCAGGGACCAAAAATCCGCACCTCGAAGCTGAAGGATCATCAGCCAGTGCTGCTCAAAACCGGCGGCCGTTTGACCATCACGCCGCGGGATGTACCGGGCAGCGCATCGCTCGTGGGCACCACCTTTAAGACTCTCGCTGAAAACGTGGAGCAGGGTTCGCGCATTCTGCTCTCCGACGGCCTGATCGAACTGCGCGTTCACGATGTGGACGGCGCCGACGTGGTGTGCGAGATCATCAACGGCGGCATGCTGGGTGAAAACAAGGGCATCAATCTCCCTGGAATTCCCGTGCGTGTTCCTTCGCTGACCGACAAAGACAGCGCCGATCTTGAGTTCGCACTGAAGAACGGCGTGGATGCGATCGCGGTTTCGTTTGTCCGCACCGCTGAGGACGTACGGCTGGTGCGCAATCGCGTTTCGGCGTACGGAAGCGAAACCTGGATTATCGCCAAACTCGAAAAACCGCAAGCCATCGAGCATCTCGATGCGATTCTCACCGTGGCCGATGGCATCATGGTCGCTCGCGGCGATCTGGGCGTCGAAGTCCCCCCTGAGATGGTGCCTGCGATCCAGAAACACATCATTCGCCGTGCAACCGAGTATCGCAAGCCGGTGATCACCGCAACCCAGATGCTTGAGTCGATGATCGAAAATCCGCGCCCCACGCGTGCTGAAGTTTCTGACGTTGCGAATGCCGTGTATGACGGCACCGACGCGGTCATGCTTTCCGGCGAATCAGCCGTTGGCAAATATCCAGTCGAGACGGTCTCCATGATGGCGCGCATTGTGGCCGATGCGGAACGGCACATCAAGGAACAAAGCGACTACGAACCGCGCGAGCGCGGAAGCCGGCTCTCGATCGCCGAAACCATTTGCGAAGCCACCGCTCACGCCGCCGACGACCTCGATCTGCGCGGCATTGCGCTGTTCACCGAGTCGGGCGTCACCGCGCGGCAGCTCTCGAAGTATCACCCTTCCACGCCGATCTTTGCTCTGAGCCCGATTGAAGTGACCATCAACCGGATTAACCTGCTGTGGGGCACAACGCCGATCCGCTGCCCCAAGGTCAACTCCACCGAAGCCCTGGTGGACGTGGCGGAAGACCTGCTCGAAAAAGGCGGCTATGTGCGGCCCCGCGAGGTCATCGCAATTGTTGCGGGCACCCGAACCAAGTCCGGATCAACCAACTTTCTGCGCCTGCATGTGATGGGCGAGCACAACCAGGAAGGCGTACGCTTCTTCGCTGCGCATGAGGAAGAGTCTGCCGAGGTCACACCCGAGGCGCCCGCGAAGCCGAAGCGCGGCGCGAAGGCTGCTCCAAAAGCGAAGTAAATTTATTCTCGTCGGAAGTGAAAAAGCTCCATCCCGCAAGGGATGGAGCTTTTATGTTGTCCAGCTTTTGTTGTCAACACGACAAAAAATGGCGCTGTCATTCTGAGCGAACGGGTCGTCCCCGAACGTAGTTCAGTTCGGGGGTGGTGAGTCGAAGAATCTGCGGTTGTTCTTGGAAGAACGTCAGGCTCACACGCGAGAGATGCTCGCACCTCAAGCCGAAGGCGGCTGCCCCACCGCAGGTGGTCACCTGGCCGCCAACTGCCGCAGCACATACTGCAGGATGCCGCCGTGCTCGAAGTACTCGATCTCCTGCGGCGTGTCGATGCGAATCTTCGCTTCGAGCTCCTTCACCTTGCCATCTGGAGCCGTCGCCTTCACCTTGAAGGATTTCCCCGTCGCGAACTTGCTCGCGATCAGTGCAGCAAGACCAGCGAAGTCATAGATCTCTTCGCCGGTCAGCCCCAGCGACTCAACCGTCTGCCCATCGACGAACTGCATCGGCAAAATTCCCATGCCGACCAGGTTCGATCGATGGATGCGCTCGAAGCTTTCTGCAATCACAGCGCGCACCCCAAGCAGATTCGGCCCCTTCGCAGCCCAATCGCGCGAAGATCCCGAGCCGTATTCCTTGCCGGCAAGAATGACCAGCGGAATACCCGCGCTCCGCATATTTCACGCTGGCATCGAAGATCGACATCGGCTCGCCTTCCGGCAGGAGCCGCGTCACGCCTCCCTCCGTCCCCGGCGCGAGCTTGTTGCGCAGTCTTACATTGGCGAACGTCCCGCGCACCATCACTTCATGATTGCCGCGGCGCGAGCCGTAGCTGTTGAAGTCCGCTGGCTTCACTCCATGCTCGGCCAGATACTTGCCCGCAGGCCCGTTGGCCTTGATGTTGCCGGCCGGCGAGATGTGGTCCGTCGTGACGGAGTCCCCAAGCACCGCAAGCACACGCGCGCCGAGAATGTCCTTCACAGGTGCCGGCGTCTTCGTAATGCCGTCGAAGTAAGGAGCCTTGCGGATGTAGGTTGAATCCGGCTCCCACTTGTAGACATCGCCCGTTGGAAACTTCAGCCCCTGCCAGTTGCTGTCGCCGTCGCTGACCGTCGCATATTCCTTGCGGAAGCTCTCGCTGCTCAACCCCTTCTCAATCGCGTCGGCCACTTCTTTTTGCGTAGGCCAGATGTCCTTGAGATAAACCGGCGTGCCGGCCTTATCGGTCCCCAGAGGATCGCTATCGAAGTTGTGGCCGATCTTTCCGGCCAGCGCATAAGCCACCACCAACGGCGGGCTCATCAGGTAATTCGCGCGCACATCAACATTCACGCGACCCTCAAAATTCCGATTGCCGCTCAGCACAGAAACAGCAACCAGGCCATGCTCGCTAATGCTGTCCGAAACGTCCGTCGGCAGCGGCCCCGAATTGCCGATACAGGTCGTACACCCATAGCCCACCACGTTGAAGCGCAGCCTTTCAAGATACGGCAGCAACCCCGCCTTGGTGTAGTAATCCGTCACCACGCGCGAGCCAGGAGCGAGAGACGTCTTCACCCACGGAGGAACCGTGAGGCCCTTTTCGACTGCCTTCTTGGCCAGAATTCCCGCGGCAACCATCACAGATGGATTCGACGTATTCGTGCAACTCGTAATGGCTGCAATCACAACCGACCCATGATCGAGATAGGTGTCAGGATCAATACCGAACCGCTCCTTCACCGTCGTTGTTACATGGCCGGTCTGAAACTTGTCCGCGACCTGCGAAGAAGTCGACGGTCCTTCGTTCTCTTCCGCCACGGCCGCGTCGGTGACGCTGACACGCTTCCACGCTTCTGCCGTGCGCGTGCCGAGCGGCTTGGCCGTCGGCGAAAGCAACGAGGGCAGCTGCTGCGCAAAGCTCGATGCCGCATCCTTGAGCAGCACCCGATCCTGCGGCCGCTTGGGTCCGGCAACGCTGGGCTCAACGGCGCTGAGATCGAGTTCGAGAGTCTGCGTATATTCGGCTTCGGGGACTAGCGGAAGTGTGGAAGAGCCCCTGCTCCTTGTAATAGGCCTCGACCAACGCGATCTGCTCTTCGCTGCGGCCGGTCAGACGCAGATAGCGCAACGTCTCCGCATCCACCGGGAAGATACCGCAGGTGGCGCCGTATTCCGGCGCCATGTTGCTGATGGTCGCGCGATCGGCCAGCGGCAGCTCCGCAATGCCTGGGCCGTAGAACTCCACAAACTTGCCGACCACGCCCAGCTTGCGCAGCGCCTGCGTCACGGTGAGCACCAGGTCCGTAGCCGTTGCACCCTCGCGCAGCTTGCCGGTGAGCTTGTAGCCCACCACCTGCGGCACCAGCATCGAGACAGCCTGCCCGAGCATCGCCGCCTCAGCCTCAATGCCGCCCACGCCCCATCCAAGCACGCCCAATCCATTAATCATCGTTGTGTGCGAGTCGGTGCCGACCAGCGTGTCGGGATACGCGTAATTCTCCCCGTCGATCTCGGTCGTGAAAACCACGCGCGCCAGGTATTCCAGGTTCACCTGGTGGCAAATCCCCATGCCCGGCGGGACGGCCGAGAAGTTCCGAAACGCTGTCTGGCCCCACTTCAAAAACGCATAGCGCTCGCGATTGCGCTGGAACTCGAGCAAAGTATTGGCTGCGAGAGAGCCCGCGGCACCAAACTCATCCACCTGTACGGAGTGATCGATCACCAGCTCTGCCGGAACCAGCGGATTGACGCGCTCCGGATTGCCGCCGAGCGTCTTGATGGCATCGCGCATGGCGCCCAGATCGACGATCGCGGGCACGCCGGTGAAGTCCTGCATCAGAACGCGCGCGGGCATGTAAGCGATCTCACGGCTGGGCTCGTCCTTGGCGCCCCACTTGGCCAGAAACTCAATGTCGCCGGCGGTGACGTTCACCCCGTCTTCGCGACGGAGAAGATTCTCAAGCAGGATCTTGAGGCTGAAGGGCAGGCGGCCGAGGTCAAAGCCGCGATCGGCAAGTGCGGGGAGACGAAAGATGGTGTACGAGCGATTGCCGGAGGTGAGCTTGGCCCGGCTATTGAAGCTGTTCATGGAAAGAAGCCTTTCTATCCGCTGGGCGGACAAATCGATGGATCGATAGACCTGAAACCTGATCAACGGGGTCGACGGTGAGGCGCACGCGGTGGACTCCTCTGTCTCAAAGCCGAGACCGAGGGCACCCGGAATTCAATCAAAGATCGACGAGATTAGCTTACTCAGCGGGAGAGAGCGCGTCCACGGTCAGG
Organism: uncultured Acidobacteriaceae bacterium; assembly: GCA_963791505.1. Classification (GTDB taxonomy): domain Bacteria; phylum Acidobacteriota; class Terriglobia; order Terriglobales; family Acidobacteriaceae; genus Telmatobacter. The sequence goes on from CAWBSV010000053.1 coordinate 46,314, forward strand.
CCGGCCGCGGCGGAAGCGCTTGAGCAGCGGGGTCGAAGAGATTCGGGCTGCAGGACGGTTGTACATAGCCGACACAAGAATTTTAGCGCTAGCCGTGTCGATTGTGCGCGGTCTCTCGGATAAAGTCATTACCTCGCGATGGAGCCGCGATACGGAGGGAGATCGACCGAGGAAAATGAGTTGCCCCGGTCGCGATGAGAACATCGCCGACAGTTCTGTTCACATGCCCGCATAATCCACAGCGATTCCCAGGATTTACCCCTGAATTCAACATACCGTCATGGGGTTTTAATCAACGCGGCAGCCTAATTGCTGCGCACGTCTATTTCACTCGAGGAACCAAAACTATGAAGTTTTTTACACGCTGCCTCCCATTGCCCCTGATCTTCCTCACCATCTCTGCGACATTGCAGGCAGACGACTCCGATTCCCGGCACAAGATCAAGCACGTTCTCCTCATCAGCGTCGATGGCCTGCACGCTCTCGACCTGACCAACTACGTCAGCAGCCACCCGCAATCGACTCTCGCGCAACTGAGTGCGCACGGAGTCACCTTCGACAACGCCGCCACCTCGCAGCCCTCCGACTCCTTTCCCGGACTCACCGCCCTGGTGACCGGCGGATCGCCGACGACTGCCGGGTTCTGGTACGACGTCACCTACAACCGCAAGCTCTCTCCGCCTGCTCAAACCACGCCGTATATTGCTTACGTGGGCGCCCCCGGCGGCCCGTGCCCAGGGCAGATCGGCACCATCACCGAGTACGATGAATCGGTCGATACGGACCTGACCAAGCTCTATGGGTCGATTGATCCGAATTTCTTGCCCCGCGATCCCTATCGCGGCTGCGCGCCCGTTTACCCGCACGAGTATCTCCGCGTGAACACGATCTTTGAGGTAGTCAAGGCTCACGGAGGCTATACCGCCTGGACCGACAAGCATCCTGCGTACGAATGGACCAATGGTCCGAGCGGCCACGGCGTCGATGACTTCTTCGGCCCTGAAATCAACTCCATCCCCGTTGCACTACCCTTCCCCGGCTGCACCCCGGTGCCCGTGCCCGACACCACTCCCGACGATGGCTGGACAAACGATCTCAAAGTCATCCAGTGCTACGACCAGACCCACGTCCAGGCAGTGCTCAATCAGATCAACGGCTACACCCACGATGGCTCGCTGCGCGCCCCCATCCCCACGTTGTTCGGGACCAATTTTCAATCCGTCAGCGTCGGCGAAAAATTGAAGGGCAACGGCTACCTCGATGTCCTCGGAACCCCTTCCCCAGGACTGCTCAGCGAGTTGGAGTTCGTGGATAGCTCTCTCGGGGAGATGGTCAGCGCACTGAAGAAGGCCGGCATCTACGACAACACCCTCATCATCATCGGAGCCAAGCACGGCCAGTCGCCCATCGATCAGTCCAAGAAGGTCGGCATTGGCAACGGCCAGCCCGCAACTCTCATCAATACGATTGCCTCCGGCGAGGCCTTTGACATCTCCGACGACGGCTCGCTCATCTGGCTGAACGACTCTTCGCAAGCCGCGGAGATCGCCCAACAGCTCAGCACCCCAGCCAACCAGGCCACTCTCGGCATCCAGGAGATCTTCGCAGGCAACGCCCTCAAGGAGAAATTCAATAGCCCGTTGACTGATCCGCGCACACCCGACATCATCCTCAAAGTCAACACCGGCGTCATCTTCACCGGCGGCTCAAAGATCGCCGAGCATGGTGGCCTCAACGAGGACGATACTCACGTGGCGCTGCTCTTCTCCATGCCGGACTTCGCGCCGAAGCACGTGAAGACTTACGTTCTCAACCAGCAAGTCGCGCCGACCATTCTTCAATCTCTGGGCATCAACCCCTGGGAATTGAAGGCCGTGCAGATCGAAGGCGTCACGCCGCTTCCATTCCTGTTCTAAACATAACCGCCTATTCCCTCTTTATTGAGACGGCTCCCCCATCTGGGAGCCGTCTTTTTGTGGTCCGATCCGGTCTGAGCCGAACCGCTCTTCCAGACACACAGATCAGTGTCATACCTCACTTACAGTTTTCTTCTTAAGGTGTACCGTATGGAGATAGATCGGATGTTAAGGCAAAGCCGTGAAGTACCTAACTTATTTCGCTGCACTTCTGATGAGTTTTGGGGCGCTTTTCGTGCGCGTCTCCGCCGCTGAGCAGGCCTCTGCGCATCCCGTGAACATTGTCATCGTCCGCACCGGAGAGCAGTTGCAAGGGCCGCATATCCTCACCTATCGCCTCGCAGAATGGGAGCAGATGCGCGGCCGCTGGATTCCCGCCGACTTTGGCTACTACGACACCGGTTACGGCCAGGATCAGATCTGGTTTGGCGGTGGTGGCGTGGTGGTAACAGCCCGGCCGCGCTTCCGTTGGGAGCAGGAAGTGTACGTCTCACAGGAGACCGGTCCGCAATCAGAAAACAGGCGCGCCGTCTGGATCTGGCCGGTGTTCTACTTGCAGCCGAAGCCGCGGCTCTCCATTCAGGTCGCTCCTTACCCCACCATTCCCCTCGACCGCGCCCAGCGCTGGAGTTTCAACTTCGACCGGGCCAAAATGGAGTGGAGCATCAATTCCCACTGGCGCGCCGGGGTCGGCTACTCGGGCGGAATCTGCTCAGCACGCACCTGGCAGAACGAACCCTTCCTCACCGCTACGCGGCGCACGCATTTCGGCAACTTTGAAGCCTGGTTGCAGAGCATGCCGGGCGGCGGCCAGGTCCAGCTGCGCTATGTATTGGTGAAGGGCGAGAACTGAACGACCGGCATCTCGGCGAACTGCCTGTTGGCTTTCCTGCGGTTCTTGGTCGCCGTTCTAGTCGGTGCGCAGCGCGATCATCGGTTCAACGCTTGCTGCGCGCCGCGCCGGAACCACCGAAGCCACTAACGCTGCCAGCGCAAGCAGGAATGTTGCGATTGCAAGCATCTCTGGATCCCACGGAACCACGCCGAATAGCTGATCCTTCATCAGCTTCCCCGCCGCAATAGCCAGCGGAATCCCGATGCCCAACCCGATGCCGACCTGCCACAACGCTCCGCGCAGCACCATCGCAACCACATTCCTGCGGTCTGCGCCCAGAGCCATCCGCAGGCCAATCTCGTTGGTGCGCTGTTCCACGGTATACGCCATCACGCCGTAGAGCCCCACAGCCGCCAGCACCAGCCCCAGCCCACCGAAAAGCGTCGTGAGCGTGGCAATCATGTTCTGCTGGTTGAAGTCGGAACTGATCACGCTGCTGTAAGAATCGACGCTGTTAAGCACCAGACTCGAATCGACGCTGGCAATCGCCTTCCGTACGCGTTCTTCCATGCCCGGCGGATTGCCTGGAGCCCAGATCACGATGTTGTAAAGAAAGTGCGAATCCCTTTCACCCTCTGTGACCTCGGGGTCGTCGTACTGCACCGTCTGCTTTTCTGACACCCAGAACATCGCCCCAATCGGGTCTTTGTAGTTCCACGTCATGTAGCGCATGTCCTTGACCACGCCCACGATTTGGTAATTCCCGGCATAGCGGACACGACCGATGCCGAAATGCTGCCCAATCGGGTTCTGGTTCCCGAAGAACTTTTTGGCGAAGGCCTGGTTGACCACCGCGACATTGGGCGTGCCCGCAGTGTCATTCTCGGCGAGAGTCCGCCCCAGAAGCATCTTGGCGCCCAGGGTTTCGAAGAATCCCGGCATCACACGCGCCCAGCCCGCGCTCGTGTCTTCTTTGGCCGGAGGTTCGGGCCGGCCCTGAATGCGAATTCCTTCGTTCCAGCTATTCCCGGTCATGGGTGCGTAGAGCGCGGGCGCCACCATCTTGATTGCAGGATCCTGCAGAAGATTACGTAATGCTCACTGCATAGGATTTGCTGGATGATGGCGATACGCTGGCGCTGTCCGCCTGAAAGCTGCGACGGGTAGAGCGGTGCTTTGTCTGCCAGCCCGAACTCGTTGAGGAAGTCCATGATCTTGTCGTGCGCGACCTTGGCGTCCTTCTCCTTGCGTGTGGCGGCGAGTGCGAGGTTTGACAGCACAGTGCGGTGCGCGAAGAGCGGGTAGTTCTGCGCCACGACGCCGACTTCCCCAGCGATGACCGGATGGGTGTCGGTGTGGATAATGACCTGACCCGCCGTAGGTTTGTTCAGCCCAGCAATGATGCGAAAGAGTTGAGTCTTGCCAATGCCTGAGGGGCCGATGAAGCCGACGATCTGCCCATTCACGTAGCCGTCACGCTGAATCTTCTTCACCTCAGCGCTGACATTCTTCAGGATAGGACGGCTCCCCGGCTCATCCTTTCGAGGAGCCGGAGTCCGTCTGCGGAGGCGGAAAGTCCAACGTTGTCGATCTTGAGGAGTGTCTCCCCATAAGTGTACGGGTAAAGGGCTGCCATTATAGTGTCTCCCTCTTCTTCGTGAGACTCGCCAGCGCTTCCTCATCTGGAATCGACGAGTAGTTGACACCGGAAACTTGATGAAGCG
>CAWBSV010000054.1:0-65934 GCA_963791505.1 uncultured Acidobacteriaceae bacterium
GGGACGGTTGCGGGGCAGCTTGAGCATCTGTTGCAGAGCGCGTTTGCGGCGGCGAAGAAAGTTCGCTCGGAGACGGAGATCGGATCGAACTCGGTTTCGATTGCGTCGGTCGCGGTGGAGATGGCGCGAAAGATTTTTGGATCGCTGCAGGGGCGGACGGTGTTTCTGGTCGGCGCGGGAAAGATGAGCGAGTTGGCGGCGCGGCACCTGGTGCAGCAGGGCGCGGGCGCCATCCTGGTGACGAATCGGACGCAGGAGCGCGCGCGCCTGATGGCCGAGGAGTTTCGACGGCCGCGTGATCCCGTTCGATCAGCTTTACGAGGCGGCGAGCGAAGCGGACATCGTGATCAGCTCGACGGGCGCGCCGCATCCGATCTTCCGCAAAGAGCATGGGCAGCGGTTTCATGCAGAAGCGGCGCAACCGGCCGATGTTCTTTATCGATATTGCCGTGCCGCGCGATGTCGACCCGGAGATGGACAAGCTGGAGGGCGTGTTTGTCTACGACATCGACGACCTGCAGGCGGTGGCCGCGGCGCACATGGAGGAGCGCAGCCGCGAGGCCGGCGATGCCGAGACGCTGATTGCCGCCGAGGTGGAGCGCTTCCAGCAGCGGCAGCGGACGGTGAATGTCGCGCCCGCGATTGTGGCGCTGCAGCACCAGGCGGAGGAGATTCGCCAGGCGGAACTGAAGCGGGTGCAGGCGCGGCTGGGCGCGCTGACCGCCGAGCAGATTGCGCGGTGGAGGGTCTCACGCGCGGGCTGGTGAACAAGTTTCTGCATCCGCCGATGCAGGCGCTGAAGCAGGCGGCGCGCGAAGACAATCAGGCGCGCATGGACGCGCTTTGCGATGCATGGCGATTTCGATGAGCGAGCCTGCGCCGCCGCAGACGGACGCGCTGCAGCGAGTCCGGCGGAGATTGCCCGAGAGCCCGACGACCACCGACGTCGAGAAGAAAACGAAAGTCGAGATGCACAAATGAAGCTGCGCATTGGAAGCCGCGGTTCCCAGTTGGCGCTCTGGCAGGCGAACCATATTGCCGCGCTGCTGCGCGCGGCCGGGCCACGAGGTCGAAATTGAAATCATCAAGACGACCGGCGACCGGCTGCAGGGGGTCACGTTTGCGCAGGTGGTGGCGGAATCGGGCACGAAGGGCATGTTCACCAAGGAGATTGAAGAGGCGCTGGCCGAAGGGCCGCGTCGATCTCGCCGTGCACTCGCTGAAAGATCTGCCGACCGACCTGCCGGCGCCTTTTGCGTTGGCGGCCACGCCGCCGCGCGTCGATCCGCGCGATGTGTTGGTTTCAGTGAAGTACAGCAGCCTCGCCGGGCTGCCTTCGGGCGCGGTTGTGGGCACCAGCAGCCAGCGGCGGCGCGCGCAGTTCAAGGCGCTGCGGCCGGATCTGCAGGCGGTGGAATTTCGCGGCAACGTGGACACGCGGCTGCGCAAGCTTGCCGAGGGGCAGGTGGATGCGATTCTGCTTGCCGCGGCGGGGCTTGACCGCATGGAGAAAACGGAGTGGGTGCGCGAGCGGCTGGAGCCCAAGGATTTTTGTCCGGCGGCGGGGCAGGGCGCGCTGGGGATCGAGACGCGCAAGGACGACGACGCGACGATCGCCGCGTTTGCTTTTCTCGACGACCCGGCGACGCACTTCGCGGTGACGGCGGAACGCGCTGCGCTGGGCGCGCTCGGCGGGGGCTGCCAGGTGCCCATCGGCGATCTATTGCCGCGTCAGGCCGCGGGAGAGCTGGGAGGAATCAGCCGCCGATACCTTCGACGAGATTTTTGGTGTGGTTGCGAACCCTGAAACGGGCGCGTCGGTTCGCATCTATCATCGTGCGGAGCGCGCCGATTCCGATCCAGTGACGCTGGGGCTTCTCGCTGCGCATATGCTGCTGGAGGCGGGCGCGGGGCCACTGTTGCAAATTTCCGGTGAGAGGCAGAAGTGAGCTTTGCCGGGATTGGAGCCGATTCAGGATTGGGGCCGATTCTTGAAGAGAGAGATCAGGCGATGCTGATGGGGCGATGATCCTCAGCTTCCTTAATTCAGCAATGCGACTTGATTGGGACGATCGAGGGAGAACGTCGGTATCTCGATGTTGAAGCGCTCGCCGCTTGCACTCTCCATCTCGTAGGCCCCACCCATCATCCCCGACGGCGTGTTGAGAGGCGCACCGCTCGTGTACTCGAAGCTCTCTCCCGGCTTGAGGACAGGTTGCCGGCCGACAACGCCTGGTCCTTTGACCTCGGTCAATTCGCCGCGCGCGTTGGTGATCATCCAGTGGCGATTAAGCAATTGCACGGTTTCCGGTCCCTGATTTTCGATGACCACGCGATAGGCCCAAAAATACTGCGAGCTTTCGGGCGTTGACCTTGCTTCAAGGTAGGTTGGTTCCACGCTGACCGCGATTCCTCGGGTGCTTGCCATATACGGGGTCCAGTTCGTCATAAAGGAAGCTTAGATCAAAGTGGGGGGCTGGGCTAGCTTGGCGCGGTCGTCGGAAAAATGATTGTGAAACTGTGGACCCCGGACTCGTATGCTCAAAGGCAGGGAGTTGCCGGAGCCAAAAATTGAGCATCGACACGATGGAAGGGCCACTTCGCGGCCGGCGGGTTCTCGTCACTCGCGCTGTGCGTCAGGCAAGCAACCTCAGCGACGCGCTTCGCTCGGCCGGTGCCGAAGTGATCGAAGTGCCGGTGCTTGAAATTCGTCCGCCTGAGTCGTTTGCCGCTCTGGATGCGGCCCTTGGGCAACTGGCTCAATACGACTGGCTCATTCTCACGAGCGGCAATACGGTCCGGGCGCTGACACAACGTGCTGCAGACCTCGGCCTTCCGTTCAGCCTGCCGGCGACAACCAAAGTGGCCGCGGTGGGGCAGGGAACGGCGACTGCGGCGCGCGAAGCCGGGCTTGAAGTGAGTGTTGTCCCCGCAAGCTACGTGGCCGAGAGTTTGGTCGACGCGATGAAAGACGAGGTTGCCGGCAAACGCATCCTGCTGGCTCGCGCAGCGGTTGCGCGCGACGTTATTCCCAACGCACTGCGCGCCGCTGGGGCGGAGGTGGACGTCGTCGATGCTTACCGCAACGTGCTGCCCGATGCTGCTCCAGAACAACTTCGGATGGCCCTCGCGGAGACGATCGACGCCATACCGTTCACAAGCTCGTCGAGCGTGACGCACCTTGCGGAAGCGGCCCGCAGCTTATCGCTTGACTGGCCGTTCGCGGGTGTTGCCGCCATTTCGATTGGGCCGGTGACAAGCCGGACACTGCGGGACGCGCACTGGGAACCCGCCGCGGAAGCCACGACGTCGGACATCCCCGGCCTGGTCGACGCGATCCTCCGCAAGTTCGCGGTCTAGCTCTCTTTGCGATAGAGCATGTCGCGCATTGCTTTGCGGCGGGCTTCCTGCGCTTCGGGATCACTCTTCAACGGATCGCCGCCCGCTACCTGATCGTCCTCTTCCGGCTCACTGCAGGCCGGACAGCGATTGGCAAACCCCGGCTTGCCCGGCCGCAACTCGAACTCTTCAGAACAAACGACACACACCTTGATTGGAAACGCCATGACTTAGACATTCTAAGACTCGTGCCGGCGGGTTCGACAAGGCGTTGGCCCACGAGACGGCGCCGGTCACCTTTCGGGTGGGTACGAATGGCAGCTTTCAAAACACGATGCGACGTGATACTTCTCTTGAGTAAACCGAAACTCGCATTGCTGTGCCGACCATTCGGGGAGGGCCCGTGACTGCATTCAGGCGATCCTGCGTCTCTGTCCTCGTCTTTCTCTCGATTTTGCTGGTTCCCGGCTTCTCCTATGCTGTACCCGGCCAGGAGGAACGCGGCACGGTCAGGGTGGATTCGCTGTCTGTGTATGCAGAGATGTCGAAGGACAGCGATGTCGTTGCAACTCTGCCGCGGGGCAAACTGGTTCGCATCGCAGTCACGGCCACCAATGGGAGCTGCAGCTGGTGCAGCATTGTCGATATCGACACATCGGCAAAGATTGGCTTTGTTCGGTGTGACGATCTTGATCTTCAAAACGCCCCCAGCACAGGCGCATCGCCAACCGGAACGCTCCCGATTATCGCAACTGGCTCAGTGTTTTCGAATCAATTCCAATCGCACGATCAAGAGCTTTGGGCTCTTGCAGTATCGGGCATTCTGTCGACCGCTAATCACTGGCCGTTTGACAAACTTTCTCCGGGAATCGGCGTCCTGGAGGCGAGACGTCTGATGAGAGATACGTGGGGTGTCGCGAGCACCGACGATCTTTTGAAGATGTTCGACTGGGTTGATCGGGGCGGCTACAGACAGCAGTTCTCGATGATCGGTGCGAGAACTCAAAACCTCACACCGGAAGTATTGGCGAAGGCAGCGAGCCAGCTTGACGCTGAGTCTTTAAACAGCGTTCTGGTCGCACATCGCTACTACGGGAAATATTCCTCGCAAAGCATCACCGGATACGACTACGGGCGTTACATCAATGCGTGCCGCGTGGGCGTGGCGGCGGGATATATCTCAGAGGAAGATGCGTGGCCACGGGTGCTGCACGCTGCGCGGATTCTTCAGCAGACATTTACGTCGTGGAAGGAGTTCGGGGAAAACTACCTGGTGGGCCGCGAATTCTTCTCGTTGTACGCGACGAGAAAAAACGGACAGGACATGCGCCTGGCGTACCAAGGCTTACTGAGTCGAGCCAATAGCCCATGGAACCGGATCCCGTGGGATCTGTCGCTGCAAGCTGAGGCTGGCCAGCCCAACGCGCCGAACTCCTCGCCGGGCGTCAGGCCGGCAGAATCGAGCGGGGCATCGACCGGGTCAGGCGTTGCCTGCGACGCATTGCAGCGTGCGGCGAAAAGCGGGGATTCCTCCGACGTCGAGTCGACTCTTCAAACCAAGCCCGATCCAGTGAATTGTCGCGATGCGCGCGGCTGGACCGCGCTGCATCACGCTGCGTTTAACGGGCAGACTTCGATCATCCAGATTCTCGTGGCGCACGGGGCGGTCGTTGATGCAATGGACAAGGACGGTGCAACGCCGCTGCACGCGGCTGCCTCGTCAGGGCATTCCGAAGCCGTCGAGCTTCTGCTGCAAAAAGGCGCGCGCATCAATGCATTGGATCATCACGGGAACACCCCACTGCTGTATGCCGCAGTGGCTGGGAATTCCGATGCAGCCCACGTGCTTCTGGAGCATCATGCATCAACAGAGGCGCGCGGCGCCAAGGGGGAAACTCCACTTTGTGATGCGGCAATGCGAGGAGACGCGGACATGATTCGTTTGCTGGTTGAGCATGGCGCGGATGTCAACGGCAGATCGAGCGATGGGTTTCCTGTCCTGACTGAGGCCACGGCCAATGGAAGCATCGAGTCCGCGGCTTTGCTGCTGCAGCACGGAGCCAGGATCGATGGCGGCGACAACGCACATGGGTTCACTGCTCTGCACAGCGCTGCGTTCACCAATCGGGTTGAGGTTGTGGAATTCCTGATCGCGCACGGGGCCGACATTGAGGCGCGCTCAAGGGAGGGGGACACGGCCTTGCATATGGCCGCGAGGGGCGCGAAGATGGAGGCGGCAAGGTTATTGCTCGCGAAGGGCGCACAGATCAACGCCCGCAATAAGCAAGGGTCAACCCCACTGCATTATGCCGCCGCACTTGGACATGTCCAGATGACCGAATTCCTGATTGATCAAGGCGCGGATTTGAAGGTGAAAACGATTTTCGGCTGCACGCCGTTGAAGGGTGCATACGATTGGCATCAGGCTGCCACTGCGCAAGTGATTCTGCAGCGCGGCGGCACTCAATAAGGACGGCTGTCGATTTGATTCCTGCCTGGTCCGGTTGCCCAAGTCCACCTCGACACTCGATACTTTCACCCCATGCACGCTCTGCGCGTCACCGCAATCGTCTTCCTTATTACCCTCCCTGCTTGTGCGTCGCATCTCGTTACCGGCAACGGCTATGGCTTCGCCGTGGTCGATCCCGATTCAGCGCGGGTTACCGGCTTCTATGCGCACCCCTACAGCTTCATGGCGCCTGACTCGAAGAACCCTCTGGCGGAGGGAATTGAGACCACGAACTTCGTCAAAAGCCTTGGCTGGTTGGATGCGCCGGTTCGACCCTCGGCCGACTACGTTCAGGATTCGCACGTCATCCGCGCTCACACGGGTGCTGCTGAGGTTATCGCCTTCATGCCTTTCGGTCTCGATCTGCCTGCGTTGATTCTGGATTGGAAGCCGCATCTCGGAGCGGCAAACAAGGGGCGCCTTGAAGTCGAATGGCGGCATCCCCTCGAATCTGAGACGGCGCTCAGCACTGCAGTCCCCGGCACACGGCTCCTTCGCTTCCAGGGCGTCTCTGAGGCGCTGCTTCTTATCCCGCTTGACACTGCTTCAACCGACGAGGGGAACCCCAACCGGCCGTTCGCCGCCCACGATGCCTGGGCGCTGATCTCTCTTGAGCCTGGCATCGATCCGCAAGCGGCTGTGGAAGTCCTGAATCGCTGGCGCGGCAAGCTATCGCCCGACGCACTGATGCAACGCGAACTCACGGAGTTCGAAGCGTGGCGGGTGGCGCCACCTGGGGGCCTCAGCGAAAAAGAACTTCATCTCTGGCGTCAATCGGAGGTGATGCTGCGCATCGCGCAGAGCCGCGAGCCGAATCGTGCCGGGCGCCATGGGAATGGACTCATCGTTGCCTGTTTGCCGGACGGCGTCTACTTCACGCCCTGGGTGCGCGACATGGCATGGGCTACCGTGGCCCTGATCCGCATGGGGCACCAGGCTGAAGCGCGCGCGGCGCTGCTTGCCTACTTCAACGCGCAGCCCACGGGGAAGATGCGTGCGGCCGTGCATGGGGACTACCAGGTGTCGGTGGTCCGCTATTTTGGCGAAGGGGCGGAAGAGCCCTTTTTTACCATGGAAGGTGCAACCAATATCGAGTTTGATGACTGGGGCGAGGTGCTGTGGGTTCTGGGCGAGTACCAGCGCCGCTTTCATGACCCCACTCTTCTGGCTACGCCAACCTATCGCGGGTCGCTGTATACGAGCGCTCGCGACTTCATTGTCCAGCCACAGCTCAAGAATCTCGAAGCCTTATGGCCCTGGCTCGATCGTCGCTGCCGATACTTCCATCTGGGAGGAGCACCAGCCTGACCAGAAGCACTTTGCTTTCTCGACGGCGATGGCTATTGTTGGGCTGCACCACTTCGCGGAAATCGCGCGCGAGGCGGGCGATGGAGCCGCGAGCAATGAAGCGGTGCGTCAGGCCGATCGACTGCAGAAGGGATTCAATGCCGCATTCATTCGCGACGGCCAGCTCCACGGGACTCTGGAGCCTGGAGTCAAGAACGACATCGACGGCGCGCTGCTTGCGATTATCAACTTTGGCGTGGTCAGCGATCCGACACTCATGCGCGACGCGGTCGAGCGGATGCAATTGCTCAAAGTCGCCTCGGGCGGGTATCGGCGTGTGCGCGGGACGTATACCGATCCGGCCATCTTTGAGTATTGGTACGAGCAGGAGGAGTTTGTCTTTGTCGATTTCAGCCTCGCTGAGGTGGACCGAAGGCTTGGGCGCGACGCCGCGTCAGACGCAATGCTGCAGCGGATCACCGACAAGGCCGCCGCCGACCATGACATTCTTCCGGAGATGTATGTGGCTGTGCCGTGCAAGCTTTTCCGGGGCGCAATTGGCGATCCAACCGGGGCGTTGCCCATGGTGGGCTACGGGGCAGGGGAGTACATTCTGCAGATGCTCAAGCGCGCCGGTTCATTGAAAAACTGACTTTAGCCTCTGGCTGTCGGAGAGAGAACAAATGATATAGTTTGTTCTTCCCATGACCAAGTCCAACCGCTCATCAACGACTGGTCACGTCCTTCTGTATTTCGGCTTGATGTCGCTGCTGGTCACCGTGGTGAACCCGGGCTTCCTGCTCGACATTCCAACGTCGTACCTGCTGAAAAACAGTCTTCACGCGTCCGCTTCCGAGATTGCCGGATTTCGGTTGATTACAGGGATTCCGTTTTATCTGGGATTTGTTTTTGGAATGGCGCGGGACCTCTGGAGTCCGTTCGGGAAGCGCGACCCTGGCTACTTCCGCCTGTTTGTTCCGCTGATGGCGCTTGTGCTGGGCGCAATGGCGCTCTCGGCGACAAGCTACATGGGACTGCTGTTCGGAATGCTGGCGGCGACAGTCTTCTACTCGTTCCTGAATGCGGCCTTTCAAGGGCTGATGGCGCTGATTGGCCAGGAGGCTCTGATGTCGGGGCGGATGAGCGCCATCTTCAATATTTTCCTGTTTCTTCCCATCGGTTTGGATTACTTCGCCTCGGGCTTTATGACCGAGCGCCTCGCGCCGCGCCAGATGTTTCTCCTGGTGGTGGCGCTGGTTGGCACACTCAGCATCTTCGGCTTCTGGAGGCCGCGCTCCGTTTTCAATCACGCCTATGAGAGGCCGCAAGCGAAAGGCACAAGCTTTGTGGGCGACGTGAAGAGGCTGCTGCGGCATCGCGCCATCTACCCAGTGATCCTGATTAACCTGCTGTGGAATTTCATGCCGGGCGCCTTCACACCGATGCAGTTCTTTCTCACCAACCAACTGCACGCGTCGGATGCGGTCTATGCGGATTTTTCCGGGCTCTATAACCTCTTTTACCTTCCGCCCATTTTGCTTTATGGGTTTTTGTGTACGAAGTTTCCGCCGCGGAAGCTCCTGGTTTGGTCCGTGATCATCGGGGTACCGCAGTTTATTCCCATGGCCTTTATTCATTCAGGGCGTCAGGCGCTGTTGATGGCAGTGCTGATCGGGTTAATGGGGGGCATGGCCAATGCGGGGTGCATCGATATCGCGATCCGCGCCTGCCCGCCGGGATTGCAGGGAACGATGATGATGATCATTGCCGCGACGTTTGCCTTGTCGTCGCGCGGCGGCGATGTGGTTGGCTCCTGGATCTACTCCCTGAGTCCAAAGTATGGCTTTGACTTTTGTGTCGTCGCCATTACGGTTTCCTACGCGTTGATCTTGCTGGTGATCCCGTTTCTGCCGAAGGAATTGACCGCCTCCGCTGATGGCCAAGCGAGCGTGATGGGCCATGCGGTTGCGTAGACTGGCGAAGCAGCCGGAGCTATACGTCAAGAAAAAGAGAGAAGTGCGACGAAGAGAGCGGGGAAGCCAACCACATTTGCGGCGGAGACGATGAGAGCCACCCGCCTCACTTTACCGAGGCCGCCAATCGATACGATCAGTAGACCGATTGCTATAAGCCATGAGTTGATGAACAGTCGCTCAAAGCTTTTATCGTCGGAATGCTTCCACAGCCACGGATGGCCGAGCAGCCAAGAGTGTGAGACGTACGGGAAGATAAGAATCATGGAAAGCTCAGCAAAAAAAACTACCGCCGCGACTAGAGAGCACACCGTTGCGAGGCGACTCAATCGGATCCTGTAGTCATTGAGCGTAGCCGTCATGCTGTCCCATCGCCTACCGTTCATTGTAATTCGGTGTCGTTCGCCCCTACGGGGCTTGGCCATCTTAGCTCGGCGTTCCCAGGACTGCGCTTCGCTTGTCCTGGGCTATCTTCCGCCGTCCCTACGGGACGAAACGGCCGGTGCATTGACGGTGTGGCGGGTCCCGAGCCTTGCTGTCGCCCTTTCAAAGCTGCATTGGTGTTCCCTACCTAGCCACGATGAGGGCTGCGGATGGATGGGGCACTCAGCAATTTCGGACTCTCTCAGGTGGCGAATGAGTCGCCAGTCCACCGCAGTAAAAAGCCCCACCCTTGCGGATGGGGCTTCAGGTCTAAAGCCGACCAGCGGGAGGTCAGCGCAGAAGGCGCAGTTGGCCCCACCGCAGGTGGTTAGTCGTAGTATTCGAGGCCGAGGTGGGTGATGAGGCCTTCGCCCATAATGTGGCGCAGCGTGTTTTTCAGCTTCATCGACTGGATGAAGAGATCGTGTTCGGGATAGAGGCCCGGCGCGGTTTGGGGCGACTTGAGATAGAAGCTCAGCCACTCCTGAATGCCGATGGATCGGAGCTCAGGCGTGCGCTTGGCCAGGTCGAGGAACAGTACCAGGTCCAAAGCGATGGGCGCGGCAAGAATTGAATCGCGGCACAGGAAGTTCACCTTGATTTGCATCGGGTAACCCATCCAGCCAAAGATGTCGATGTTGTCCCATGCTTCTTTTTCATCACCGCGCGGCGGGTAGTAGTTGATGCGAATCTTGTGGTAGATGTCCTCGTAGAGATCAGGGTAGAGCTCGGGCTGGAAGATATGCTCGAGCGACCCGAGCTTCGATTCTTCCTTGGTTTTAAAGCTCTCGGGTTCGTCCAGCACTTCGCCGTCGCGATTGCCGAGGATGTTGGTGGAGAACCAGCCCTTGACGCCGATCATGCGCGCCTTGAAGGCCGGCGCAAGCACCGTCTTCATAAACGTCTGCCCGGTTTTGAAATCCTTGCCGCAGATCGGGGCTGCATTCTTTTTCGAGAGCTCGATCATCGCCGGCAAATCGACGGTCAGGTTCGGCGCGCCATTGGCAAAGGGAACGCCTTCGCTGAGCGCGGCATAGGCATAGATCTGCGAAGGCGCAATGCCGATGTCGTTGGCCTCGAGGCCCTTCTCAAACGCCTTGATCGACTGATGGACGGCGGAAGGCTCGAGGAAAATCTCCGTCGAACCGCACCAGATCATGACGACGCGATCAACTGTCTTTTTGAAGGCTCGAATATCGGCGATCAACTGGTCGGCGAGATCGCGCTTGGTCTTGCCTTTTTTCACGTGGGTGCCGTTCAGGCGCTTGACGTAGTACTGGTCAAAGACTGCGGGCATGGGCTTGATCTTTTCCAGAGCCGGTTTCAGCTTGGCGAGCATTTCCTTGTCCAGCACCGCGGCGTGTACTGCGGCCTCGTAGACGTTGTCCTTGAAGATGTCCCAGCCGGTGAACACAACATCTTTCAAGTCTGCGATGGGGACGAAGTCCTTGATGAGCGGACTCTGGTTGGCTGTGCGCTTGCCGAGGCGAATTGTGCCCATCTGCGTCAGCGAGCCCACGGGCTTGGCCAATCCCTGGCGCACGGCCTCAACGCCTGCAATCATCGTGGTGGCTACTGCTCCGAGGCCCACCACCATCACGCCCAGTTTGCCCTTCGCGGGCTCTACCTTAGTTACCGGCTTGCTCTTGCTCAATGCTTTTTTCTTTGTTGCCATCTGTTCCTACCTTCGTATTTTTTCGGTTTTGATTCAGTGCGATCGGTTGTTGTTGGCGACGCGTATCGCGAAAAGTTAAGCCGTTTCGCTTTGACCGCGCCTGCGCAGGTGGCTCCAGACAAACCACACGAGCCCGGCGAGCAACGCCAACTCCACGACGAGGTGAAAGCGGTGGAACCACTCGTGGAAGCGGGGGTCGGTATGCCAGGCTTCGCCGAGCTTCATGCCTGCACAGGCGAGCGCGAAGCACCACGGCCACGAGCCGATAAATGTGTAGAGGTGAAACTTGCCCTGCGGCATCCTGGCGATGCCCGCGGGAAACGCGATGAAGGTGCGCACCACTGGGAGCAAACGACCCAGTAGCACGGTAATTGATCCATATTTGTTGAAGAAGTCCGTCATGCGGTCGAGGTCGTGATGGCTCATCAACACCCAGCGGCCATAGCGCTCAACCAGCGGGCGGCCGCCTTTTGCGCCGATCCAGTACGCGACCAGAGAGCCGAGGTTGCAGCCGATGGCTCCAGCCGTTGCGGCGAGCCAAAGGCTCATATGTCCCAGGTAAACGACGTACCCGGCAAAGGGCATGATGATCTCAGAGGGGAGGGGAATGCATGCCGACTCGATGCCCATCAATGCTGCAACACCTGCGTATCCGCCGGCTTCGATCACATGGGTGACGAAGGCGACGATCAAAGCAATAATTCTTTCGCTCATCTAAGGCGAGTATAGAGAGTGGCAAGGGCGCCCACGCCGCTTTGCGGGAAGACTGGTCCTGGAACGATCGATTTCCCAATATTTTGATTGGTCGTTTAATAAGAGTGACTTGTTATAAGATAGTCGGTGATATCAGATAGAGCCACGAAGGAACCTTTATGGCAAGAAAATACTCCATGCGCTGCTCCATCGCGCGCACCCTCGACATTATCGGCGACCGCTGGACGATTCTCATTCTCCGGGATCTCTTTCTTCATCCCACGCGGAGATTTCAGGATTTTGAGACCAGCCTGCCCGGGCTTACGCCGAGCGTGCTCTCGTCGCGCATCAAGGCGCTGATGGCGCATGGCGTTCTGACCAGCAGGCTTTACGCCGACCATCCTCCGCGGCCCGAGTACCTACTCACGTCCAAGGGGCGCGCGCTGAACCCGATCCTGATTGCGATGAAGACCTGGGGCGAGCAATTTGCGGCTGCGCGCCCGGCGGCGGCGAGCCTTGAGAGCGACCTGAGATCCTGACTGCGTCTCAAAATCTCCCTCACGCGTTTGCTAGGATGAACAGGTCCGCAGAGAGGTGTTTTCCTTGTCCGATTTCTCGCCTGTTCCGCTTACTCTTGAAGGCTCCGCGCTGCTGCATCAGTTCTTCCGCTTTGACTGGAGATCGTGGCATGCCACGCCGGCTGCGGAACGCGAGCGGATCGCAGCGGAGACGGTGAAGGCCTTGACGCACGACGACACTGCTACGCCGGCACGCTCAGCTCTTTACTCGCAACTCGGGCACAAGGGCGACCTGATTTATATCCATTTTCGCGACAACTTCGAACAGTTGAACCAGGTTGAACTCGACCTTGCGCAACTGCCTATTTACGATTTTCTCGAGCTTAAGCACTCGTACGTTTCGGTGGTTGAGTTAGGACTGTACGAATCGAGCCGCAAGACGTGGGAAGCGGCCGCGGCCAAGGGGCTCGATCCGGGATCAGCCGAGTTTCAAGCGGAGGTGCAGGCGAGCCTGCAGCGCGCATCGACCGCGATGGCGCCGCGTCTGTTTCCGGCCATCCCCGATGCGAAGTACCTTTGCTTTTATCCTATGGACCGGCTGCGCAGCGGGGACAAGAACTGGTACATGGTGCCGTTTGCCGAGCGCCAGCGCATGATGCATGAGCACGGCATGATTGGGCGCAAGTACGGCGATGTGGTGAAGCAGATCATCTCGGGGTCGATTGGGATGGATGACTGGGAGTGGGGCGTGGACCTGTTTGCGGAAGATCCGGTGGTGTTCAAGAAGCTGATTTACGAGATGCGGTTTGACGAGGTGAGCGCGATTTACGCGCTGTTCGGCCAGTTCTATTTGGGAATCCGGCTGCCCATTGCAAACTTGCCGCATTGGCTCGCGGGCAAGCTGTGAGGCGCTCTCGTCGCCGGCCTGTTGCTGGGTAAGGTAGTTTTACCTTACAATGGAGGGCGAGGATCATTATGCCGACGCTGACCGTTACCGCGAAGGGTCAAATCACGCTGAAGCAGGAATTGCTTCGGCACATGAACGTTGCGCCTGGGCAGAAGGTGGATGTGGATCTGCTGCCGAACGGTCGACTAGTCGTAGCGCCATTTACACCCACAGGTTCCATCGATGACTTTATTGGCTCATTAGCCAAGAAGGGCAGCATCAAGCTCTCCATTCAAGAGATTAAAGAGATAACCGAAAGGGCATGGGCTGGCGAACGGTGATCGTCGCCGTTGACACAAACATTCTGTTGCGCGCCGCAGTTCGCGACCAACAGCGCCAGGCTGAATCTGCTGCTCATCTGCTTCGATCAGCGGACCAAATTGCAATTCCTCTGGTAGCCCTCTGTGAATTTGCGTGGGTGATGCGGACGGGCTATAAACGACCGCCCGCAGAAGTCGCAATCTCGATACGAGCTCTCATAAACAGCGCGAAGGTCATCGTGGATCGCTCTGCTGTACAGGCAGGGTTAGAGCTTCTCGACGCCGGCGGAGATTTCGCTGATGGTGTGATCGCCCATGAGGGCGCTTGGCTTGGCGCGGAAGAATTCGTGAGCTTCGACAAGCAGGCAGTGTCCTTACTCAAGGCGCAGGGGAAAAAAGCTCGTCATCTATAAGGGCGAAGATGCCGCCGTTTGACCGATCAACAAACAGCTAAGATAAGCCATGCCCGTCCGTAAAAAACCCGCAGAAAAGAAAGTAAAGAAACCGCTCCGGGGTGATCTGGCGCCCGAACGCATCGCAGCGATCTTGAAAGGCCTCGACGAGGCTTATCCGAACGCCGAGTGCGCGCTGCACCACCGCTCGCCCTGGGAGTTGCTGGTCGCGACGATTCTTTCGGCGCAGTGCACGGACGCACGGGTCAACCTGGTGACGCCCGTACTGTTCAAGCGCTTTCCTACTCCTGCTGCGATGGCGCAGGCGAAGCTGTCTGAACTCGAGGAGATCATTCGCACGACCGGGTTCTTTCGCAACAAGGCCAAGTCGATTCAGGGAGCAGCGCAGAAGATCGTCGACGATTTTGGGGGTCAGGTTCCGCAGACTCTTGCTGAACTGATAACCGTGCCGGGGGCGGCGCGCAAGACGGCCAACGTGGTGCTGGGCGTCAGCTTCGGGCTTGCGGAAGGAGTGGTGGTTGACACGCATGTGATGCGGCTCTCACGGCGTCTCTCGCTCACCAAGGCTGACACGCCGCAGGCGATCGAGCAGGATCTGATGCGCATTCTGC
Source organism: uncultured Acidobacteriaceae bacterium (assembly GCA_963791505.1). Taxonomy (GTDB): domain Bacteria; phylum Acidobacteriota; class Terriglobia; order Terriglobales; family Acidobacteriaceae; genus Telmatobacter. The sequence goes on from CAWBSV010000054.1 coordinate 14,648, forward strand.
CGCAGGATCGGTGGATTTCGTTTTCGCATCAGTTGATTCATCACGGGCGTAAAGTGTGCATTGCGCGCAATCCCAAGTGCGTTGAATGCATTCTTCGAGCCGTTGTGCCATTCGAAGGACAAGACTTGGTCGAGCTGACTCAAATGCTGGGACTGAGAGGCTGAGGGACTAAGGGACTCGGGACTAAGGGACTGAGAGGCTGAGGGACTAAGGGACTTGGGACTAAGGGACTTGGGACTGGGCGGCAGTTGTTGGCGGGCTTGATCTTTGGCGGGGGTGAAGTGAGGCCCGCGGCTCAAGCCGCTGGGGCATTTCTCCGCACTTCAAGCGGCCTAAAAAGGCCGCTTCTCCCTCCGGCAAAACCCGAATATCGGGGCAGAGGAATCCTCAGTCCTGAGTCCCTGAGCCCCTCAGTCCCTTGGTCCCTTAGTCCCTGAGTCCCATAGTCCCTTAGTCCCTTCGTCCCGGATCCGCTAGGCGGCCATCGCTTGGGCGAGGCGGCGGACGGTCAGGACGGTGATGTCGTCTTCCTGGCCGAAGACTTTGGCGCTGTCTGCAATGTAAAAGGCGGTCTGATTACTCAGATTGCGGACACGGTCGAAGCCGAAGAGCTCGCCGTTCGCGTGGCGTGCTTCGACGACTCCATCGGACATGAGGAGCACGCGATCGCCGGGGTGAAGATAAAGGCGGATCTCCTCATAGGAGTTCTCGGCGAGGACGCCGAGCGGAAGGCCGCCGGGGATGTTGACTTCCTGGCTATTGAGATAGGGCGGCAGATGGCCTGCATTGGCGAGCGTCACTTCTCCGTTGGCGGAGAAGAAGGCGGCCTGGCATGTTGTGAAGCTTTCGCTGCCGCTGAGGACGCGGTTCAGCGACTCGAGGATTTTGGCGGGACTGCGCTCGGGGATGCGGCGCATGGCGCCCATCAACATCGACACGTTCATCGCCGCCTTCAGGCCGTGGCCGGCGACGTCGCCAATCACCACAAGAAGGCCGCCGTCGCTTGTGGGCTGCACGTGAAAGAAGTCTCCGCCGACCTCAGTGGCGGGGTTGTAGACGGAATCCACTTCGAAGCCGGGGGTCTTGAGCAGTTCGTGAGGGATCATGAGTTCCTGCACGCTGCGCGCCGCTTCGAGTTCACTGGAGACGCGTTGCTGGTCGCGTTGAATGCGCAGGAAACGAACAAAGATGATGAGAATGATCACGAGGATTCCGGCGAAGTCGGCGATCGAGGCAAAGTGAATTGGCACCGGCCCGGCGAGCACGGTGAGGGGCGAGTGATACGGGCGTCCCCCCAGATCGGACATGCCGGCAGTCAGTGCTGGTTCAACCAGACCGATGAGGCTGAGCATCAGGGGGATGAGCAGTAAGCCGGCCTCAAAATTGCGCTTCACTGTCGCGATAATGAGGGTCAGAAAGACGAAGATCGTCCAACCGATGACCCATATGAGCGAGAGCAAACCGGCCACGGCCAACAGAATCCCAATTGCGGTGCTGTGACCGACAAAGAGGAGCAGGGGACCGACGGCGAGAAGAACCGGCGCGATGAAACGCAGGATCTTGATATACCAGCGGGCGCGCAGCGAGAGGAATGCAATCAAAAACTCGAAGTAGAGGTAGGCCGAGATGAGGAAGACTTCGATCATGACTGCGGCGAACCAGAGTGTGTCGAGGCGTCCGGTGCTGCCGGCCAATTCGACAAAGCCGAGGGGCGCGAGGACAAGCTCATGCAAGGCGAGCCAAAGGTACTCCGCATGCCCTTTCTGCGTGAAGTAGAGGGCCAGCAGAAAGAGGGCAAGAACCAGAGTCAGGATGGAGTTGACTACGCGCGGAATTCGCTCGAACAGACTGTGCGCGCTCCACAGTTCGAGAGAGCGGTCGAGATCGTCACGGTTTCCCAGGCGGAGCTTGCGATGGGCAAAGAAGTAGGTGTAGGCGCCATCGCCAAAGGGAACGTAGAGCGTCCGCACCACCAGGGTCAGGTCAGTCTGCGACGAAGGAATGTTCAGGTCGTAGATGCGCGAAATTTGCTGGTAGTGTTGTGGCGCTTCAGGGTGTGGCCCCTCGGGCTTGATCGGCTGCCCGTTTGCATAAACATCGACGGGGGGACCGGTATCGCTGAAGGACATGGAAGCGCTCTGCGAGGTGGGCAGCTCCACCAGCAGGGCCAACGGTCCGTGACCTTCGGGCAACTTGACGTGAGCGCGGAACCAGACCCACGGCCGCTGATGGCTCGGCCCGTGAGGGTGGTCATCCGCCGCGGATTTCTGATCCGATCCAGGGTCGCCGCCGGACTTGCCGGCATCGGCATGATCGTCCTCATCCGGAACGTCGGGGAATGCCTCTGTGGCGTCGCGAATGGCCCATGCATAATCGTCGAAGTCGGGGTTCGCGGCGGCTTGATTGGCGGTAATGCCAACGCGCCAACCCTTGGCAAGAATCAGCGGCGATCCAAGGTTGCTGGCATCGACCACAACGGGCGGGGTGCTGATCAAATTCGCCGGGACGGGTTTTGCGTGAGGAGGATGGGGCAGCAGGTGTCCCAGGGGACCCGGCGCGTGGACCAGTGGCACCTGCGCTCCGGCTTGGGCTGCCAGGAAGGCGATCACGATCAATGCCCCAAGAAACGTTCGCCGCAAGAATCCTCCCAAAAGCTATATGCCATTCACTTTAATTCAGACGAGTCGACCTTCAAAAGAAGTTTGCCACGTGGTCATAATTGACAGAATCCCGTGCGGAGAAGAACCGACCTGCCCCTCCGGACCCGCCAATCCGCAAATATTCTTTCCCCCTGTTGCCTAACGGGGCGATACTAGCGTCTAACGAGTGCCTAAGTGTGCATGCGCGGGGAGGTCAGGGGTCATGAGAACTCAATTCAACGGTTCGAGGACGTTGGCAGTCGTCGGTCTGGGTCTGGTCTTCGCGGCTGGAGTCTGGGCACAATCCGGATCGAGCACCGCACCGGCGAGTACACCCACGCGGCCAGCCCGCGCCGGGGACCGCGCCGGTTGGCGGCGACGCCCAGGCAGCGCCTGCCCCTGCTTCGACGCAATCCGGCAGCGCGCCCGCTGCAAGCACACCCGCTGCTCAGCCAGCGCCGGGTACTACGTCGGTGGGCGGCGACACGCCCGCGACCGATTCGAAAGACTCGAAACCAGCACCCGGGACCACGCCCGTTGGCGGCGACACAGCGGCTACGAACGTGAATCCTGAGAAGGTTGTCGAGCCCGGCAGCCAGAAGATCAACGTCAAGCCCGGTAGCATCGACGACGTCAGCGCGGTGGGCAATCGCGACATCGGCGCCCGCGGCATGGGCAACTGGTACTCGGTCGATACCGAGATCAAGATGGGCAAGCAGTTTGCCATGGAGATCGAGAAGAGCACCAAGTTCATTACTGATCCCGTGGTGGTGGAGTATGTGAACCGCGTCGGCCAGAACATCGTCAAGAACTCCGATTGCAAGGTCCCGTTCACGATCAAGATCATTGACTCCGATGAGATCAACGCCATGGCGCTGCCGGGCGGATTCTTCTATGTGAACTCGGGGCTGATCCTGAACGCCGACGAAGAGGCGGAACTGGCCGGCGTCATGGCTCACGAGACAGCCCACGTGTGCGCACACCACGCGGTCCGTGAACAGACGCGCATGAATTACGCGCAGTTGAGCACCATCCCGCTCATCTTCATCGGCGGCTGGACAGGCTACGGCATCTATGAGGCCGCCGGGCTTGCTGTCCCCATGACGTTCCTCAAGTTCTCGCGCGACTTTGAAGCGCAGGCCGACTACCTCGGCGTTCAATATATGTATCGCGCCGGATACGATCCGCAGGCTTTCATCAGCTTCTTTGAGAAAGTGCAGGCTCTGGAAAAGCGCAAGCCCGGTCTGGTGGCGAAGGCATTCAGCGACCACCCGCAGACGCCTGACCGCATTCTGCACTCGCAGGAGGAGATTGCCCGCATCCTTCCGGCTCGCGACGAGTACACGGTCACAACGTCGGAGTTCGACGACATCAAGGCACGCCTGGCGCGCATTGAGAACAAGCGCCGCCTGACCGACACCAAGGACACCAAGAAGCCCTCGTTGCGGCGCGCGAGCACTGGCGATCCGAACAGCTCTTCGGATCCAAACAGCACCAGTTCAGATGATGACAAGCCGACGCTGCATCGCCGGGACGATCAGAGCAATTAGGGGCGCGGGGGCAACTAGAGGCGCAGGGCTGTCTTCCCAGCAAGAAATCAGGCTTGGCGCCCAGGTTCCGTTTCTGCGACCTGGTTCGTCCATGATCCTTTGGTCACTTCCAACTGCCCCAAAACGCTTGTGATACGCCCGCGTGCGGTCTAGATTCGGAGCTGAGGATTCGGGTTCTCCTCTCCTGAGTCACGCGACCATGAAGAAGATCGCCATCTTTGCTGCCGTTTTCTCGTTCATCCTGCTGATGACGAAGATCGCCAACGATGTGCCTGCCGATCCCTCGCCGGGAACGGCCTTCTCGCTCAAAGCGCAGACCGTCATCCAGTGCTCGCCGGACGAGATCACCCTTGTCGACATGCACCAGAAGGCGACACATCTTGAAAAGGACGCGAGTTGGCCCGACTGCTCATCCTTCCATAAGGATGATGTCTGGGACTTCTACCTCTCCCGCGGCGAAAAGACGCAGTTCCTGAACGACGAGAAGACTACCTGGTGGCGAAAGGCGTTGTAGCAGGAGACAGAGAAACAGAAAGACGGAGAACAGAGAGACGGAGAGACAGAGTCGGCGAGCCCGGGGCTGGCTATCTCCAACCCGGTCCTGACCACGCCCCCCTGGCACCTGAACCCTGATTCCTGGCCCGTGTTTTCTGCGCACCATCTGTCACACTAGCTCAACTGCTTGATCTAGAATGGCTTGGAACCCCAACATATAGTTGCAGGAAGGGTTAGGCGCCCGCTCGGCCCCTGACGGCCGGGAAAACGAAAAGCGGATGAATTTCCGGCGATTCCCTGAAATACCTTGAATCCTCAGGTGAAAAGACGATATATACAAGACTACCGGCGGCTCTGCCGGAATCCATTCCCAGAAGCCATTCCGCTTCCAGGAGGCGTCTGATGCGCAGCTCCGCGGCCCGTTCCAATCTGCTGGTTCCTGAAGTCCGCGAGGTCATGGACATCCGCCAGGCCTCCGACTATCTGGGTATTTCGCCCGACACGCTCTACAAGTATGCGTCGGAGGGCTTTGTTCCTGCGTTCAAGCTGGGGAACCGGTGGCGTTTCAAGCGCTCAAGGCTCGACGAGTGGATGGATCGCCAGTCCGACATTCACGCGGCTGAAGGCGAGCTCGATCCTCATCAGAAGAAGCCGGTCAAGCAGGCGATGTAAGACTCGGCCCGAGGAATCGCACTCAGGCGCGGCAAATTAGGATGCGACAAGGCTTTTGACATGTGTGACCCGAGCCAGGGCGACGGCGATGATCTTCGCGACTCGGAATTTGCGGCATCCATCGCGGCGCATGTCTTGGGGGTGCTAAGGCAGGATCATTTTTTCGAGCTGCTCGATGACCGCTTTTCCCCAGCGGATCCAAAGCAGTTACCCGTCCGCTGCGCTCATCGATACGAAAACACCCTCGAAATCCTGAATTCACTTGGGATGGACGACCAAGAAACAGCAGACGTCCTTGCGGTGATGCGCATTAATGGCGGCTGCTGTGATTGCGAAATCCTTTATAACGTCGCCGAGGAAAGCCGGCTCAAGGCCAAGTACTGGAAGGCCAGCCATACAAATCTCTCTCACATTGACCCCTGACCCCCGAATCCTCACCCATGTTCCTCGTGATACAACTGACCGGTGAACCACTCACGCCGCATCGGGCAACTGCGTCGCCGCATGAATCGGGCAGGGCTTCCCGCTGTGCTCGTTACCCAACTTCACGACATTCGCTATCTCTGCGGCTTCACCGGCTCGAGCGCCGCCCTGGCGGTGACGGGGCGCAAGGCGCGCCTGTTTACCGATGGTCGTTACACGACGCAGGCCGCTGAAGAGGTCAAGGTCGCCGAGGTTGGAATCGTCAGCGGCTCGCCTGCGGTGAATGCGCTGGAGTGGCTGGTTTCGCAACCCGGCGTCAACCAGGTCAGCTTCGATGGCGCCCACACCACTGTGGCCGAGCTGGCTCGATGGAAATCCGCGCTGCCGACGCGTCTGCGTAAGAGCTTCCTGGCGCAACTCGAGGCTCCTTTGGTCGAGCCGCTGCGCATGGTGAAAGACGACGACGAGATTGCGCTGATGGCCGATGCTGCGCTGGTTGGGTGCAAGCTGTTTGATCATGTCCTCACCGTGATCCGCCCCGGAATTCCTGAGATGGAGGTTGCCGCTGCGTTGGAGCATCAGGCGCGCCTGCTGGGGGCAGAGGGCATGTCGTTCGACACGATTGTTGCTTCGGGGCAGAGGTCGGCTTTGCCGCACGGGCGAGCCACTGCCGCTCCGCTGCCGCGCCGGGGCTTTGTGACACTCGACTTCGGTATAATCCTCAAAGGTTACTGCTCGGATATGACGCGCACTGTGTACCTGGGAAAGCCCGGGACGAAGGAGCGCAGCGCGTATGAATCCGTGCTGGAAGCCCAGGAAACAGCTGTGGCGGCGGTTCGCCCGGGAGTAAGCTGCGGGGATGTGGACGAAGCAGCCCGAAGTGTCCTGAGGAAAGCGGGGCTGGCAGAGGCGTTCTCGCACTCGACCGGACACGGCGTGGGGCTTGAGATTCATGAACCGCCCCGTGTCGGCGCCTCGCAGACTGCGAAGCTGGCGGCCGGCATGGTGATCACGATTGAGCCGGGAATTTATCTGGCGGGAGAATTTGGGATTCGCATCGAAGATATGGTCGCGGTGACTGAGACAGGCGGCCGCGTGCTGACCCCGGCGCCCAAGGCCCTTATCGAGCTGTAGGAACGAAATGTAGAAGCTCCCTTTAGCGGGGAAGAAGTAGCGTTGGAGAGTTTGAGAACGAATGAAACAAGAAGATATTAACGATCTGAAACAGCTGATCGAGTTTCTCAAAGAACATCAGGTGGCCGAGTTTGACGTTGATCGCGGCGACTTGAAGATTCGGCTCAAATTCAACCAGCCTGCCGGGTCCGGGGGCAGTGTTGCGGGCCTGTTCGCTGCTCCGGCAGCCGCACCAGCGCAAGCTCACTCCGCTCCAACCAGCGCGCCGACGAGTGCTGCCGCAGCCGCGCCGGAAGAGGACGCGAACCTGCACGTGGTCAAGTCTCCGATTGTCGGGACCTATTACGGCTCGCCTTCGCCGGGAGCAGCACCATTTGTCGCCGTCGGCGATCGCGTCGACAAGGGACAGGTCATCTGCATTGTCGAAGCCATGAAGCTGATGAACGAGATCGAGTCGGACGCAGCGGGCGAAATTGTCAAATGCTTCGTCACCAACGGACAGCCCATCGAGTTTGGGCAACCACTTTTCTCAGTGCGCACAGCCTAGTTGCTGGCCGGTCAGTCAATCCCGAATGCGCACGGCTTCCTCCAACCACTGCTGACATCGAACCAAGGGTCTTGAATGTTTCGTAAGGTACTCGTAGCCAATCGCGGTGAAATTGCTCTGCGGGTTCTCAACGCGTGCCGCGAGCTCGGCATTCGCACCGTCGCCATCTATAGCGAAGCTGATCGGAACTCGCTCCACGTTCGTTTTGCCGACGAGGCCATCTGCATTGGGCCGCCGCGGCTGGCGGACAGCTACCTGAATGTGCCCGCGGTCATCTCCGCTGCGGAGATCGCGGACGTCGAGGCCATTCATCCCGGCTACGGTCTGCTTAGCGAGAACGCAAACTTCGCTGAAGTCTGCCGCGCGTCCAACATCAAATTCATCGGGCCGCCGCCTGAAGTGACGCGGATGATGGGCGAAAAAGAAAAAGCCCGCCAGACTATGAAGCAGGCCAAGGTGCCGATCCTTCCCGGATCAGACGGCGTGATCGAGACCGCCGAAGAGGCGCAGGAGTGGGCCGGCAAGGTTGGCTATCCGGTCATTCTCAAGGCCAAGGCCGGCGGCGGCGGGCGCGGTATGCGCATCGTCCGCACTGCTGAGGAATTGCCCAATCTCTTTCACGCCGCCAGCACCGAAGCTGCGAACGCGTTCGGCAACGGTGAGCTCTACATGGAGAAGTTCATCGAGCGCCCGCGCCATATCGAGTTCCAGGTGCTGGCTGACGAGCATGGCAATGTGCGTACGCTCTTCGAGCGCGAGTGTTCCATTCAGCGCCGCCACCAGAAGCTCATCGAGGAAGCGCCATCCCTGCAGGTCACGCCGAAGATGCGCGAGGAGATCAGCCGCACCCTCTGCCGTTGCCTCGGCGATATCGGCTATCAAAACGCGGGCACGGTCGAGTTCCTCATGGACGAAGACGGCCAGCTCTACTTTATCGAGATGAACACGCGCATCCAGGTGGAGCATCCTGTCACCGAAGCCATCACGGGCGTCGACATGGTCAAGGCGCAGTTGCGCATCGCTTCAGGGGAACGCCTGGACGACATTCTCCCCAAGCAGTTGCAGATTCGCGGCCACTCCATTGAGTGCCGCATCAACGCCGAGCATCCTGAGAAGTTCACTCCCTCGGCCGGAAAGATTACGGTCTTCAATGTGCCGGGTGGGAATGGCGTTCGTGTCGATACTGCGCAGTATGCCGAGGGAGTCGTGCCGCCGTATTACGACTCGCTGATTGCCAAGCTGATTGTGCATGGCGTTGACCGCGCCGAGGCGATTGCGAAGATGGAGCGCGCGCTGAGCCAGTTCGTGGTGCAGGGAATCGAGACTTCAATCACAATGCACCAGGCGATTTTTGCGGATGAAGACTTTCGCGCGGGCAAGTTCGACACGAAGTTCATGGAACGGTTTCTCGAAAAGAAGAGCTCCTAGGGACTTTGCGGCGCCGCTTCCCCGGTCTCAAAATCGAGACAGGGGGCACCCGCGATTAGCGCAGAAGTGCGAGAATGATTTCCATGAATCGCAGGGACGTCCTGATCGGTGCAGGATCCATTCTCGCTACCCGTCTCGCTCCGTTGCGTGCGTTCGCCGCTCCCGCGACATCGAAGGCCGATCACACTCTCGACATTCGCCCCTGCAAGATCGAACTCGCTCCAAACGTCACAATCGAGACGACCGCCTATAACGGCCAGGTCCCCGGTCCTGTTCTCCGTCTTCGCGAAGGGGTTCCCGTCTCGATCGACGTGACCAATTCGAGCGCCCATCCCGATCTTGTCCACTGGCACGGGCTGGCCATTGACTCTCTCAACGACGGCGCGATGGAAGAAGGCTCGCCGATGATTGCGCCGGGCGCGAAGCTTCGCTACACCTTCACGCCCAAGCCTTCGGGCACGCGCTGGTACCACACCCACGCTGGCGCGAAGGGCGACCTTACGCTCGGCACCTACAGCGGCCAATTCGGTTTTCTGCTGATTGAAGGCGCGCCCGATCCGGGACACTACGAACAGGAAGTTTTCGTCGCGATTCACCACTGGGGTCCATCGTTTGTGCCCATGGTGGACACCATGCGGGCGGCGTCGTCGAACGCGCCGCTGACTACGGGGTCTGACGTCGGCTATCAGTACGCGAGCATCAACCAGCACATGCTGGGAGCGGGCGAGCCCATTCGCGTGAAGCAGGGGCAGCGTGTGCTCATGCGCCTGCTCAATGCCAGCGCTACGGAGAACGTGGTGCTCGCGCTGCCGGGGCATACTTTCAGGATCATTGCTATGGACGGCAATCCCGTTCCGAATCCGAAGGAAGTCGAGGTGCTCTCGCTTGCTGTTGCCGAGCGCGTGGATGCGATCGTTGAGATGAAGACGCCGGGCGTTTGGGTTCTTGGATCAACGCTCGCGGAGGCGCGCAAGATGGGGCTCGGCGTTGTCGTCGAATATGCGAGCGCAACCGGCGCGCCGGTCTGGAAAGACCCGACGGCGGCCAAGTGGGACTACACGCAATTCGCCAACGCTGCTCCGGCTGCCGCGCCCGACGAAACCATCCCGCTCACGTTTCACGATGCCGGCGCGCAGAATGGCTCGAAGTTCGACACATGGACGATTAACAATCGCTCTTGGCCTGATGTGGATCCGATTCGTGTGCAGGCGGGCAAGCGGTATCGTCTCGTCTTCCGCAATGGCAGCGGCGATCAGCATCCGATCCATCTGCATCGGCACACATTCGAAGTTGCAAAGATCGGCGCGCAGGATCTGAGCGGCCTGCGCAAGGATGTGATCAACGTGATGCCGCTGCAAACCGTCGCGGTCGATTTTGTGGCTGACAATCCTGGCGACACGCTGCTGCATTGCCATCAGCAACTGCACATGGATTACGGGTTCATGACCATGATCAAGTACAACAAGGAATGAACTTTCTCCGAATCGAGAGGCTTTTTTGAATCGACTCCACCACGCTCTTGCATTGGCGGCATTCGCAGCCGCTACCGTCGCCTCCGCGCAGACCGGCGTCGACTGGCGCTTCTACAACGGCGGCCCCGACGGCGATCACTACTCGTCGCTCAAGCAGATCAATCGCGCCAATGTGAAGCAACTGCAGCAGGCGTGGACCTTCGACACGGGCGAGAAGGGCGGCTTGCAGGACAATCCCTTGATCGTGGGACGCACTCTCTATGCCTATACGCCGACGCAGAAGATCGTGGCTCTTGATGCGGCTACCGGCACGGTGAAATGGAAGTTCGACTCCGGTATCGTCGGCAATCAGCCGGCCCGTGGCATGACCTGGTGGACCGACGGCAAAGACACGCGCCTGCTCGCCGGCGTCATGAACTTTCTCTACTGTCTCGATCCTGAAACCGGCAAACCGATCGCGACGTTTGGCGAGGCAGGCCGCATCGATCTTCGAAAAGATCTGCGCGGCGATTACCGGGAACAATCCATCGTTCTGACGACGCCGGGTGTCATCTACAAAGATCTGATTATCGTTGGCGGGCGCAATCCTGAGACGCATCCCGCGCCCCCTGGCGACGTCCGCGCCTACGACGTGCTTACCGGCAAGCTCGTTTGGAGCTTTCACACCATTCCGCATCCTGGCGAGCCGGGCTATGAATCGTGGCCCAAAGATGCGTGGCTGACTGCCGGCGCAGCCAACAACTGGGCGGGCATGGCGATCGATGAGAAGCTTGGCGTCGTTTATGTCCCCACCGGTTCGGCTGTGTTCGATTTCTACGGTGGAGATCGCGTTGGGGACGACCTCTACGCCAACACGCTGCTTGCTCTCGACGCGGCCACGGGCAAAATGCTCTGGCACTTTCAGGGCGTGCATCACGACATCTGGGATCGCGATTTTCCGTCGATGCCGGCTCTCTACTCCATCCATCAAAATGGAAAGACCGTAGACGCTCTCGCGCAGACGACCAAGCAGGGCTACCTCTACCTCTTCGATCGCGTGAGTGGCAAGCCGCTGTTTCCGGTTCGTGAAGTGCCGTATGAAGCGAGTACCGTTCCCGGCGAGAAGACATCGCCCACGCAACCCAGGCCCGATGGTCCCGCGCCCTTTGCCCGTCAGCAACTAACTGAAGCCACGCTGACCAATCGCACGCCGGAAGCGCACGCCTGGGCGGTGAAGGAATTCAGCACCATGCGCAGCAACGGCCAGTTTGTGCCCATGGTGCTCAACAAGCAGACGGTTGTTTTCCCCGGCTTTGATGGTGGTGCGGAGTGGGGCGGCCCGGCCATCGATCGCGCAACGAACATTCTCTATGTCAACGCTAACGAGATGGCATGGACGGGTGGGCTTGCCCCCGCCACGCTCACCGGCAGCGTTGGAGCGCGTGTTTATCAGAGCCAGTGCGCTATGTGTCACGGAGTCGATCGTGCCGGTGCGCCGCCGGCATTTCCATCGCTGGTCGATGTGCTCAGCCGGCTCACGGTCGAAAAGGTGACCGACAACATCAAGAACGGCAATGGGCGCATGCCGTCCTTTCCTAATCTCGACGATGCACACCTCAAAGAGCTGATTGACTATCTGCGCACGCCGGTTGCGGCTGCGGACAAGGAGGCGGGGGCGAAGGCGCCTCTGGGTGTAGCCCCGGAGACGACCCCCGCCAACAAGGCAGGGGCGCAAGTCTATGCGGATCGCTGCGCCATCTGTCACGGCGATCATCTCGAGGGCAATCCGCCTTCAATGCCCATGCTGGTCGGTCTCGGCAATCGATTGACAGCCGCGCAGGTGACCGACCTCATCCAGAAAGGGAAGGGCGCCATGCCGCCGACGCCCGATCTGCAAGGGCCGGATCTCGACGCATTGCTGCGCTACCTCGGCGTGGCGGACAAAGCGCCTTCGGCGGGAACTGGGAAGATGGGGCAGACGACGGAGCCCTACGTCTTCACCGGGTATCGCAAATTTCTCGATCCCGATGGCTATCCCGCGGTTGCGCCGCCATGGGGTACGCTCAGCGCCATTGATCTGACCACCGGCAAATACGCCTGGCAGATTCCTCTTGGCGAATATCCCGAACTGGTGAAGCAGGGAATCAAGAACACCGGCTCAGAGAGCTACGGCGGGCCCATCGTCACGGCGGGCGGCGTGCTTTTTATCGGGGCCACCATCTACGACCACAAATTCCGCGCTTTCGACAGCAAGACCGGCGCATTGTTGTGGGAGGCGCAGTTGCCGTACTCGGGCTGTGCGACGCCTTCTACCTACATGATCGATGGCCGCCAATATGTCGTGATCGCGGCCAGTGGCGCGCGCGACCCGAAGGGCCAACCTGGCGGGGCGTACGTTGCCTTTGCCCTGCCGCAATAGCCTCAAAGGGCGATTTTCGCCGGGACTTGTGGTCTTTCGCCGGAAGCATTCAAATGATTCGCTTTTTATTCGCCTATTCATCTTTTTTGGGATATGCTGGTTCCCGCAACGAATGGAGGTTGCCGAATGGATTTTCAACAAGAACTGATCGCCGAATATGATCGCGAACTCGCCATTACCCGCAAGATGCTGGAGGCTGTTCCGGCCGACGCCGATTTCGCCTGGAAGCCCAATCCGAAATCCATGTCGCTTGGCCGCCTGGCAGGCCATGTGGCCGAGTGTGCCGGCGAATGGGCCATCTCGACTCTCACCCTCGATAAGCTCGAGTTCCCCAAAGACCACAAATTCGTCCCTTATATTCCCGCTTCGACCGCGGACTTGCTCAAGACCTTCGAAGAGCAGACCGCGAAGGGGAAGGCGGCGCTGAAGGATTTTCCGGTGGCCAAGTGGGATGACAACTGGAAGTTTGTCAGCGGCGACCAGACATGGATCAGTGATTCCAAATACCGCATCTGGCGCACCTTTGTCGTGAATCACCTGGTGCATCATCGTGCTCAACTGGGTGTCTTCCTGCGCCTGCTTGGCAAGCCAATTCCTGGTTCTTACGGACCCTCGGCGGACGAGCATTCCTAAATTTTGGTTTACTCGGGAGCCGTTGATGGGAAGGGCGCCGCTCGTCACGGCTCCTCCGCCTTCTGATCCTTTAGCCTGAATGCATGCAGTTCATCTTTCCAAAGCTCTATCCGATTCTCGACGCGTCGTTCGTCCCATCAACGGGCAGAGGCGAATTTCTGCGGCGCCTGGGATCGGATCTCACCGAGGCCGGCGTCACGCTGCTTGAATATCGCAACAAGACAGGCACGGAGCAGGAATTGCTTGCTGACGGGGAAGTCCTGCGAGCGTCCATGCCAGCCGAGAAGGTGAAGTTGATTCTGGATGACCGTGCTGATCTCGTTGACGAATTGAACTTTGATGGAGTCCATGTCGACGCCGGCGACCTTTCCCCAGCCGCGGCTCGCTCTCTTCTTGGTCCGGGAAAAATCATCGGCACATTTGGCGGGAGCGAATCGCTGGTGGAAGGGGTGCTTCGCGAGCCCGCGGATTATTTTTCAATTGGCCCCGTTTTTGCGACCACAACCAAACAAACAACCAGGTTCCCGATTGGGGTGGCCGGCGTGCAGCGATTGCGTGCTGCCGCTGGTCCAGGGCCTGTGCTGGTCGCGGTCGGCGGCGTCACCCTCGCATCCGCTGCGCACGTTCTCGAAGCCGGCGCGAGCGTGCTAGCCGTTTCTGCAGGTATCTTCGGTCTCCAAGATCCAGCCGCGGAGTTTCGCCGCTGGATGAAAGCAATCGACTGATCGAAACGATCGCAGTGAGAAAAAGCAAGACATCCGCGTGAAAATCCGCTAAAACTGGGCTTAAATGTCGACTCCAAATCTGAAAGCTTCCGACCAATCTACGATTGACCCAAGCGCGCCCAGGATGGTGCAGAGCCTCGGGCTGTTCAGCTCAACCGCCATCGTGATTGGCTCCATGATCGGATCGGGCATCTTTATTGTCGACGCCGATATTGCTCGCGGCACCGATTCGCCGGCGCTCTACCTTTGCGCGTGGCTGGTGACAGCGGCCCTCACTATGATCGGCGCGCTCAGTTACGGCGAACTGGCCGCGATGATGCCCAAAGCCGGCGGCCAGTATGTGTATCTGCGCGAATCGCTCGGGCCGCTTTGGGGATTTCTTTACGGCTGGAGCCTGTTTCTCGTCATCCAGACCGGAACCATCGCTGCTGTTTGCGTGGCCTTCGGCAAGTTTCTCGGCGTCTTCTTTCCTGGGGTCTCGACCACGCATTGGCTTTGGCATATCGCGCACGTCCCCGCGTTTCCTGTGGGCCCGATGGTTCTCGGCAACATGGAGATCGGGCTGAGCACGGCAAATCTCGCGGCCATCCTGATTGTTTTTTTCCTGGCCTTCGTAAACATCTTCGGTGTGGAGTTAGGCGCGCTGATCCAAAACGTCTTCACCTCGGCGAAAGCTCTCTCGCTGGCGGCGCTCGTAATCCTCACCCTCTTTGTCGGTCGCAACGCCACGGCATGGGATGCAAACTTCGGTCCAGGCTGGACCAATTTCTGGAAGAACTCCGGATGGAGTTCGCTGCATCCCGTCCAGGTCGGAATTGGCGGGCCCATGGTGCTGGTCAACATGGCCGTCATTGTTGCCGTCGTGCAGGTCGGCTCGTTGTTCTCATCGGACGCGTGGAACAATATCACCTTCACTGCGGGCGAAGTCAAAAATCCGCGACGCAATATTCCGTTGTCGCTGGTGATGGGAACCGGCTTCGTGCTGACCGTGTATTTTCTGGTTTCGCTTGGCTACATGCTCGTGCTTCCCATGCATGGCGATCCCAACGGCACGACGGTGCTCGCGCGCGGCATCCAGCACGCGACTGAGGACCGCGTCGCAACCGCGGCATTGGAGCAGATCTTTCACTCCGGCGGTGCATGGCTGATGGCCGGCGCAATTCTGATTTCAACGTTCGGCTGCGCCAACGGCCTGACCCTCGCGGGAGCCCGCGTCTACTATGCGATGAGTCAGGATGGCCTGTTCTTCAAGTCGGTGGGCAAGCTTCATCCGCGCTACAAAACGCCGGTCGCCGGCCTCGATCATCCAGGCGGTGTGGACGACGTTTCTATGCGTCTCGGGGTCCTACGGGCAGTTGCTCGACTACATCATCTTTGCCGTGCTGGTCTTCTATATCCTCACCATCTTCGGGCTCTTTGTGCTGCGGCGGACGCGGCCGGATGCGCCGCGACCCTATAAGGCTTTCGGGTATCCGTTTCTGCCGGCGCTCTACATCGTGATGGCGGCGTGGATTTGCATCGTGCTGCTGCGCTATAAGCCGCAGTACACATGGCCCGGCATGGTGCTCGTCCTGCTCGGGATTCCGGTTTATTTCCTCTGGTCGCGGCGCATAGCAAGCGCGAAATAACCTGCGCGCGGTAAAATCGATCTCAGTCGAGCGCTAACAAAAACGGCCTCCATCAGGAGGCCGTTTTCTATTTCACGATTTGCCGCGAATGTCTAAGCCGTGGTCTTGGCGCAGAACTCGTCGAAGGCGCGAATCAGTTCGCCGGCGATCTGTTGCGCGGTCGCCTGTTCGATCACGTAGCGCTGCATGAGGTAGGCGAGCTTTCCGTCGCGCAGAATGGCGATGGCCGGGGAAGTCGGCGGCTGGCCTTCAAAGTAGCTGCGGGCGCGCTCGGTGGCTTCGCGATCCTGTCCGGCGAAGACGGTGATTTTGTGGTCGGGCAGGTTGGCCGAGTTGGCGATGGCCAGGCGAACGCCGGGGCGCATCTTGCCTGCTGCGCAGCCGCAGATTGAGTTGACCACGAGGAGCGTGGTTCCGGGCTGGGCAAGCGCGCTGTCCACTTCCTCGGCGGTGCGGGTCTCTGTGATTCCGGCGCGTGTCAATTCCTCGCGCATGGGGATTACCATCAGTTCTGGGTACATGTATGCCTCCGGCTCGGACGAACGCCTGTTCCCATTCTACTTGAATTGAGTTGAAACGGGCACGATGGGTATCGACCTGGAAGAGAACAAGCCGCTTGCGCCCTTCACGACCTTCGGGATCGGCGGGCCGGCGCGCTGGTTTGTGGAAGCGACGAGCGAAGACCAGATTGCGGAAGCGACTGCATGGGCGCGCGAAAAAAAGCTACCGCTGTTCGTGCTCGGCGGTGGCAGCAACCTGCTGGTTGCGGATGCGGGCTTCGATGGACTGGTGCTCCGCGTTGCCTTGCGCGGCGTTGATATCGCGACGTCCGAGGGCCTAGTTCTTTATCGCGTCGCCGCCGGGGAAGACTGGGATGGTTTTGTCGAGCGCACGCTGGACGAGGGCTGTGCGGGCCTCGAGTGTCTCGCCGGGATCCCGGGCACCGTTGGAGGAACTCCGGTACAAAACGTGGGCGCTTACGGTCAGGAAGTCTCTTCCACGATCGATAAGGTTCGGGTCTTCGAAATCGAAAGCGGCCGCTTTGCCGAGCTGAGCGCGGGCGAGGGCGAGTTCGGCTATCGCATCAGCCGCTTCAATACGCGGGATCGCGGCCGCTTCATCGTGACTCGCGTCGACTACCGGCTCACGCCCGGTGGAGAGCCGACGGTTCGCTATGCGGAACTGGCGCGATTCCTTGCTGGGAAGACAAAGCCGACCCTGGCTGAAGTCGCCACTGCTGTGCGTACTCTTCGAGCCGCCAAAGGAATGCTGTTGGTTGAGGGCGACCCGGATTTGCGGAGCGCGGGGAGCTTCTTCAAGAATCCGATCGTGAGCGAAGAAAAGGCGCGGCACGTTGCGGAGGTGAGCCAAAAAGAGCCGCCGCGTTTTCCTGCGGGCGATGGGCCGGAGCATCGGGGACGCGTCAAGATTCCAGCGGCGTGGCTCATCGAGCAGGCCGGATTCACAAAAGGCTATCGTCTCGGCGCGGCAGGAATTTCATCGCGGCACGTGTTGGCTCTGGTCAACTATGGGACGCAGGACGGCAAACGCAGCGCGACCGCAGCCGAGATTCTTGCTCTCGCTCGGCAGATTCAAGAAGCTGTTGAAGGCCGTTTCGCGATTCACCTTGAGATGGAGCCAGTGCTGGTGGGTTTCTAGAGGCCCTCATGAATGCTTCACATGGGCTAAAGCCCTTGATCTTTGGCTTTCGTTTGCAGCACGACTGAAGTCGTGCCCTGTTACAAAGCGATTCATGAGACGGGTTCTAGATTAAACGAAGCCGACGGCCCAGACGCTGGCTCTCACTTGCCAGGACTGTCTCCGCAGGCCCTATGCCGGTCAAGCGCCCCTGATGCAGAAGGGCCACCTCCGCTTCTACGGCGAAGGCATCCGTTGCATCGTGCGTAGCCAGCACCGTCTGGACACGATGTTCCGCGAGCCAGTTCTGCAGGCGCGCGAGAATCTCGTCACTCGCTTCCCCATCGAGCGCGGAGAATGGTTCATCGAGCAGCAGGAGCCGCGGCATGGGCGCCAGCGCGCGCGCCAGGGCAACACGCTGTGCTTCACCGCCAGAGAGGGCTGGAATCCGGCGATCGATCAGGTGCTCGGCGCCCGCCACTTCCAGCACGTCCTTCACACGCTTCGCACGTTCTGACGATTCGAGGCCGCCAAGACCGTATTCGATATTCGCGGCGACATTCAGGTGCGGAAACAGCGCGGACTGCTGAGCAACGAGCGTCGTACGGCGATGGCCAGGCCGCAACCCAACCTTGCGTGCCGAATCATTCAGCACGTCTCCATCCAGGACAATGCGCGCGGACTCCGGTCCTTGATGCGCAGGAGCATCGAGTCCCGCGAGCATGCGCAGCAATGTGCTTTTGCCCGAACCAGAGGGCCCGAAGAGGACAGTCCAGCTCGCGGAAAATGTGCCCTCCACATCAAGGTGAAAATTCCCGCGCCGGGCATGAAGAGCGAATTCAAGCACGTCGCTCTCCTTGACGCCCGAAGCCATAAATCGCCGCGAGCGCCGCGACGCTGAGGCCAAGCAGAATGGCCGCGGTGCGTCCTGCCGCGGTGTAGTCGAAGTTCTCGACCTGGTTATAGAGCACGATCGACAAGCGTGCGCGTGGCGCCGGGAATGTCGCCGCCCAGCATCAGCACCACGCCGAACTCGCCCATGGTGTGCAGAAAACTCAGAATCGCAGCGGTCAGCAGCGAGCGGCGCGCGAGCGGAAGCAGCAGCATGGTCACGATGCGGGCCGGACTCGCGCCCAGTATGCGCGCGGCATCCACCAGTCCGGAATCGACGGCGCTAAACCCGGCCACCAGCGGCTGCACTGCAAAGGGCAAGCTGTAGAGGACCGATCCGGCCACCAGGCCTGCGAAGGAGAAAGCAAGAGGATGGCCGAGCAGGGAAGTGATGAGGCGGCCGACGCCTGTCCGCGGCCCCAGCAGAACCAACAAAAAAAATCCGAGCACGGTGGGAGGCAAAACCAATGGCAATGCTGTCAGAGCTTCAACGAGCGCGAGCCACCGGCTTCGGCCAAGCACCAGCACAGCGGCCAGTGGAATAGCGACCACCATCAGAAGCAGGGTAGTCGTCGTAGCCAGTCGTAAACTCAAGCCGAGCGCTTGCCAGTCCATTGTGTGTTTGGGTCGCGAGCGATTCTCACTCAACGATGTTCGACAAAGCCTATCACCTCGCCGGCGTCAATCCACCCTTGGCAAGTTGCGCCTGCACCGGAGAGGAGAGCAAGTAATCGAGTAGCTTGTGCGCTTCGGCACGCTGCTTTGTATTCGAGATGATCACCGCGCCTTGCTCGATCGGCGGATAAAGATCGCGGGGAATGACGAAGTAACTTCCCGATGCGGAGAGCCTAGGGGTCAGAGCGGAGGTGAGAGAGATAAGTCCCGCTTCGGCATTGCCTGAGTCGACGAACTGCGCGGTTTGCGCGATATTCTCGGCCGTGACAAGGCGCGGCTTCAGGGAGTCATACAGTTTGAGGTTGGTGAGCGCGGCCACGGCAGCTCGTCCGTACGGCGCGCGCTCAGGATTGGCGATGGCAAGACGCTTCAACTCTGGACTGCGCAGAAGCTCGAGCGAGGGTGGCGGCAGGTGAGCGTCTTTGCGGGACCACAAAACCAGCGTGCCTTTTGCATACACGATCGGCGTGGAAGAGTCGGCCGTTCCCGCGGCATCGGCCAGGCCTGCATCGATCAAGCGCTTCGGGTAGCCGGTGTCCGCGGAAAGAAAAAGATCGAAGGGTGCTCCATTTTGAATCTGCGTCGTGAGCACTGCGGAAGCCTGAAAGGTCGCCTCGGCGTGAATGCCCGTGGCCTGGCGAAATTGATCGAGGATGGGCGGAAGCACCGGCTCAAGATCAGCTGCCGCGGCGATGCGCAAAGTCGTTTGCGCTTCCGCTGCAACTGGAAGGGACAACACTGCTGCCAGAAACAGCAAAGAAAGCCCCCTGAGATTTTTCCCCAAGCGCATGATTCGTAAGTCCCCTGGGCGAAGCAAAATCCGCTCTACGCTGATAGGCTAACACCAGGCATGAACGACAATTTGCATCAGTTACGCTGTTTTGGATGCGGCGCGCAGATCCCCGGCGCGCAGGCGCAGCCCAATTTTCGCTGCGTCGAGTGCGGGGACCTGTTTGAGGTCGAATACCCCGGCTGGCTGCAGCGAAAGGGCAATGATCGCCCCAACCCTGGCGCCCTGAAGTGGCTCTGGCGCGAGCGGCGCGCTTCGTCGGAGGCTGTCGACAATTCGGGCGTGTGGCGCTTCAGAGAATTGCTGCCGATCCTCGACAGCTTTGGGAATGCCGTCACGCTTCGCGAAGGCAACACACCTCTCTATCACCTGCCGCGCGCATCGAAGGCGCTCGGCATCGACCAGCTCTTTGCCAAGCATCAGGGGATGAACCCGACCGGCTCGTTCAAAGATACGGGCATGACGGCTGCCATGAGCGTCGCCCGCGAGCGCGGGTTTAAGTGGGTCGCTTGTGCATCGACGGGAAACACGTCAGCCGCGATGGCCGCCTATGCTGCGCGGGCGGGACTGCGCAGCCTGGTCCTGATTCCTGAAGGCAAGATTGCATGGGGAAAGCTTGCGCAGGCGATGGATTATGGCGCGGTGACCTGCCAGTTGAAAACCGACTTTGATGGATGCGTGAAGGTGCTCACGGAGATCGTGAAGCAGGCGCCGATTTATCTCTTGAATTCGGTCAACCCTTATCGGCTTGAAGGGCAGAAGACGCCCGCCTTTGAAATTGCGGAGGCCTTCGACTGGAATGTTCCCGACCACCTGATCGTTCCCGGCGGCAACCTCGCCAACAGCTCGGCGCTGGGCAAAGGGTTCGGGAAATGCGCGAACTCGGGCTGGTCGCGCGCGTGCCGAAGATCTCTGTGATCCAGGCTATCGGCGCCAATCCGCTGGTGCGCAGCTTTGCGCGCGACAATGCAGCGACGCTTGAGCCGGTCGAGGCCTAACCGCGTGCAACGGCGATTCGCATTGGCAATCCCGCTTCATGGCGGAAGGCTGCGCGGGTCATTCAAGAAACGGGCGGCTGGTGCCTCGACGTGACCGAAGCCGAGATCGCGATCGCCAAGGCAGAGATTGGGAGCGAAGGCCTAGGTTGTGAGCCGGCTTCGGCGGTGACTCTCGCCGGCCTCAAGAAACTGCGTGCGCAGGGCGCGGTCGGGAAGCAGCGAGACTGTCGTTCTTCTGCTGACCGGCCACACGCTCAAGGATGCTGATTACACCATCGACTTCCACCGCGGCACGCTGTTGCGCGCAGATGAAGTGGTTGGCATGGAAGCGCAAATTGAGTCCCTGCGGCGAAACGCGCTCGCAAGTGGATGCGACGCCGGCGGCCGTGCTGGCCACCGTTCAGGGCGAAGTGCAATGAGCCCGGGAGCACAGAGTGCAATGACCCGGGGCGCACGAGAAAAGGCCGGCAGAATCAACCTTCGCTTCCCAGCCACTTCCGCCAACCTCGGCGCAGGCTTTGACGCCGCCGCCATCGCCTTGGACTTTTACTTGAAGATTGAGGCCGAAGAGGCTGAAACGTTTGCGATTAAGGCCACGGGACGGAATGCGGAGAGGTGCGCACGACTGGAGGACAACCTCATCCTCGAAATCTACAAAGAGATCCTGGCGAGCCATGGAAAGCCGGCGGTGCCTCTCTCGCTTCATATGACCAATGAGATTCCGCTCGGGATGGGGTGCGGCTCCTCGGCAGCCGGCCGGCTGGCGGCGATCTGCCTCGCAGTCCATTTTGGCCAGTTGGATTGGAACTCAGAGCGCATCCTTGAAGAGGCAGTCGTCCTCGAGGGACATCCGGACAACGTGGCAGCTTGCTGGCTCGGCGGTTTCGTGACAGCTGCTCTCGAGGGGCGAACTGTTCATCGAGCCAGAGTTGCTCCTCCTGCCGAGTGGCGCGCCATTGTCGTTCTGCCCGCCGAGTCGCTGTCAACGAGCAAAGCGCGGGCCATGCTCCCGGAGACCTATGCGCGGGCGGACGCGGTCGCCAATATTCAGGCAGCCTCGCTGCTGGGGCTTGCCTTCGCCCAGGGGCGCGGAGATCTGCTCCGCATCGCTATGCAGGATCGCATCCACCAACCCTACCGGGCCGTGGCGTGTGTCCAATCTGCCAATGCTTTTGCCCCTTGCCGGCCGAGATGGGATCCTCGGCGTTGCGCTGAGCGGTGCCGGGCCGGGCGTTCTGGTTGTTGTTGACGGCGAAGGGAGCCTGGAGAGAGCCACCGCGGCTATTCGCGCTGCTCTGGGCGGGGTTTCTGAGGCTGAACTCGTTCATTCCAGATTCAGTGATGTTCGGGTTCAGTGATGAGGCTACGGCGCAGTTTTTCGCCGGCTGAACATCTGTTTGCGAAACCTTGGGGGACGCTAAGAAGTAAGGTTGCCGATCTGGTAACTATTCGAGCTATGCGTTATCTTTCTGGCCAATCACCTAGAAATGATTACCCTTATCAATTACTGAAGTTTACTTGCTATTCGTGCTCAGAACCCCTACATTCGCAGCGTGGGCAGTTCTGGGGGAGGGCTGCTCTAGCGCCCGCGATCCTTACTCGGATCCGGGCGCTTTAATTTTGTCGTTAACACCCTCTGGTCTGCCGCCCCTCAACTTCAATCCTTTTCCTGCTGCCATCTGTCGCACTTCTGTTTGTGATCCGGGCGCGCCATGCGACTTTCGCGGGGCTCTGAGCATCTTATACAGCGCGGTTCCCGCTATACTGGTAATTGAGTGCAGTGGTAGCCGCAAGGAGGATCATGGCAGGACAGGGTGTGTTGGAAGTAAGCGATGCAACATTTGACAAGGAAGTTCTGGAGAGCGATCAGCCGGTCATGGTCGATTTCTGGGCTGTCTGGTGCGGGCCTTGCAAGGCAATTGGCCCCATCGTTGATCAGGTTGCGACAACCTATGCCGGGCAAACTCAAAGTTGCCAAGATGAATGTCGATCAGAACGGCGCTACGCCTTCTCGGTACGGAATCCGCGGCATCCCGGCGCTCTTGTTCTTCAAGGGCGGCAAAGTAGCAGACCAGATTGTTGGCTACGTGCCCCAGAGCGTGATCGAGGAAAAGGTTCAGCGCATCCTGACGGCGCCCGTCTCCGCCTGAGACGCGATCAGAGTTGGAAAAAGGGCCCGGCCATCTGCCGGGCCCTTTTCATTGCGATCTCTCACCCCGGTCTCTAGTATCCAGCCGGCTCGGTTGCACTGAGGCTCGCGGTGATCGGGTCCAGGCCAAGCCGCTGACGGCAGTCTTCGAGCATGGTCTGGGTACGGGTCGCTCCCACGCGGCTGACACCGATCGCACGAACCGCAAGCAGCGTGTCCAGATCGCGGATTCCTCCGGCAGCCTTCACCTGCACGCTGGCCGGAGTATGCTTCCGCATCAACTCAAGATCGGTCATGGTCGCTCCACTCGGCGCGTAACCAGTTGAAGTCTTCACCCAGTCCACGCCCAACTCCCCGCAGATCTCACAGAGTCGAATCTTGGCGGCATCCTCGAGATAGGCGTTCTCAAAGATCACTTTGATTTTGGCTCCCTCGGCGTGAATGATTTCGGTGAGTTGTGCAAGTTCATTGCGCACGTACTGCCATGCGGCGCTTCGCGCCTGGCTGATGTTGATCACCACATCCAGTTCTTTCCCGCCGTCCGCCAGTGCTTGCCGCGCCTCGGCGATCTTGGTGGACGTGGTATGTCCGCCATGGGGAAACCCGATGGTCGTACTCGGATTCACGCTGGTGGCCGCCAGCCGCGCGCTGCACTGGGCCAGGGCAAATGGCAGGATGCACACACTGGCCACGTCATAGCGGATCGCGAGGGAAATTCCTTCGTCCAATTCCTGCGCGGTCAATGCCGGGTTCAGCAGGGAATGGTCGATCATCTTTGCGATCGAGCGATAATCGTACGCTTCTGTCAAGAGCACACCCCAATCGCGCCTCCGCTTCAGCTCCGGGCGCCACAAACCATTATGCTCGCGCTGCGTGGGGAGGCCATTTCGCGGCCAGGATATCCCCGGGCCGATTGAACGAGGGAAGAGCGGTCGAACGAAGTTGGAAGAGGATGAGGGCTCGCGTGCAGTTCTCTAGCGGTATTTCCGCAACACGCCGAGCACTCTCCCCTGGATCGCCACCTGGGCCGCCGGCACCATGATCGGATCCATCTCGACGTTGGAGGGTTGCAGCCGAATCATGCTGCCCTCGTTGTAAAAACGCTTCAGCGTGGTTTCAGACCCATGGACAAGAGCAACGACAATCTCTCCCTGGCGCGCAGTTCTTGCTCGCTCCACCAGAACATAGTCGCCGTTGATAATGTGCTCATCGCGCATCGAATCGCCGCGCACCTCGAGAGCAAAAACATCCCGGTTGCCGACCACATCGTGCAACGAAATGCTTTCATCCGTTTCGCTCGTCTCAACCGGCAACCCAGCGGCAATCCGCCCCGCCAGCGGAAGCCGGTCGCTCACCCGGGTCCGGGTTCCAGGTGGCAGCACATCGATGGAGCGGCTGCGGTTGTGAACCCGATCCAGAAGGCCTTTTTTCTCGAGGTTGGTGATGTGCTTGTGCACCGTGGCCAGGCTCTTGAGACCCATCCCGCGGGCGATCTCCTCAAAGGAGGGCGAATAGCCGTTGCGGGCCTGGAAGGATTCCAGGAAGTCGAGTACCTCTTTTTGTCTACGCGTGACAGCCATGGACGGATTATAGCGAATAAAAAGCGAATGGCAAGGAGGAAAAGAAAGACTCGGTTGATCGAAGCGCAAGGTGGAATCAAGAAAGATATCGGGGCATACTTCGGAGTGCATTGGCAAGACCAGATGCTTGGTGCGCTCGGTGCCTTTCCCATTTTGGTTCAGCCGGCTTCTCCTTCCCATTTCCGAATTCCTATCGAAATCTATTTCCTCGGGGCCCTTGAGTCCGCGCCGCTCTCGGAGGAAGGTGAATGAGTACCTGCATTGCTCCCGGCCAGGAGGCCAGAGAGCACCTCTACCAAGGGGAAAAGAGAGGCATCTATGAGGCTGCTAATTGCGGAGGATGATCGCGCTCTGGCGATGTTTCTCAGTCGAGGTCTCGAAGCGGATGGGCATCGTGTTCACCTCGTACACGACGGGGCTGCCGCGGAACGAGCATTTCTTGAACAGAGGCCTGACTTGACCATCCTCGATCTCAACATGCCCGTCAAAGACGGCGAGCAAGTCCTGCAGGCAGTTCGCGCGGTGGATGGTGACCTACCGATTTTGATTCTGACCGCGCGCCAGGAGATGGATACCCGCGTCCGTTGTCTTGATCACGGCGCAGATGACCTGATGATCAAGCCCTTCAGCCTCCATGAGCTTCGTGCCCGCTGCCGCGCCCTGCTGCGGCGCAGCCGGGACACAAGGCTGCGTCTGAAGATCGGCTGCATCGAGCTCGACCGACTCGATCACTCCGTGTGCTGCGATGGCTTATCCGTCCTGCTCACGAACAAGGAATTCGCACTGCTTGAGTACCTGATGCTGAACCGCGGCAAATGCGTCTCGCGCGTTGAACTGCTCGATGCCGTCTGGAATCTTGATCCGGCTCAGACGACCAACATTGTCGACGTCTATATCAACTATCTGCGTCGCAAACTGCATGATCCGGCCCCCGGCCACTTCATCCGTACCGTCCGCGGACAGGGTTACATTATCGCCTCGAGTCCCGAAGCCTCGAATGCAGAAACGCCCGGCATCGACCTCGCCCCGCAGATGCAGGCGTCGTACACGCTCGATCTTTCGCTTCCTGTTGTTGCCCATTAACCGTTGGAAATCTGGAGAAAGTCTATGTTGCCTGGACTCGTTTCATCCCCTCACGTTGCTTCTCGCACCCGTTTGAAGACAGTGCTGGTCGCGAGCGCCGACCAAAGCTTCCGGCAACACGTCGCGTCCATCCTGACCGGCCTCCGGTGGAAAGTTACTCAGGTTGAAGGCGGCGCCCAAGCCTGGACCGTAACCGAGTGTGCTATCCCGGAAGCGCTGGTCCTCGACTCGTGGCTACCGGACCTCGATTTGACCGAATTCGTGAAGGAGTATCTGGCCGTCTATCCGCAGGTCGAGTTGGTCACAGCAGGCGGGGAAATCGAGTTGGCCGGTGCGCGAGGACCGTTTCGTCAAGAACTCCTGCATGCCGTTCGGCGATCCGAGGACTGCGACACGGCCGCCTGGAATGCGGCGCCGGATCTCGGCGAAGGGTCGCGTCCTTCGTCTCGCGCTCTACCTGGCGAACCAGCCTCCTGCTTTCCTGCGAAGACTTGTCGATCGGCGCCGTCGCAGAAAAGCTCAACTTCCGATACAGCATCGACGCTGGCCGTCTCGTCCTCTCCGCTCCAGACCGAGGGTATTGCCCTCGCGCATTCCCCTAAACGGGCCGATCGCTTGCCAGAGCTGATTGGGAACGCCGACTGCATGCTCGAAGTGAGCCGACGGGTTCGCCTGGTTGCGCATCGTAAGACCCCGGTTCTGATTGAGGGGCCGACTGGTTCAGGCAAAGAGATCGTCGCGGAAGCGGTGCATCGTCTCTCACCGCGCAGCCGCAGGCCTTTTGTCGCGATTAACTGCGCAGCCATTCCTGAGGCTTTGCTCGAAGCCGAGCTCTTTGGCCACACGCGCGGGGCCTTTACGGGAGCGGTGCAGGGAAGAGTGGGTAGGATCGAGTCCGCGGATGGAGGGACTCTGTTTCTCGATGAGATTGGCGAGATGCCCCTTGCCTTGCAATCAAAGCTCCTCCGCTTTGTGGAGTGCGGCGAATTGCAGAGGGTGGGCGATAACGAGACCGTGAAGGTGGATGTGCGCATTGTTGCCGCCACGCACAGACCCCTGGCCAAGCACATGCTGGCGGGAACGTTTCGATCTGATCTCTACTACCGCCTGGCGGTCTTCCTGATTCGCACACCAGCATTGGCAGAGCATGCAGAGGATCTTTCCCAGCTTGTGGACCACTTCATGCAGCGCATGGGGCGCGAGGCTCCGGTGAAGCGCGTTGATGCCGGCGCAATGCGAAAACTTGCCGCTCATGACTGGCCAGGGAATGTTCGCGAACTCGAGCATGTGCTCGAGAGAGGCGCTATTCTCGCGGACAGTCAACCGGTGCTGACGGCGCAGGAGATTGACTTCGGCCTGGATCTGAGGTGAGACCGCAAATGGATATCGAATCGAGAACTGGTGAACAGCTGGCTCGCTATCTGGACATCGCCACCAGCGAGATCAAGCTAACGGCCGCCAACATGGCCAACATTGACAC
Source organism: uncultured Acidobacteriaceae bacterium (assembly GCA_963791505.1). Lineage (GTDB taxonomy): Bacteria > Acidobacteriota > Terriglobia > Terriglobales > Acidobacteriaceae > Telmatobacter. The sequence continues at coordinate 41,676 of CAWBSV010000054.1, forward strand.
GCCCGGGTATCGTGCCGTCGGGCTTGATTTTGAAGCGGAGATGCGCGAGTCGCTCAAGGAACTCGACGAAGGCGGTCGCGGGCCGCACACGGTGCGAGTTCGCGCGGTGGGCGGGTTGATCTCACGCCCGGATGGAAACGATGTTTCGATGGACCGCGAAGGTCTGAACCTTGCCGAGGCACAGCTCAGGTTCAAGGTTGGGGTCACGTTGCTTCGCTCGGAAAACCAAAGATTGATGGATGCGATCCATGCTGACAAGTAAAGGAATCGAGCGCGGGAGAACCTGATGAATCTCTTTGGACTGATGGAAACCTCGGGAGACGCCATGCAGGCCGAGCGGATGCGTGCCGAAGTGGTGGCGGCGAACATGGCCAATGCGGAGACCACAAGAACAGCCACGGGTGGGCCCTACCATCGCCAGCACGTCGTCTTCGCCGCGAATCCGGGCATGGAGGGATTTGCCGGCTCGCTTGCAGCCGCGACGATGAATCCGCCAGCGATGCAAGACGCTCTGCCTTCTCAGAGTCTGCTCGGTGTGGATGCGAAGCTGCCCGAGGGCGGGGTCCACATTGCAGGAGTCGTCGAGGACCCGGCGGCGCCGCTGAAGCGCTACGACCCAGGGCATCCCGATGCGGGATCCGATGGGTATGTCTCGTATCCGGACATTAATCCCATCACAGAAATGGTGGACCTCATGGGAGCAACCCGTGCCTATGGCATGAATGGCTCTGCCGTGCAGGCGGAGAAGGGGATGATCACCTCAGCCCTTGAGATCGCAAAGTCATGACTGCGAGAAGTGAACCGGTAAGACGCTTCACGGATCGCGTCGAAAAGGAGGAGAAGTGTCCATCGCAGTGACTGCCTCAAACATTGCACTCCCGGTTGGCGGAACCGGAACCCCCTTATCGCCGACGGGGATCTCCGCCGGCACGGTTTCCGGGGCTGAGGACACGCCGTTCGCTGATCTGTTCAGTGATGCCGTCGGCACTGTCGGTCAACTTCAGGATCAGGCGCATGCGACCGTCACCGGGCTACTGACCGGGAGCGGCGTCGATGTTCACACCGCCATGATCGCAACCGAAAAAGCCGATATGGCGTTCGAATTAGCAATTGCTGTGCGCAATAAGGCTGTCCAGGCCTATCAGCAAGTCGTCGGAATGCAGTTTTAGGCAACGCACAATCGGATTTGGAAACCTTGCCAACTACCACACAGCTCGAGAGGTCAGGTGCGGGAATTCCGGGTCAACCGGGATGGACAGATCGGCTCGCTCGTCTTCTGACAACCCAACAACTCTGGTGGGCCTCGCGATCGAGCACGCAACGCGGCTGGACCGTTGCTGCCGGAGTTCTTCTTGCGGCACTCATCGGCGGCCTCTTGTGGTCTGGACTGCGCACCGACTGGCGCACACTCTATGCGGGCATGGATCCTGAGGAAGCACGGCAGATTGGTCAGAGCCTCGTGCAGGCGCAAATCACCTTTCAACCCTCCCAGGACGGGGCGGGCATCCAGGTGCCGGCAGCGCAACTGGACAAAGCGCGGTTAGTCACTGCGGCCAAAGGGGGCGTGAAAAGTGGAAGACTCGGCTTTGAGATCTTCGACAAGCCCAACTGGGTTGGCTCGGAGTTCGATGAGCAGGTTAACTACCAGCGCGCCCTGGAGGGAGAGCTGGAGCACACCGTAGGGACTCTGACCGACATTGAGTCGGCCCGGGTGCATCTTGTGCTTCCGCATGACTCTCTTTTCCGCGAACAGGAACGGCCCGCCAAGGCGTCGGTGGTGTTGAAGCTGCGCCATCGCGATCTGGCTGAGGGAGAGCCGGATGCGATTCGCAATCTCATTGCGTCGGCGGTGGACGGACTCACTCCGGAACGGGTGGTCCTTGTAGACGCAGCCGGACACCTTCCCCTTGGTCCAAAAACGGCCGAAGGCCTTCGCCTGACGGCCGAGCAGGCTCTTGAAGAGAAACTGATCGCCACGCTCGAGCCGGTGACGGGGCCCGGCAACGTGCGGGCCGCGGTAACTCTCGACTACGATCCGACGGCAACTGACGAGACCAGCGAGACCTACGACCCCGATCAGACAGTCACTCTCTCGATGCAGCGAACGGAACAGGCAGCGGGTCCTCAGCAGGTTGCGGCCGGGGTTCCGGGGACTGCCTCCAATGCGCCGAATACCCAGGCGCTTCCCGTTTATCCGCAGCAGTTCACCTCGCCACAGAGCGCAAAAACTGAGAGTGGCACGTATGCCGCATCGAAAACCGTGCGCCATGTATCCGAATCTCCCGGCAAACTCACGCGCCTGACCGCGGCGATTGTGGTCAATGATCGCGAAGTCCAGGCGGCCGGAAAGGGAAGGCCCGCCTCATGGCAACCGCGCTCACCCGGCGAGGTCGAGCATCTGACCGCGCTGGCTCAGGCTGCGATTGGTTTTGACGCCGCACGTGGGGACAAGCTGACCGTCGAAGACCTCGCCTTTGATGAGAACCGATCGCAAGTCCAACCGTCGCTGCCCGGGCAGATTCTGTCCAGCGCTGAAAACTCACCCGTGCTGGTCAAATATGCAGCCATGCTGGCCGGCCTGTTGCTGGTGGTCGCCTTTGGTGTGCGACCCGCTCTGCATCGGGCAGCCTCTTCGCCCAATCCCGGGACCAAAGACAAGACCAGGGAACTGCCGGCAACAACCACAGCCGTCGCGGCGGCACACCTGCCTCCGCCGGAGCCGGTTGAGACCGATCCGGAGCGGATCAAAGCGCAGGAGATCTTTGAGCAGGTCACGAGTCACCTGAAGCGCGAACCTACGCAAAGCTCGCGTCTGTTGCAGAGCTGGATCCATTCTGACTAAACGAGACCTGGAGCCGCGCAAGCTGTCGGAAGGATTGATCGGAAGGATTGGACATTGGCCGAACCTGAGAGTGGAAAATCCGCGATGCAGAGCCGCCAGTCCGGAAACCTGACCGGAATACGGAAGGCGGCCGTGCTTCTGGTCGCCGTCGGTGAGGAGCTGGCCGGGGAGATCTTGCGCGCGCTGCCCGAAAACGACGTTCAGCGTCTCACCGAGGAACTGGCCGACCTGCGCGGAATCTCCCCCGAGCTGTCGTTTGAAATCATGGAAGAGTTCTGGCAATTGCTCGAGACGCAGAGCTTTGTCATGCATGGCGGTTTGGATTATGCCAGCCGTCTTCTGCTTGAGACATTCGGGCAGCAACGCGCCAACGAGTTGCTGACGCAGGTTCGCCGCTCGCAGGAAGCAGCGCAGGGCAATCTGGCAAAACTGCAGCGCACCGATCCGCAGCAGCTGGGCAAGCTTCTGGACGCCGAACACCCGCAGACGATTGCTCTGGTCCTGGCTCATCTCGACCCGCGGCGCGCCTCGATGGTTCTCGATAACCTGAGCGAAGAGCATAAGGTCGTTTCCATTCAGCGACTGGCCGAGATGCGCCAATTTTCTCCGGAGATGGCGCAGAAGGTCGCCCACATTCTGCATCGACGCCTGGAGAATGTTGGCGACACGGCGCGCAAGAGCTATTCGGGATTCAAGGCCGTCGCCGATCTGCTCAATCGGCTGAATGCTGAGGAGTCAAAGAAGATCCTCGAGACGATCGAAGAGGGTGAGCCCGAGCTCGCCTTGAGCATTCGCAATCTCATGTTCACTTTTGAGGATCTGGTGACGGTGCCACCGGCCACCATCCGCGAGATTGTGACGGGAGTCGACAAGCGCCAGCTCGCCATGGCTCTGCGCGGCGCCAACGACGAGTTGCGCTCGAAGATTTTCAAAGCGATGAGCTCGCGCGCAGTCGAAATGTTGAAAGAGGACATGGAGGTGCTCGGCCCGGTGCGCTCGCGTGAAGTGGCCCAGGCGCAACAGGAGATTCTCAATCTTGCGAGGCGGCTTGAGACAGAAGGGAAAGTCGTTCTCAAACTCGAAAGCGGAGACGAAATGCTTGCCTGATATGGGATCTGTGCCAATTGCAACATCGGTGGGATGGGAAAGATCGGACCGACTTTGACTTCGTTTGCGAATACGACGCGCGCCTCAGACTTGAACAAGGTCGAGGTGTTTCAGTATCCGATCGCACCGGGCGCGGCGGAGCTCTCTTCCCCCGCCATCTGGGCAAAGTCCGATTCGAGCGGAGAAGGGACGTCCCGGCCCGCCGCCTCCATCAGAAACGGCGTCGCGGTACAGACTGACGCTGACCTTGAGCAGCAGATCGCGAACGAGGGGCAAAGAGCCTTCGCCGCCGGCCATGAAGCAGGCCTCCGCGAGGGCCGGCAACGCGAACGCGAAGAGCAGGCAGCCGGATTGAAAGCGGCCGATCAGCGACGCATGCAACAGGCTGCGGAGTTGGGGTCAAGCTTCGCGCAAGCCAGGGCGCAGTACCTGAGCGCGATTGAGCCTGAGGTAGTGAAACTGGCCCTGGCGGTCGCGGCTCGCATCCTGCGCCGGGAAGCGCAGATGGACCCTCTTTTGCTGACCGGCGCCGTGCGCGTGGCATTGGGCCAGCTCGCCGCATCCACCAATGTCCTGCTCAAAGTGCCTCCTGAAGATTTCGAATTTTGGCAGGAGACTATGGCTCATCTTCCCCACAGGGTCGAGAAACCAACCATCGTTGCAGGGGAGGGAATGAAACTGGGCGATTGTCGCGTCGAGACCACGGTGGGCTCCGTTGATCTCGGCTTGCGGGCCCAACTGGCCGAGATTGAGCGCGGCTTCTTCGATCGGGCCGGGCGCGCATCTGGCCCGGCTCTCTCGTCTCACGAATCCGCACCGCCGGCGCCCGGGAAAGCGGAGGATCTCTCATGATTGAAAAGCCTTCTCTGGAACGGTATTTTGAGCGCCTGAAGCGCCGCCAGCCGTGGTGCTGGAGCGGGCAGGTTCTCGAGTCGGTCGGCCAGACCATCGAGTCCGCGGGCCCACTTGCCTCGGTCGGCGAGTGCTGCGAGGTGCTGGACCGGAACGGTCAGGCTCATCGGTCGGAGGTGATCGGATTTCGCGGCTCGAATGTGTTGGCGATGCCGCTTGAGACGACGGAGGGCATTCGCTTCGGCGATGCGGTGCGTGCGCTTGGTTTTCAAGCGGAGATCGAGATTGGATTCTCCGCCCTGGGGCGTGTCCTCGACGCCCTCGGAAACCCAATCGACCATGGACCGGCCCTCGCTTCGACGCACAGTTTTTCGCTTGAGGGCAAGCCGCGCTCACCGCTCGACCGGGTCCCGATCCGGACCGCACTTGGGACCGGAATTCGCGTGCTCGATGCGCTGTTGACGGTCGGGCGAGGCCAACGGGTGGGGATCTTCGGAGGATCGGGCGTGGGGAAGAGCACTCTCATTGGCATGATGACGCGGAACACGGCGGCGGATGTGACGGTCGTCGGTCTGGTGGGCGAGAGGGGGCGGGAGGTGGTCGAGTTTCTCGACGACTCGCTGGGCGTCGAGGGACGATCGCGTTCTGTCGTCGTGGTATCCACCTCAGACCAGTCTCCACTGCTGCGCATGCGGGCGGCTCTGGCAGCGACGGCAATCGCGGAAGTTTTTGCCGCCCAGGGGAAGCATGTATTGCTGGTGCTCGATTCGCTCACCCGCTTTGCCATGGCGGCGCGGGAGATCGGCCTGGCCGCCGGGAGAACCCCCCACCGCCAAGGGATATACGCCGTCCGTCTTCACCAAGCTTGCCAAATTGGTCGAGCGAGCCGGCCAGTTTCGAACCGGCTCCATTACTGCTTTCTATACCGTGTTGATGGAAGGAGACGACCAGCAGGACCCACTTGTGGACGCGGTGCGATCCCTGCTCGATGGCCATGTGGTGCTTTCCCGAACTCTGGCCGCGGAAGGATGGTATCCACCCATTGAACTGCTCGACTCCATCAGCCGGCTTATGCCCGCCGTGACCGGCACCGAGCACCGTGAACAGGCTGTCCTGGTGAGGAAGCTGATGGCGGCTTACGCCCGCTCGGAGGATCTGGTGCGGATCGGCGCCTACAAACCCGGAGCGGATCTCGATCTCGATCGTGCGCTTCGGGCCCGGCAGGCGCTCAGAACCTTCATGACCCAGGAAGCCAGTGAGAGAGTCGGTCTTGCCGAGTGTAGAGAGCGGTTAGCGCTTCTCGCTGAGGGGATCTGATTCATGCCCGTTTCGCGCTCGTTGCGACGGCTGTTCCGGATTCGGGAGCTGGAAGAGGAGCAGAGCCGACTGGCGCTCGATGCGTCTCTCGCCGAGCTTCGACGATTGGAGTCGGCTCTTCGCGGCGCAGCCCAACAAGGACGCAGGGGCAGGGAAATCATCGACCGAGGCCTTCGTTCAGGCTCCCTCGATGAGCGTATTGCCGGACTTGAAGAAGAAGCAAGCTCGGGGCGTCTTTCCTCCGCCCTGGGCGTCTTGATCCAGGAGCTTCAATTGAAGGTTGACGCGCAGCGCGAGGGCTATCGCGTGAAATCGCTGCAGCGTCGGCAGGCGGAATCGCTTGTGAACGAAGCAGAAGCGCGATCCCACATCGAGATGGCGCGCCGCGAACAAGCGGGATTGGATGATTGGTACGGAAATCGGACCCATGCGCGCAATCGGAAAGAATCCCGTCCCGCCCTGGAGACTGGACTCGCTGTATCGTCAGGCAGCGACCGAAACACGTGAGAGGGAATCGATCGAAATCTCTGGAAGTTCCTGAAACCGAACTCCTATTCCCTGACTTAACAATCTTCTAACTTCCCGTCTCTTTCTTTGGCATGTTTCCTGCATAACTTCCGAATATGACCGACGGCGCACTCCTCGGCAGTATGAGAATCGTGAATCCTGAACCGACCATCGTTGCTTCCGAAGCAATGGGATCAGCAACGCGGTTGAAAGCTGGTTTGGGGTCGCCCTCATCAAGCGCACAAGGCTTCGCAATCTTTTTGAGTCGGATGCTGACCTTCGTTTCGACAGGTGTTGCTGAATTGCGGGACGGTCAAAGGCAAGAATCCGCACCATCGGCAAGCGGCAATCAACCCGGCCCCACAAACCCAACGCCGGACAGCGCAACCGATGCGGCCAGGAATTCGCCTGGCCGTTTGGAGAACGCGGCCCCTGCGGCCCACCCACTGACAGGCAGGGCACAGCGACTCTCGGTTCGGGATGCCGGTTCCGGACATGAAGCTGCGCTCGCGTCGAAAACTCACGGTTCACCCTCTCCGTCCGACCATGCACAGTTGGGGGCTCGGGCTTTGAACGCGCAAGGCTCATCGGCAGGTCCCTCACCGACCCCCGGGATTGCCCCTGAGCTTCTGCCCACTCCGGTGCTGTTGCCCGCAGCCCCTCGCGATAGGCCCGCTCCAGGCCGTGCCGAGAGCAGTTATCAGTTTTTGAATGGATTGAACTCAAGACCGAACTCGCCGGCATCGAACCGGTCCGAAGAGATCGGCCGCGAAACGACTTCGCCGCAAGGTCTCGCGCTGGAGGGCGCCTCTCGAAATGGCCTTCTCCTGAACGGCTCCGAAGGGAGCAACAGCCTCGAGCAACCCGCGCTGGAAGGCGGATTGTCCCACCATGCTCCTGAGGGCTTTCCCGTTGAGTCTCAATCGCCAACCAATGGTGAACTGACGAGTTCGTCCGCGCGGGAGAGGTCAAGCGCGGCTCAACAAGGCAGTCAGGACGCTGGCCATTCGACCGCGCAGGAAGACATTCGTCAAATCGGAAATCCTGTCACTACGGCTGAGACAGCGGCTCCACCGTCAGCAAATCCAAATGCAGGTCGATCGCAGACCGACGAGCGAAAACATTTCAAAACGTCAGCCAAAGGACTTGAAGCAGGAGGCGCTTCGCTCACAACGGGCATGGGTGCAGCGACCGGCGTTGGAACGAATGCCACGGCTCCCCATGCCGGGAGTTTTCAGGCTGCTCCCCGAGCCTCCGCCCAAGTTGAGACCCAGCAGGGCTTCGATCGAAGCGATGCATTCAAGTCGCTCGACATGGAGGGGGAACATCCATCCAATCCATCTGTCCGCTGGGTCCATGCAGGCGCGCAGCAGGCTGAGGCCGGTTTCGAGGATCCCGCTCTAGGTTGGGTCAGCGTGCGCGCCAATGGAGGAGGTGCGGGCGTTCATCCTGCGCTGATTCCAAGCTCCGTAGAAGCTGCTCAGGTGCTCGCCGGGCATCTCGCCGGCTTAAACAGCTTCCTCGCCAACCGCGCGCAGGGCGTGGGAGATGTAACCATTGCATCCCCTGAAAGTGGGGCACCAGGAATGGGAACCCAAACCGGATCGGGGCACGGAAGCGGCGGGCATCAGGGCGAGAACGCCTCACCCCAGGCGGGTTCGTCCATCGCTCTCGACGCTGCGGCCGAGCGCCGATTCGGCAATGTGACCTCGCGGCAACAAGAGCCCGCTCTCGATAACGGCGCATCGGCGGGGACCTTGCCGGAGTCTGGCGCAGCTTACATCTCAGTCACGGTGTGAAAGACGAATCAAGTGAGGAAGGAAACGGAATGGCAGCGTTGGCAGGCATTCTCCACAATGGATCGAAGTTGACACAATCTTTCACCAGCGGCACGCCGCAGACAAGCGCGGCGTCCAACGTCGCAGCCAGCACCAACACGAGCGACGCCTCGACAACCAGCGACACCTCTTCGGCAACTGTTTCGGCAAACGATTTTCTGACCTTGCTGGTGACCGAGATGCAAAATCAGGACCCCACCGCGAATACCGACCCCAATGAATACATCAATCAGCTGGTGCAGGTGAACAGCCTGGAACAACTCATCGACATCAACCAGAATCTGTCCACGGCCCTTGGCACTTCAAGCACACCCTCGGACTCGACTGCCGCTCCGGGCGCAAGGTCGGTACACGGTGGCTCATCTCTTCCTTCGGCAACGATGGCTCCGTCCCCGTCCGGGAAGGGAACGCCGGCTCCCGGCAATCTGGGGCTGCCGGCGGGAAACCCCTCAGCCACCCGCGTGGCCCACGCGCTGGACGGCGCCGCTCAGTCAAGCGCGGCACAACAACAGCGCAAAAGGCTTTAAGTCGATCTGAGAAAACTCTTAAGGAGACTCACTATGGCAAGTTTCTTCATCCCGCTGACTGGCCTCGAATCCGATTCGACGGCGCTGAACACAATCGCAAACGATCTATCGAACATGAACACGACCGCCTTCAAGGCACAGACCACAAATTTCTCTGATCTCTTCTATCAGCAGATCGGTACTGCGGGCTCGGGCGACCCCATCGAGTTAGGAGCGGGCGTCAAAGTCGCTTCGAACGAGACCTCCTACAGCCAGGGAGCCATCAATTCGACGGGCAACTCCACCGATGTTGCCTTGAACGGCAGCGGATTCTTTGTCATCAACGATGGCGCGGGCGCCAATGAATACACCCGCGCAGGCGATTTCTCGCTCACTTCGACCGGCAGCCTGGTCACCTCGGGCGGCATGAACGTAATGGGCTATCCGGCGGTTGGTGGCGTCGTAAATACGAATGCCCCGCTTGCGGCCATGACAATTCCGGTGGGCCAGGTACAGGAACCGAAGGCGACATCCACCTTCAATATGACGGCAAACCTCGACGCTGCATCGGCCAGCGGCACGGCGTTTCCCGCTCAGGTTACCGTGTATGACTCGCTGGGCGAACCTCACATTGCAACCGCGACTTACACCGAGACCGGAACTAATACGTGGAGTTATTCAGTTGCTTTGCCTGCCGCTGATTTTGCATCGGGCGTTTCGACTCCAACCACCGGAACCATGTCTTTCGACGCGGATGGCAATCTGACCACAATTACCCCAACCGGCGGCGTCGCGACAACTGTAGGCTCAGCCAACGGAGACATTTCTTCCATCCCCCTCAGCTTCACTGGACTTGCCGATGGCGCCAACGATCTGAGCATCGGATGGAATCTACTCGGCTCCGGGGGCACGCCGACGATCAGCCAGGTCGACACTGCGACTGCCGTCTCCGCGACTACACAGGATGGCTACGCCAGCGGTCAGTATCAAAGCTTCGCCGTCGGAGCGGACGGCACCGTAACGGCGACGTTTTCTAACGGTCAGAAGGAAAATGTGGGACAGCTCGCTCTGGCCAACGTGACCAATGTTCAGGGGCTGCAATTGCTCGGCGATGGAGATTACTCGACCACGCTTGCCAGTGGAACAGCGTCCGTCGCCACCGCTGGCACAGCAGGCCTTGGGACTCTCCAGGATGGGGCCCTGGAAGGATCAAACGTGAACATCTCCGCGGAGTTTTCCGACCTGATTATTGCTCAGCGCGGCTTCGAAGCAAACTCGAAGGCCGTCACCACCTTCGATACGATCACACAGGAGACCATTAATATGATTCATTAACCGGCATCCATGAGCGCGGATTGAGGCGTGTACACTAAGCGAAATCGACAGGCACTCCCGGTTGCTCGGTCCGCCTTATTCCAGACTCGTTCAAACGCTCATGGCTATCGACATCGCTACCCAACCAGTGCTGACCGGCCTTGATGATCCACTGCTCCAGAGGGAGTGGCTGGCGATTGCCTGGTCGCGAGAGGTCCGACCCGGTACGATTCTGGCGCGGCGTGTCATGGGCCGCGACCTGCTTCTGTGGCGTTCTACAGAAGGCCTGCATTGCTGGCGCGACCTGTGCGTGCATCGCGGCGCTCGCCTTTCTCTGGGCACAATCCGGCGCGGTGAACGCCCGACCCATCAAAGCGATTGCCTTATCTGTCCCTATCATGCGTGGGAGTACGCGCCTACCGGCGAGTGTCTCCGCTTTCCATCACAACCCGACATCACGCCTCCTGCAAAGGCGCACGCTGAGACCTTTGCGGTTCAAGAAAAATACGGCGTTGTCTGGACCGCGATGCGTGAACCAACCGATTCCGTCCCCGCCTTTCCCATGGCCGAAGATCCGAATTTTCGCACTGTGCTTGCCGGTCCGTACCGCTTCAAAGCACTCGGGCCGCGCGTGATCGAAAACCTGCTCGACGTTGCCCACCTCGGGTTTGTTCATGCCGGCTTGCTGGGCGACCCGAATCGCGGAGAAATCGACGACTACGCTGTTACGCCTGGCACCACGACGCACGGACCCGAAGCCCTGGAGATCAAAATCTGGCAGCCTGATCCGGACGGCACCGGCAAGCCTGCTCTCGTGAACTACCGCTACTGGGTCGCGGGGCCACTCACGGCGGGGTTCGTCAAGACGCAAGGCGAGCAGCGCTTCGGCATGCTCGCACAAGTGGCTCCCATCGATGCCGACACCTGCGAGTCGCGCCTGATCATGTCCATGAACTACGGCCACGAGATCTCCGATGCGGAGTTGTTGCGCTTTCAGGATCACGTCACCGAGCAGGATCGCGTGGTGGTTGAATCGCAGCGCCCGGAGTTGCTCCCCCTGGACCTGCAACAGGAGCTGCACCTCAGATCCGATCGCATGGCGATTGCCTATCGCAAGTGGCTGCGCGAACTCGGATTCACGTACGGGACTGCATGAACTCTCCCGCCGCTCCCCACTCCACGCAGCTTCGATTGCCGTGGTTCACCTCAGGCGACATCGATGGCTTTTTCGGCCTATTCTTCTCGGGATTTCCTGACCTGCTGCTCATCGTCGGCCTTGCTCCAGTCTGCGGTTTCTCCACTGAGTTTGTGACTCGCCAGATTCTGCCTGGTGTCGCCATCTCCGTCCTGGTGGGGAACCTGTTTTATGCCTGGCAGGCACGGCGCCTCGCGGCCCGCACAGGGCGCGACGATGTAACAGCAATCCCATTTGGCATCAATACGCCCACCATCTTTGCCTATGTCTTCCTCATCATGGGCCCCGTCTATACAAGGACTCATTCCGGAACGCTCGCCTGGCAGGCGGGTGTGTTTGCCAGCTTGCTGAGTGGCGTTGTGCAAACCCTCGGCGCCTTCTCGACCGACTGGTTGCGCCGTCACACGCCGCGTGCAGCCCTGCTCTGTCCTCTCGCCGGGCTGGCGCTGGCTTATCTCTGCCTCGGCTTCATCTTTGGTGTCTTCGATCAGGCGTCGGTCGCCTTGCTGCCCATGCTGCTGCTCTTCACCCTCTATGGGTCGCGCCTGAAACTTCCCTGGAGGATTCCGCCGGCTATGGTCGCCATCGGCCTTGGAGCCATTCTTGTTGCGGTGCTGCGGGCCTTCCACATCTACCATGCGCCCCCTGCACTGACCACGAGCGCAGGATTCTATCCCCCTCATCCGGTCAACCTCTGGGAGTTAGTCAGCCATCGCGAAGGATGGAGTTATCTTGCGGTGATCTTGCCGCTCGCCGCGCTCGACACTCTCGCCTCTCTGCAAATCCTGGAAAGCGTCAAAGTGGCCGGGGACGATTACAAGACCACACCGTCGCTTCTGATGAATGGCATTGGCACATTGGCGGCCGCGGCGCTTGGAAGCCCGTTTCCAACGACACTCTACGTAGGCCACGCAGCTCACAAAGCCAACGGCGCTCGATCCGGTTACTCCGCTTTGAATGGTTTCGTCACGCTGATCCTGTGCACCACTGGCTGTCTCCCTCTTGTGCTGCGGGTCATCCCACTTGAAGTCGCAGGGCCCGTCATCGTCTGGTTCGGCCTGGTGACGGTGGCACAGGCGTTCACTGAAGTGCCACGTGCGCAGGCCGTCGCCGTTGTCCTGGGACTGGTCCCGATGCTGGCCCAGTGGGCATCTGGGATTGCCGACACCGTCGCGCGCCAGGCTGGCAGTTCGCTTGCTGAAGTTGTGCCGCGCATGGGAACTGAATTGGCTCTAAGCGGCTTAATCGCACTCGGACAGGGCGGGCTGTTGACCTCAATGATCTGGGCCGCGGCCCTGGCACTTGTTATTGAGAGAAAGTTCACTCTGGCCGCACTCTGGGTCAGCGCGGCCGCACTCCTGTCGGCCATCGGGGTCATTCACGCCTATACACTTACCGCTGCCGGCATTGAAGGCCGCATCGCCTGGGGTGCTGCGCCGGAATTCACCCTCTCTTATGCCGCAGGAGCTCTGCTTCTTCTTCTCTGCGCCTGGTACGCAAAGGTAACTTGCCAACAAACTCCTGGCTAGATGAGTGATAGCGGCCTAAAGTACGCTCCAAGTGAGCCGTGAGGCCGCTGCGAAGGAACTTACCTACACCTACCTATCGAGGCTTTGATAGAATTGCGGCCAATCATGCTTCGAAAAGCTGGAATGCTCGTCGCCCTTATGGCCTCTTTGTGCAGCGCAGTTCTCGCCGCGCCGGATCAGTGGATCGAAGTGCGTAGCCCTCACTTCACCGTGCTGACCGATTCGAACGAGAAGCAGGCACGCCACATTGCCGATCAGTTTGAGCGAATGCGATGGATGTTCCAGACCCTCTTTCCCAAAGCGGAAGTCGATCCCGTCGCACCCATCGTCGTGATCGCGACCAAGAACTCAAAGGGGTTCCAGGCGCTGGAACCGGAGGCCTATCTCGCTTCAGGCCAGTTGAAGCTTGCTGGGATGTTCTTGCAAACTTCCGATAAGAACTACGTGCTACTTCGCCTCGACGCAGAATTCGAGCACCCATTTGCGACTGTCTATCACGAATACACCCACCTTCAGTTTAGTGTGGACCAGTGGTTGCCGCTTTGGCTGAACGAAGGCCTGGCGGAATTCTTTCAGAACACCGATATCCACGATAAAGATATCTGGCTCGGGCAGCCCAGCCCCGACGACGTTCTCTATCTCCGCCAGAACAATCTCATTCCGCTCCCGGTGCTCCTCAAGGTGGATTCTCGATCGCCTTACTACCATGAAGAGCAGAAAGGCTCCGTCTTCTATGCGGAATCGTGGGCCCTGGTCCACTATCTCCAGTTCACTGATCGCGAAAAGAAAACCCACCACATCGATGACTACATGGGCATGCTCTCCCGCCACGAAGATCCGGTCGTTGCTGCAGAGGAGGCTTTCGGGAGTTTAAAGTCTCTGCAAAGTGCACTGGAAGGCTATATTCGGGAGAGCAGTTATCACTATCTCGTTCTTCCCAGCGGCGCGGCCCCTATCAATGAGGCGGCCAACGTCGCAAGGCCGCTCACCCACACTGAGGCCGACGCTGCTCGCGCAGACGTTCTGGCTTACGTCGGCCGCACCAAGGACGCACGTACGCTTGCGGAAAGCGTGCTCCAAACTGACCCGCAAAATGCGCAAGCCCACGAGACCATGGGCTATCTTGAAGCGCGCGACGGCCGCATCGACGAGGCTCGCAACTGGTACGGCGAGGCGGTCAAACTTAAGTCGACCAACTATCTCGCCTATTACAACTTTGTCGGAATGTCGATGGCCCATGCGGGGCCGGACACCTATCCCGAGCTTGAAACAAATCTGCACACTGCAATGCAGTTGAACCCGCGTTTCTATCCTGCGTGCGATTTATTAGCATCGATTCTCATGTCAGAAAATCGTGACGAAGACGCGGTCAATGCGTTGAAAGCGTGGGCGTCCGCAGCGGGAAACCCGTATGAAGCTTCGAAAGCGATACGCAGAGAAAAGCAAATAGAGCGATTGGTGGCGGATAGAGATTCGGTTCAGGCCGAATCCGCATCCTCCTCGAACCAATCGAGCACCGTCGTCGATATCGTGCCGGAGTCTGGTCCGAAACATCCAAACGCCCCTCTGAATGGGACAAAGCACGAGATTCTCGGCGCCATCCATCAAGTAACATGCAGTTACCCCGCCGCGATCGAGTTCAAGGTCGAAGGCTCCAAACAAACGGTGGCTCTTTACAACAATGATTATTACAAGCTCGAATTCTCGACACTCGGTTTTACGCCAACGGGGCCGTTGAATCCATGCGGCGGAATCGAAGGATTGAAAGCCCGTGTTCAATATGTCGAAAGCCCAGACAAGACCGTCGATGGCCAGGTTGTCTCGGTTGAACTTAGAAAGTAGATGGGCATGGCTGGAGGTAGATCGATTAGCTTGACGGGGCGGAAGCTGCCGGAGAAGTGAGCGGCGCCGGCCGGGCGATTACCTGGATAAACAGTCCCTTGCCGCGCGCCAGTTCGACGCCCTTCTCATTCAGGATTTTCGCCTCTGCCCAATTCTTGCGGCCTTCCTGACTGCTCACCCGGCCCTCAATTCGAAGCGGAGTATTCGACGGCACCGGGCGCAGATACTCGATCTCCAGTTTGCCGGTCATCGCAACAATCGCTTTTGAGCGGATGGCTTTGCTCATCGTCTCATCCAGCAACGTGGCAATGATGCCGCCATGCAGGTAGCCCGTCGGGCCCTCATAGGTATCTGGAATCGTTGGCAGGCAAACCACGGCGCCATCTTCCGCGAGAAAGAACTCAAGATGCAGCCCCGTCGGATTGGCTTGCCCGCAGCCAAAGCATCGGTTATGCGCTGCATGCGCCAGCGGTGTTAGATGTTCTGCATTCTCTGTCATTTCGATTGGCTCATAACTTCCCGGCAAGAACATCGGCATAAATATCCGAATCCACGTTGCCACCCGTACAAATAACCCCGATGCGTTTGCCCTTGATTTCCGGCAGTTCCTTAGTTGCGCCGGCAAGGGCGGCTGCGGCTGCGCCTTCAGCCACGTTGTGCGTGTCCTGGTAATAAGCACGCATGGCCTGCACAATCTCCGCATCCGTAACTTCGACGATCCGGTCCACATTGTCCCAGATAACTTCCATCGCCTTCGCGTTCGGTGTGCGGCATGCCAGGCCATCCGCAATCGCCGTGAGCGAGGGTGCGGAAACGATCTTTCGCTCGCGGAAGCTTAGAGCGTAGGAGGGGGACTGTGTGGCGACGACTCCGACGATGTGCGTCCCCAGCCCCAACGCATTCCTCGCTGCGGAGACGCCACACACAGAAGAACCGAGCCCAATCGGAACATAGACCGTGTCCAATGCCGGAGCGGCTTCAAGGAATTCCAGAGCGTATGTAGCCGTTCCCATGACCAGGCGTTCGTGGAACGAATCGAGCATGGCCAGATCCAGGTCGGCGGCAAGGCGAGCGGCAAACTCAAGCGACTCCTGAAAGTCGTTGCCATACTCCACAAGCTCGGCTCCTTGCGCAACCATCGCCTTGTTCTTCTCTTTGCTGTTTCCGTGCGGAACCACGATCACAGCCTTCATCCCATTGAGGCGCGCAGCCAGTGCCACGCCCTGGCCATGATTCCCGCGCGTCGCAGCCACAACCCCGGAAAGCTCGGGGCGTGAGCGCTTCAGCCAATCCATATACACCAGAGCGCCGCGCAATTTGAAGGCGCCCACCGGCGTGTGATTCTCATGTTTGACCCAGACCTCGGCACTCAGTCTTTGATTGAGAAGCGGCCAACTGTACTGGGGCGTGGCCGGCATGTGCGCGTAGACAACAGCCTGGGCTTCGCGAATCTGATCCAACGTTGGCAGCGCCATAGATCCAGCATAGCGGACGATGCCGGAAGGGCCCGAAACAGGCGCGTGGTAGATTGGGCCTGATGACCTTCAGCATTCGCAAAGCAGTGATCGAAGACGCCCCATCGATCTCGCGCGTCCGGGTCGAAAGCTGGAAGACGACCTATCGCAATCTTGTCCCCGATGCGTTCCTCGATGGGATGGATGTTGCCGCGGGAGCAGAGCAATGGGGGAGAGGGATCCGCGGCATGCAGGCCACCATTTTGGTGGCCGAGGATTCATCCGGCATCTTCGGGTTCGCGGCAGGGGGCAAACTGCGGGAGTCGCTTGAAGGTTACGACGGCGAACTTTACGCAATCTATCTTTTGCGAGAGCAGCAGAAGCGCGGCGCCGGACGGCGATTGGTGGAAGAGATCGTCAGGGAGCTTCGCGCCGCCGCATTAACGAGCATGATTGTCTGGGTCCTGGCCGAGAATCCGGCCGTCGAATTCTACAAGCGACTTGGCGCTGTTCCGGTTTCCGAAAAGATGATTGAAATTGGCGGCCGGGCGTTGCGGGATCTGGCTCTCGGCTGGCCTGACCTCAGTGCCTCGTTCCAGGAATAGCTGGCAGTCCATCCGAGCGCACATCAAGTGCAACGCGCTAAAATCCCGCTGTCGGGCTTTCGCACTTTTCCCATCCTCGTTGCTCAATCCGCATCAAAAAGGGGTTTGAGCAGCGCCCCAACGGAACACCGACACAAAGAGAGGTCTTTGAATCATGATGAATCGGCGATCTGCAATCAAGCATCTCGGCGGCGCGGCCAGCGCCCTGCTCCTGACCGAAACACTGCGCAGCGAAGCATTAGCCGGCAGTCAAGCGCCTGCTGCCGCACCTTCCGCACCCACGGGCCCCTTCAGCTTGCCGCCCTTGCCGTATGCCTACGACGCTCTCGAGCCAAGCTTCGACGCTGCAACCATGCACCTGCATCACGACAAACATCACCAGGCCTATGTCAACAATCTCAATGCAGCCGTTGCCGCGCACCCGGAGCTCGCCGGCAAGTCGCTCGTTGAATTGGTCACCAACTGGAGCACCCTGCCGGAAACAGCGCGCAACGCTGTGCGCAACAACGCAGGCGGCCATTACAATCACTCCTTCTGGTGGCCCATGCTGGGCAAAGGCGGGGCCGCTCCCAGTGGCGAACTGGCCAAAGCGATCGACGCCAAGTTTGGATCGCTTTCAGCCTTTCAGGACAAGATGACCGCGGCCGCGCTGAGCGTCTTTGGCAGCGGCTGGGCCTGGCTCGTGAAGATGCCCGGATGGCGCGGTCGACATCGAGACAACGCCGAATCAGGACACGACTCTCCCGACCGGTCACAAGCCCGTCCTGGGCGTCGACGTATGGGAGCACGCCTACTATCTGAAATATCAGAACAAGCGCGCGGATTACGTGAAAGCGTTCTACCAGGTGATCAATTGGGACTACGTGAGCGGGAAGTTCGCGGAAAAGGCATAGGCAACGTGGGAGTTTCCGACTTCCGAAAGAGGGCAGGCGGGGCAGCGGCATTGGCTCTGATGGCGGGCTGCGCAATTGCAGTTGCCGGTTGTGGCCCCGCTCCGCTGACTAAGCAACAGCTGGAGGGATTGGCGCTGTACAACGAACGCTGCGCTCATTGTCACGAAGACAACGACCTCGCCCTCAAGAAGGCTCCGCCAAGCCTGCACGGGCTATTCAACCACGCCAACCTGCCCAGCGGCATCCCCGCGACCGATGCCGCCGTGGAACACAACATTCTCGCTGGCCGCGGCATGATGCCAGGCTTCGCGGGCCGCTTCGATCAGGAGCAGATGGCCGCATTGCTGGCTTATCTGCACACAGGGCTAGGTCCCCAAGTCTCCAACACGCGATATGGGGGCCCCTAACGCGTGCGACAACAGGTTCCAGGCGAACAGGTGTCTCCTCCGCGCGGATGGCATCAGGGGTCAACGTGCGCGGCGCGGAGTGCAGGCACAAGACAGGCGATGGCTTTGCGGGCCGCTTCGACCAGGAGCAGATGGCTGCATAGCTGGCTTATCTGCACACCGGCCTTCGCTGAGGCAGGCAAATGACGGGCGAGCTTAGCCTAGCGCCGTCCCGCATCACTCGTAGCGAATCGCCTTCATCGGATCCACCCCCGCCGCGCGCCTTGCAGGCAGCAGGCAAGCCGCCGTCGCCACCAGCGAAAGAACAACCACCGCGCCAAACAAAAGCAGGGGATTGCTCGAGCTCGCGCTATCTGTGGCCCAGTGCGCCATGACTTTGCTCAGCGCCAGAGTGAGAACGATGCCGGCCACAATGCCAACCCACACGCTGGTTGCCGTTGAACGAAAGACAATGTTGAGCAAATGGCCGCGCGGCGCACCCAGCGCCAGACGAATGCCGAACTCGTTGGTCCGTTGCGCCACCGAGTACGAGACCACGCTGTAAAGCCCGACCGCCGCCAGCAGAAGCGCCAGGCCGGCGAACGCTCCAAACAGCCACGCAACCAGCCGTCCCCGCGCCCACTCTGGTTCGTCGCGGATCCACTGGTCCAGATCCTCTACAGTACTGTTCACTTGCTGGTCGTGGTCCACCTGGTTCACCTTCGTCGCGACCGCGTGCAACAGGGAAAGCGGCGGCACATTCGACTTGACGAGAATCTGCGTGTACATCCGCATCGACAAATTCGACGGAACAAAAACTTCCGGCAAAATCGGATTGGAGAGCCCATCGTCCAGCTTGTCGGCCGTTACTCCAATGATCACAATCTGGCCATCCGCACCGGGCGCCAAAAGGCTGTAGGGGGGCTCGCTGTGCAGGTCGGCCACCTTGAACGAATGGCCTACAGGATCGGTGTTCGCGAAATAGCGACGAGCGAAAGTCTGGTTGACCAGAGCCAACGCCGCGCCGCGGTGCTCTTCGTCCTGGTTCCAGATGCGTCCCTCTTCCAGGCCGACATGCAGGGTCGGAAAGTATTCGGGGCTGACCAGGTTTAAACGCGTCGTGACTTCCTGACTCGATGAGCTCCCAAGAATCGCGACCTTGACGTTGGCCCCATTCGACGGCGGAGTGGCGTTGCTCAAGATCGCAGACATGGTCACGCCGGGAACTTCCGCTACCTTGGCGCGAATCTGTTCAAAGTAGGCGTTGCGTTCCTCCCAGGTCTTATACGTCCCGTCGTGCACGGGAATGCCCACCGACATGACGTTGTGCGGGTCGTAGCCGAGCGGGACGTTCAACATGCGCAGAAACCCCTGCATGGCCGCGCCCGCTCCAGCGAGCAGCAGCAGGGTCAGCGCAAGCTGCCCGGCGATCAGCGTGGAATGAATGCGCCGGCCGCGTACGCTCCCGGCTACCTTGCGCGTTCCGCCTTGAAGCGCCTCGCGTGCTTCAGTCCGCGCCAGTTGAATCGCAGGCCACAGACCAAACAACACGCCGGTGAAGACAGCCAGCGCTACGCTGAATCCCAACACCGGCACGTTGATGCGAATATCCGCCTCGTGGGGGAAGGAATATTGCGGCAGGTTGGCTACGATAAACCCGAGCAGCTTATAAGCCAGCCCAACACCCAGGGCAGCCCCGGTGAGCGAGAGCATCAGCGACTCGGTGAGCAACTGGCGCACAACGCGCCCCCTGCTTGCGCCGACAGCCGACCGGATCGCAAACTCATGTTGCCGCGCCGTGGCTCGTGCCAACAACAGAATCGAAACGTTGCCGCACCCAATCAGCAACAGCATCGCCACCGAGCCAAACAAGAGGCTCAACGTCCCACCAAGTTGCTGCAGGAAGTCGTCGTTCAACCCGGCAACGTCAATGCGGAACGCGCCCGTTGGAAAATGCTTTGGCGTATCCCTGGCGAACTGCTCAATGAGTGGCAGCAGGGCGGCATTTGCTTGCGCATGCGTCACGCCCGGCTTCAGCCGCGCTCCCACATAGAAGGTGTGCACCGGGTCCTGCGTAATCTTCTGTGGCACGTAAACATCGGCATCGTTCCACGTAAAGCGCGAGGCAGCTACGCCCACGATGGTGTAGTTCTTATGCACCAGCTGCAGCGTCTTGCCGATCACCTCAGGGTTGCCGCCATAGAACCGCTTCCAGAACTTGTAGCTCAGCACCACAACCGGCTGCGGATCTTGACCGTCGATGGCGTCCGAAGGTTGCAGGCCGCGTCCGAGGGCCGCCGGCACGCCGAAATAGTCGAATGCATTCGAAGTGAAGTACGCTGCCTCGACGTCCTCCGGGATATCGCCGCCCGTCGCCGTCAGGCTCCATCCATCGCTGGCAAACGCATCGTCGATGATGGGCAGCTTGCGCAACTGCTGCCATTGGCTTCCCGTCAATCCAAAGCCGTGTGCATCGGCGCTTCTTCCATCAATCATGCGCATGTGGATCATGCGATCCGCGCCGGCGTACGGATAAGGATCCACCAGAATCGCATACACCACACTGAACACTGCGGTCGTGGCCCCAATTCCAAGCGCGATTGAAAAGATGGCGGTCAGCGTAAACCCGGGCATCTTGATCAGTTGCCGGAACGAATAGCGAAGATCCTGCCACAGTGTTCTCATCGGCTTCTCCTTGGGGTTTTAGAAATCCGTCACGCTCTCCACTGGAAACACAGCACAAATCCGTCGGGATCTTTCACGTAAAGCTGCTTCATGCCGTAGTGCGCCACCCGGGGCGGCTTCACCGCGACACCCTTCTCGCACAGGTGGCGATAGGCCGCATCCACATCGGGACATCCGAAATAAAGCGAAGCGTCGTCATGCGCTTCGACACGCGCGGGGTCGGGCGCCGGGGGCCGCTCCGGCCGCTCATACCGCGTGTTGAGCATGACCTCTGTCTCGTTCAGGCGGAGCATCGCCCAGTTGACATCGTCCGGATCCGCGGAAAGCGGCGGCGAGGTCGACACGACCACGAACCCCAGCACATCGCGATAGAACCGGATCGAGGTCGGCATATCGAAAACCTGAAAGAGCGGGGCAAGGCCGCGGACTTCAATGGACATGCGGGGATCAGCCTCCATGGGGAGCCAGCACCCCCTCCATTGCATCTCGATCACCAGATCGCCGCGGCCTACTGCGTTGAAAAGAAACAGGGAACTGGACGCTCAGAAATCCGGATTGTCCGATCGCGAGCTTCCACTGTCCGAATGCGAACGTCGAACCGGCGCAATCCGCTTCACGCTATACTTGGAATTGCCATGGCAACCGAAAAAACCTTCTACCTTGAAACCTTCGGCTGCCAGATGAATGCCCATGACTCTGAAAAGGTCATTGGCACATTGGAGCAGCAGGGCTACCGCCAGGTTGAGGTCGAGGCCGACGCCGACCTGATCCTCTACAACACCTGCTCCATCCGCGACAAAGCGGAACAGAAGGTCTTCAACCGGCTTAACGACTACAAGAAGCTCCACAAAGCCGGCAAGCGGTTTGGCGTGCTGGGCTGCGTCGCGCAGCAGGAGGGCGAGAAGATCTTCGAGCGCGCTCCCTACGTCTCGCTCGTTTCGGGTTCGGCCTCGTATCGAAAGCTGCCCGAAATGCTGGTGCGCCTTGAAGCCGGCGAAACGCGCATAACCGGCCTCGATGACCGCCAGACAGACGAGACCTTCGAGACCGAGTTCACCGCGCGGCAGAATCCCTACCGCGGCTACATCACCATCATTGAGGGTTGCGACAAATTCTGCTCCTACTGCGTCGTTCCGTATACGCGGGGCAAAGAGCGCAGCCGATCAGGCACTTCGGTTCTTGCCGAGGCGCGCCGCATCGCCGACCTCGGCTATACCGAGATTCAACTCCTCGGTCAGAACGTCAACAGCTATCGCGACCCGGAAGGGAAGTTGACCTTCGCTGAATTGCTGGTGGCCGTCGGACAGGTCGACGGGCATTCGGCGCGTCCGCTTCACCACCAGTCATCCGCGCGACTTCACCCGCGACATCGTCGAGGCCATCGACGCAACGCCCTCTCTCTGCGACCATGTGCATTTGCCCGTCCAGTCCGGATCAGAGAAGGTGCTGCGCATGATGGCCCGCGAGTATACGCCCGACTGGTATCTCGAGCGCATTGCCTGGATCAAGGCAGCGCGCCGCCCCATCTCGCTTTCCACAGACATCATTGTCGGCTTCCCGGGCGAGACGCCTGACGACTTCATCCAGACCATGGATATGCTGGCCCAGGTCGAGTACGATTGCGTGTTCGCTTTCAAGTATTCCGCGCGGCCCAACACGCCGGCGCTCACCATGATTGACTCGATTCCGGAGGCCGAGAAGGCCCAGCGCCTTCAAGTGTTGCTTGATAGGCAGCGGGAGATTCAGCGAGTTAATTATGCCAAACATTTAGGGCAGATTATGGAAGTGATGGTCGAGGGCATGAACCCGGCGCGGGCGCAGGTCAGCGGGCGGAGCAGCCAGAATAAGCCGGTCAATTTCACAGCAGCGCAGTTGATTGCTCCTGCGCCCGGCAGCTACGCCAATGTAAGGATTACAGGCAGCCACCCCAACAGTTTGGTCGGGGAGGCCGTCTAAAAGTTGAACGTTCAGGTGAGTGATTCACGGTAAGAGATTCAGGAAGAAGGCAACTATGGATATTGAGGTGCGGATCAGAGGGTTGATGATGGACCCGTCAACGAACATGCCCATCGTGGTACTCAAAGACGTCGCGTCCGATACCGTCATGCCTATCTGGGTTGGAATCTTCGAAGCCAACGCCATCTTTAACGAGATCGAGAAGGTCTCGTCGTCGCGCCCCATGACCCACGATCTCACCCGGAACTTGATCCGTCACTTGAATGCTGAGCTGGAACGCGTTGTGATTACGGAACTAAAGGAAGAGACGTTTCTAGCGGTCCTGTGGCTCAAGCAGGGCGATGAGCCGATGGTGGTCGACGCTCGTCCGTCTGACGCGATCGCTCTGGCGCTGCGTGCCGATTGTCCCATTTATGTGTCGGAGCAAGTGATGCAGACCGCCAAGCTCAACACCTCAGGCCCACCGGACGGCCCCACAGCCGAGCAACTTCGCGGCTGGCTCGAGGGCCTGAATGACGAAGACCTGGGCCGCTACAAGATGTAACTGCTAATAGGGAAGGACTTCGTTGTCCTATAAGGCCTGATCCGTCCTACGTGTGACTATACAGAATATACGTTATCAGACGTTACAAGTGGAAACCTCATAAGGGTTGGCCCCCTCCAATCGGCAGCAATTTGCGGTAGCAGCCTGTTGGTGGCTCATTCGCCAGATTGGATCGCGGCCTATTGTCAGTGCTTGGCCGGAAGGCCCGATTTGTCCATCCGTAAAAGATGACCGTGTGTAGACTGGTCTTGCTCAGCTTCTCTGCGACAACCGCATTTGAACATTCCGGCAACCCCGTCCCGGCAATCCGGCCTCGATACCCTGCGCGCGCTTGCGATTGTTGCCGTGCTGTTCTACCACCTGACCGTTTTTGGCGAGCTGCCGGAGCGCTTTCTACCCGTGACCTACTACGGTTGGATGGGCGTCGATCTGTTTTTCGTGCTGAGCGGGTTTCTCATTGGCTGCCAGGTCCTGCGGCCTTACCTCAATGGCGGCCGGACATCCATCGCTGAGTTTTACCGGCGCCGCGCCTATCGCATCCTGCCGGCGTATCTCGTCGTGCTCGCGCTTTATTTCCTGTTTCCCGGCTGGAGCGAGTTTCCTCGTCTGGCTCCGCTCTGGAAATTCCTCACCTTCACGATGAACCTTGGTTTCCAATCAGATCGTCGAGCTTTCTCGCATGCCTGGTCGCTCTGCGTTGAGGAACATTTCTATTTTGTGCTGCCTTTGCTCGTAGCGCTGATGATGCGCCGCCCCTCGGTGCGCAAGACCGTCGCACTGTTCGCCTGCCTGGTCACTCTCGGCGTGGCGCTGCGCGCGTATCTCATCGCGCATTACCCCGACCAGGTTTGGCCCTCAATTTACTATCCAACCTAGATGCGTACGTG
>CAWBSV010000055.1:0-68215 GCA_963791505.1 uncultured Acidobacteriaceae bacterium
CGACTACGGAAAAGATCTTCTGCGGCAGCACTACGAGGCGCACCCACATAGCGCCTGAGATGCGAACATCAGCGGCGACTTACTTCTTTCGCGCCGCGCGCTGAACGGCCGCTGCGGCATTTGCAGCCACGGCTGCGCGAATGAGCTGTTTGAAGGCAGGCTCGTTGATCTTCTCCCCTTCGCGAATGTCGATCGCGCGACGCGCATTTCCCTCGAGGCTCGAGTTGAAGAGCTTCTTCGGATCGTCCAGATCGGCTCCGCGCGCGAAGGTCAGCTTCACCACCTGTTTGTGCGTTTCTCCTGTGCAGACGATTCCATCATGGGAAAAGACGGGGACGCCGCCCGGGTTTGAAGGCTTGATCCATTTGCACTCTTCCTCGATGCCCGGGTCCGCGTCGTGAATGAGTTCGCGGATGTGAGCGAGAGTTTTGCCGCGCCAATCGCCGAGCTGGCTGATTTTCGCGTCAACGAATACGGAACGAGTTTGCTCCTGCACGCCATTTTTCATGTTGACCTCCAGGTTCTGCGTTGGCTCGACTTGCCTCTGGTCTACGAAGTTGTCAGGCTGCTCTTCCTGGCAAAAGGCCGCCAGAGCCAATGGCCCTTCCACATCAACAATCCCGTAAGCAACATGGTGGGAAAGAAAATGTAGCGCGCCGGAAAAGCGTACAGCGG
The DNA here is from genome assembly GCA_963791505.1 of uncultured Acidobacteriaceae bacterium. Classification (GTDB taxonomy): domain Bacteria; phylum Acidobacteriota; class Terriglobia; order Terriglobales; family Acidobacteriaceae; genus Telmatobacter. The sequence continues at coordinate 676 of CAWBSV010000055.1, forward strand.
AATCTTGTCGAACGGACTGTAAATGTAGCCGTAGATCGGGATGGCCACAATGATGTGAATCCAGCGCAGAATTGTTTTGAATGTGCTCAGTCTCATGGTCGTCTCCAATCTTTTTTGATAGTCACGTTACGCGATGCCGGCCACCACGCCTTCAAGTTTGCCCATGAAATTCTGCCAGCCCCACTTCGCGCCGTTGTAGGCCTGATCCTGATTTTCGCCAAAGCCGGACTGCTCCACGCGGACATGCGTGCCGCTGTCGGTCGGTGTCAGCGTAAAGGTGACGACGCTTCCCAGTCCCAGGGCGCCCCAGGTGTACGCGAGAACCCGGGGAGGATCGACGGCGAGAACTTCGCAGTCAATTACCCCGTTCCAACCCTTCACCGGATCCATGCGGAGCGTAAAAGCGTGCCCGGTCACCGGCTCGAAATCGTTCTTCATGAGCCACTGCTCGATCAGGGATTTTTCCGTGAGAGCCCGCCATACTTTCTCCGGCGGCTGGGGATATTCCTTTTCCACGATGACAGAACGGGTAGTCGATTCGGGCGTCGTCATGTGTCCATCCTTTCGAGAAGATCGCCGAGACGATCGAGTTTGCTTTCCCAGAACTTGCCGTAGTCGCCGATCCAGTCCACAAGAGGAGCGAGAGCCTCGGGCCTGGCCTGGTAGTGGGCCTCGCGCCCCTGCCGGCGGCAGCGAACCAGCCGCGCGCGCTTCAAGGCCGTTAGATGCTTCGAAACCATGGGCTGGGACACGCCCGCGCGCTCAGTGAGTGCGTGGACGGTCAGTTCGCCGCTGCGGGTGAGCCGCTCGAAAATGGCCCGGCGGGTGGGGTCGGCGAGCGCTCTGAACAGGTTGTCAGCGTCTCTCGGCATGCAGAAACAATAACCCTACGATTATGGATTGTCAACTGCAAATTTGAGGTTTCTCGCGTAAAAAATCACGATGGTGGGTTCACGGCATCCCACCCATCCACGATGAGGACGTGGATGGATGGGGCGCCCGATCATTTATGACTCCGCGATGCTCTTCTGCTCGCCTCCGTCGGGATTGTCGACGGCCACCGTCTTGTTATCGAAGATCATGGTCGGCACGGTTGCAGACGTAAACGGCTTCCAATGCGGAATCCCCGCATGGTTCGGGTCGCCGGTTCGGGCAAAATGAATCCACGCCTCGCTGACCTGAGCAGCCAGCGCGCGCGCGTCAGCTCCGCCGCCCGTCATGTTTTCGCATCGATCCGTGTTGTCGAAGGCGAAGGCGATCTCAGAACAATGGAACGCGCGCGGCCTGCCATCCAGCACTGGCGTCTGCCAGGTGAACCAATAAAGATAGGCCGGCGCCTTTCCCAGAGATGCCTTGGCCGCGCACTGCTTGATCGCATTTTCGCGCACGGTCGACGCGGCGATATGCGACCAGATGTCGAAGGGCTTTGCATTCGGCGTGCGTTGCCGAAATGCGGCAATGACTTCCGTTGTCTTGTCGGGGAACAATCCATGCACGCGATCCTGCAACTCCGTGTCGGTCAACTTCTCATACTCTGGATGGTTGATCGCAGTCACGAATTCGTTCAGAGTCGTCCCCACCAGCATGGGCACGTCCGCTGAGATCGCCGAAGCCTGTGGATCGAAGGGGTGGGCAGGCAGAGTTTTCTCATCCAGAACCGGCGCGAATCCGAGCATCTGCGCCATGCGGCGGAAGTTGGGCACGCCGCCTGCGGGACGCGGATTGTTCTTGCGCAACACGTCGGCACCCGCCTTGGAAATCTGTGCGTAGGGCATGGTCTGTAACTGATCGACGGTTGCCGCGGTCAAGCCGAGTTCCGCAATCAGCAGGTCTGCGAGCTTGCGCGAATTCTCCTGCGTGCCCATCCTGAGCATCGAGCCGCTCTCGACGATCGCGCGATGGAACAACCCTTTGGCCGCCGGCATCCCCATTAACGCGCTGACTTTTCCGCCGCCGCCGGATTGCCCGAAGATGGTGACCACTCCCGGATCACCGCCGAAAGCCGCAATGTTGTCGCGGACCCATTCAAGGGCGGCCACAATGTCGAGCATGCCGACATTCGCCGAGCTTGCGTACTTGTCTCCATAGGCGGCGAGATTCAGATAGCCCAGAACATTGAGGCGATGATTGAGGGTGACCACGACCACGTCGCCGCGCCGTGCCAGGTTCTCGCCGTCGTAGCTGAGCAGTTCCTGTCCCGATCCTGCAGCAAAGCCGCCGCCATGCAGCCACACCATGACGGGGCGCTTCTTGCCGTCCCCAAGGCCCGGCGTCCAGATGTTCACGCGCAGGCAGTCCTCGCCCTGGATGCCGTCATCCCACGAAAACATGAAGGCTTCTTCGTCGTTGGCCCATCCAGTGCGCGCGGCCTGCGGAGCGACGTGCCCAAACTGGCGCGAGCTTCGTACGCCGGTCCATGGCTTCGGCGGAGATGGAGGCAGAAAGCGGTTCGCGCCTTCGGTCGTGTCGCCGTAAGGAATTCCTTTGAAGGTGAAGATCTGGTTGCGCACAAAACCCGCCACCTTACCCGAGGCGGTGGGGACGATGGCGTCTTCATCCGAAACGAGAATCATGCGGCCGCTTGCGTTCGTCTTCGCCGAGGCATGGCCCGCCTTCTCCTGCGCAATCGCCATCGCCGGCATGGCCGACGCGGCAGCCACGCCGCCCAGAATTCCGGCTGCTCCTTTGAGCAGTGCCCTGCGACCAAAACTTCCGTTGTCCTCAATCAGCATCTTCGCTTCCAATTCTTTTTTCTCGTCCATGGATCAGCCTCCCCGCCAGTATTGGGATACGCACAGCGGCCCTCAAATCTGAGAGCCAGCCAGCGGCCCAATTGTAGATTCCAGAGGGCAGGTTCGGCACGAAGAGGGAGAAAAGAACAGCTACCAACCGGGAGGACCGGCAATGGTGCGCGTATGGATGAAGGTGTACTCCCCCACCATTTGCTCCACACCTTCAGGATCGAAGGCGACGAGACGCGCGATCATGGTTTCAGAGGGCGCAGCCTTCGCATAGCCGATGGGCTGCTGGAACGCGACGGCGCCTGAATCCGGACGAAAAGGAATATCCTCGAGCCGCATCTGCTCCTTGCCGTGGAGATCACAGAGGGCGAGATCAAGACGGCCAGCCCGACTCAAATCGGCAGCCAGTCGCCCAATCAAAAAATCGTCCTCGGCCGAAACCGTGCATTGCACGCTGCCCCCACGGGGAGGCGCGTATTCCCGAACGCGAAGACCCTCCTCTCGAACGCGGTTCAAGAACTCGTCAGGCACGACCATGAGCAGGTCGCCCTGCCGCGCCACATCGCGAATTCCCTTCCCCAGCGCGATCATCTCGCGAAGACGATCGCCACAGGCATCGCATGCAAAGAGATGCTCTTCGACATTCTCCTGCTCGGCATCAGCGAGCGCCCCAAGCCAGTAGTCGGCCAGCACGGCGGCATCGAATCGGGGGCAGATCATGCGGCAACTCCCATGCAGTCGCGGAGCAGGTGGATGGCCCGATGCCGGAGGACGCGCACGTTGGCTTCAGAGATGCCGAGGGAACGCGCGACATCCGCACCCGCTTTTTCGTCGTAAAACGTCATCAGGACGACCGCCCGTTCACGCTCTTTCAGTCCCTGCAGACAGCGAGTGAGCTGCCTGGTGTCGAGTTGCGCGAAGTCTGGTTCCACCGTGGTCACAAATTCAGATCCGAACCTCTCCAGCAAATCCTGCTTGCGTTTGGTCCCGCGGCGCAGATCGAGAACAGTCATACGGCTTGTCCCCATCACAAACGATGCAAGCTTCTCCGGCTCGCGTAGCCGGCCTTCGCGCAAAGCCAGAAGCACGGTGACCAGAACCTGCTGGGCCAGATCATCGGCCGCGTGCTGATCGCGCAAATGCCGCATGCCATAGAGGCGAACCCTGGGGGCCATGCGACGAAAGAGCGCGGCCTCCGCATCACGGTCCGCCCCGGTTTTGATCCGGATCACCAGTTCCGCGTCGGTCCATTGCGAGTCTTGTTCATCCGCCATCCCCACATTCTAAGTGTCACGAGAAGGCAGTTCGTTACAAAGTCGAGGCGCAAGGGCGACCGGGCCGCACCTCAATCCAAAAAAAGTTGTAACGCTCTCTCGATTCGCTCCACATCCTCTACAAAAGCGGACCGAATCCCCTCTATGGTCCAGCAAACTCGAAGGAGATCGACAGATGATCGCTCAATCGTTACAGCCTTTCTTGAACACGCGGACGGACGCCGCCTTTCTGTTCCTGGGCCAGCCGACCCTGATGCGAGCCACCGCTGAAACCACAAATGGGGCCTTTGGCCTGATGGAGCACTGGTCCATGCCCCCGGGGTTCGCTTCTCCGTACCACCGGCACCATCGCGAAGATGAGTCGTTTTACGTTCTCGAAGGCGAGATCGATTTTGTCTGCGACGGCAAGTGGCTGCACGCCACACCGGGCACATTCGTCTTCGGCCCGCGCGGAATTCCGCATGGCTTTAAGATTGTCGGCGAATCGCCCGCAAGGATGCTGTTGATGTGCACGCCCGGCGGATTCGAGCACTTCGTCCTTGATCAGGCTACGGACATTTCACTGCCCGCGGGGCCGCCTGACATGGCAAGGTTGATGGAGCTGGCAGCGCGGTACGAAATCGAGATCCTCGGGCCGCTGCCGGAGTGAGGGCAGATTGCTCTGGGTTACCGCTTCCAGTTCGACGCGTACTCCGCTTGCGCATCACGGAGAACCGGCAGATCGGCATCGGCGCTCTTCCATCGATTCAGAAAGTCATCGTAGGCCACCTTGGATTGCGCCGCATGCCCCTCCATTAGCCGCGCACGTGCTACCTGCAACTGCGCCAACGGGCCAATGGGCGCATTCAACACCGCGCCCGGATGGTCAATGATCTTCTGGAACTCGACCTCAGCCTTTTGCCCATCCTTCGCCTCGAGATAAGCCAGCCCCCTTATATAGACGGGGAGCAATCCGCCGGCAAGCCCCAGCTCATAGGGCCGTGTCGCCTCCAGAGCCTTGAGAGCGCGATCTGGATCCTTCTGTCGCACCGCGATCGCTCCGCGAATGGTCGGCACGTAAACATCCTGCACAAACGTGTCGTCTGGAAACTCCTTGTCGAGTTGGGCGGCCAGCGCCTCAGCACGGGCGGTGTCCCCTGCCAGCGCAAGCGCGAAGCCCGCTCCAAACTCTGTTTCGCGATTTTTGGCCAGGGCGAGGGCGGCCTCAGCTGCCTTCACTGCCTGGGCATCGTTGCCGAATTCGGCTTCGCGCTGCGCCTCTTCGTACTCATAGAGCGCAGCGGTCTCTTTTTCGTCAGCACGTTTGGCCGCTTCAACCGCGCGATCGGTCATCGCATTCGCTTGTTGCAACTGGCCCTGCATTGCAAAATTATTTGCCTGATCATCGAGAAAAGCGTCTTCGACTCCTGGTTCACCCGACGCCCATTTCAACTGCTTCTCCATCTCCGCCGAGTTCTTCTCGAGAGACGCTACGTCGTACAGATAGAGATGGAGCGTTGACGAGTCGAGATGCTGCGCCTGCGCTTGCTCGGCCACAGCATGGGCCTGGCCCGGCTGGTTCAGCGAAACATACGCGTCCACAAGGTTCGCATAGCTTTGCCCGTCATGCGAAGCGAGGCGGACAGCTTCCTTGGCGAGCTCCAGGCTGCGATCGAACTTGCCCATGTCGCTGTAGATAACGGCAAGATTGGTGCGTGGCGCATCGTCATTGGGATAGGTCGCGGCCCACTGCTCGTAGGTTTGGCTTGCCTTGACCAGGTCCCCAGTCACGAACTGGTGATAGTGCGACTCAATATAGAGCCGCTCGTGCTCGCTCACATGTTCACGCAGCTCGTAGGCCTTGCGAATGTTCGCCGCGGCCAGACCGGTCTCGCCGAGGTTGGAGTAAGCATTCCCCAGGGCCGCGTACGCAACCGCGAAGCCCGGATCGATCCGAATTGCCTTTTGAAAAAACGGAATGCACGAGGGAGACTCCCCTTTTTGGATCATGGTCTCGCGGCCAATGCTGAAGGCCTGCAACGCCTCCAATGAGGATGTGGTGGCCTCCTCGATGGGCGTGTCGAATTTCTGTACCGTGGCAAGCGACTCGCCCAGCTTGGCGCGGAGCTGACCGGTGATATCCCCGAGTGCCTTGAGAACCACCTCTTTGGTTGCCGCCGTGGTCTGCAGGTCGGCAAGGTGGTCGCCGGTTCGGCAGTTGATGGCTCGAATGCCAAGAACGTATTCGCTTCCCAACTTGGCAATCCAGCCATCCAAAACCGCCGCTCCGCCATTGCGCTCGCAAAGTTCCCGCGCAAGATCCGGGGTCAGCGCGGCATCAGCCGGTTTCCCCATCAGCCGCAGCGACTGGTGCAACCGCTGTTCTGAGATCAGGCTTAGGTAGGGCGATTGCTCAAGCTCAATCGAGATCGCCTCATGCAGGGTGGTGTCGAAAACCGGATCGCCGGTGTTGTTCGCGATCGGGCCGAGGACGACCTCACTTCTTTCGTCGGACAAGTCTTCTTCAGTTTTCGCCGGGACCGGCGCGGGCGTCTTATGAAGCTGGGTAATCACCAGCAACCCCGCGACGACCCCAACCGCGGCCGCAAGAGCCAGCCAAACAATCCGCTTCCGGCCCCGACTCGAAGACTCAGACGGCGTCTTCCCTGCCTGAATCGTTCCGAACGATTCCTTAATTAATGCTGCCGCAGGTTCGGCGGGGGCCGGAATGACGGACGCGGGAGGAATTTCCGCGCTGGCCGGCCCTCCCCGTACAACTCCAACGAACCGGTAGCCGCGGCGAGGAATGGTATCGATCCGCGTGTCGCTTTGTTCGCCCAAAACCTTGCGCAGTTGAGAAATGTGCACCGCCAGGTTCGATTCCTCAACAAAGGAATCGGGCCATACCTGGCGCATAAGCTCTTCTTTTTCCACGAGCTGCCCATGACGCTCGACGAGAAAGGCCAAAATCTCGATGGCCTTGCGGGACAGCGGCACCAGCTCTCCCTCGCGAAAAAGGAGGCGCTGGGTGGCGTCCAGCCGAAACGATCCGAACTCCCAGTTGACGTCTTCTGGTCGACTCATCGGATTCCAGGCCAATTTTAGAGCTAATTAAGGCTTCGTTTAGGACATTCAGGACGGCAAAGCGGTTTCATGACGCTCAGAGGTCAGGCCAAGTCCGGGGATGGGACGACTGACCGAGTGGGGCAAGGATACCAGACCTGAAGACCCGGAAGCGCAAGGTCAGCGATCCAATCAGCCCCTTAGCCAGGCATTCCAGCTTTCCAGAAGGATCGGAGGTCAGAGTCATGAAGAGTTCGCAGATTTCATTCAATCGCACCACAGCCCGCGCCGAGCAGGGCTCAACCCTCATTTCAACCCAATCGACCGCGAGGTCTCGAGCCAAGGAGGCTACCATGTTGTCTCTCCAGTCGCGCCTATCGAATTTGTCCACCCCTGCTTTCAACCTGCTGCTCAAGCGGATCGCGCTTTCTTTGCTGGTGCTGGCAGCCAGCCTTTGCCTGGTGACCGGCGTCGGCCCTCGCGCAGAGGCTCAATCAGGGCGGCTCAGCGTCCAGCAGCTTGGGGACGCGTTGACTGCCTATGGCAAGAACACCGTCAACGACAACGGCAAAACCTATTACACGGTAAACTGCGGCAACGGCAACTGGAGGAGCAGCGTGACCATCAGCCTCTCTCCCAACGGGAACTTCATCTGGATGACGATCGACCCGACTGAACTGCCGCCCCACCTGTCGGCACCCGCACTCGCCAACCTGCTCAAAAAGAATCTGGATTTCGGCCCCATGTTTTTCTCGATCAACGGAAACAGGGTCCGCCTGTCGTACCCGATCCCCAACAGCGGCATGGATCAGAGCAAGGTGAAAGCCTACCTTGAGGCGGTGGTGAACGGCGCGGTCGACACCATGCCGCTCTGGAGCCCCAAAACCCTCGAAGGCCAATGAGCCCAAAAGCAAGCTTGAGTGTGGGACCCAGGCAATGTTGGACGGACCCTGAAGGACGAGTTTTGTAACTGCGCCCGACTTCAGTGGCACCACAACCTTCAAGGCGCGCAAGCGCCGTTTAGCCTCACCGCAGGTGGAGGAGAACATCATGAATTCGAATCGAATTGTCACTTCACTCTTTGCCCTGTTGCTGGCCGGCACCGGATGCCAGGCAGCCAGCAACAACGGCACGACCATCGGCAATATGGGCGATCAACCCCGAGGCGCTACGGGCGCCACCTGGGTCCGCTACACCGACAACGCTGAAGGCGCTTTCTCCATGGAGGTCCCGGTAGGATGGCAGGTCGAGGGGGGCATGTACCGCTTCGGCTACCTGGATGTGCGCTGGATGATGGACATTCGCTCGCTGGACGGCAAAGTCGTCATCCGCATCAACGACCCGAACATTCCCCCCTACGTTCTGCCCGGCCCGCATTCGGGTCCTGCCGGGCATGCCGCCAACAAGCCCGGTATGTGGCAGATGGTGGTCGATAACTTTCAGCAGGCGCAGCCCTATGCGGAGAAGTATGCCAAGCACCGCTTCGCCACGGTCTGCAGCTCAATGACCGAGCGCGAATCGGATTGGAAACCAACCATGCCGCAGGCGTGGCAGTATGGGCAGCAGCAAAGGTTCTCAGAAGCTTCAGTCGCCTACGACTGCGCCACGCAAAACGGAACCCGGATCGTGAACACCTATGCCCGCACCGCGGTCTTCGGCAACGATGGCCTGTGGCAGGTCGACCCTGTGATCAGCATCATCTCAACCCCCGACAGGCTGAGCGAGGCGCGGGCCATGACCCAGCGCATGATCGACAGTTGGCAGGAGACTCCTGAGTGGAAGACGCGTCAGGAAGCCTTGACCCGCGAGGCGCTCACTCAGATGCAGAAGGATTTTCAGGTATTCATGCAGCAGATGCAGGTCTATCACCAGCAGCGAACCGCGGCGATGAACCAGCAGGTCTCGCAGTTCGAGTCACGGCAAAACGCACAGGCAGGCCAGGTCTCGAGTTGGGGCAACATGCTCACCGGCCTCACCAACGTCTCCGATCCGCAGACAGGCGCGCAGTTCCAGGTCTTCAGTGGACCGAAGGCAAACTACTACGTCAACGGCCAGGGGCAAACGGTTAATTCAAACCTGAACCCGGGTGCAGATTTCCATCAAGTGCAAAACATGGGCCCCTAGTTCGGGCCGAAACCGGAGCCTGCCGAAAAAATACGGCTCTCTCATCCAAAGGATGGGGGAGCCGTTGAATTTTGGCCCAAGCGTCCGCACCAGCACCCCGGCGCCCTCTCGATCCGCGGCCCGCCGCTTGTGGCCATGCAGAATACGGTGATCAATAAAATCAAAACAAACGCGCTGGGACAGATATTCTCAGATAGTTCGAAAGGGGAATTGATCCAACCCTGTCCTATGCGCGACAATGAGCGTACTCCGCATTCGTGCGAAGTGGTACCAGGACCGCCCAAATTCACCGCTCGATTCTTCGTGAATGGATAACGCAAGAAATTTATCCACAAGATAAAAATTTAAGATCTTTTTCGAGTCGCTGTTCAATTGCGCCATAGGAGAGAGCTGTGAACGACAAAAACAAGATTCGCCTGCTCGTCCGCAAGCTTCTCACCACGAATGGGGACAACGGCCCTCTGAAAGATCACGACTCCCTTTTGCTCAGCGGTCGCCTGCAATCAATCGATATCGTTGAGATCGTCATGTTCCTGGATAAGAATTACGGAATTGACATCACGCAAATCGGATTTGAGCGGGAACAGATCGACAGCGTGGACGCAATCCATCTGCTCACCCAGAGCGCACACTCGCAAATTCGCTAGCAACGCACCCAGGTCCTGGCTGCCCGTTGCATTGCCCTAGTCCACATTCCCTTCGCGCAACATCCGCGCCAGTTCTTTGCGATCGATCTTGCCATTGCTGCTCATGGGGATCGATTCCAGCTCATGGATCCGGGCGGGCACCATATAGGCAGGCAAGCTACGCTTGAGCCGGTTCGAAACCTCTGCGATCGGCACCGACACACCGCTGACAAAGGCAACCAGTCTTTCCGCTGTCCCGTAACGCACAGGCCACGCCACCACCGCCACGCTGTCTGATCCGCTCGCCGTGCGAAGGTGGGCTTCCACTTCCTCCAGTTCCACGCGGAACCCCTGGATCTTGACCTGGTTGTCCAGGCGCCCCAGGTGATGAAACCGGCCCGCCTCGTCCTCCATTGCCCGATCGCCCGTCAAATACCAGCGCTTGTCACCGATCATTGGGAAGCGCTCCTCGGTGAGAGGCTCATCTTTGAAGTATCCCTGCGCAACCTGCAAGCCGGAGATGACCAACTCCCCCTCCACTCCTCGAGGAAGAAAATTCCTTGCCGGATCGACAATCGCTGTCTGGGTGCTGGGGAACGGATTGCCAATCGAAATGATCCCGCGGCTCTCCGTTACATGGACGTCGTCGGAATACCTGTCGCCGGTACACGCCACTGTGGCTTCAGTCGGACCATAAAGGCAATCAACGATGCTGTTCGAAGCCGCGCTGCTCCACGCCTCGGCAGTGTGCCGCGGCAATGGTTCGCCGCAGAATGCCGAGTACCTGAGAGCCGGCAGCGATTCTGGCCGAAGCATCTTCATGCGGTGCATCAGGACCGCGAACGACGGCACCGAATACCAGACGGTGATTTCGTTGTCCTGAAGAAAGCGGAGCGGCCCGACAAGTTGACCCGCCGGCACGACATACAGCGCCGCTCCAACTTCCCAGGCATTGAACAGATCGAAAACTGAATTGTCGAACGAGACTTCGCTGGGCTGCGCAACCCGCTCGTCGGGCTGAAAACGGTACCGGCCCTGGAGCGAATCCAGGAAGGCTCTTACATTGCCCGCGCTGACCATCACTCCCTTGGGAGCGCCCGTTGAACCTGAAGTGAACATGATGTATGCGAGCGAATCTGCATCCCGCGCGCGCGGTTCGTCGGTGGGATCAAAATCAGGAAGCGCGTCGAAGGAGACACAGTCGATTCCAGATTCCTTGAAAGCCGCCGGCGCTAAAGAATCAGCAGGCGCCAAAACTCTCTTTGGAACGGACCGCATCCCTCCGGAAGAAATGAGCTCCAAACCGGCTGCATCAACGATCAGTGCGTCCAGCTCAGTGCGTTCAAAGATGCCAATCAGACGCTCTTCCGGCCATTTGGTCGAGATCGGCACATACGCTGCACCCGACCAGGACGTTCCCAAAATGCCTGTGTAGGTCTCAAAGGTGCGGGCTGCAAGGATGCCAACTCGCTGCGGCGGGCGCGTTCCTGGCGCTGCGAGCCACGCCGCGATGCGCTGGGCGTACTCACCCACTTCTCCGTAGGTCCAGGTCTTCCCATCAACCCAAAGCGCAACCTGCTTCGAGCTGCGCCGGGTGTGCAGGAAAAATGGGAAAGCCAGATTGAAATTCATCGAAATAAGGGCCCTGAATTCAATCTAGCAAAGTTGGTCACCTATCTTTCGATAGCCCCCTCACACAAAAATGGTAGGTCCCATAACCAATCATGATGATCGAGACGAACCCACGGCCTGAATGTTATGACACTTGAAGATCGTGTGACTGGGCCAACAAACGCACCCCACGCAGATCCGTTTTTCCCGTCCCAAGCATCGGCAGCTTTTCCGTGTAGAAGAAAAGATTAGCCTTCGGCTTCCACAAGGCCGGCAGGTCGCACTGCGCCAGTTTCTCGAGAACCGGGGCGAGGTCTGTCTCGGAAAGCGTCGTCACCACGGCAATGCGCTCGCCCTTCTTCTCGTCTGGAAGAGAGGTGACAGCAAATACCTGCTCGGTCGAGCCGGCAAGCTCGTGCAGTTTCTCTTCGATCCGAATGTGCGGAACCATCTCGCCGCCAATCTTGCTGAAGCGCGAGAGACGGTCGGTAATGGTCAGAAAGCCGTCCTCATCAATCATGGCCACGTCGCCCGTCGTGTACCAGCCGTTGTTGAGCACCTCGGATGTCTTCTCCGGCTTTCCCAGATATCCCTTCATGATGTTGGGGCCCTTCACCAGCAGCATGCCTGAAGTCCCCGCTGCAACCGGCTTGCCGCTATCGAGGTCAACAACTTTTACTGACACGCCGGGTAGCGGGTGGCCGATCTTGCCCCGCTTGGCCGCCACCTGGCGCACGCCCGGCGCGCGGAAATCGCGCCCATTCACCGTGACGACGGGCGAACACTCGGTGCATCCATAGCCCTCAAGCGGACGAATGCCAAACGTGTCTTCAAAGGCCAGCGCAAGACGCTCGGGCAACTTCTCCGCACCCACCAGCACGTACTGCAACGAGCCAAAAGCCTCAGGAGGGCAGCGGCGCATGTAGGCCTGCATAAAGGTCGGCGTCGCCACCATGAACGTCACGTGATATCGCTTTACCAGCTCGCCAATCACCTGCGCGTCCAGCGGATTGGGATGATACACCACGCCCACACCATTCACCGCCGGCAGCCACAACGCGGCCATAAATCCAAATGAGTGGAAGAAGGGCAGAATGCCGAGGATCTTGTCGTGCCGGCCAAGCATGAAGACCTGCGAAACCTGCTGGATGTTGGAGACGATGTTGTAGTGGGTCAGCATTACACCTTTGGGATCACCGGTGCTGCCGCTGGAAAAGATAATGGTCGCCAATTGTTCGACGGGAGACTTTGACGTGCTCGCCGGAACACTCGCGTTCTCGACAATCTTGGCGTCTCCACCGAGCGTCTTGCGCAGCAACGTCGCCGGTGTCAGCCATGCAAGCGCGATGGATGCGAGCTTTTCGCCCACGCGCGGCTTGTCCAGCGCGTCTTCAAGAAACAGCGTCCGCCCAGGGATGACAAGGTTCGGAAACCGCTCTACAAAAGCTTTTGAAGTTATCACCACGTCGAGATGGCACTGGCCGGCACACGAGGCGAGAATCTCGCTCGACGATGTGTAGTTGAGATTGACGGGCACGCGCCCCAGCAGCATCAGCGCGTAGTTGGTGAGCGCCCCGCCCACCGATGGCGGAATCAGCACGCCCACCATCTTCTGTGCGCCGACCTGGTCGCGCAGTCTGCGGGCAATAAACATTGACTTCACCAGCGCAGAGCCAAACGTGACCTTCGGATACTTCCCGTCGGCCATCATGAAGCGCAGCGGATGCATCCGCGCCGAACGCACAAAGGCACGATCGAGCGTCTTCATTCTCCGCTTGCGGCGCACAAAAGCGGCGGCCTGCAAATCCTGCACCTGGTCGCGCACTTCCATTGCGGTTGAGGTGCCCGGCATCGGCGCGCCAAAGCTCACCGTCACGGGATAAGGAATGTGACGCGGCATCTTCCACAGAAAGCGTCCGCGCTCAAAGCTGAAGATGCTGCCCCATACGCCGTCGAGATTCACGGGAATGATGGGCACCTCGACGTCCTTCATAATCCGCTCAAGCCCACGGCGGAATGGCAGCAGTTGCCCAGTGCGCGTGATCTGCCCTTCGGCAAAGATGCACACGATCTCGTCGTTCTTGAGCGCTTCGGTTGCCGTGTGCAGGGAGCGGATAAGATCCCGCGGGCGTTGTTCATCCGAGATCGGAATTGCCTTGACCATCTTTGCGAACGGCTTCACGATGGGCTTGTCGTAGATGCCCTGGTACATCATGAAGCGAATGGGCCGGTCAGTGGACGCGATTAGCAACGCCGCATCCACAAAGCTCATGTGGTTGCAGACGAGCAGAGCGCCCGTCCGCTCGGGGAAATTCTCGCGCCCCATCACTTTGACCCGATAGATGGTGTGGGTCACGAAGAACAGGATCAGCCTTCCGAACCACTCCGGCAGCAGCATCAGCACATACACGGTGCCCGCGCCTGTAATCACCGAAGCCGCCAGGATCACGCCACGCGGATCGAGATGAATGTACGTCGTGAAAATGTAGTAAACGCCGGCCGACAGCGCGATGCCCACAAACGACAACAGGTTCGATGCAGCGATGATGCCGCCCTTGTCCTTCTCCGGCGGCCGGTGCTGGATCATCGCATTGACCGGCACGGCGTAGAACCCGGCCCAGAATCCCAGCGACGCAAGCAGCGCCGCCGATCCCCACAGCCCGTGGTGCATCGCGCCGAGAAGATCGCCGGTGATGGTCATGCCGATCGAACCGAGCGGAATCAGCCCGTACTCAATCTTGTTGCCGCTCAGCAGGCCCGCCACCATGCTGCCGATGCCGATGCCCACCGCCAGCGTCGCGTTCAGATAGCCGGTCTTCGCCTGGCCGATATGCAGAACGTCGGGACCGTACACAACGATGGTCGAGAATAGAAGCGAGCCAAGGAACCAGAAGTACGTGTTGCCGGCCACGGCCAGAAACAGCGGCCGATCGTTGCGCATGAACTGAATCTGCTTCCACAAGTCGCCAACAATATTGAATTGGAATTTCTTCGCCGGCGCGGCAGCGGGAACCTCATCGATGCCCAGGCTCGTCATCAGTCCGATCAGCGACAGGCCGAGCAGCGCATAGCCCGCATACACCACGTGGCCGCCCAGCTTCTCCGCCATCGTGGCGCCCGTGACCGTGCCGAGAATGATGGCCAGAAAAGTTCCCAGCTCGATAACGCCGTTGCCCCAGGAGAGGCGCTTGGCCGGAAGCAGCTCCGGCAACAACCCGTACTTCGACGGCCCGAACAACGCCGCCTGCGAGGCCACCAGAGTCAGCGCGACAAGCGAGATTGCAAGCGAGTGCGTAGCCAGCCCGATGGTTGCCACCGTCATCGAGCCCACTTCCATCCATTTCGTCCAGATGGTCACGTCGCGTTTGCTGAAGCGGTCCGCGAGCCAGCCACCCGGCATGCTCAACAGCACGAACGGCACCGAGAAGAGAAACGTCACGACCGAGACAAACTCTCGCGCTCGCCGTTGGCCATTCCCATGCCCACAATGATCGAGAGCAGCAGGTTGCGCAGAATGTTGTCGCTGTACGCTCCCTGAAACTGCGTGGCAATCAGCGACCAGAAACCGCGCGTCTTCGCGACGGGATCCTGGGGAAGAATGTTTGCGCGTGGGGAAGCGGCGTCGTCGATCAAGGTTTCTTCAGCAATCAGGTTCATCGGGTGACCCCCTTGTCGTTCTTGCTTACGAGGGTGAGCATACGCAGGCAAATGTTCGCGAACTCGAAGCCTAATACAGTTTCGCGAGTGTCGTAAAACGGGGGGACCAGGAACCCCCAAGCTCAGCCTTCATCCCGTCCGTGCGGCTCAGTTGTCAGAAGGGCGGGGTGCCCCATCCATCCACGGCCTCATCGTGGATGGGTGGGATACCACGAACCATCACCGACGCAGCTTTGTAAAAGGGCACGGCTTCAGCCGGGCCGTATGGCGGAAAAACCGCAGCAGCTCATGGTAGCGACGGACAGAGTCAGGGCACGACTTCAGTCGTGCCGACAACCGCCCCCCTCAACAGGGCTTTAGCCCCTGCAATCACACCCGCTCCAACATCCTCACAACACCGACGGTGGATCAGGATACCGGCTCAATTCAGCCTTCATCGTATCCGCCAGCAGCGGAAACACAATCGCCTTCGGCGCTTTCGGAAAAGCAACCAGCTTCGCCGTGCAAGCATCGCAGATGATGGCCCCCGCCTGGTCCAGTCCCCGGCTCCAGCGCGGCTTGCGCGTATCCCTGAAGATCATCGTGTCCGGATCGAGTCCCGCCGCAATCAACATGGTGCGTGCGTTGGTTAGAAACTCCGGCCACGCCGAAGCGATGCCGATCAGCTTGCCTTTCAGCGCGGGCAGATACGGCCCCAGCCACGCATTCGCCGAGCGGATCTGCAGCGTGATCAGTTCCACGCCCGCAGGCAGCACCGCGCGCGTCGCCTTCGCCTTGCTCGGCCGGCACAGCGGAATCGCCGCCGTCAGCCTCTCCGGATAGACACACTCCTCAAGCGAAGCGCCCACCACCGGACACGCCGTCAGCCCCGCAATCTCCGCCAGCAGAATCTTGCGCAACTCCACGTCCGACTCAATCAGCAGCAGATGATCGGGAGGCGGAGCAATCAGCCAGTCCGCAACCCGCGCGCGAATCGCCGGCGCCGGCAAGCTGAGCTCGCGCACCGCCCGAAAAAACCCCGCAATATGCTGATCGAGAATCTGCTCCGGCGTCGTCGGCGGATCGGCATTGGCCCGCACATACACCCCGCTGCCGTGCCGCCGCTCCGTCCAGCCTTCGCGCTCCAGCTGCCGATACCCGGCACTCACGGTATTGGGATTGATGGCGAACCGCCGCGCCAGTTCTCGCGTGCTCGGCAACTTGTCGCCCGACTTGAGATCGCCGCTCAAAATCGCCAGCACGACCTGCGTCACCAGCTGGCGATAGATCGGCACCTCACTGCTGGGAGCAAACCAAAGTCTCACGGCGACCTCTGCGTAATTGTCCCATTGAAACCGCTCATTGCATGAGATTTCCATCCAGACGCCCGGAGAATGTGCCCCCTATCCCTCAGCCAAAATCCAGCCTTACTATCAACAAAATGAGCAGTTTTGTCACATTTTCTGAACAAATCAATCAATTTTATGGACAAAACGATCATTTTCCGCCTAATGTTGTTGTACTGAAATGAAACGTGCGCTGTTCGATCGACCGAATCGGCGCGTCCCGCCCTTCGCCCCCGGCCACCTGCCCAGCAGGAAGTGAGGACCAAATAGATGAAATCGAATTCTTTGAGGCTGTTGATCGCAACATTCTTTACGTGGATGGTGTGCCTTCCCATCGCACTTTCGCAGACGGTGACCGGCACCATCACCGGCGAGGTGACCGACCCCAGCGGCGCCGTCGTCGCTGGCGCGCAGGTCGTCGCCCACAATCTCGAAACCGGCGTCGATTCGCCGGGCACGACCAATTCGTCGGGACTCTATCGGATTGAGTTTCTTCCCATCGGCCATTACCAGGTCACTGTGCAGGCAACCGGATTCAGCACGGCAAACCTTCCGCCGTTTTCGTTGGAGGCCTTGCAAACAGCAAGCTTCAACGTGAAGCTGGTGGTGGGCAGTTCCTCGACGACGGTGAACATCTCCGCTGCGTCCCCGATTCTGGAAACTGGCGACACAACCCTGGACAGCACGTTCACTGCGAACACAATTTCAAATTTTCCTCTGAACGGCCTCGACTTTTCAGCTTTGACGCTCTATGCCCCCGGAGCGGTCGACACAGCCGGCACATCGGGCACCACGAGTTTTGAGCGCAGCACCTATTACACCGACACGCCGAACCAGAACGGCAACCGAGCCCAGGCGAATAACTACACGCTCGAAGGCATCGACATGAACGAGACCTATAACAACCTGATCTCGTACAGTCCTGCTCCGGCGGCCCTCGAAGAAGTGAAGGTGCTGACTGCCGATTCCCCAACCGACTACGGCAATGTAAACGGCGCCGCAGTGGTCAGCATCCTCAAGAACGGAACCAACCAGTTTCATGGCTCGGCCTACGGCTACCTGCAGGATTATCGATTCAACGCGAATTCCTACGGCAATGGGTTTAACAACACCCCCATCAACCCTTTCTCGTTTGCCCAATTCGGCGGCACGGTGGGCGGCCCCATTATCCGCGACAAACTGTTCTTCTTCGGCGACTACCTTGGATCACGCTGGCATCAGGGAGGCTATCAGACCGCCAGCGTCATTCCCGACGCTATGCGCAATGGGGATTTCTCGGTACTGCTCACGGGCGACAACCCGATTCAGCTCTATGATCCTTTGAACAATTTCGCTCCCTACACGAACAACCAGGGCGTTCCCATCAATAGCTCAGTCGCCAAATATCTCTTTGCGCATCCGCAGTACTATCCCGATTGCGGCGGCTCTACCTCGGTCACAACTGGCAGCGGAAAGTGTTTGCCGCCCCAGGATGGCATTGCCCAAAACAACTATGAGGCCCTGAGCCACAGCTACAAAGGAAACGACCAGGGCGATATCAAAGTCGAATACGACGCGACGGCAAAAGACAAAATCACAGGGTTCTACTCTGTCTCCCACGCCTATGACGGTTCAACTCCCGTGCTGGCGATTTCGTTTCCAGGCGTCAACCTTTATCCGACATGGATCGTGGGTTCAAACTGGGTGCATACCTTCTCGCCTTCCCTCATCAATTCGGCGCGTGTCGGCTTCACGCGCACCGATTGGAATCAGGGCTCGCCTCAGGATCCGACCGGCGCTTTTGGAACCAACGGCAATGCAGTCGTGGGCATCACCTTTCCCAACCAGGCCTATAACGGATTCACCAATCAGGGCATCAACGGCGTCAGCAGTGTAGGAACCTCAGCCTACGCCGCGGGCGTCATCGACAACACCTACAGCTACATTGACAACGTCACCTGGCAACATGGCCTGCACTTCTTGAGCATGGGTGCTCAGGCTCTTCGCTACCAGAACAACTACCCCACCGGCAATAACGATGGCTATCTTGGTTCGGAAAACTATTCCGGAAACTTCACCGCGAACCCCGACGCACCGAACGCGGGCGGCTATGGTGTAGCCGACTTTATCCTTGACCGCGTTTCGTCCGTCGGTGTGACGCTGGGCAGCGTCAACGTCGGCCAGCGCCAATGGCGCGTCTCCGGCTTCGCCCAGGACAACTACAAGATAAGACCGAATCTGACCCTGGTCTTCGGCCTGCGCTACGAGTTCGATGAGCCGTGGGTTGAGCAGAATGACAAGACGGGCAATGTCGATCTGGCGACTGGACAGATTCAGTACGCGGGTCACACGCCGACAGGCGCCCCGCCGGGCACCGGAATCTGCAGCAATTCAGCCTGCTACCAACCCAACTACCGCCAGTTCATGCCCCACGTCGGCTTTGCTTACCAGGCTAGCGACCGGGTGGCCTTCCGCGGTGGCTATGGCGCTTCAAGCTTCTTCGAGGGCAACTCGTACAACCAGCGCCTGACAGCAATCACGCCTTTCATTCAGGCCGTCAACATTTCCATCAACGCCCCCGCGCCCGGCGCTGTCACCACGCCGCGCACGGCCGAGCAGGGCTTCACCAACGGAACAACCAGCTACAGCGGGTCCTCGTACTTCAGCGTCTATCCGCAGAACATTCAGCCGGCCTATGTGCAGCAGTTCAACCTCAACTTCCAATATGCAGTCACCCACTCCATGTCGTTCCAGTTGGGCTATGTGGGCGAAACAGGGCAGCATATCGAGGACTACGGCAACGTCAACGCCCCGCTGAATAATGCCGACCCCACATCGGCCCCCTACTACAACAACCAGTACATCGGCATCAACGGCGTCGATTCCTCGCTGGGCATCGGCAACAGCTTCCTCCTCATCACCGAGTCGCGCGCCAAGATGAACTTCAACGCGCTCGAAACCACGCTCTCGTGAACGCTTGAATCACGGTCTCGAGTTCACCGTGAACTACACCTGGGGTAAGGCCATGACCAACAGCCTGGGCAACTATGCGCTCAATGTGAATGGGTACAGTGGGTCGTTCCAGGACTACTACAACTCGCAGGCTGACTGGGGCCCGGCCGGTTACGACGTGCGCAACAACCTCTCCAGCACCGCGGTCTATGCTTTGCCCGTGGGCCGCGGACAGGAGTTTCTATCCGGCACAAATCGGGTGATGGATGAAGTGATCGGCGGCTGGAAGCTTTCCTCGGCCATCGTCGCGTATTCCGGATTTCCGGAGACGATTACCGGCCCCAACAATAATTCTCAAAGCATTTCGGGTGTCTTCAGAGTCAACCAGTACCGCACGCTCAGGGTGGCTGGACGCAGCAATGAAAACTGGTTCGGTACCGACCCATCAGCAACTCCGTGCACAACCGCAGGAGTTGATAACGGCGTGTGTGCCTTTGGCGTGCCGGCCCCCAACGCGTTCGGAACTGAGCACAACGGAGCAGTGCGCGGACCGGGGTATTTCAACACCGACATGTCCGCCTTCAAAGACTTCCACATCACTGAAAAGCACATGATTGGCTTTCGATTCGACGCGTTCAACGCGTTCAACATCGTGAGCTACGGCAACCCGGACTCGAACATCAACGATTCAAGCTTCGGCAACGTTTCGCGTCAGGGAACCCGATCGCAGGAGCGCCACCTGCAGTTCTCGGCGAAGTACACTTTCTAACAGACCCCACTCGCCGCAGCCCATCGCGGCGGGTGGAGTTTGTTCGGCTTCTCCCTCACCCCCGACTCCCTGCCGCTTACAATGCAAAGGCGGCAAGGGGATTCGGCCTTATCGGGATGGGACGCATTCATCATGGATCTTGAGATTTGTGTCGATTCAGTCGAATCGGCGATTGCCGCAGCCGGCGGCGGGGCCGAACGCATCGAGTTGTGCAGCGCGCTTCGCGAAGGCGGCATCACGCCCAGCACGGGCTTGATCGACGCCGTCCGTCGCGCGGTCAGCATCGATGTCTTCACCATGGTCCGTCCCCGCGGCGGAGACTTCGTCTTCACCGACCAGGAATTTGACGTCATGCGCAAAGACATCCTGGCCGCCAGGGAACTCGGCGCCAACGGTGTTGTCCTGGGCGTACTCACTGAAAATGGAGACGTGGATGTCGAGCGCACCCGCGAGCTCGTCGGCGCCGCGCATCCCATGCAGGTCACCTTTCATCGCGCCTTCGATGTCTCTCGCGATCTGGAGCGGTCTCTTGAAGATGTGATCGCGTCCGGAGCGCACCGCGTTCTCACCTCTGGCGGCGAACGCGACGGCTTGCGCGGCGCGGCCCGCATCGCCCGACTGGTTGAAGCGGCGCGCGGCCGCATCGGCATCCTCGGCGCCGGCGGCATCCGTTACAGCAACGTGCGCGCATTCGTAACGGCTACCGGCGTCCGCGAGGTGCATGCTTCCCTGCGTGCCCGCGTCGCCAGTCCGGCGAAGTTCTGGAACCACGAGGTCGTTCTGGGCTCGCACGCCGAAGATCTGGCTCGCTATGTGGTCCGCGAGAAGGATGTGCGCCGCCTGCATATCGCACTTCAGGCGATTGCGGCTGCGCGCGCCAGCGAGGCTCTCGTACAATGAGCGGGAGTTCCCCGTTCAAGTCCGTTGAAAGCTGGCCGGGCCACCATGTCCTCCAAAACCGATAAACGCGCCAAAGAAATTCTGCGGCTGCTGTTGCGCCAGGGAACAACCTCGGTCGAAGACCTGACTGCCGAGTTGACCGCCTCGCCCGCCAGCATCCGCCGCGATTTGGCGCGCCTCGAGAGCCGCGGCCTTGTGCACCGCACCCATGGCGGCGCCATGCTCAGCGGCAACGCGGTCTATGAGCCGTTTCGCTTCGACGCGTCCTTTCAAGTGCGCGAAGACCGATTCGCCGCCGAGAAGCAACGCATCGCGCACTCCGCGGCCGCGCTCGTCAAAGAGCACGAGACCATCGGACTTTCCGCGGGCACCACAACCACACTGGTCGCCAAGCAACTGCAGCGACGCCGCGGCATCCACATCATCACTAACGCCGTCAACATCGGCATGGAACTCAGCTCGAGCGCCGGCCTTGAGACCACGCTGACTGGTGGCTCCATGCGCTGGGCCGGAGCGTTCTCGCTGGTTGGACCGGCCGCCATCGAGACCCTTAGCCTCTTCGTGATGGACCGCCTCTTCGTCAGCGTCACCGGCGTCGACCCCGAACGGGGCGCGACCATGATTGAGCCCGAGGAGGCCGCCGTTCTCCGCGTCATGGTCCGCCAGGCGCGCGAAGTGATCGTTGTGGCCGACTCGAGCAAGATGGGCATGATCAGCCCCGCCGTCATTTGTCCCCCCGGCGAAATCGACCTGCTCATCACCGACGACGGCATCTCAGAAGAAGCCGCGCGATCCTTCTTGTCGGCAGGTGTGAAGGTCCTCGCGGTCTAGTTTCCTAAGGAGTACGATTGAATGCGCGATGATCCCGCAAATGCACGGAATGCGAATCCTTGGCTTTGGGGCTGCTGCCCTTCTGGTTGCGTCCTCGCTTTGGGCGCAGACTTCTGGCCGATCTGGCCCATCTGATCTTTCGACATTGACTTCCGACGAACTCACTGCGTGTTACACGGCCCCGAAAGCATGCGGCGTTGATGGTGTCTGGGAGATTTCAAATGAGTTCGCAAGGCGGTTGCCATCTATATCCTCAGACCGCCTCGTGGCCTGTTTCGATGACTGGAAGATTTGCGGAATAGAAGAAGACAGAACGACAGGTTGGCCGATTTCTGATGAACTCGCCCGGCGTGGTCAAATGCATGATCTTCTAGTGCTGTATTGGAAGGACCACCGACGGGCAATTCACAGCGGGATTGAGCATGTCGCATACCACTTTGACACCCCGGAGGTGACAGAATTCATGCGACGAGTCCTTGCCGAACGGGTTAATGACGGCGAAGCCCTTTATTGGCCCGTAAACTACCTCGCGAAGAAGTGTGACGCTTCTGCACTCAAGGAGCTAAGCACTGGGCGTTACCGCAATGAAGGGAGCTTGCAGTACCAGGCAAGCGTTGAGTTGTTCGGAAAGTGTAAGTATCGACCTGCAATTCCCTATCTAGTGGATTTCGCTTTAGACGACGTTTCCTTGAACATTGTGGGGGCCGCAGATGACAGCCTGCGTGCACTCTACCCCGATGCTCCAAAGAACTTTGGCAGTCCCGAGATGGCGCGAGATTTCTATTGCCGTAGGGCGCATCAAGAAGGCACAAAGGTATCCTGCAGGGTGCGAAAAAGCCAGTAGGCCAAATTCTCTCCCGCATTGAAAGAGAATGGCTTCAGCCGTGCCGCGATAAACAGATGGCTTTAGCCCCAAGGGTGTCTGGACATGCCCGGGGTTTTACTTCTCCCAATCAAACAACTGAAACTCCCGAATGTGCGCCTCCGACGTGCTGGACAAAATATTCAACCGCACCCGGCTTGCCGTCACCGCCGCGAACCCATCAATCTTCTTATGCCCAATCGCCTCTCCCGACACAATCACATTCCACTTCTTGTCGCGCTCGCTCCACACTTCGATCGCATATTTCTCCACGTGCTGCCCATCGTTGAGCCACTCCATCGTGAGCGCATGATCGAACGTGACCGGCAGCTTGAAGTCGACCTCAATCTCAGCGTGATGCGACCCCACCGGCGCCGACCAGAACGTGTCAGGATTCCCATCCAGCGCCGCCGCAACCTCGGCTGACGGAGCCCCATGCCCAAGCACGAGATTGCCTTCCTGCCGCTTGCGCAGCGCCTCCCCAAATTCCTTCAACCGCGCCGCATCCGAATCAGGAAGAAGGCCACGGCTATCCGGCGCAACCCCAAGCATCAACTGTGCCCCGCGCCCCACAGTCTTGTCGTACATGTCCAGAAGCTCCGCCACGCTCTTCAGCGACGCTTCGTCGTTGGGATGCCAGAACCAGTGCTCCTTCCGCAGTGGTGTGTCCGCCTCCACAGGCCGCCAGCGCCGGTAGCCATGCCGGTCAATCACGTTCCAGTTTTCGTAGTCGACGATGCCGGCCTCGTTGCCCACCCAGCGCGCGTCGCCATACTCAAAAAGCCCCGTATCGGCAAAAACCACGGCATTCGGCTGATACGTTCGCAGCGTCTCGATGATCTTTTTGAAATCGTAAACGTGCCCACCACTGCCCGCGCCATCCAGCCAGAACTCCACCAGGTCGCCGTAATGCGAAGCCAGTTCCTCAAGCTCTGCGTTGTAATACGCGTCGTACGCAGCATTGTCTTTGTAGCGCGGATCGTGCCGATCCCATGGCGACAAATACACTCCAAACTTCAGACCATATTTGCGCGCAGCACGCGCCACATCACCGACAACGTCGCCCTTCCCGTTCTTCCAGGGACTCTTCTTGATGCTGTAATCGGTCTGCTCCGTAGGCCACAAACAAAAACCATCATGGTGCTTGGCCACCAGCACCACGTACTTCGCCCCCGCATCATGAATCGCCTTCATCCACTGATCCGGATCGAACTCCGTCGGATTGAACACGCTTGGATCTGCCGTCCCGTCGCCCCATTCCCGATCAAGAAACGTGTTGGTCGAGAAATGCAGAATGACGCCAAACTCCAGATCTTGCCACGCGACCTGGTACGGCGCCGGCCGAATCTCCCCGCCCGCATCCTGACTCAACGCAGGCCAGCCCGTCGCCGCGAGGCACAGCAACAGCAACGGCCATCCCACCCAGCGCAGCGCACAATTCGTTTTCACGGTTTCCAGCATCCTAGTCCGCACTATACCGGCTCAGGGAGCTCTTTGCCTCACGCGCCGAGCGCACTCTTCGCTTCTTCATGCGCATCAACATGCGTACGAGGAAGAACCGTATAGCTTGTCGTATGCTCCACCGTCGCGCCCGCCTCCAGCGCGGTCAACGGCCCCAGCGTCTCCAGTTCGACATACGCGAGCTGGCCAGGATTGGTATACACCTCAGTCCGGCACCCGCCATCGGGATATTCTCCCATCGCTGCCCCCGCCTCAATCTTCACCACCGACCGCGGCCCCACCCACAACACGCTCGAAGCATCCGACCCGATCTTCACGAACTCGCGCAGATGCCTGCGGAACGACAACAGCCGCCCATCCGTTCTCAACCCCGCAGGCTGCGCCTCAAGCAGTCGAACATAGCCAGTCTCGAAGTTCGAATCCTCAGGCATACGCATCGCAATCAGCTCCGGCTCCTGCAACTGCGTGATGGTCCAGATCGCGACGCGCACCGCCTCGCCGCGCACCTTCTTATAGATCGTTCGCGTACGAAGAATCGGAAGCACTGGGTCCGGCTCGAACAGCCGCACCGCCTGAATACCCCAATGCGGATCGACCGGCGAACTTATCAAGAGCGAAGCCCCGCTCGCCACCGCCTCATACGAGCTCGCATCGAACGCCGCCGCCGGAGGCCAATCGTGAATCTGCCGCCGCGGCCAATCCGATTGCGGCGCAGGCCAGCACTTGTCCCCTCCGTAATTCAGCCACGGTCCAAACGACGATGGCAGCCGCCCATCGAGCGAGCGATTCTGCCAAAACGTCCCCTCATCATCCCCCATGCGCCGAAGATCCATCACCCGCCCAATCGCGGGAACCACAATGGCCTCCATCGCCCCATTCGCCAGGCGGTAGCAGCCCTCCCACCCGCGCCAGCTCATCTCCGTGACAGCCGCACTGATACGAGTCGATTGCTCTTCGAGATTGACGGCCGGATCCCTCACCGCACCTCACCCAGTCCAACAACTTTGTCAGACGCCGCAGCCTTGTCCGTCTCCGCCTCGCGCTCCTCAAGATGATCGAACCACGTGAACTTGAGAATCGCCGACGTGCCCAGAATGATCGCGAGAGTAATCGCCGCCCGCCCGTACTCCTTGATCACGATATAGAGCGGCAACGCAACAAGGCTGATCTGCCACACAATGCCCACCGCAATATTGAACATGTCGCGCACAAAATCCGGGTTTGGCTTGAACGCCGGATCCTCTGCGCGCACCTTGGCAAGAATCGGTCCCCAGAATCCCCACGGCCGCACGCGGCGATAGAAATCCATCAGCACCGCATCGTCTTCCGGCTTGGTCAGCAGCGTCCCCGCAAAGCATCCGATCAACGACAGCACCAGCACCAGCGGAAACACAATCGACACATCCATATTGATGGAGTACGTCGCCAGCACCCGCTGCACCAGCGGCACGTTGGCCACAATCGCCGGCAGGCTCAGCGCCGAACCAATGCCCGCCACCATGCCCCAGAAATAGCCGTACCCGTTGAAGCGCCACCAATACCACTTCAGCACGTTCGACGCCGTGTACCCGCCCCACAATCCGGACACAATCCACACCACGACGGCATTCACCGATGTCACGTTCCACCCAATCGCGACGCCGATCACCACCACCGCGAACGAGGCGAGGTAGCTCAGCCGCACATACGTCTTCGGCGCGGCGTTTGGATTGATAAACCGCTTGTAGATGTCGTTGACGAAGTAAGGCGGCGCCGCGTTCACCGTCGCCGCAAAGTTCGACATAAACGCCGCCAGCAGTCCCGCGATCAGGAAACCCGAGCAGCCCCACCGGCACAAATCGCCCCAGGGCCAGCGGCAGCACCAGCTCAAAATCCATGTTCGGACCCATGGCGCGAATATTGTCGCTGAAAAATGCCGCAGCCAGCACCGTGAGCCCGATGATCAAAAAATACCGCGGAAACGTAAGCACAATATTCACCCACGCCGACATCATTGACGCCTCGCGCGAGTTCTTCGACGACAGAATGCGCTGCATATCGTAGTTCGGCGCCGGCCCCGCCGCCGAAACCAGCACCCCCTTGAAGAACAGCATCATCACGAAGAAACCAAACAGCCCGTACCCATCCGAAGCAATCTTCGTGCTCGCCGCCGGCAGCAATGTCGACCAGTCAAGCCCCAGCTGCCATCCGAAAAACACGTTGTCCCATCCGGCCGGAACCATTCGATGCAGCGTATCCGGCGCAACCTTCATCATCGCAATGATGCCCACAGCAAACGACGCGATCGCCAGAATGCAGAACTGCACCACCTCGGTGATGACCACGCTGATCATGCCGCCCTTGATCACGTACACCGCGGTAATCGCAATCAGAATCAGCGCGTATTGATTCGGGCGACAGGTGCCACGGCAAAAACGTTGCCGCAAATTTGCCGATGCCCTTGAACCCATAACTGAAGAATCCGATGATACTGACGAACGCGTAGATCACCACGATCAGGTGCGAAAGTTGCGCGCCGCGCCCGGTGCCAAAGCGCGTCTTGATCCACTCCGCGCCGGTCATCACCTTCGATCGCCGCAGCCACGCCGACAGATACACCATCAAAAAAATCTGGTTGAACGTCGGCCACAGCCATGGAATCCACACGCTCTTGATGCCGTAAATAAACATCCAGTACACCAGCAGCATGGTGCCGCTGATGTCGAACATCCCCGACGCATTCGAGATGCCCAGCACGTACCAAGGCATTTTGTTGCCGCCGAGAAAATAGGCCTGCATGTTTTGCGAAGCGCGATGAGAGACCCAGTAGCCAATCAGGACGGTAGAGAGCAGATAGGCAACAATGATGATGACGTCGAGCGTGTGGAGTTGCATCGGTACCTCAATTCGTGCGGCGATTCCTCTCCAACGCGGTTCCAGTCAAGTTAGTGCAATTGTCCAGCCAGCAAAAACACCAGCGCCGCCTGCCAGTTGATGGCAATCTCATTGCTTGCATACGAAGCCAACTGATCGGCATAAACCTTCGCGGGTGGCAGGTTTTTCGGGAGCGTGGCGAGCACGGCATCCTGCCGCCCCGCATTGGGACCGCCTGACATCAATCCCGGCCACGCAGGCAACGCAGGGTTCGCCCCGCTTGGCCGATGATGCGGATGCTGAAACGGATTCTGCCCAACCTCGGTGACCCACGATAGCGAGAACGTGTTGCGGCCCAGCAGGTAATGCAGATTGTCGCGAGCCACATCGACAAAATTCTGGTTCGGCGCAAAAACATTGGCGATCAGCAGGTACATGCCATAGCCTGCCGCCACGCCATTCGAACCCCACACGTAATCCGTCGGCTTCATGCTCACGTGGTAAGGATTGGCGTGCGTGCGCGAAACAACCGCCATCGCCGCGGTCACAGTGCGCTTCTTGATCGCCGCCACTGCCGTTGCGTCGGTGTGCCCGTTCTTCGCCAGCGCATAGGTCCACAGCGCCATGGGCGCAAGCTGGCTCCAGCTTTCTGCCGGCGGCGAATCGAGCGTCGGCAAGAAGCGCCGCATAGTTGCCGAGAAAATAATCGCTATACGGCCTTCTCGCCGGTCGTGCGATAAAGCTCCGCTGCAGCCCACAAGCGCTCATCGCCGCAATTCTTGTCGCCGTACTCGCCCGTTGTAACGCCGGGCGGATTACGAAAGACCACATTCGGATTGGCCTCGGCCCATGCATACGCGCGCCGCGCCGCATCCAGCGCCTGCGCGGCAAAATCCCCGTCGTACGGCTTGTAGACGCGCGCCGCAATCGCCGCAACCGCGGCCAGATCGGCCGTCGCGCACGTGCTCTTGAACGGCGCCGCTCCCGTTCCAATCACCTCGCTCGGCGCCGCGTCATCCTGCGGCATCACGAAACCCGAGAAACGCGGCGCTGGTCTGCTTGTGCCACACGCCGCCGTCCGTGTCCTGCATCTTGAGCATCCATGCCGAGATTCCAGCGCGCCTCATTCAGAATGTCAGGCGTGCCATTGCCCGATTCCGGAATGTGCAGCGAGATGCTTTGCAATTTTGGCCCGTAGATCTCCCACGCCCACAGCAGCGACCCCGTGCTGATGCCGGAGTTCACAACATAGCGGCCATAATCGCCGGCATCATGCCATCCGCCAATGTTGTCGCGCGGCCCGCTCGTGCCTGATGACGGATGAAACTCGCCGTGCAAATGACATGCGGGATGCGTGAATCCCGGAAAGTCCGGCCCCATATCCACGGCCGTTCCGCAGCGCTGCCCATAGAACCCGCGCATCGCCAGGTAGTACGCGCCCGCGTACACATTTTCATCGATGAAGAAAATCCCAACTCCGACCCACGCCCGCAACGTCGAGATAATATTTGCCGGCCTTCTTGAACGCCGAAAAATCCGCCGACTGCACCATGATCGCCCGTATTCGCATCCATCGCCGGGGCAGAGAGCTTGCCGATGAACGCGACTGTCCCGTCCTTCGAAGTGCGAAGCTGGAAGGTCTGCGCTGCCGTCCCACCCGACGCGACCAGCGCAATCTTCGGTCCATCGAGCGGGTACCCAACCTGGTCTACCTTGATCGCCGTCGTAGGCGTCGCCGCGGTCTGCGCCAGAACCGCCGGAATGCACACCAGCGCCGCAAGCACTGCGAGAAAGATCAGCTCTCGCCCTGTCCTCGACACGAAGGGATGCAGCATCAGCGAACTCGTCATCGTGATATCGTCGCCTGCGAAACAAGTCTGCATCAAAATGAAGGCTGTCATCCTGAGCGAACGGGGCCCCAAACGTCTTTCAGTTTCCGGGGTCCCCAAAGAGCGGTCTTGCTCTTTGGGGTGGAGTTCGGGGGTGGTGAGTCGAAGGATCTGCGGTTGTTCTTCAACCAGGTTTGGAGTTCCATCACGTCTTAGCACCGGAGCAGTTACTCGAAATACAACACGCGAACTTTCGCTTTCTCGCGCGCAGTACTTTTGCACACTCAGACGCTGATGGCAAATGATTTCGTCTTCTCCCCAAGTGACCGAAAAGGTTCTGCAAAAACGTTTGATTAGATTTCATCGCAGGGCTATACTTGCGCGGGGTTTTCGATCCATGAGGTCCGCACGATGAAGTATGGGCACTTCGACGACGCAGAGCGCGAGTATGTCATCACGCAACCTGAAACGCCTTTGCCATGGATCAACTATCTTGGATGCCAGGCCTACTTTGGCATCATCTCCAACACCGCGGGAGGTTATTCGTTTTATCGCGACGCGCGTCTCCGCCGCCTCACGCGCTATCGCTATAACAACGTCCCTCTCGATTTCGGCGGCCGCTACATTTATCTCCGCGACCAGCAGAGCAGCGAATTCTGGTCGCCCAGTTGGCAGCCCACGCGCAACGACGTCGAAGATTACTCCTGCCGCCACGGCATGGGCTACAGCATCATCGGCTCCACCTACAAAGGCATCGAAGCGCACACACGCTACTTTGTTCCGCTCGATGAGAATCTCGAGATCTGGCAACTCTCGGTCACCAATCATCGCCCCACTCCAGCAACGCTGAAGACCTTCGCATCCATCGAATTCTGCCTGTGGGATGCGCAGGACGACGCGACAAACTTCCAGCGCAACTTCAATACCGGCCAGGTCGAAGTGGAAGACGGCGTCATCTACCACAAGACCGAATATCGCGAGCGCCGCAATCACTTCGCGTACTTCGCAACCTCGCAACCGGGCCGCTTCGACACGCAGCGCGAAGCGTCTCTTAGGCCGCTATCGCGCCTGGGACAAGCCCGCCGCGGTGGAAGCCGGCGCCCTCACCAACTCCGTCGCCCATGGTTGGTCGCCCATCGGCGCGCACGAATCTGAACTGACTCTTGCGCCCGGCGAAACGAAACAAATCCTCTTCGTGCTCGGCTACCACGAAAATCCTGTCGATGAAAAATTCGATCCGCCCGGCTCGCAGACCATCAACAAAAAGACCGTCAAGCCCGTGATCGCGAAGTATCTCGACCCCGCGCAGGCCGACGCGGCCTTCACGCGCCTCAAGGATTACTGGTCCAGCGTCCTCGGCGTCTTCCAGGTCGACACGCCTGACATCCACACCAACCGCATGGTCAATATCTGGAATGCCTACCAGTGCATGGCGACCTTCAATCATGTCGCGCTCGGCTAGCTTCTACGAGTCCGGCATCGGCCGCGGCCTTGGCTTCCGCGATTCAAACCAGGACCTGCTCGGCTTTGTGCACATGGTCCCGTCGCGTGCCCGCGAACGCATTCTCGATCTCGCCGCAACGCAACTGCCCACCGGCGGCGCCTATCACCAATATCAGCCGCTCACCAAGCGCGGAAACAACGACATCGGCGGCGGATTCAATGACGATCCGCATTGGCTGATCGTCGGCGTCAGCGCCTATCTCAAAGAGACCGGCGACTTCAGCATCCTCGACGAGCCGGTTCAATATGACAACGAGCCAGGATCGGAGCAGCCGCTCTACGAGCACTTGCAGCGCAGCTTCAACTACACGCTTTCGCGCCTCGGCCCGCATGGCCTCCCGCTCATTGGCCGCGCCGACTGGAACGACTGCCTCAACCTCAATTGCTTTTCTGACACGCCGGGCCAAAGCTTTCAGACCACGACCAACAAAGACGGCAAGGTAGCCGAGTCAGTCTTTATCGCCGGGCTCTTCGTCTACGCCGGCCGCGAACTCGCCGCGATCGCTGAAAAACGCGGTCTCGCTTCTGAAGCGAAACACTACATCGGTGAGACGGAGAAGATGCTTGTGGTCATCAACGAGCATGGCTGGGACGGCGATTGGTTCCTGCGCGCCTATGACGACTTCGGCGCCAAGATCGGCTCCAAGGAGTGCGACGAAGGAAAAATCTTCATCGAGTCCAACGGCTTCTGCGCGCTTGCCGGCATCGGTCTCGACGACGGCAGAGCTGAAAAAGCGATGGACGCCGTTGGCAAGCATCTCGCCACCCAACACGGCATCGTCGTGCAGCAGCCGGCCTACTCGCGCTACTATCTGCAGCTCGGTGAAATCTCTTCCTATCCGCCGGGTTACAAGGAGAACGCCGGCATCTTCTGTCACGTAAACCCATGGGTCATTATCGGCGAAACCCGCCTGGGACGCGGCGGTGCGGCGCATGACTACTACACCCGCATCAACCCTTCGGCCCGCGAAGAGATCGGCGACCTGCATCGCTGCGAGCCCTATGTCTATGCGCAGATGATCGCGGGCAAAGATGCGCCCACGCATGGCGAAGCCAAAAACTCCTGGCTCACCGGCACAGCCGCGTGGAACTACTACGCCATCGTGCAATGGATCCTCGGAATCCGCACTGCCCTTGACGGCCTGATCATCGCACCCGTCCTTCCCGCAAGCTGGCGCGGATTCAAGGCGACGCGCGTCTTTCGTGGAGTCACGTATTCCATCACCATCGAGCGCAAGAGCAAAGGCAACTCGATCGCGCTCACCGTCGATGGCCAACCCATCACCGGGAATCTCATTCCCGCCCCCACCGACGGCCGCAAAAATGTCACCGTCACGGGAATTCTCAGCTAGGACTGGTTGCAAGAATGACGCTTTGGAAGGCACGACTTCAAGGGAAGCGATAGCAAGAGTCAGGGCAGGACTTCAGTCGTGCCGTAAGAAGCCAATTTTGAATCAGGCTTCAGCCCCTGAGGTATGCTTTCACTCGACCCATTTACCGTTGTTTTCCATCGAAGCACCAGCCTTTTTCACGAGGACCCAATGCACTTCAGCGCCAGCGAACAACGCTACGACACCATGCTCTACCGCCGATGCGGCCGCAGCGGCATCAAGCTCCCCGCCATCTCTCTCGGCCTGTGGCACAACTTCGGCGGCGTCGATGAACTTGAGAACGCCCGCGCCATGGTCCGCCGCGCCTTCGACCTCGGCATCACCCACTTCGATCTGGCAAATAATTACGGCCCTCCACCGGGCACCGCCGAGTCCAACTTCGGCACCATCCTGCGCCTCGACCTCAAGCCCTATCGCGACGAGCTCATCATCAGCTCAAAGGCTGGATACGACATGTGGTCCGGCCCCTATGGCAACTGGGGATCGC
Source organism: uncultured Acidobacteriaceae bacterium (assembly GCA_963791505.1). Lineage (GTDB taxonomy): Bacteria > Acidobacteriota > Terriglobia > Terriglobales > Acidobacteriaceae > Telmatobacter. Next base: position 32,893 of record CAWBSV010000055.1, read on the forward strand.
GCAAATATCTGCTCGCCAGCCTCGATCAGAGCCTGCATCGCATGGGCCTCGAGTATGTCGACATCTTCTATTCGCATCGCCCCGATCCCGAAACTCCCCTCGAAGAAACCATGGGCGCGCTCGACCAGGCAGTTCGCTCCGGCAAAGCTCTGTACGCGGGAATTTCAAACTACGGCCCCGAGCAAACCACCCGCGCCGCAAAGATTCTCCGCGATCTCGGCACGCCCTGCCTGATCCATCAGCCGAAATATTCAATGTTGGAACGCACGCCGGAGAACGGCCTGCTCGATGTCCTGGGCAAAGAAGGAATCGGCGCCATCGCATTCACGCCCCTCGCGCAAGGCCTGCTCACCGATCGCTATCTCAAAGGAATTCCAGCAGACGCCCGCGCCGCCAAGCCCCACGGCTTTCTCAAGAAAGATCAGATCACCCCGGAGCGCATGGCCGAGATTCGCGCTTTGGGAGAGGTTGCGGCAGCCCGTAATCAAACCCTCGCGCAAATGGCTCTGGCCTGGGTGTTGCGCAAGCCCGAAATCACTTCAGCCCTCATAGGAGCCAGCCGCGTCGAGCAAATCGACCAGAACGTCGCCGCGCTGAACAATCTCTCGTTTACGCCTGAGGAGTTAGCGAAGATCGACAGCATTCTGCAAACCGCCTGAAAAATTCAGGGAATTATTTCGCGTCCTGATCCGGCTTCGCGTCCTGATTCGGCTTCGCGGGCGCAGCCGTCTGTCCCGCGGCCGCCTGCTGCTTCGCCAGCTTCTCCGCCTGCTTGCGCCTGTGATGCTTGACCATATCCGGCCAGAACTCAATGATCTCGGCGCCCACAATGCCTTCCGCGGACACCGTCAACCCGTTTTCGATTGTGTTGGTGACCGTCCGCTCTGAAGCGGGATAGTACGTGTCTGAAATCGCAGCGCCAATCAGGTTGCCAAAGACATTGGCATAATTGGGCCCCCATCCGCCATTGTCCCGCTTGCACCACACGGTGCTGCCTGCTGCCCAGAGGGCCCTGGTTACAAACTTGCCCTTCCCTTTCTGGAAGTAGCGCGGGTCCTCATGCAGCAGCGACGGTAACACGGCATTGCCAAAAAAATTGCCAATAAAGGCATCCGAATACGCCGCGCCATAGCGCTTGGCGTACCCCTGCGCGCCATAGCCCCATTCGGGATAGGTGTCCTCGCCCTGGTTCCAACCGGCAACAACTCCAGCCAGCAGGAACGGCCACGGATCGGTTGCGCTCTTGAAAAACAGCTTGAACTTCTGGCCCGAGGAGAGCGGCACAGCATCCATGTTGCGCGTCGTGTTGAACGTGGCCATCACGCCCATCACACGCTGCTTCTCCTGCTGCTTCAGTTGCTCCTCGGCTTTTTCGTGTGCGCTTTTTTCCGCATCCGTCTGCGGAGCCCCTGTCTGGGCTGCGCCATCCTGCGAGCTCGAACTCCCTGCGGCCGGCGCACTGCCGCTCGCGGATGCAGGCGGGGCCTGCTGGGCGTCCGTGGGAAGGCCGGCCTCCGAGGAAACAGATTGTGCGCGAGGCGCATCGGGAAGATCCGCAAAAGCCACGGACCTGCCTGTGTCAGCCTGCTGCGAAAGAAGTTGCTGGGGCGAAAAAACAACGCCCACTCCGGCGGACAAAATCAGCGCCGTGATCCAAGAGAAACCTGAATGCATCCATTCACCAAATTCCCGGGGGCCAAACCTGCCTGAGGAGCCCGTTTCCTGCGAACATTCGAGCGCCTTCAAACCTTGCTCCTTAAAGGGTACATCAAACGTGGGTCAAAGCCAGTCGCTGCAGGTCTTAACCCGTCTGCACGCGCAGAGTTTTTCCCGTTTGGAGCTGGCCGTTCTCTTTTGGACGCCGGTTTACCCCGATGGGACGCAAAATGTGAGCAAGATTCAGCACTTACGCTTAAAATCCCTCAACCTGGCGCCCCTTGCGCATGCATCAGATTTCCCGAGATGATCGTCGCCGCCTTACGGCAGCGCCCGCCGGCTCTTCATCTCCTTGAGCAACATCTCCACCTTGTCTTCGTTTTCCAGCGCGTTGAACTTGTCCTCCAGCGTCTCCGGCACCAGCAACTCCGTCGCCGCCGCATTCTCAGCCGACTTCATCCGCACCCTGCTCTTCATCCGGTCCACGGCGTGATCCTGACTGACGCCAACCACCTGGCGTGCCTGCGTTGCCCGCCCAACCACCTTGGCCCGCCGATGCTCGGCCACCAGCATCTCGCAGTGCGCGCGCGTCTCGTTCAGCTTCTGGTCCAGCTTGTGCAGCGCCTGGCGCAGATTGTCGGCCTCCTGCTTCTGGTCCTCGGCCTGCTCTGTGAATCCCTTCACCAACTCATCGTGACTCAGCGCGCGCTCCAGAGCCGCACGGGCCAGGTCGTCGTGCCCCTTTTGCACCGCAAGCTCCGCCTTGCGCCGCCATTCGGCCGCCTGCTGTTCCTGCTCGGCGCGCTTCTTGTCGAGCAGGTGCTGGTCGGCAATCGCGATCGCCACCTGCGTCTTCACTTGGAGCAATTGATTCTCCATATCCAGGACGATCTGTTTCAACAACCGCTCAGGATCTTCGGCCTTCTCGACCAGGTCGTTCAGATTCGCGCGGAGCAAGGTGCTGACTCTCTCCAGTAATGCCATGACTGACTCCTTCTTTTCAGCTGACAGCTGCTGTGACAGCATCCCGAACTGTCGCAACATGCATCGGCTGACATCCTAGCGAACGCGTCCCAAACTAGTCCAGTGGGGTGGGAGCGCAGGTCCGTTGTTCTCGCAGACCTGCAGCTCACCACTCGAACGCTAAGCTACTTCGTCTCCGCCTGCCATTCGACTTATCAACCGGCTTCTTCTTGATCGCCTGCACGTTGCGACATCAATTGCTTGATGTCCATGCCGCTCAGCGCCTCAAACAACGCCGGCACCTGCGCGGCGATCTTCGTCATGTCGCCGGTAATCTTGTGCACGCCGGCGGCGTCTTCGCCGCCCGTGGACACAATGGTGATCTTGTCCACCTTGCTGAGCGGCTCGGCCATGGCGCGAACCACATCCGCCATGTTGGTCAGCAGCTTGTCGACCACCGCAGCCTGGTTCCACTCCTGATAGGCCTCGGCCTTCACGTTCATGGCCTTGGCTTCCGCCTCGCCCTTCTGGAAGATGATGCTGGCTTCCGCTTCGCCTTGCGAGCGAATCGCAGCCGCACGGCCTTCCGCTTCCGCAGTCAGGCGATTCTTCTCCGCCGCAGCCATGTTCTCGATGCGCTGGCGCTCGATCTCCGCGCCCTTCAGCACCGTGGCGATCAGCTCCTTCTCATGGCGCAGGATTTCGGCCTCCTGCACCTTGATCTGGCCCTCCTTCTCCACCTGCTGCACCTTCACCTGCTCCGCGGTCACCTGCTGCAGCATGATGTTGGTCTGCAATTCGTACGCCTTGTCGGCCTTGCCTGCTGACGGCGGCTCTGCTCGCTGAACTGCGCCTTCTTGATGTCGAGATCGCGCTGCGCCTCCGCTCTGACGCGCCAGCGAAGCGGTCTCCGCAATCACGCGATCCTGGTCGGCCTGCGCTTTGGCCACTGCCGACTCGCGCAGCGCGTTGGCCCGCTGGATCGCCGTATCGCGCTCTGCCTCGGCAGTCGCCATATCCGCATCGCGCTTGATGCGCGCCACGTCCGGCCGGCCCATGTTGGAGATGTACTCGTTCTTGTCGCGAACTTCCTTGATCGTGAACGAAATCACCTCCAGGCCCATCTTGCTCATGTCGTCGGCGCAGGTCGACGCGCATGCGATCGCCCACCATCTCCGGCTCTTTGACGATCTGCTCCACCGTCAGCTGGCCGATGATGCCGCGCAGATGGCCTTCCATCACCAGGCGGATCAGTGCCTCGCGCTGCTGCGGCGGCTTGGTGAGAAACTGCTCGGCCGCGGTGAGGATCGACGCCTGATCGCTGCGCACCTTGATCTGCGCGACGGCTTCCACCGTCACCGCGACGCCCTGCTTGGTATAGAGATCCTGCTGCGGCGCCACATCGAAGCTCATCAGCTCAAGGCTCAGTTCGCGGCAGCTCTCCACCATGGGAAAGATCACCGTGCCGTGTCCTTTGATGACGCGCGGCCCGCGGAATCCGTACACAATCAAGGCCTCGTTCGGTCCGGCCTTGCGATACATCCTGGCCAGCATGCCGAGGATCAGGATCAGCACCAGGATACGCACAGTCCAACAATAAGAATACATGTCATTTGTCATTGCGTTCCCGGCCCTTTCGCCCGGGAGGGTAGATCAGGTTGATGGTTCGTGGCCATTGAATTTCGTTCAATGCCGTTGGCCCGAATTGCGTCCGTTCCTGGGAAAGATCTTGGCCAGCAATCCCAGCAGAAAAATCCCCACCAGGATCGCCATGTCAGTCATCAGAACGGCATTGCTGTTACTCATGAATGCTCCGGTCCTTTCAGCCGGGTAAAGCAATTACAGTGACGAGGGATCAGGGATCAGGGACTCAGGGACTAAAAAACCGGATCCGCGCGCAACTCACTGCGATGATGACTACCGCTTGAGTCCCTAGTCCCTGATCCCTGCAGTCCCTGAGTCCCTGAGTCCCTGTTCTATCCAGTCACTTCTTCCCACCGCCGCACCTACGCGATGCCCTTCTCGTAGCGCACCACGAAGACCTCTTCCTGCCTTTGAAAGCGCTACGCCATCCTCAGAGCGCGCCGGAGCGGAACGCCGCGCGCCCATCTGCTCGTAAATGATTTCGCCCACGCCCGTCTGCGCGAATCGGCGAAGAAACCACGCCGACCACACCGGCCACCGCCGTCTCGTCCGCCGTCAACTCGCGCTCGTGCGGCAGCATCACCTTGGCCAGAAAGAGAAACACAATCGTTCCGCCCGTCAGGCCCGCGATCAGCGAGAACACCAGAACCACCATCGCCACAAAGCTGCCATGCCGCGTCAGCACATAGCCCGCCGCACCAAACCAGCAGAGAAAAATCATGAGGCTGAACGAGTTCCACCACGGAACCGCCAAGCCGGCGCATGAGGCGCATGCACCCCCTGGGGCAAGTGCGCGCCATGCGGCAGTATGCGGCGCCCCGCCATGCGGCAGATGCGGAACATGCACATGACCGCCGATGTGCCCAAAATGCCCAATATGCCCCAGCCCGCCCAGCAGCGACAGCGCGCTCAGCACCAATCCGACAATGAAACAAATGAGATAAAACACTTCCCAGGTCATCTCCGCGCCCCCACTTTCCCGCCGCGCCGCGTCTTCTTCCCGGGCCTTCCCGATCCCTTAGTCCCCAACGCCCCTCTGTCTCTGAGTTCCGCAGTCCCCGAGTCCCTCAGTCCCTTAGTCCCTCCGCCCTGCAGTTTCGGCTGCAACACTTCCATCAGCCGCGGCATCAACCCCGGCGTTTCCAGAATCGCCTCGAGCAGCAACAGGCACTCCCGCGTGTGGTCATGCCGCGCCAGCGTCAGCAGCGCGCCCATCAACTCCGGGTCGCGCCGGAACCGCTCCGCGCCCGAGATCAGCCACAGGTCGAGCTTGTCTTCCACATTGCGCAGCTCGCTCATCAGCTCCGGGTGATACCCCTCGGGATCATCGACCAGGTAACCGGGGTGAACCTTGAAGAAGGTGGCCAGAATCTGCCGCGTGGTGTTGGTCAGGTGCGGCCGCGCGCCGCTCTCGATCTGCGAGAGGTAGCTCTGGCTCAGCTTCGAGCCGGTCTCGGCCTCAATGGCCCGCACCGTCTCCTGCTGACTCAGGTCCCGATTCAACCCGCGCAGGCTTCCTTCCACCTCGCGCAGGTACCGAATTTTCTCGCCGAGCTTCATGGGAACCGGCTGTTCGCCGCCCCTCCATTGCAATGCCAACCCAACCGCTCATTGCAATATGCAATATATATATCGCAATCTGTAATAAATTGCAACAAAAATCGGCGAGGATTCATCGTGGCTCACAGCCCGTGAAGCGTCCCACCCAGTCCCGTCCCGGAGGGACAGCGTTCATTAGCCCAGGACAAGCGAAGCGCAGTCCTGGGAACGCCATCCAAATAATCCCTGAAGCCCCGTAGGGGCGTTGGAAGATGCCGGTTGCCCCAGACCGCTGCCCTGAGACTGTCGAAAGATCTCAGAACAAATGAGTCAGGGCCGACTTCAAGTCGTTCCGCGAGCCAGATCGCTACACGCGTTCGAAAGGAAGCGATGGCAAGAGTCAGGGCCCAACTTCAGTCGGGCTGCAAGTGCTTGTATGAATTTGGGCTTCAGCCCCTGAGGAACGCTTTTTCAGTCCGTCTGATCCATCGCTCCCGTTGCTCCCAGCCTTGGAGCCGTCCCCGACCATCTCCGTCCCGAAGGGACAGCGTTCATTAGCCCAGGACAAGCGAAGCGCAGTCCTGGGAACGCCATCCAAATGATCCCTGAAGCCCCGTAGGGGCGTGGGAAGATGCCGGTTGCCCCAGACCCATGCCCCGAGACCGTCGAAAGATCTCAGAACTCAAAGTCGCGGTTCTGTCCGGATTGCCGATAATCCGCCCAAAACGAGCGGGCCACGGCAACAAAGAGTCAGTCACTATGCTTGCGCGAGTACCGCCGAAGTTCCCATGGCGGTGGATTCGCCAACGGCAGCGAGGCGCTTTATTGTTACCACTGTGATGTCGTCCTCCTGGCCAAACTGCTTTGCAGCCTCGACGATGGCGGAGGCGGACTGTGTGGAGAAATCTTTGGCGCGGTCGAAGCCGAAGAGTTCCCCGGCTTGATTCTGCGCCTCAACCACGCCATCGGAATAAAAGGTCAGGCGGCTGCCCGGTTCAAATCGAATCACGGTCGTTTCGTAACTCACGTCGGATGTGATGCCCAGCGGCAATGCCCCGGGAAGATCAACTTCGCAGCCGTCGAGATAGGGCGGAAGATGTCCCGCGTTGGCAATTGTCAGGTCGCCATTGGCCGCGATCAGCGCGGCAAGCGCCGTCGAAAAGCCTCCGCGCGTGCGGCCAACCAAACGCTCATTGAGCTGCGCGAGCACCTCTGCGGGGTCGTGATTGAAAGCTGCCGCGGTTCGGACGGCACCTACCAACACCGACACCAGCATAGCGGCGGGCAGACCCTTTCCGGCCACGTCGCCCACAACCACCAGCATGCAACCTTCCTCAACCGGAATGATCTGGAAAAAGTCCCCGCCGACCTCTTGAGCGGGCTCGTAGACGCTCTCGATGCGGAAGCCGGGAATGGTCTCGACGGCTTCAGGAAGAATAACCTGCTGAACCTCGCGGGCTGCGGCGACTTCGCCTTCCAGAATGGCCTGCTGGCGGCTCGTTTGCGTGGATCGCAGCACCATGATGAAGGTTAGAGAAAGCCAAAAGCCAAACTCGCCAATGACAAAGGGATCAAGATGAAAGCCCCCGACATCCAGGCTGTTCATTGCCTTGCCAACCGCGGTTCCCAAGTTGCGCAGGAAGGGTATCTCTTTTACGACGGCCAGCATGGCTCCTGCATAAATGGCCATACACCAGAACAACATCGGAATGAGGAGAATCCCCGTTTCTCGGTTGCCTCGCCAAGTCTCGCGAAGCAGTAGATAAGGCAGAATGAGAAACAGGATTGCCAAACCCGGAATGGAAGCCGGCCCCACGTAGGGCCCAGGAATCGCGCCGAGGGTTGCAAGTAATTCGCATCCATAAGTCAGCAGAAGGGAGAGAATCGAGGCGATCCAGAAGAATCGGTTAAATCTCTTTCGAGCGAAAGCTTGAAACAGGAGCAGCAGGGCAAGATCAGCGAAGAACCCTTGAACCGCGTAAATGGATGTCCATGGCTTTGGCACCACGTGGTTTCGTAACATGATCACTACTGGCTCGATGATCCCTTGAAGAATTCCCGTCAGAAAAACCCACAAGTACTCGGCTCGTTGCCTTTGCGCCAGAAACAGCGCAAGCGCTACGAATGCAACTGCAAATCCCAGTAGAGAAGCGAGCAGTTGCGCCAAATCCGAGTGCAACCATTCGAGTTGGGAAAGGCCCTCCAAATAGCTGTAATCCCCCAACGCGAGGGTATTGGCGGTGAATGCTGGCGATTGGCTCATCCAATCTTCAGGATCGGTATGGAAGCGCAGCATCAGCACAAGCAAGCCGGTCTTACGGTCGGCCTCGGGGACTCGAACCGTGACCTTTCCGAAGGTGTATGGCCGGAAAGGCACCACCTGGCCGACTTCTGCGATCCTGTGGCCGTTGCAATAGATTTCGAATGCAGAAGAGAGATTGAATTCCTGCACGGCAAAATCTGCGTCGGCAGGATCGACCTTGATATGGATCCGCCACGAGACAACCCCGGCCCGACGATCCTTGAAATGGTCGCGCATAGAGAAAGTCGAGTTAACCGGCTGCCAACTCGAATCGTCAAAATCCGGTTGCGCAAACGCCGGATCGTCACCCAACTGGGTTAGGCCGCCAGCGCCCGCGAAGAGACGACCGTGAAGAGTGGTGACGTCGACCGGATTGACTGCGGAACCGATGACACGATTTTCCGACCCAAGGAGTTTCAGGTTTGAAATCATGCAAAAGAAAATCGCCGTCACTAACGTGATGGATCGCATAGCCCTGAAATGGAAGCAGGCAGAGGGGTTCACGCGGCCTCCGGGGATGCGTACAACCCTAACACTCCCGCTGCGAGACGGGCCGAACAAAGTTCTCAGGCGAGGCCGAACTGGATTGCGGTCGAGTGACCGCCCACTCGTCAGCTACTCCTCAGGCAACAGGCCCGCCAGCTTGCTCCTCCGGTAAGCCGAAAACCGAGCCTTTGAGAAAATCTGTCAAGCCATTCGGCCAAAAATAGTTTGCAACCGCCTCATTCCAAACAGAAAAAACTGTCTCCGGTTTTGCATATGATTTCTCAGCAAAGTTCATACTGTCTTTGGACTTGAAAGTTCAGTGTAAAGAGCGAAAGCACCCGAGACCCTACGCAGCCCGCATCAGACCCACAGAGGCTGCCCGCTAACTCCTTTGCCAGCAGTATTTTGCGAATAACCCTTTTGACATGAGGATTTTGCGGCGGTTTGGGCGCTAAACCCAACCGAATGAAGATTCAGTAATTTTTTTCTGCGCAGAAAAAGCTGAACCCCAAGAGGGGTGCAGGAAAAGAGCCAGACGAGCGAAGCGCCCAGAGCAGGGTGCCCCCGGTCTCGATTCTGAGACCGGGGTTCTGCAAGGGACCCGACAAAAAAAAGATCCTCAAAAACGGCTGTGAAACTGTGAACCCCTCCGAAGCCTCACAAAATCAGCGGGCTGCAGACACCCCCTCCACAGTTTCACGGGATTTCTTGCGCGGAAAGCATCCGCATGGAGCTTCCTGAGAAACTCCCTGCCACAAATCATCACCCCCCAAATCATCAATCCATCAATCCAAGGAGAAAAAATGAAGAATGTCACGGTTACGGTTTCCGACGAAAACTACACCCGGGCCCGCATCTGGTCCGCCCAACACAACATGTCCATCTCCGCCACGGTACGCATCATCATCGAAGCGATGCCCACCTGGAATGGCCCGAAGTTTCGACAACACCTCACCGAGCGGGAGCGCACTCTCGCCCTCCGCAAAGCCGCCAAAATTGCCGGTGTCCAACTCAATCCAGTTGTGACCGAAAAAGCACCCGGTTAAACGCCGCCCTTGCCCAGCAGGATGCCGATGCCGTAGGTGACCGCGCCCTCAACCGCGCCGACAACCGTCATCTCGAACCCTGACGACCACCACGAGCGCACGGTAATCAAGCTCTTGGCCGCGCCCACGGCAAAGTGAGCCAGCAAGGAGATGACCGCCGCCGCAATCACCGCGCTCAAGCCGCTCATAAAGAAGAAGGGAATAATCGGGATCGCTGCCCCGACGGCCGTCGACAGTGCTCCGGAACTTGCCGAGACCAGAGGATTCGACAGCGCCTCCTCGGAGGAACCCAGCCGCTCGCTGGCCAGCGCACGCAAAAGCTGCTCAGGATCGCTGGCGATGTGCTCGACCATGTGATGCGCGTCGTCCGCGGGCACTCCCTTCACCTGGTAGTAGAGCGAAAGAAGTTCCTGCGCCTCGGGGCCGTTCATCTGGATGGCTTCGCGCTCGCGCGCCAATTCAGCCTGGTAGATCTCGCGGTTGCTTTTGGCCGCCAGATACGCACCCGAACCCATGGAGAGAGCCGATGCAATCATTCCTGAAAGCCCGGCGAGCAGAACATATTGGCTGGTATGCGCCGGGTCATTCAGGGTGGCGCCCGAAACACCCGACACGATGCCGAAGATGGCGCCCAGTCCGTCGTTGACGCCATAGATCGCATCCCCGATCCAGGCGCCGGGCTGCTTGCGGCCCTTCTCGCGCTTGGCCAGCATCTCTTCGAGAACCGCCTTGGCATCGATCTTGGGCGCGCCCGCCGGAGGGGTGTAGTGACCGCGCAGCAGAGAGCCCAGTTCGCGATAGTGGTCTTTCTCGTCCTCGATGACGTGATCGAGAATGGCGATGGAGCCCTCGTCGCCGAGCGCCTTTAACTGCTCGCCATAGCTGGCGATGTGCCGGCTCTCTTCAATCTCAAGGCGCTGCAGGGCCAGCTTGACGCCGCCGGCCCGCTTGGCCAGCGAGTCCGCCTCGCCGCCGGCATTGCCGCGATAGACCGGCTCCGCGCCGCCCAGCTCGACAATGCGGCCCCGCCACAAGGCAGCGTGCTCCCACTCTGCGCTGGCCAGGTGGCGCAGCACCTGCGCGCGCACCGGGTCCGTATCCCGCTCCGCCAGGGTGAGGTAGGTGCGGTACGCCTCCACCTCGGCATGCCAGTTCTCTTCCAGAGCTGCCAGAACCTTCTTCAACTTGGCGTTGGTGATGGTTGTGGTGGCCAATCGTGCACCTCGGTTTGCTTTAAGGATAACGGAAGGCGGCCTGTGGATGGTAGGAACCCAGGCTGGAGGGGAGGTAAGGCCTGCAGCCCTTCCCCAGCGAAGGGTTTTCCGTATAGTGTTGTGTGCAGCAAAAAAGCCGACGGCTCTGGCCCGGGCAACCAACGGGGAGAGAGCGCCGGGAGCGGATCGGGTTGGGTCAAGCAACCGGAGCGCCGAGACGAGCCCTTACCGGGCTCAATTTTTTGAGGAAGCGGGGAACACTCATGGCAACTGAAACAAAACAATCGTCGGCGCTAACTTCGCCCGGGTACCTGGTGCCGTTCATTACGGTCACAGCGCTGTTCTTCATCTTCGGGTTCATCACCAACCTGAACATGGCGCTGGTGCCGCACCTGAAGGCTATCTTCACGCTCGGCGTTCGCATGGGCCATGCTGGCCGAGTCGGCCTTTTTTCTGGCTTACTTCGTGTTCTCGGCGCCGACTTCAAAGCTGATTGAAACCATCGGCTACAAGAGAACCATGGTTGTTTCGCTGTTTATTCAGGTGGTGGGCTGCCTGCTCTTCATTCCCGCCGCCAAAATGGTGAGCTTCCCGCTCTTCCTCACCGCGGTCTTCGTTGTTGGAGCGGGCGTGACAGCTCTGCAGACATCGGCCAATCCGTATGTATCGATTCTCGGGCCGGACTCCAGCTCCTCCATCCGCCTGAACCTGGCCCAGGCATTCAACTCCATCGGCGGCACCATCGCCCCGCTGGTTGCCGGCGCGTACATCCTCACCGATCTCGGCCCGGATGCAACGCAGTCGCAGGTGGCCGACACGGTGCGCATACCCTACATGCTGATTGCCGCCGGTCTGCTGCTGCTGGGCCTCGCTGTGGCTTTCATGCATCTGCCGCACGTGGAGCAGACGCAGGCCTTCCGTCCCGGCAAGGAAGGCGATCCTGTCCTCGGCCGCAGCATCTTCAGCTACAAGCACACGGTGCTCGGCGCCCTCGGCATCTTCTTCTATGTCGGCGTTGAGGTGGGACTGGCTTCGATCGCGGTGAACTACTTCAACCAGCAGGGCATCAGCACCGCCAAGACTGCTTCGTTCCTGGTATCGCTTTACTGGTTCGGCGCGCTGGTGGGCCGCCTGTTGGGCGCCGGCATCATGACCAAAGTCAAAGCCGGCAAGCTTCTCGGCATCTTCGGCATTACCGCCGCATTCTCATCACCATCTCAATGTTTACGAGCGGGACGGTGGCCATTGCCACGCTGGTCCTCTGCGGCTTCTTCAATTCGGTCATGTTCCCCAACATCTTCACGCTGGGCATCGCTGGACTGGGACCGATGACCAGCAAGGGCTCGGGGCTGATTATGACGGCGGTGGTCGGCGGCGCGGTTATCCCTCCGCTCATTGGCTTTCTGGCAGACAAGATGGGCATCCAGCACTCTTTCGTGGTGCCGATCATCTGCTACCTCTACATTGCGTACTACGGGCTGATCGGCTCAAAGCCGGCGAGAACGGTAGTCGCGTAACTGAATTGACCGAATTGGTAGAGAGGCCCTTCGAGACGAGTCGAAGGGCTTTTCTGTCTTCTGGCTCAAATTCCGGATCGCTCGCACGTCGCCGCGAACCATCTTGATGCGGCGCAAAAATTCTTTCGTTCCGGGCTTCGTTGCACAATCAAAATTCGCGGTAAGATTGGCGCGGACTCTCACGCATTGATTACGGCTCCGGCAAAACCTGGCTCGATCCGCTGGATTGCTCTCAGCGCCGTGGTGGCGATCGTCGCCGCCTTCGGCTTGCGGCTTGCCGTCACTCCGCTTCGCCGGCTGCTGCCGCGCTCGCGTACCACAATCCATGTCGCAACGGCGGCCAGGGCCGAGAAGCAGTCCAGTCCGACGAACGGTTCTTCGGCAATTAACGGTCCATGGACCGATCGCTTCAACGACGGCACGCCCGACTTTCTGCGCCTCACCGATCCAGCCGACCAGGCAGCCTTTCGCCAATGGTTCGTCACGATTGCAGAGTTCCAGGCGGTGCGGCCAAGAAACGAACTGCCTGGCGAGATCAACGACTGCGCCAGCCTGCTGCGCTACGCCTACCGCGAGGCCCTCAAGCGCCACAACGACGCGTGGTTCGTCGAGTCGGGCATGCAGGTGGATGCTCTGCCCGGTGAGATTCGCGCCTGGCACTATCCGGATACACCGCTGGGCGCGGCCTTGTATCGCGTGCAACCCGGCAGTTTCGAACCGGCCGACGCATCGAACGGCGCCTTCGCCCAGTTTGCCGACGCCAAGACGTTGGTCGAATTCAACGCCTATCGCGTGACGCGCGACGTGCACCAGGCCCAGCCCGGGGACCTGCTGTTCTACCGCCAGTTTGGCCAGTCGTCGCCGTGGCACTCGATGATCGTCACGCGCACGGGCTCAAACGCCGCGGTTGTCTACGACACCGGGGAAGACCACGGCAAAGCCGGCGAGCTGCGCCGCGTCTCGATGGCCGAGCTCCTCGACCATCCCCAGATTGCGTGGCGCCCCGTGCCGTCGAATCCAAACTTTCTTGGCGTCTACCGGTGGAATATTTTGCGAGGGAACTTATGAACGCGCGTCGGCTTGTTGGTGCAGCTTCGTTGTTGCTGGTGCTCGGCCTGGGGTTGAACCGGCAGGCCTTTGCCAAAGTCGAAGCGCGCTCCTTCTCGCTTTCAAGCACGCGCACCTTCGCACCTGGAGAAAGCGTCAAGATCCAGCTCTACGCCCGCAATGTTCCTGAGCTTGAGTTTCGGGTTTATAAGGTGCAGGACCCCGAAAAATTCTTCGCCGGCCTGAAAGACCTGCACAGCTTCGGCGAAACGAGCTTTGGTCCTCCCGAAAAGATCGACGAAAAAACCTGGATCGAACGCCTGCACGACTTCAAGGCGCACCTCTGGTGGATGGTTCGGAGCTTTTTTCGCGGCCAGTTCACCGACGAGGCGCGGGACAGCTTCCGCGAAGACCAGGCCAAGCTTGGCAAGCGCAGCAAGGTGGTGGGCGCCACCCAGTTCGCGCAGGTTCCGGTGCTCAACTCGGCGCAACTGGTGGCTCGCTGGAAGCTCGAAACGCCGCCCAACCTGGTGAGCGAAACGCAGCAACTGCCGATCGACGGCCTCGGCTCCGGCGTCTATCTCGTCGAAGCGACGGACGGCACCTACAAGGCCTACACCGTCGTGCTGGTCACCCGCATCGCGCTGATCGAGCGAGCGATCGGCAAGCAAACCAGCGTTTATGTTGCGGATCGCAAGACGGGCGCGCCGATTGGTTCGGCCCAGGTGGTTTATTGGGCGAACAAGAAGCAGCAGGCCGCGGCGCAGACCGGCGACGACGGCATGGCCACTTTAAATCCCGCGCCCGATTCAACGCACTCCGACCCTGACTCGGAGACTGTCTGGGTTCTCGCGCGCCACGGCGACGACGACGCGATTGTCACTCCCTGGGGCTATTACAACGAAGCGCGCACGACCGATCTTGCCGCTTACATCTATACCGATCGGCCCGTGTATCGCCCGGGGCACACCGTTCATATCAAGGCGGTGGTTCGCAAGCGCGTCGGCGATTCTCTGCTGCTGCCGACCGACAAGACTTTGACTCTGCGTGTGACTGCTCCCGACGGCAAGGAGATCACGAAAAAGGACCTGCCCGTCTCGGCGCACGGCACCGTGACGACCGACATCAATCTCGAGACCGACACAGCGCTCGGTTACTACGGAATCGCGCTGGTTCGCGACGGCCTCGATGCTGATGGCAACGGCGATTTCTATGTGGAGGAGTACAAGAAGCCGGAGTACCAGGTCACCGTCAAACCGACTGCCCAGCGGATTCTGCAGGGCAACACGATTCAGGCGACGATTGAAGCGAAGTATTTCTTCGGCGAGCCTGTCGCGGGAGCAAAGGTGAAATACGTCGTGCACACCTCAACGCATTATTGGTGGGGGGATGAAGACGAGAGTGACGGACCCGACGCGAATGCAGATGCGGGCGAAGAAGGCCAGGAGATTGACGACACCTACGGCGCGACTGAGGAGCAGGAGAAGGAAGGCATGCTGGACGCGAACGGCCGCCTGAGCGTTGCGCTCCCTGTCGCCATCGACGGCAAGCACGAAGACAAGGACTACCGCATTGAAGCGCGGGTGACGGATGCGGCGAATCGTGAAGTCGCAGGGCACTCGACGGTTCTCGCGACCTATGGATCATTCCGCATCGAAGCCGAGCCCACCAGCTATGTGCTCGAACAGGGCCAGGCGGCGCGCATCAAAGTGACGGCCGTCGACTATGACGGCAAGCCGATCCAGACGCCGGTTCACGTCGCCGTCAACATCGAGCATTGGGACTCAACGACCCGCCAGCACAGCGAGACTTCTGTGACGAGCCGCGATGCCACGACTGGCGCGGACGGCACCATCTTCGTCGATCTGCCCGGCAATCTTGGAACGGGTGACTTCCAGATCACGGCCAGCGCCGTCACGCCGGAGAAGCGCACTGTCCAAGGCAAGACGTGGATCTGGGTCTGGAATGGGAACGGAGCTTTCTTCGACCAGAATCAGAATGTGCAGGTGCAGATTGTCGCGGACAAGAAGTCTTACAAGGTCGGCGATACGGCGCATCTGCTGCTCGTGACCGGGATGCCGGAGGCGTGGGCCGTCGTCACGGCCGAGGGCGACAGCATCCAGTGGAAGAGCGTGCTGCACGCGACCAGCGCGAGCTACGCCTTTGATGTGCCCATCACGCAGACCGCGCAGCCGAATCTCGTGATCAATGCGATCATCGTGCACGACAACCAGGTGAGCACCGCGCAGAAGAGCCTTTCGGTCCCGACTGTTGAGCGCACTCTCACTATCACGGCGACCGCGAATAAGGCGAAGTATCTTCCCGGCGAAAAGGGCGTTTTCGATGTGCTCGCCGTCGATGCGCAGGGCAAGCCGGTCCAGGCTGATCTGAGCTTCGGGGAGGTGGATGAAGCGCTTTATTCGGTTCGCCCCGACATGAGCGGGAACATCGTCGCGTCGTTCTATCCGAAGCACAACATCTATCTCAATCCGCAAAGCTCGTTTGAGTTTTACTTCTCGGGGCGCGCGGGGTTGAACAGCCCCCTGCTGGCCAGCGCGGCGATGTTCCATCCGCGACTTGCCCAGGTCAAGCCGGGATCCGATCTCGTGGTGCCCAAGGTACGCAAGGCATTTCCCGATACTGCCTATTGGAACCCCACGGTGCGGACAGGACCGGATGGCCATGCGCGCGTGGAGTTCAACTTCCCAGACGCGCTCACGACCTGGCGCACCACGATCCGCGGCATGACCGATGACGGCAAAGCCGGCGGCGTGGTGACGCGCGTGCTCGTGCGCAAGAATCTCATCGTGCGTCTCGCCGCTCCCCGCTTCTTCCGCCAGGGCGACGAAGTTACGCTGCGCGTGATCGCGCATAACTATCTCGAGACCGAAAAGGACGTGACGTTCGCTCTTGATGTCGCGGGCCTCGAGGTTCTCAATGGCCAATCGCAGAAGGTTTCCATCCCCGCCAAGGGAGAGAACTTCGTCGAGTGGCGGATGAAGGCCCACACCACCGGCAACGCGGTGCTCACCGCCAAGGCGCTGACCAACGAAGAGAGCGACGCGCTTGAGATGACGCTGCCGGTTCTGCCTTTCGGCGTGAAACAACGCGCTGCGGGGTCAGGCGTTGTGTATTCAGGGAACGGCCAGGGCACATGGAGCTACAGCTATCCCGCGGGATCGGACGCTGGAACGCGGGCGCTCACTATCACGGTCGCACCGTCTGTTGCGGGGACGGTCTTCGAAGCGCTCGACTACCTGACCGGCTACCCGTGGGGATGCACGGAGCAGACGATGTCGAGCTTCCTGCCCGACGTCATCGTGGCCCAGGCGGTCGACAAGCTGCACCTCAAGCCGCCTATCGATCGCGCCACTCTGAACGACATGGTCAGGGCTGGACTTGAGCGCCTCTATACGTATCAGCATGACGACGGTGGGTGGGGATGGTGGCCCAATGACGACAGCCGCGTGTTCATGACCGCGTACGTCATCAGCGGCATGGGACAGGCGCAGCTGGCCGGCTACACTATCGATGAAGGCCGGCTCAAGAGGGGTCGAGTGTGGTTGGGGACGCAGCTCGAAATGCATCCCGACATGATCGGCGACCTGCGGGCCTACGCGGCCTATGCGCTTTCGACTACCGGCGAGGTTCCGCACGCGACGCTGGACAAGGCGTGGAACGCACGCGGAAAGCTTTCTGATGAGGGGCTGGCTCTTCTCGGCCTGGCCATGGTGAACAGGGGCGACACGCGCGCCAAGGCCGCGGCCCAGCTCCTGGAGAAAAAGGCCAAGACCTCCGACGCTGACGCCTGGTGGTCGGGCAACTACGACGAGCTGATTGACGAGTGGGGCGACACATCTTCGGAGACAACGGCGTTCGCTCTTAAATTGATCGCAAGGGAAGATCCATCGAGCGGGCTGCTTACAAAAGCCGCAGCCTATCTGGCCAAGAATCGCAGTGGCGACTACTGGTACTCGACCAAGCAAACCTCCATGGTGATCCAGGGACTGACGGACTACCTCGCCTTGAGCGGCGAGCTGGCCAACTCCTCGGATGTCGAAGTGCTGGTGAACGGCACAAGCATTGGCCGTCATCACTTTGCGCCGGCCGATGCCCTCGCGGAGCCGTGGAAGATCAAGGTTCCTCCTGCGCAATCGGGCACGGGCGGACAGGTCACCTTTCGCAAGAGCGGGAACGGAATCACATACTGGTCGACCGAAGCGGCATGGTATTCCGCCGACAAGAAGCTCTTCCAGCAGGAGAAGCTCGCGCTCAACCTGACGCGCGACTATTACCTGCTGAAGAAGAAACAGGACAAGCCGACCGACCCAATCACCTATGACCTTGCTTCGGTAGCCGGGCCTGTTCATGTGGGCGATATCATCGCTGTGCGGCTGGCGGTGAACGGAACGGACTGGAAGTATCTGCTCGCCGAAGATCCGATTCCCGCAGGAACCGAGTTCCTCGATCATCCGGAGCTTTACAACGTGAACAACAAGCCAAGCTGGTGGGCAGACTGGTTTACGCGCCGCGAGTTCCATGATGATCGCGCGGCTTTCTTCAATACCGAGTTCAGCGGCAGGCGCGAATACATGTATCTGCTCAAGGTTGTAAACCCCGGCAAGTACCAGATCAGTCCGGCGCAGACCGGCCCGATGTATCAGAGCGATGTCAACGCGACCAGCGATCCGGCAACGCTGGAGGTGCAGCAATGAACCGTACCCGAGGGACGTTTGCGAGACTGGCCGGTCAATGGGGCTGGGTGATTGGGCAGATTATCGGCATGCAGATTCTGCTGCTTGCCGGCATTCTGTGGACGCGCTTGCCGGATCGCTATGGCTGGCAGGTCGCCTTCACTCTTCTCGTTCCGGTGCTGCTTGGCATCTGCGTGCTCGAACTGCAGGCGGGGACGATGCGCGCCCTGGCTGACGACGAGGGGAACCGCGTCAAGCTTGTATGGGGCGCACTGACATTGGTGATTTGGATCGCGATTGGCGCGGCCTTCTGGGTTTTTCTCGACTGGTGCGACGACCATATCTGGCAGTGGGCCGGTTATCTCAACTCCGAAGCGCCTGCGAGCGCACGATCGAAATTCCTGACCTTCGCGCACATCACGCTTTGGCTTACCTGGATCGAGTGGGCACTGCGCTGGATCGCGATGCCCGCCAAGCTCATCGTGTGGTCCGTTGCCAGCGCCCAGTGGGGTTTGCGCCTGCCTGTTCGGCGGATCATTCGCATTCTCTGGAACTGGCGCTGGTGGGCGTTTATGATCCCGGCTGCTTTGCTCGCGATCGCGCTGCCCACGCATCTCTTCTCCGCTGATCCAAAAGGAACGGTCCACGCGCAGGTCTGGAGTGTTGGTTTGAAGCTCGCCTGTGCTTACTTGCTGGCGATGGGCTGTTGGCTCGTCGCGCTGGCTTTCTGCGCGTCGCTGTTCGCGAAGCAAAGACCGGCCCCTCCGCCCGAGGAAGAGTTCGCGTTCGCGCCGGTGGGGATCGGCCCGCGCACAGATGTCCGTTCTGCGGCCGAGAAGATTCCGCCGCCGGAGGACGAACAGCCGTAGTTGGGCGAGTCTGAAGTCGGTGAAAGACAACCTCAGATCCTTCGACTCACCACCCCCAAGCTGAAGTACGCTTGGGGCCCCGTTCGCTCAGGATGACAGCGGGTTTGCTTTGAGAATTTCGGCCCTTGCGAAGACTCTCTTCAAGCCTTGGTCTTCCCCAGCCACCAGGCCTTGATGAACTTGGAGTGGATATACACGGAATGATTGATGTGCAGCAGCAGGCCCTCGCGGCCATCAAGAAATCCGAGGCGAAAAAAGTAGTTATAGATAAAGGTCGCAACGGGGTTCGCAACGCAGTTAACTAAGAACGCGGGCAGCGACTTGCTCGTTCGTCCACGTTGATAGAGAAGCTGCGCAATCTCTGAGCTGTAGCGGTTCATATGCTCGAGATAGATATCGAGCGTGGGATAGGCGTAGTGCAGCATGTCGTGCTTCAGCGTTCCTTTGGGCCCATCGAACTGCGGCGTGCTGTGCGGGCCGACGCCTTCGCTCAAACGCGCGGTTCCGCGCCGGAAGAGCCGCAGCTTATGGTCCGGATAGAATCCGCCATGGCGGATCCATCTTCCGAAATAAAGGTTCAGTCGCGGAATCCAATACGCGTTGAACTGCGGGTTTCCCGCGAGAAGCTGCTGGATCTCTGCCTGCAACTCGGGCGTCAGCGGCTCGTCCGCATCCTGCAGCAGAATCCAGTCCGACGTGCACAGATCGAGGGCGACGTTCTTCTGTTCTCCGTGACCGCCGAATGCGTGATAGCTGGTCTTGGCCCCGAGGGATTCAGCGATCTCGAGGGTGCGATCGCGCGATCCCGAGTCGACCACGATGATCTCATCGGCCCACTTGACGGTCTCGAGCGTGCGCGCGAGATTCGCCTCCTCGTTCATGGCGATCATGGCTACGGACAGGGTCTGACGCATCGAGGGAAGAATATCGTATGCGGATGGCGGCGCGGGCCTGAAGGCGCTCGCCCGCTCAGTGTGCTCGAATGTTTTCCTGAGCCAGCGCGGCCACTGCAGAGGCCGGAAGACCGCTCTGCAGCCAGGCCATCGTCTGCGACTTGCCATAGCGACTGACAAGACGAGCCGCGTACCAACTTGCAGCACGATGCGCGGCAGCCGACTCCGCCTCTGAGTGCGCGTGGCTGAGCGCACTGTCCACTTGATCCAAAGAGAGCGCCGGTCCAGGCCCCGGAGTCTTCGTCCCCTGATGCGGATCCGCCAGAAACTCCACGAGCCCTTCGCGCAGCCACAACGGGGTGGCCGGCGCAGAGTGCTGCTCGAGGATCACGTGCAGAAACTCATGCCGCAGCGTCGGCGCCAGCAACTTTCGCTGCGACAAAGTCGCCAAGGGCTGCGTGGCAATCGCAGTCCCTTCGGTAAACGCCGCTACCCAACCCGGCGCGAGTGTGGCGTTGCGGAAACCTTCAGTGGTCCTATAGGTTCGCACGGTGATCACGCCGGCGGGCTCGAATCCGGCTCGCGCTTCAGCGTCGGCGAATGCACTGTTCACCACGGGCATCAGTGTTGAGTCTTCGGCGACAAGCGATTGCACGATGAGGCCCTTCCCCGCGAAGCTTTGCCACGCCTGACCGGTCGACTCATCGGCAACCGTCGCGCCGGTAAAATATTCCGCCAGGATCTGACCGGCTTCCCGTCCCTGCGCCGCCATCGCGGCCGCGCCTGCCTGGCAGAGCCCTACGCCATGTCCTGAGCCACGCCCGTGAAACGCGAACCGATCACCCTGCTGCGTAATCTCAAACCAGGTGCTTAGGATGTGACCCCATCCCATGGTGCGACCGACAGCCAACCGAAAATCCTCGGCCGAGATCTCCGTCGAACCAGCGAGCAGAGTCACCGCGCGCCCCGATGCGCCGCGCCGCGCAACGGTGAGCGTGCTCCAACCTGGCCGCACCAGGCCTTGATTCGCGAGTGCAGAGGCCAAATCTGCGCGCGACAGATTGTCAGACCACTCGCGCACTCCGTCGCGCGTGCAATACGGGTCAGCGTGCGAGACCAGCCAGGGCATGGGCCTGCTCGCTGCACGTTGCCCGGTTGTTGATTTGGACCAAACCTCAGCGGGCGCGGCTGTTCGTCCACCGCAATTTTGATGGAACCAGGCGGCTGCTCGCTGCCCTCGATACCAAAGCGTCTCGCCGGCCGTTGAGAGCGTCGCCGCGTGAGCCGCGGCCCTGCGCTCGGCGCTGTTCTCCCAGTGGAGCAGCTGGCAGTGGGTTGAGTCGCACAAGTCATAGTCCGCGTGTCCGTGCTTCTGGTGAAGCGCAAAGGACCGGACCACAACGGCCAGCGCTCGCAGTGACTCCAGACTGTCGGCCGGACCCGACTCGCTTGCCACCACCCGCTCGACGTAGGTTTCGGTTGGCAGCGTGACCGCGAGAATCAACTGCCCATTGCGCGATGAGATCTTCAACGGGGATTGCAGCGTCACTTTTTCGTGATGCGCCTCAAGGGTTGTGGCACCGGAGACGAAGAGTTCGCTGGCGTTTATCTTGCCCGGGATGATCAGAGCGTTGTTCTTCGTCTTGATCAGGACAGCTTCCTTGATCGGTCTGGCGGCGCACGTCGCGCAAAGACGCAGATTTGCGGAGACACCTGAAGCCGGCGACAAAGTTACCTGCTTGTCATGCCAAAGTGTCCAAAGCCCAACGCGCAGAGTCGCCGGCGGTGCCCCGTTCTGCGCCAAGGCGCCCTGTGCGAAGAGCAGGACGCCGAGCAGCACTCGCCAATCGATCCTCATGGCAGCGCCGACCTGAGCGGCGAATGGCCGAGCAACTCCGCCGCTACGCGCGCTGCGTCGGCGCCGTGACCCGTCGGCAGATAAACAACCACGACCACGCGCGGAGCTTCCGCGGGTACGAGTCCGGCAAACCAGCCGTGCGATTGGGCGCCGGCAGACCCGTTCGCCGTGCCCGTCTTGCCGGCAACCGGAACGCCTCCCAGCGAAGCATTCCCCGCCATGCCGAAGCTTGCGGAGTCGGCCAGACCCGCTTTGACGATCCGGGCCGCCAGGTCGTCGGGATGCGCCGCCAGTTTCTGTCCAAGATTTCGGTACGCCTCGGCAAGTTCCAGCGGAGACACGCGAATTCCGTCGACGCCCAAGAGCGTGAGCTGTGCTTCCTCCGTCGTCCTCGGATCGCGAAACAGCGCTGTCGCTTCCTCGGGGGCGATCGCGGTCTGGCTCAGAAGGCCCGTCGGAGCCAGCAGGCTGTGGAGTTCACCTGGCTTCAAACTGCCTGCGACGGCGGCGAAATACATATTGCAGGACCAGGCCAGCGCCTCGCGCGCGTCCATCGGATCCATGGCGGGATGACTGCAATTCAGCGAGCGGCCCTCAATACGCAGCTTGCGCGAGCAGGCAATCCGCCGATTGGGATCCCATCGCCCAGCGGCGATCAGTCCGTAGAGAACAAGCGGCTTGAGAGTCGACCCCGGCTCAGCCAGGGTGCGGGCTGCTTCGGCCAGTTGTGCCGAGGCCAGCAAGCGGCCCGATTCCATGTCAAGCACAAGGAGGCGTGCGTCGGGCGCGATCTTCGCCGCCTGAGCAACAGCGGCGTTCCATGTCGGCGCTGGTTGGGCAACGCAGCAGGATCCGATCAAGCTTGCCACGGAGAGAGCCATGAAGATTGCGGCGCGCACGTCCTGAGTATCCATCATCAGAGAGGCGCCCCCGCGTGCCGGATCCTTGAAACCGGTGGTATGCGGGCCGTCGACCGGGAAATCTTGCGTCTGGCCCGTAACGCCTTCGCCAGCAGGCGCGAAGCCATGGTAGAGTGGGATTCCACGGAGGCGTTGGCGCATGGCAACCGGGCTCCAAATCCCTGGAAATGATGAGACCATCGACCTGCAGCAGCAGGTTGCGCGCCTGCAGGCGCTTCTTGAGGCCAGCCGGCAGGTTCACTCCACGATTCGCGAAGAAGAGGTTCTGGAGCAGGTGCTCCGGATTGTTGTGCGCGAGCTGGAGATGGCGGGCGCCATGTTCACCGGCACCGGTCTCGCCTATGGAGATTTTGTAGCCGAAGACGCCCCGGGCGTGCTGCGCCTCTCTCTCGAGGACCGCGACGGCAAACCGATGACCGACCTCGTGGTTGCCGCGCCCGACGGTCGCGAACTTACGCTCTACGAATCGGACTTTATTGAGGGCCTGGCGCTGCAGGCAGCCGTCGCGCTTGAAAATGCCCGCAATCACAAGCGCAATGTCGAGTTTGCCCGGGTTCAGCAGGACCTGGATGCTGCGCGCCTCATCCAGCGCTCGCTGCTGCCCCAGCAGCTGCCGGATATTGAGGGCTACTCGGTCAGCTTCCGTTCTGTCACCTGTTACGAGGTGGGCGGCGATTACCTCGATATCGTCGAGCAACCCGATGGCAGCATCTTGCTCGCTGTCGCCGATGTGGCCGGCAAAGGCCTGGCTTCCGCAATCATGGCCACGAGCTTCCGTTCGGCCTTCCGCGCCATGGCAGTGAGTGGCATGCCCCTCGATGAGCTGGCAACGCGCATGAATCAGCACCACTGGGCTGAGGGGGACGAAGCCCGCAGACGCTATGTGACCGCCATTTTCCTGCGCCTGCACCCGGAAGACGGCGAAATGGAGGTGGTCAACGCCGGCCACAACCCCGGCTTCCTGGTCGAATCCAATGGCACGGCGCACGAGTTCAACGCTGCCGGAACGCCCCTTGGCCTCATTCCCGGCATTCAGTATTCGATTGAGCGGGCTAACTTCGCCCCCGGCTCGCGTCTCCTTTTCTATACCGACGGACTCACCGAGGTGTTCCAGGGCGATGAAGAATATGGCTCGGAACGCCTTTTAGATGAATTTTCTAAGTGCCCCTGCGAGAAGGCTGATGGTATTCTCGATGCATTGTGGACATCTTTAACTGAGTTCTCTCAAGGGGGTCCGCAGGGAGACGACATGACCGCACTGGCGCTGTGCCGGCGGACCAGTCCCCCGGAGATGCCGGCATGAGCGAGAAAAAGACCACGAACGTTGAGGTCCGGCTTCCCTCCCGGATGGGCTTCGAAAAAGTGGCAATGAGTACGGCCGCATCTGTGGCCAAATTGATGGGCTTTCGCGAAGATCGCGTTGAAGATTTGAAGACAGCGGTCGCCGAAGCCTGCATCAACGCAATCGAGCATGGCAATCGCCTCAATGAAAAGCTTTCTGTCGGCGTTGTCCTCTCGGCCGGCGTTGACTCATTAGAAGTCAAAGTCATCGACGACGGCAAGGGCATGAAAAGTCAGCCCGCCAAGCCCGATATCGATCGCAAGATGCACGGCGAGGAAGACCCTCGCGGAATGGGAATGTTTTTGATCCAGGCCCTGGTCGATGAGGCGGAATGGGTCGCGGGGTCCGATGGCAGAAGCAGTTATGTCCGGCTGGTAATCCGGTTGGACAAGGATGCAGATTAACCAAGAGATTAGGGAGACGATCGATCGTGCAGAGCGAAACCAAGTCCCGCGTTGAACAGCTCACTTCCCCGGCTGGATTACCGGTGTCCGTACTCCGCTTTGAAGGGGACATTGCCAGCACTTCGAAAGATGCCGTGCTCGGCACCTATCAAGCCCTTCCGAAGGGCCAGGTGAAACTCATCCTGCTCGATTTCACCAAGGTCGACTACATCAACTCCAGCGGCATTGCCCTGGTAATTCAGTTGCTGATTGAAGCCTCGAACTCCGGCCAGAAAGTCGCCGCGTTCGGCCTCTCTCCGCACTTCGTCAAGGTCTTCACCATGGTGGGCATCACCAAATACGCCGGTCTTTTCCCAGGACAGGCCGAAGCACTCGCCAGCCTCTAACAATCTTCGCAAGAATCTTGCGTTTATTCCCGGGTCTCAATTGCGAGACCTGGCTTTCCCGTGCTGATCTGCCACTCCCGGCGCGTGTAGGATTTCACCTATGAATCTTGAAGCAATGCAGGCGGCCATCCGCGACGCCGGCCATGACGGCTGGCTTTTTTACGACCACCACCATCGCGATCCCATCGCCGAACGCATCCTTGGCGTCGACAGCAGCGCCCTCATCACCCGGCGTTGGTACTACTACGTGCCGGCTGAAGGTGAGCCGCGCAAGCTCGTACACCGCATCGAGCAGTTTCGCCTGGACGCATTGCCGGGGAACAAGGGCCTCTATTCAAGCTGGCAGGAGCTCGCAACCGGCCTCGAAGCCATGTTGGCCGATAGTCGCCGCATTGCGATGCAATACTCGCCGAACAACGCAATCATGTACGTTTCCATGGTCGACGCCGGTACAGTCGAGTTTCTGCGCAGCCTGGGCAAGCAGATCGTCAGTTCAGCGGACATGGTGAGCCAGTTTGAAGCTGTCTTGTCCGGGGAGCAGATTGCAAGCCACTCGGTTGCTCAGAAGGCCATTGATGCAATTCTCGCCGAGGCATGGCTTGAGATGGGTCGACGGGTGCGCAACGGCGGCGTCACCGAGTTCCAGATGGTTGAATGGCTGCAGCAAGCCATGCGACGCGACGGCCTCACCTGGGAACATGGCCCCGATGTCAGCGTGAATGCCAACTCCGCTGACTCGCACTATGAGCCGACTGCGGAGAAGTGCGCCCCTATTCATGAAGGCGACTTCGTCCTCATCGACATGTGGGGACGCGTCGACACGCCAGGCAGCCTCTATTACGACATTACCTGGACCGGTGTTGTTGGCCGCGAGCCGACCGAGCGCGAGCAGCTTGTTTTTGAGACGGTCCGCAATGCCCGCGACGCAGCCATTGCTGCTATCGAAAAGGCCTTCGCCGAAGGACGGCCGATTTGCGGCTATGAAGGCGACGATGCGGCCCGCAACGTAATTAATGCGGCTGGATTCGGTGAATACTTCACTCACCGCACCGGGCACAATATCTCAAAAGAACTGCACGGCTCAGGCGCGCACCTCGACAACCTCGAGACCCACGACGTCCGCCGCATCCTGCCCAACACGTGTTTCTCGGTCGAGCCCGGAATCTACCTGCCCGAGTTTGGCGTGCGCAGCGAAGTTGATATGATCACCGCTCCGGGCAAGGCGTGGGTCACCGGCGCTCTGCAGCGCGAACTGGTCAGGATCTGACCCAGGGGTCAGTGATCGGTGATCAGGGGGCAGGGGTCAGGGGCAGGGTTAGATGACACTCGCCGACCTTGGCATTATTCTTGGCGCAGGAGCACACTATGCCCGACGCGACGGCAGCCTTCCCCTATGAAACGCGCTTGAACATCCTTCACGGCCCGCTTGAAACCATCGACGTCAAGGCCCTCGCTGACGCATGTGAGTTCAAGTGGTTCAATCAGACCCTTTGCAAGGTCAACGATTCGGTTGTCCGCGTCGGCATCATCGAGGGCGAGTACCACTGGCACAAACACGACGAGGATGATGAGTTCTTCTACGTCGTTGAGGGCACCCTGCTCATTGACCTTCAGGATCGTACCGTCGAGCTCAATCCGGGTCAGGGGTTCGTTGTTCCACGCACAGTGGTGCACCGCACCCGCGCTCCCCGGCGAACCGTGATCCTCATGGTCGAGAATGCCGGAATCATTCCCACGGGCAACTGAAATCCCTCGCCCCATTCCCTGACACTCTTCCCTGCCCTCGTGCGATATAGTCAAAAAGAATGGCAACGGGACAGAAAACCAAAGCGGCGCAGGGTTCTCAGCAGGGATTCGTGTATCTTCCCCTCATTGTCGGTTGGCTGGTGCCGGGCGGCGGCCATTTTCTGCTGCGCAAGTGGGGCCGCGGAGCCCTGCTGGCCGCATCCATTCTCGGCATGTTCGCAATCGGGATCGCCATGCAGGGCAGGCTTTACGGAGGCGCTCACGACATCCTCGATCTGCTCACTCTCGCCGGCGACCTGGGGAACGGCCTGCTCTACTTTGCGAGCCGCGCGATGGGACTCGGGACCGACCTTGCGCAAGTCACGACGGCCGACTATGGCACCCGCTTCATCGTTGTGGCCGGCCTGCTGAACGTGATCGCTGCGGTGGATGCGCACAATCTCCGCACCGGGAGGAAAGTGTAGTGTTGCACCCCTCTCACTTTGCAGCGGTGGTTTTGTTCGCGCTCTTCGCTTCTGTGGTTTTCGGCATCACCATGCGCGACACGCCCCGCAAGATGCTTCACTACGGCGCTTATTGTTTCATCCTGTTCGTGGGCTCCGCGGTCGTGTTGAGTTGGGTGATGTACTTTATCGCGCGCTAGCAGCGAACCCTGAAGAACCTAAGCCCGATTGCGCTGCCAAACCGCCGCGTCGAACGCATGAGCGCAGGAGTACCCTTCAGCCAGATAAAGGTCGATCGCCTGCTGGTTCGATTCAGTCACTGTCAGGGAGATCTCCACCGCGCCCAGCCGCATGAAATGGAAGGCGGCTACGGACAGCAACATCCGCGCCAGCCCGCGTCGCCTGAAATCGGGCCTTACGCAGAGCTGCGTGATGTGCCCGCTTTCCGGACTCACGCGCGACCCCAGCACCAACGCGACAAGTTCGCGGCTTCGCCGTTCGATCACCACATGCGACACCTGCGCGGAAAATACCCCGCATCCCGAGTACCGCACGATGTTGTGCAGGAACCGCTGCGAACCGTAGACCGAGCGGTACTGGTCGTTAATGATGCTGTCGGGGTGGTCGCGGTAGGCGTCAGAGATCAGCCGACCGGCAGGCGTCAGGTCCTCATCGCGCCAGGGTCGTATTTCCAGGCCGCCCGGCAAGTCAATCCGCGGCGGACTCCATAAACCCTGCAGCGGCTGCACAAGAAACAGCCTGCGAAATACCTCGAATCCCGCCCTTTCAAAGATGCCTGAGTGCGCCCCCGCGGGATGAAGCAGCAACTGCGACTCGATGCGGTCCACGTGCGGGGAGTTAAGCAGAGTCTCAAGCAGATGCTTCAGAAGCGTCTCTTCGATCTGGTGAGCCGAGGGAAGCGTCGCCGCCGATCCAGGCTGGGCACTCAGCAGGGATGCCGAAGGCGGGCTGGGCAAAGCAAAGACATCCCCGATCACGGCCTTAGTCTCTTCGTAGACGCAGAAGGCGTAACCCGTAACCTGCCCCGACTCGACGGCCGCGTAACCGGGCAGCATGTGGCTGTCGAGATACTGCATAAGCAACCGTGATGAGGTGCGATAGTCCCAATGCAGGCGCTGCTTCCACAACTCCCCTTCGGCATCGAGGACAGGCCTCAGCACCGGCGCCGCGAAGTGGCGCAGATCGAGAATCTCGATGGAAGTTGCCGATGCCATGCTCTACCTTTTTGGAGGCGAAATGCGAGGTTCCTGGGGAGATAGGTACCAAGCTGCCGTCAAACGTCAGTGGCTTGCGCAACAGAATCCGTCGCGCGGATTTCAATCCGGCCTTCCGGTCAATGTGCCATGAATCTTTTCCAAGTGCAAATGGCGTGGACTGCAGTCTTGCGGACCTCTGCTCCCATTTTGCCCGTCAACGGCCGATTTCGATGGCCTAACAGCGTCGGGGAACAGCCAGACGATCATCCAGATGGTCCCCAGTGTCTCAGACCATTCCATGGCCTTCGGAATGGCTTCTTCGGAGTATTGCACAGCAGCGTCGAATTCGGAGAGAAGTCCGATCCGGCCGGTCGTCGCGCTCAAAAAAGCAGTCCCGACAGCGATTCGACATTCTGAAGGGGACACTGAGGCTGGTGGCACTGTCTTGTCGAGAAAACCGGCCCGCTAGCGGCTACCGACCATATAGACAGCCAATCCCTGTTCAGGCCACAGAAAAAGCAACTCGTAATGACGTCCTTCGAGATACTCTTCGAGCGCCGCAGGCGTGTGCAGATCGACGCCATTGCGGCCGGCCACACGGGCGACCAGCAGATGCTGCTCGTCGGGAACGCCGCTCTCCTCGTAGTTCACGACCTCTTTGTTGCGGTAGAACGAGAGTCCATACTCAACGTCGCGGCGCACGCGAAAGACAGCCACCGTCTCGTTCGCTTGTGCCACGGTGTTCAACCGGTCGGCGAGCGGACGCGCGGAATAGGCGCGATCGAGCAGATGAATGACTCTCTTGGTCGCGCCCACGGCCGGAATCATCGCGAACGGTCCCACGCCATAGAGGAAAAGGATCAGGACAACCAGCACGCATGTCGTGACCAGGCGCAGTTTCGCAACGCCATAGCCATTCACCACAATCAGAATCAGAAGAGAAGCGCCTATAGCTGCCGCTGAAGCGACCAGGATTGCCGGCTTCGGCGGCATCACGGCGCCGTGCTCAACAAACCACGGCAGCAGCAAGGCAAACATGGTCATCACGCCGCACAGAATCGAGTGGCCGACCAGGATCCAGCGATTCAGCCCTGGAAGCCGGCGACGAAATATGTAGTCTCCGGTAAGGATGGCGATGGGAGGAATCGAAGGCAGGATGTAGCCGGGAAGTTTCGACTGCGAGAAGGAGAAGAAGACGATCGGGATGAGCGCCCACAACACAAGAAACTCAGGAAACGCGTCGCCTGGCCGGTTGGGAGCCGGCCGCTTGCTCGAAGTTCGTCGCAGCCGCCACTCAGCCACAGACGTCTGAATTCCGTCGATGAGCGCGCGCACCGCGACCACGGTCCAGGGCATCATGGCCAGCACCACGACGATGATGTAGTACCAGAACGGCTGCACGTGCTGATAGCGGTCGGTAGCGAAGCGCTCCAGGTTGTGCTCCACAAAGAACTCGCGGAAGAACGTCGGATTCTGATGCTGCACCGCAATAAACCACGGCAACACCATGGCGAAGTAGAGCACTACGCCGGGCCACCAGAACGACCGCTTAAGAATCGACCACTCACGGCGCAGAAAGGCAAACGCCGCGATAATGCAGAGCGCAAGAAACGGTGCGACCGGCCCCTTGGCCAAGGTGGCCAGGCCGGTGAAGAAGTAGATGTCGTAGAGCCAGAACTTCGAGTCGGTCTCGTACCACGCATACCAGCCGAGCAGGCCGATCGCCAGCGGCGCGGCCATCTGCATGTCGGTCGATGCTCCGCGCGAGAAACCGATGATGCCCGCACAAGCGACGGTGATTAATGCGGCATCAAGATGTCCGCCAGGGCGGAATCGTCGCATGTGCAGATAGATCAGCCCCACCATGATGAAGGCGAACGTGGTGGAAGGCAGGCGTGCGCTCCAGTCGTGCACGCCGAAATCCTGAAACAAGAACATCGCACGCCAGTAGTAGAGAGCCGGCTTCTCAAGCCAGGGATGCCCGTAGAGATAGGGAGTCACGCAGGCGCTGAGTCGCTCTTTCAAGGTATGGGCGGAGTCGAATCGGTCGAGCATCTCATGCGCAATCTGCGCATAACGCGGTTCATCCGCGCCGACAAGACCCATCCCGTCGCCACCCAGGATCGGGGTCAGCCCATAAACAAGAAAGAAGACTGTGAAGAGGAGAAAAACGGCGACTTCGCCGACGGTGCGACCCTTGGGCAGCCGTTTACGCCAGCCTTGCGGCGCGCGAGGCGCGGATGATTCCAGTTCAGGTTCCACGTCCAGAGCAATTCTCCAGTTCACGCGGCGTTGCTGGCATCCCACCGGTTATTGGACGCCATCGAGTCGCATCAACAAATCCAGCGAAAACACGCAGCGTCTCTGACAGGGACAAGGCTAACAGATTCACGCAGGATCACAAGGGCTGCGGGTTCGTGCCTGAACGGCAATCCCGGCGCACTGGTGGTCGCGGTGGTCGGGCGATTCGCTCCTACTCCGGCCGCTCCTTCGTGCCCGCGACAGCTTCCTCATTGGAAACAGCTTCCGGCGTCACCGACGATTCGCCCGCCGCAGGCTTCTGGCGCTTCCGCGAGCGGTCCATCAGTTGCTCGATGCGCGCCTGAAATCGTCCCGAACGATCGGCGAGAAAAGCCAGATCCGGCACATTTCGCACCGCCATCCGCTCTTTCAGTTCATAGCGAATGTATCCCTTGGCAGCTTCAAGGCCGGCGATGGTGTCTTTCTCCGCCTGCGCGATGTCCTTGAGGGTCGAGTCGACAGCCACATACACCCGGGCCGATTTTCCACCCGGATTCAGCGCCACTTCGCTGACATAGCAGGAGGCGATGCGCGGGTCAGAGAGCTCGCCCTCAATCATCGTCCCAATCTCGAGCCGCAGCGTTTCCGCCACCCGGTCCTGATGATGTTTGCGTCCTCGATTCTCCGGCATAATGCAATTCTCCCGTTGGCTCTAAACGGTTAAGGATACCACCGGAGGAAGCGAAAAGTGCAGCCTGCCGGACGCGATTCAGCTTCATAGAGACCGCCATTTGACAAAACTCACAGGCATAAGTAATTTATGCCTATGAACGATATACCTAAATCGTCAATGCCTTCAGGCGCCTTGCCCATGCTGATTCTTCGCGTATTGCAATCCGGATCATTGCACGGATACGCCCTGGCGCAGCGCATTCACGTTCTGTCCAGCGAAGTACTAGCCGTCGAAGAGGGGCTCCTCTATCCCACACTGCAAAAAATGCTCGTCAAGGGTTGGGTCACCGCGGAGTGGGGCATCTCCGAGACCA
Organism: uncultured Acidobacteriaceae bacterium; assembly: GCA_963791505.1. Classification (GTDB taxonomy): domain Bacteria; phylum Acidobacteriota; class Terriglobia; order Terriglobales; family Acidobacteriaceae; genus Telmatobacter. The sequence continues at coordinate 64,366 of CAWBSV010000055.1, forward strand.
ATCGGAAAGTTCGCTTTTACCGATTGACCTCGGACGGACGCAAGCATTTGAAGGCCGAGCTCTCGGAGTTTGAGCGCGTGACCCAGGCGATCCAGGATATTTTGCGCACGGCATAACCGCAGGCAAAGGGAGATCCCCATGACTCAGCTTTTTCGCCGAATCTATTATTTGATCAACCGCCGCCGCATCGATGCCGAACTCGAGAACGACATCGAGTTTCATCGCGAGATGGCCGCACGGGCCGGCCGCAGCAACTTCGGCAACACGCTGCGCATTCGCGAGCAGTCCCGCGAAGCCTGGGGATGGACATGGCTTGATCGCTTGAGCCAGGATCTGCACTACGCGCTGCGGATTCTCAGGCGCGCTCCCGGGTTTACCCTCATGGCCGTGCTGGTGCTCGCGATTGGCATTGGCGTGAATGTCGCTGCCTTCAGCCTCTTTAATATGGTTGCCCTCAAGCCGCTGCCGGTGAAGGACGCAGACAGGATTGTGCGCCTCGAACGCCGGTCGCCAGACCAATACACGAGCGAGATGCCCTACGCGTCGCTCAAATTCTATGGCGATCATGCGAAGAGCTTATCCGCGGTGATGGGCGTAATGGGTATTCCGCCGCTCCAGGTGGATCAGGATGTGCAGCCGGTTCACGCCTCCTTCGTGACGCCGAATTACTTTACTGAATTGGGATCGACTCCCGCGATTGGCCGCCTGCTTGATCCCTCGCGCGACGGCACGGCAAGCGATCCGCCAGTGGTGGTGCTGAGCTACGGCTACTGGCAACGTCGTTTTGACCTTGACCCCTCCATCATTGGCAGAACCATCGATCTGGATAAGAAACCGGTGACCGTGGTTGGAGTTACGCCCTACGCCTTTGCGACTCTCGGTGGTCAACGTCCCGACCTCTGGCTGCCCATGGCTACACAACCCTACATCGTCGATGGGAGCAAAGTTCTCACAGACCCGAGTGCGGGCTCGGTGCGCATGTGGGGTAAGCTTGCGCCCGGCGTCACGGCGAAGGCCGCCGAACAGGAACTACGTGCGCTGACCGACGAACTCCGCCGCCAGCATCCGAAAGACATCTGGGACAAGGAATACATCGCCAGCTCACCCGGCGGCCACCTGCAGGTGATGCAGCCGGAGATGTACCGCATCGCGGCGATGGTCGCCGTTCTCACGCTGTTGATTCTCGCCGTAGCCTGCGCCAATCTTGGCGCGCTCATGCTGGCGAAAGCGGTAACGCGCGAGCACGAAATCGGCATTCGCGTCGCCATCGGCGCCAATCGCTGGCGCATCTTTCGCCAGTTGTGCACGGAGAGTGTGTTGCTTGCCCTGCTGGGTGCGCTTGCGGGGTTGGCGCTGGGCTACGTCGTCATTCGCGTGACCCTCAGCCAGGTCGACGCGCCGAAGTGGCTTTCTGCAACGCCCGATTGGCGTGTGCTGCTGTTCACGCTTTCGGCATCGCTGCTCGCCGCCTTGTTCTTCGGACTTGCCCCGGCACTGCAGATCGCTCGCCAGCGCCAACACAAGACCATCGCGCGGCAGGTGCTGGTCGGCGCGCAAATTGCCGCAAGCAGTTTGTTGCTGATCGTTGCCGGCCTGCTGGTGCGCGCCACGCAGCACGCGCTCTACACCGATCCAGGATTTGGCTACGAGCAAACGTTGTCGATCGATCCGCAACTTTCTCGGCACGACTACACGGCGGCAGCGGCCAAAGCTTACTTTGAGCAGATGCAAAGCCGGCTGCTTGCGTCGCCAGGTGTGAAAGCAGTGTCGCTTGTACAGCTACCGCCCATGGGACACACTGTCTCGCTTCAGAACAGTGAGATCAAGGGCCGCCCGGTGTTGATTTATCCGAACTGGGTTGCGCCGGGCTTCTTCAAGACCATGGACATCCCGCTGCTGGCGGGCCGCACCTTTTATCCGGCGGAGAAGAACGTGGTCATCGTCAGTGAGTCGATGGCGCGGCGTCAGTGGCCCGGCGAAAATCCGCTGGGGCAAACCATCGGCGACGACACGCAGAAGAGCACCGTCATCGGCGTGGTGGGCGACGCGCACATCAACGGATTGAGCGAAGATGACGCAGTCGAACAATATTGGCCGGTTCTCGAACCCAATTGGCCCGACATGACGCTGGTCGTCAAGGTGGCCGGAGAGCCGGGGAGTCTGGCTCCCACCGCAAAATCCATCAGCGAGAGCCTCGACCCGAAGATCTTCCCTGAGATCCGCCCGTTGAAGGCACTCTATCGAGACAACGTGAAAGTCATCGAGCAGATTGCAGCCGTCGTTTCGCTGATCGGCATGGTGGCCGTCCTGCTCGCCGGGGTTGGCATTATTGGACTGGTCGCGTTCACCGTTTCGCAGAGGACCAAAGAAATTGCCATCCGCATCGCGCTGGGCGCCCGGCCATCGGCCGTGTTGGAGTCGGTGCTGCGCCAGTTTCGCTGGCCAGTGATTGTGGGACTTGTCTTCGGTACGGGAGTCGCGGCCGGTACCTCGAAGGTCCTGCGCCGCGGGCTTTATGGGGTAAGCAATCTCGACCCAGCCAGCTATATCGGCGCGCTCCTGGTGCTTCTGGTCATTGTTGCGCTGGCTGCGTTGATTCCCGCGCGCCGTGCCCTGCGGCTCGACCTGGCCCGTACGCTCCATTACGACTAGCCCCGGGTTGCGCGAAACGGGCCAAAATGAACCATCCGGGGGATGGCAACGCTCCGCCGCCTGCCTATATAGTGGGCTGCAGGTTCCAGACTCGCGGTCTCGGCTGGCAGTCGGAACGGAGGAGCAAGGCGATGCGCGTGCGTGCGCTGATGGGCTGTGTGAGCATGACGATTGCCGCGACTGCCGCGATTCTTGCGGCGCAAGTGGCCCCCACCTCGTACACGGTGATTGAGACCAACACCATGGTCGGCGCGCCGCAGGTGGAGACCGTCTACCGCATGGGCCAAAAAGTCATCATCGACCAGATCCCCAGTGACAAGGCGAGCGACCCCAAGTCCATCCATACGCGCACCTACTTCGATCTCACCACACAGAGGAGCCTCACCTGGTCATGGCCCAACGCCAATGAAGGGTGTGCCAGTGGAAACTTTAAAGGCGACTGGGGCGACCCGTACGCGAACATGGAAGACCTGGCCGGCCAGGGCGCGAAGCCAATCGGGACTGAAAACTACCGCGGCATGCGCGCGCGCGTTGTTGAAGCAAACGGCAACGGCGGATCGAAGATCAAGGCGTGGGTCGACATAAAGACCGGGCTGGTTCTGAAGGTCCAAATGGGCGCGCCCGGCGAAACCCCAAACGTTCTACTCGAGGTCACAAATCTTACCGTTGGACCGCCGAATGAATCCGAATTCGTTCTGCCTCCCAGTTGCGTCGCCGCTGCGGCAACGCCTCCTGGCCCAACCGAAGAAGAGAAGATTGCCAGGCTGACCGGGGGCGACCCGAAAGATTTTGTCAGCGCCATCTACGGACCAGGCTCGAAGGAAACCTGCACCGCGGTCTTTCGCGTCTTGAAGGCTCAGACCATGGCGCCGATCGAAAGCGGCTTTCAGGTCGCTGTCGATTTGAAAGTGGCCGATGAAGAGAATCCCAGCTACGTCATGGGACTCAGCAAAGACGGTGTCGCCACCTTCTCAGGCGGCGGCATGCATGAGATTACCTCGCAGATGAAAGACGGCGTTGTGCGCATCGAGAATGTCCCTTCGCAATTTGAAGTGGACATGGCGTTCGGTTTTGCCGGCACCGGTGGTGGAACGGTCTACAGGCATTGCTTCGGTCCGCAAACCGCGCTGATCTATGTCGTGAAGAATCCCGAACAACTCTCGGCAGGCGGCGACTTTTTCTGGGTGAAGCCGGGCGA
>CAWBSV010000056.1:0-6258 GCA_963791505.1 uncultured Acidobacteriaceae bacterium
GTTCGGCCGCCACGAGCCGAATTTCACGGGACGCATCGCCTATCGTACCGTGTTTCCTGCCTCGCTTCTGAACGGTTACGCGATCGACGATTGCACCAAATGGTGGGGACCCGACCGTCATATCGTCATTTATTACGTGAAGCCCGACCGTAGCGAGGTCTATTTCGTGACCAGCCAGCCTGAGCCCGGCTTCACGGTCGAGTCGTGGTCAGCGATGGGAGATGTCGGCGAGCTTCGTCGGGCCTTCGCTGATTTTCACCCCCAGGTACGTCATGTGCTGGAGGCTTGCCCTTCGGTGCACAAATGGGCGCTGGTCGATCGCGACCCGTTGCCACGCTGGTCGGATGGCAACGTGACATTGCTTGGCGACGCCTGTCATCCCATGACGCCGTATATGGCGCAGGGAGCGGCGATGGCGATCGAGGATGCGGCCATCTTGGCGCGCTGCCTCCAGGGCGTCGAGCGCGACGGCGTTGCCGGTGCGTTCCGGCGTTTTGAGGCTACGCGCAGAGAGAGGACATCGCGCGTTCAGCTCAGTTCACGCACGAATACGTGGCTCAAGGGCCCCACCAATCCGGATTGGGTCTATAGCTACGATGCGTGGTGGGAGCCGCTTGCAGATTTTGAGCAAGCCAAATCGGCATAACCTTGCAGCTACCGCGGTCGCGCGAGCGAACCTCATGTGGCGGCGACGCTTGATCAAGATGTGAATCATGGTATCGTGAACACTCAGATACCGAGCCAGAAGAACGCGGGCTGAAATATCGTGCAGGCCGTGCGCGAGGTCAGGTAAGCTCGCGCTGATAATATCTGTAGCTGTGATCTTCGAGTGATTTTTCATCCGCTTCTCGAGACCGTCTCGGGGGTTCGAACAGGACTATGTTCCAGTTATTTTTTCGAGCGCGCGCGCGCAACTTGGCCCGAGATCATCTGGGAGGTGACGGATTTAAAGTCCGCTCTCCTCAACGGGATGAGGAGACCGATCATCAGCGCGTCGAAGGCGTGATGAACGCGATCGAGGCCGCTTTGCAGGCAGCCGAGAGAGAGCAAAAGGGCTTAAGCGAAAGGGTCGAGGAGGTTTTGGCGCGGGCCGCCGTGACCGTTGGAAATGCCAGCGACGAATACCTGGATCGGGAGCCATTGGACACCCACCACCAGGGCTTGTTCAGCGAAGAAATTTCGAACGGGCAGAGCCGGCTGAAATCACTCGCCGATGCGATATCTCATTTTAAATTCCTGAGGACGGCGGTCTTGAGCAGGTTTCCGGATTACAAGCTGCCATCTGCATAACCTAGCCGATTGAAATCAGTGACGCCCATGAAGTGGGGCGAACTTGCTGGAGGCAAAGCCGCTAGGGACGGGGCATAGACGGCGCGGATGGCCTGGACAAATCATTTTGCGCTTGTGAACGCGTGGGTACTGGCTTGCGCATCCAGTCGGTGGCCGTCTGTGGCGAGGACGCCAACGTGCTGGGCCGCAACTTCTGCTCTATGAGGCGGACCACTTGCTCTTGGCGTTGCCTGAGCTGCTCAGCAATGCCAGTCATGAGGTCTTGGCTTGCCTTAGGCTGGTTTGCGAGGTTGTCCTAGTCGCGAGCTATCTGAGCCCGCCTAAGATCCTCGGTGAGGTCAGCGTTGTGACGAGACGGAAGGGGGCGACAGTTCTTCCGATTTCCTTATCGACATCAATGAAGGTGCCACTTGATTTGCACAGATCTCCTGAGCGATTGGGGAGCCTGTGCCTGCATACAATTGACGGCGCGTATCGTAGAAATCGAGTACACGCTTAGCCGTTCGGACCTGGAGCCGCTCAAAGTTTTCTCTCGCGCGGTCGAGGTCTATCTTGGACATCCTGCGGTCGGCCGCTCTCATCAGCAAGAGTGATTTAACCGTTGCCCAAGAGCAGCCGGCGGCTTTTGCGACGACCTGCGCTGCGCCAGGATTCTCGTTGAGGATTGCCCGTTCCGCCACCTCGATCGGACAGCGCGCTAGGATCGACAAGGCCAGCGCTGCCTGCTCAAAGTCCTGCGCTCGAGCGGCTGCATGAACCTTGGCTTCCCCCAATTCCTTCCAGTATTTCAGGCGCCTTACCTTCTTCTTTGCTTTGGCGTGATCCGAAGAGGTGTTGCGTATTTCCAGGTTTATTTCGTCAACCACCTCCATTATGGCACCCTGTACCGAGTTCAGAAAACTGCGGATTTGCAGCGATGATTTTGTTGCAAACTGCTGCAGAGGCAGTCTCGAGAAGTATCAGAAAATGATGCCGAGGAATGTCACTCCTTGATCCGACGTGCAGCGCGAGCTGGGAATCGTCTCCAGCGCGTAGCACGAGGTCACGAAAGCCGAGATCCGAGATCCGGGCACCAGCGTTCTTTGCAACGGCATGAACCACGATACGTTCGCCGCGCTCGATGAGTATATCGGTGACCAATTCGCTGATGGATTGGCGCTGCGCAATTGCATGAAGGTGACCTTGGCTCCGGGTACCAGCAACGACCATGAGGTCTGCTTCGGTGAGCGCAGCCGATTGACTGAGAACCGGACCCGCCACATCGATATCGTCATCGAAAGCAAATGCCCGAACCAACGTCGCTGGTGCACCCGAATTGGTTGCTAGGCTGCGGGCAAGCCTGGCCCGTGCCTTCAACTCGATAACCGAAACAAAAGTCTTGAAAACCTCGTCGAACATTTCGATCTGTCGGGTCGAATAGCTACCGGCCCCGGCGACAAACAAATCGGTAATGCGTGTAAGTGCTGTTAATTGCCGTTTTGTCGACTTGGATAACTGACCTTCCTGAATTTCGTTAATCAGAGAATCAAACACTGTCATGGCTAGTCGGCTCTCCAGATTTTCCGCGTTTGAGCTCTGACGCAGATGAGGCGCGGCGATGCTGCCAGCGACACGTGAAAAGTGCGGACTGGAGTTACCTCAAAGATTAATTAAATTGCCGCAATTCTCCGGCGTCTTGGATCAACGGGGCCGCCCTCGCCCTGAGTCCGCCAACGCGCGCAGCACGAAGCGGCGCGTCTTCGTGGTTTCGAAGAGCCGGATTTCTAAGACGAGGGAAATACCGCAGCCTGTATCAAACCGATTGCACCTTCCGCGCGACCTCTGAGGAGCAAATCAATTAAGGATGATGGCGTGTCGAACGAGATTTTCCAGCTTGAAAAGGCCTGGGACGTGCGCTTTGCTCCCTGAGCCGAGGTTAGGGAAGGCGCAAACGCTGTGCCTCTTGGCAACGGGTTTGGCGGATAGGGTGGCTTTGTCTTATCGTCTGGTGCGCCGACAATTGGTCTAATCTTGTTTCGGTGGAGCCGACCACAAAAAATACGCGGCTAAAATCACAGACAGGAGAGGGCGCGCGGGGGACTTGTCCGCTTACGACCACTCGAGGCGTCGAGCGACGAGCGCGTATTGAATGGCTGGCTCAACCTCTATGCGAAGGTGGTTTGGGGGGGCTGCGGTCTGCGAGACCTGAGCGCAGCTGACTCAGCTATTTTTACCTGTTGACGAAGACGTTGTAGCTCGCCGTATTGTTCCGAGATTTCTCGACCAGAGTGCAGGTCGTAGGTTGTGCGACCGTCAATGGAGGGGAGCTCCGATCCCGTAGGCAACACGACTCCCGTATTTGTCTGGACGGCTAAGTCTCGCAAAGCACCCATGGTCCCGCGTGAAGCGCCGCAATCGCCGCAGTAAACCTTGGCTTCGCGAGATGCCTTGATGGGATCTTCAATTCTTACTGCGAGACAGCCGCAATCGTTGCAAATAATCTGAAACCCAAATTTTTTCATAGCAAAGCTCCCGAGATAAATGCTTCTCTTCGCTCTCCATCCCCCCAGGTCGGATTTTTATTTTGGAAACACTGTCTCAGGCGCCTATTTCGGCGAGATGACACTTAGGTAAATTTCATATCTTTGAAAAGCAACGAAGGTCATCACCGCGCCAAATAGTTGCGCAGTTCAGTATCTTCACGCCGATCAGACAGTCATTCGGTGCTTGAGCTGACGGACTACCATCTGCTGCAGCGTTTCCACGGATTGGAAATTCTCAGGCGTGATTTCGGATTGCGGGATCGTGAAATCGAACTCCGCCTCGACGGCCAGCATGAGATTGACCATGTCCATCGATGTCAATCCGGCATCTATCAATAGCGATTGGGGATGCAGCTTCGCCGTGATCGAGTTTTGATCCAGGATCGAGCGGACAAGAGCAAGGACACGCTTCAGAACAACCTCGTTGGGAGCTTGCATTTTCAACCTTTCACCTGTCGTGTCGGTCGACGATCTATCGTCCCGACGCAGTATACATCTTTTATGGTTCCACCACATTTTCCGAGCTGAAAAACGCCTGAATGAACGTTTCGCTTATTGGAGGCTAGGGTAACTTCACGGCGAAAGGCCTTAAATTAGCCCTCGACATTGAAGTTGGTCATGTTTAAAATTTCCAGTGTTAATTAATCGAAAGCCCAAATTAAATGAGCGGCTTAATTCTTCTTTGAGCAACCGTCGGTGACCCAAGCAATATAAGGGCCATTGCGCGACATTTCTCTTGTACCAGTGTTTTAAGCCAGAAAACTCTTAGGCATATTAGCCATGAATGTGGAAAATGCCCATTTCCCCGGCGCAGACGCCGATAAAGTCGGCAAGAAAATTATCATGGAGTTACTCGCTCAACGAACGGCTGCCGTAGTCGATGCCGCGGCCGGCGAGGCCGAGGACGTCGACCGCAATGCCCGTTTTCCGCAAATGGCGATCGACGTGGCGCGCGCCCAACGCCTGCTCGGCGTGCAGATTCCGCAAGCCTTTGGCGGAGAGGGCGCGTCGATATTCGACATTGCCGACATGTGCTACGCGCTCGGTCGCGCCTGTTCCTCCACGGCGATGATCTTCGCGATGCATCAAACCAAGGTCGCCTGTCTGGTACGGCATGGCGTCGGCAGCGCTTACCACGAGGCCCTGATGCGCCGGGTGGCGTCGGAGCAGATGTTGCTCGCTTCCTCGACGACCGAAGGGCAGAACGGCGGCAATATCCGCTTCTCCTCCGCCGCTGTCGAACACGCTGGCACGGAGATATCGCTGGTTCGCAATGCAACCGTGATCTCCTATGGTGCGCAGGCCGACGGTATCGTCACCATTGCCCGGCGCGCTAACGATGCCGCGGGTTCCGATCAGGTTCTGCTCGCCATCACCAAGGACGATTACACGCTGGAGCGCAGTCTCGAATGGGAAACGCTCGGCATGCGGGGAACATGCAGCGCCGGCTTCGAGTTGAAATTCAAGGGGTCGAGCGAACAGATTTTTTCCGAAGGGTATGACAAAATTTACGCGCAAACGATGACGCCGGTCGCGCATTTGTGCTGGTCGTCGACCTGGGCCGGGATCGCGGCGGCCTCTGTCGAGCGCGCCCAGGCGTTCATCCGCAAGGCAGCACGCGGCGCTGGTGGTCAGATGCCGCCTGGGGCGGCGCATTTCAACGCGGCCAGGATGACGCTCTCCAAACTGCGCGCCGTGATTACCGCCAATCTCGCCACCTATGCCGCCCGCGAGCATGACGAGCGGGCGCTGTCATCGCTGGACTTCCAGTCCTCAATCAATTTGCTGAAGGTCGAAGCCTCGGAACTCGCGGTCGAGACCGTGATGAGCGCGATGCGCGCTTGTGGACTCGCCGGCTATCGTAACGATGGTCAATTCAGCGTCGGCCGTCTGCTGCGCGATGTGCTGTCATCTCCAATCATGATCAACAACGACCGCATCCTCTCCAATATCGCGACCACGAGCCTCATGAGCACGGTGCCTGCGACCCTGCGTGACTAAGCCGATGTAAAGTAATTGAGACAATCTCAGGAAGGCCGATCATGAATGTAGCCGTCCGTACCGACGCCTCGGAGAACGCTTCGCAGCCCGCTGATCCGCTCGATCATCTGGCGGACAAACTTTTCCACAAGATGGGCGCTGACGGTGTTTACGCCAGGACCGAGCTTTATGAGAATTTGGTCGAGCAACTCGCCGCGTTGATCACCAGCCACCGCGAACCAGGCACCGAGGTGATGCGGTTCCCTCCAGTCATGAATCGTTCGCAACTGGAAAAATCGGGATACTTGAAGAGTTTTCCGAACTTGCTCGGTTGCGTCTGCGGATTGCACGGGACCGAGCGCGAGATCGATGCGGCCGTGAACCGCTTCGATGCCGGAGGCGACTGGACCACATCGCTCTCGCCCGCCGATCTCGTGCTTACGCCCGCGGCCTGTTATCCCGTCTA
>CAWBSV010000057.1:0-16802 GCA_963791505.1 uncultured Acidobacteriaceae bacterium
TGATTGACTTGATCGCGCACAAGGCTCTGGGCTGCCGGGGTTTCTATCCGCTGAAGGTCGGCGGCGCCTGCGGGTTCCCCTGCGCATTTGCGGCGCGAAGACTTGCCGGCGATCGCGCGCGTCCGCCCCGGGTGCTCAACTTGATGGCGTCCTGCACCAGCCGATCGGGGTCGAGGATAAGGGCAACATTGCCGTTGCCAAGAATGGTGGCGCCAGAGACGACCTGGACATGGCGGAAGACGCGGCCGAGACTCTTAATGACCGTCTGGCAATCGCCGAGGACGCGATCGACCACAAATCCAAACCGGCCCTCGCTGGTTTCAACCAGCATGATCTGCTCAATTGCGGGGGCGCGGCCAGAGATGCGGAAAAGCTCGCGGAGGCGGATATAGGGAACGATCTGTCCGCGGACATTGGCGACATGCTTGCCTGCGGCGCGTTCCACATCCTCGCGTGTCAGTTCGACGCACTCGAGCGTGGTCGCCAGGGGAAGAACAAAGCAGGCATCGCCGACCGCGACCAGGAGGCCGTCGATGATGGCCATGGTGAGCGGCAGGCGCAGGGTAATGGTCGTCCCGGCGCCCGGCTCACTGGCTACGTCGATGCTGCCGCGAAGGCTCTCCACCTTCTGCCGCACGACATCCATGCCGACCCCGCGTCCGGAGACATCGGTGATGGTGTCGGCGGTCGAAAAACCAGGTTGAAACAAGAGAGCAAAGATCTCGGACTCTGACAATGACTCCCCAGGCGCAACCAGTCCTCGTTCAACGGCACGGCGGCAGACCGCGTCGCAGTCGATGCCGCGGCCATCATCGGAGACTCCCACCAGCACACTTGCCCCGGAGTGGCGCGCGGAGAGATGAATCATCGCTGTTGGTGTTTTGCCCTGGGCAATGCGGACCTTCGGTGGTTCGATACCATGGTCCATGCTGTTGCGGATCAGGTGCATCAGCGGGTCGCCTAACTGATCGAGGACCGTCTTGTCGAGCTCCGTATCGGCTCCCTCGAAGGTGAGTTCGACGGTTTTGCCGAGATCGCGGGCAAGATCATGCACAAGCCGGCGAAACTTCTCGAAGGTCGAGCGTATCGGCATCATGCGGATACTCATCGAGCTCTCGCGCAGGGCGCCGCTGAGGCGCTCGACCTCTTCGACAATCTCAGCTACTTCGGGATCATCGATGCGTGCGGCGAGTTCACTCAGACGAGCCTGCACGGTGACCAATTCGCCGACCAGATCGACAAACTGATCGAGCTTGGTAGCAGGAACGCGAAGACTGGAGGCGGCATCGGAGCTGTCGTTGTTGCGCCGCCCTGCCTGGGGGTGGCGCGGTTCGGCAAGCGGCCCTGTTCCTGCCGGAACGGGACGGCGATCGTCGCTCCGGACAGTTGCAGCATCCTCGCGGTCGCCGCGAGCATCGCTTGATGCGGGCGTGATGGATAGCGTGCAACCGTCTTCGACAAAGAGGAAGACGTCGCGGATCGCTTCGACCCCGGCCGCGGTAGCCAGAACCATGTCCCACGCGAGGTAGCAGCGTTCAGGGTCAATGTCCGCGAGGGGTGGGATCGCGGCCATGCTGGCGCGCACGGAGAGTCCGCCCATCTGGCGCAACTCATGCAGCAGAAGCAGAGGGTTGGCCCCGCACAGCAACAGTTCAGGTCCGGGAGCGAAATGAATGTGCCAGAGGACTTGTGGACCCGCGGTTTGCTCGTCATGTACCGCGATCGGCCGCTCCGACTCGCCTTTCGGCAAAGCCTCATGGATGCCGGCGATCCGCCTCACTTTGCTGAGGAGTGCATCGCGGGCGCCCGCTCCGGCGCCTAAGGCATCTGTGGAGTCAGATTGGAGCATCGCGGGCATCAGATCGAGGGCGGCCAGGGTGAGATCGATGAGCTCGGTCCCAATCTGCAACCGATCGTTGCGGACTTCATCGAACGCGGTTTCGAGATCGTGCGTGAACGCTGCCAGGGCTTCGAAGCCGAACATGGCGCCCGAGCCCTTGAGGGTGTGCAGACCTCGAAAAATGCGGTCGATGAGTTCGCGATTCGCGGGCTCGCGGTTCAACTCAAGCAGCGCCGCCTCCAGGTCGACGAGCGCCTCGCGCGCTTCTTCGCGGAAGCTTTGTTTGAAGAGATCGATCTGGCCTTGTGATGCCAAGGGACGCGCCTTTCGCGAGAAACAAAGAATTAATTCGGCCTTTCGGTGAGCCGGTCTGGAAGTGGCCGCTCCGGGAGTGGGAAGCCTTCCCATCCCGCGTCGCGCAGAGTGGCACAGAGGACCTCCGGCAGTTGCCCCTCGAGCGCGAAGCCCAGTCCTTGTGCCCGCGCGGCGCGTTCGGCTGCCCAGAGAATCTGCATTGCTGTGACATCGATGCAGGTTGCGCCTTCCAGCACAATCAGTACCGGCTTGCCTGCCTGAAGGGCCTTCATGTTCACATCCTTCAACTCGGCGGCGCACGAGATGTCGATCACGCCTCCGAGACGAATGAGGGTTGACTGGTCTCCCTTGTCGATGACTACGCTCACAGAAATCTCCGTTCAAACGCTTCGGATGTACCCACCGGCCTGCACCGCTTGCATCGTCAATGTCGGAGCAATTCGCGGGCAAATTTTGAAGGCCGAGGATTGAGTTTTTCTAAGAAAGGCCGGATTGCGCGGATTCCCAAGCTTGCGGAGTTTTACGAGAAGCCGGCTAAAACAGCTCGATGGCGGGCCGCGAGTGATCGTCTTTGCTCGCACCTCCGGCGACGGCAAGATGGGTCGCCGTCTGGCTTGCCATCTTGTAGTGGTCGAGATGGGCAGCAAGGATGGTCTGAAATGTTCGATCGAGCCGTCCGTCCCAGGTTGAGTCTCCAAGGAAATTGGCCAGCTTCTGCAGTTGTTCCCGCATTTCGACGAGGGCGCTTTGGACCTGATTCATTCTTTGGCGCATTACGTCTTGAAACTGAATATGGCCGAGTGCCTTTGTGAAGCCGCCCACAGTCTTCTCATAGTTGGATTCCACATCGGAGATGACATTGAGGAGTTGTTCCCCGTTATGGGAGAACTCCGTTTGCATGGCCATGAGGCCGTCGATCAGGTGGCTCATCTCGGTCTTTCCCAGGTGTTGGGCCAGCGACTCTTCGGCTTCGGTCAGCTCCTGATCGACGTGCCGGCAGGTGCGCTGAATCTTGGTCGAAATGTCGGCAGCGGCCTTGGTTGAACGCTCGGCCAGTTTGCGGACTTCAAGGGCGACGACGCCAAACCCCTGGCCGGCTTCTCCTGCGCGAACAGCCTCAATTTCAGCGTTGAGAGCGAGAAGGTTGGTTTGCTGGGCAATTGAAGTGATCACCTTGATGAGAGGCGTGAGAGCGCAGACTTCTCCAGCGAGAGTGCGGATGCGCTCGAGGTTGGAGAGCATGGCGCTGTTCTGCTCCTGCAGGTGCATGCCGATAGCGCCGATCATCTCCTGGTTGCCCTGGAAGCGAAGATGAATGCTTTCCGACAGCTCTCGCGAGTTCTGCACGGTGTGCGCGATCTTTTCCTTCTGTGCATTGGAGGATTCGATCAGATGGTGAATTTGCTCGATTACGGCAATCACCTCGCGTTCCGATTCAGTCAATGAGTCGCCGATCTGGTCGTGAAGGACATTGATATAGAGCGAGGAGTCGCACACGTCGTCTTTGAGGATTGCCCCGCACTTGAACAGATGCGAAATCTCACTGAATTCGAGATGCGCGAAGGCTGTCATCTCAGCGACGGCTGCGCGCGCCTCCACCCAGTTCCGCCACTCGGTGATGAGCAGCGGCACAATCAGGACGAAGAACATGAGGATGCCGATTTCGGCGCGGAAGGGGGCGAAAGGCGTGCCCAGTCTCCAGCACAGGACCAGCCAGAGAGCCGTATCGCAAATGCATCCGAGAACTGTATGCGTAACGAGACGCCTGCGGATGCGGCGCAGGCGAAGACTGAGCTTTCCCGTTTCGCTCTCGGTCCTGTCAAGCAGGCCGGCGCCTTCGTGGGCGAGGGCTCCAGATGAAATCGCTTGAGTCGCCATGAGGGTCACGCTCCGGGCAGAACCTTGCGGATGACGGCGATCAGATCGTCTCCGGCGATTGGTTTGACGAGCCAGCCGGTCGCGCCGACCCGCTTGCCCTCGCTGCGCTTGCCCGCTTCGCTCTCCGTCGTGAGGGTAAGAATGGGCACGAACTTGAGGCCGGGCAGAGCACGTACTTTGCCGATCAGTTCGATTCCACCCATGATCGGCATGTTGATGTCGGTGAGAATCAGGTTGGGCTTGAACCCTGACTGCAACAGGTCGAGCGCCGCTTGCCCATTGCCGGCGGTCTGGACCTGAAAGCCATGCATGGTGAGAGTGGTCTTCAGGCTTAAGGCCATAGTGACGGAGTCGTCGACGACAAGCACAGTCATTGCGAGGAAACTCCTTGCGCTCGAGAGTCAAGCGTCTGGTACTGAAGTTGTCATCGGCTGGTTTTGCCGGAGGGTTAGAAGGATTGTGCCCGGTGCGGACGGCGCCCAAAGATGTAGGATCTTTGCTGGGCATCAACAAGAAGGGGACGCGCATGGAGATTCCGGGAATCCGAATTGCAAAACAGCTCGCCATTTTCCTGTCAGTGGGCTTGAGTGTGTTCACGATTTCAGCCGCGGCTGTCGGGCAGTCGGCCGGAGTTGCCGATCCGCTCAAGCGCGGGTTCGAGGATCCGCCTGCCAGCGCGCGTCCTCGCGTCTGGTGGCACTGGATGAATGGGAACATCACCAAAGAGGGCATTCAGCTCGATGAGGAATGGATGAAGCGGGCTGGGATCGCGGGCTTCCAGAGTTTTGACGCCGCGCTGGGCACGCCACTCATGGTGAAGACGCGCCTCGCCTACATGACTCCTGCATGGAAGAGCGCGTTTGTCTTTGCCACGGAAACGGGCGAGCGGCTGAACTTCGAGATGGCGATCGCGGGCTCTCCGGGCTGGAGCGAGACGGGCGGCCCGTGGGTCCCAGCCGCCGAGGGAATGAAGAAATATGTGTGGAGCGAAACCGCGGTCGAGGGCGGCAGGCCCTTTATTGGAAAGCTCGCGCATCCGCCGCAGGTGACAGGCGCGTTCCAAAACCTTCCTGTCCATGATGCGATGCCGGCCGCGGAGGGTTCGGCGGCGCCACCCTCGTTTTATGGGGAGGGTCCGGTGATCGCGTATCGGAGGGCCGCGGACGACGTGCCCATCGAGTCGCTGCATCCAAAGATGACGGCGAGCGGCGGCAACACCAACTTCGCGATGCTGAGCGATGGAGATTTGCAGAAAACGACGAAGTTGCCAATTCCGGGCGCAATTGGAGAGAGCTCGTGGATTCAGTGGGAGTTTCCGGAGCCGCAGACGGTCCGTTCGATTACGGTTGTGACACCGGAAGTTGGAATGTTCGGCATCATCGCAGGAATCGTCGATCCGGTGAAGTCGGTTGAGGCAAGCGACGACGGCCAGACATTCAGGGAAATTGTGAAGCTTGTGCAGGGCGGTGCGGTGGAGCACACGGTTGCGTTTGCGCCGGTGAAGGCAAAGTATTTCCGTGTCAAGTTCACGCGACCGGCGCCGCCGCCGCTTCCATCGTGGATGGTGGGGATGGATTTTGGCTCCCTGGGCGTCAACGTGCCGCCGCCGCCCACCGACTACGAAGTGGCCGAGCTTGCTCTGCACGCAGGGGCACGCGTCAATCGCTTTGAAGAGAAGGCAGCCTTCACGGCCATGCCCGATCTCTACCAGTTTGCGACCACGCCATATGAGGCGAGCTCCGTAATTGCAAAAAACGACGTGATTGACCTGACCGCCAAGATGCGTGCGGACGGCACGCTGGACTGGACGCCGCCGGCAGGGAGCTGGGTCGTCGTTCGATTTGGATATTCGCTGCTGGGAATCACCAATCATCCGGCCACCAAAGAGGCGACGGGGCTCGAAGTCGACAAGCTGAACGCAGGGTATGTGAAGCACTATATGGACGGCTACCTGAACAGTTATGAGAAGACGGTCGGCGCCGAGAACATGGGCCACAAGGGAATCCGCTACATCATTACCGACAGTTGGGAGGCGGGTTCGCAGAACTGGACCGACCACATGATGGAGGAGTTCAAAAAGCGGCGCGGATACGATGCGACGCCATGGTTGCCGGTGCTGACCGGGCAGGTGGTTGAGAGCTCGGAGGCGAGTGACCGGTTCCTTTGGGATTTTCGCAAGACGATTGCGGACCTGATCGCCGATGAGCATTATGGTCAGGTTCAGGCTTCAATCAAGGCGCGCGGCATGGGGCATTATGGCGAGTCGCATGAGAGCGGGCGCGCGTTTGTGGCCGATGGCATGGAGGTGAAGAAGCTCGATGATATTCCCATGTCGGCGATGTGGACGCAGTCGCCCGGCGTGAATCATGAGCAGTTCGGGTACAACGCGGACGATCGGGAATCGGCTTCCGTGGCGCACATCTATGGGCAAAACCTGGCTGCGGCGGAGTCGATGACGGCGGCTGCGGCGCCCTGGGGTTGGTCGCCCGCAACGTTGAAGCCAACTGCGGATCAGGAACTGCTGAACGGCATCAACCGGTTTGTGATTCACGAATCGGCACATCAGGCGCTGGTGGGGCCGCACACAGCGCCCGGGTTGACACTTGGGCCGTTCGGGCAATGGTTCAACCGCAATGAGACATGGGCTGAGGAAGCCAAGCCCTGGATCGACTACATTGCGCGCAGCAGCTACCTGCTGCAGCAGGGACACTTTGCCGCGGACCTGGTGTACTTCTACGGTGAAGATTCGAATTTGACCGCGATCTTCGATCGGACGGCGCCGGACATTCCCCCTGGATTCGGATTCGACTACATCAACGCGGACGGCCTGATCCATGAGCTCAGCGTGGTGAATGGGCGCATCGCGACCAAGAGCGGCATGAACTACAAGGTGCTGGGTCTCGATGCTTACAGCAAACATATGTCGCTGCCTGTATTGAAGGCGATTCACAAGCTGGTGTTCGACGGCGCGATTGTGGCCGGCGCCAAGCCGGTGGACGATCCGAGCCTCGCCGATGATGCGGCTGAGTTTCGCAAGCTCAATGACGAATTGTTCGGGGATGGGTCGGGTGTTCATGCTGTCGGCAAAGGCAAGGTGTATGCCGGGCAGAACCTGAGCGATGTGTTCGCGGCGATCAAGCTGAAGCCGGACTTTGATACTTCCAAGCCAGAGTCCGATTCCAAGCTGATGTTCGCGCATCGCAAGCTTGCGGATGGCGATCTCTACTTTGTCGACAATCGCGGTGATCATGATGCGGTGGTGGATGCGCGATTCCGCGTAACGGGAAAGACGGCGGAGTTATGGCATGGCGAGACGGGAATGGCAGAACCCGCCTCGTACAAAATTGCCGACGGCGTGACCACGGTGCCGCTCCACCTTGAGCCATGGGGCACGGTGTTCGTTGTGTTTCGTCATCCGGCGAAGCAGTTGGAACGCGTGGTCCCGGAGCCGGTAGAGACGGAGCTAACGACGATCGATGGGTCCTGGAAGCTCGGCTTGACGCCGGATATGGGCGCTCCGGACTCAGTCACTCTCGACAAGCTGATTTCATGGAGCGATAGCGCCGACGCGGGTGTGAAGTACTACTCGGGCACAGGAACGTACTCGAAAACGGTTCAGGTTTCTCCGCAATGGATCAAGAAGGGCAGACAGATCTGGCTGGAACTGGGAGAGGTCAAGAATCTCGCTGAAGTTAAAGTGAATGGCGTTGCGGTGGGTGAGACGTGGCACGCACCCTATCGCCTTGACGTGACGAAAGCGCTGAAGCCGGGCGCGAATGAGATCGAGATCAAGGTGCAAAATGCATGGGTCAATCGCATGATCGGCGATGAACAGCCGGGCGCCAAGAAATACACGCTCGCGGACGTGAAGCCGTATAAGGCGAACTCGCCCTTGCTTCCCTCCGGACTCCTGGGGCCGGTGCGGCTCATTTCGAGAGAGCCGAAGTAGTCAGTCATTTTTGGTGCGGCAGCTTCACGGCTCGAGCAAGATCGGCGCTTGCCAGAAGGTCGCTTTTTGAGTCGTGGGATCGAGCACTGTGACCTGGCAGTCGTATTTGCCAGGCGCTAGGTCTTTCGCATTCAAAACGAAGGTGAGCGGCATCGTTCCCAGCCGGCTCGCGGCATCGGGCGTGATGGCCTGCGGCGCTGTCTCCATCTTCTTTTTCCCGTCGGCGTAAAGAGTCACGAAAGAGAACAAGGGCGGGTCGGTTGGCGGAGCTTGCTGCTTATAAGCCTGGAAGTAAACGTAAATCTCCCGATTTGTGCTGAAGACGCGCGTGACACTGGGAATCAGTTTTTCGCCGTTTGTCACAAGGGGATTGACGGCTTCTTCTTTTGCACGGTCTTTCGCCTTCGAAGCGTCATACAAAACCTCGTGGGTGGCGATGCGCTGGCTGCTGAGAACGACCGAACTGATGGGCACATGTTTCTCCTCGCGATTCAAGTTTGGAATCACGAAGATGGTTTCAAAGGTGCCGATTCTGCCAGTCTCATCGTCGCGAGCCAGAAACTTAATCATGTATTTGCCCGGCAGAAGAGTGAAGCCGGTGTCGTATTCAATCGGTCGATGAGCGAGCTCCGCTGCCGTTGAATCAGAGAGCTTGATGTTGACGTTGTCGCGGACGTTGGAGACGGTTGTGCCGCCGTTGAGGTCTTTGATTTCGCCGACAAAGTCAATCAGTGTATGCTCCGCGCCGCCGCGTTTGGCCAATGCGAGTTCGCGGCCGGGAATCTTGACGATGATAGGGACAAAATATTCGGCTCGATTCAACTGGAAGTGATCGATCTCCATGGCGATGGTGAGATCGGTGATGGGATCGTCGAGCATGAGCGCGTCTTCGAGCTGACGCTCTTTGTCCACAGTCGTGAAGCGGTTGAACTCCTTGTCTGCGTAGTAGCCCTGGCGATAGTTGAGTTCTGCATTCGCATTGCTGTTGAGAGAAATCCGGACGCGGCGGAATTTGCCGTTCTTCTCGCTGTTCGTGGTGTAGTACCCGATCAGGTAGTAGTCGGAGATGGCCTGCTGCGCCTGGACGATGCCGCCGTCAAGGTTGTTGTTGTCGAGGAAGGCTTTGCCCCCTGTATCTCCGGCCAATGCAAAAAGGGAGTCCTGCGACTGCTGAAAGTTGGTGGTCACGGCCTGGGCGGCAGCTCCTGTGTAGATGCCCGCGTTGCCCTGCGATCCCTGAGTCGCGTCGCCAAGCGGCGCTTGTGCAACCAGGCCGCGCGCATCGATCGGCCAGAATGAAACGCCGGCCTTGATTGCCGCGTCGGCCGTGGCATGGAGTTGCGCTTGATTATCGACCCCGTTGAGGCGTAAACCGCTGGCGAAATAGATGAGCGATTTCTTCTCATTCACCTGCCCCAGCATGCGGGCCGCGGTCTGCAGGGCCGAGAGCTGGCGATCGGTATTAAAGACATTAAACTCGCTGTCGTCCTGGCCGAAGGCTGCCCCGGTGTCTACGCTGCTCGCGTCGCCGGGGACTTCGACCGTCCCCTGTCCTTCGCCAACGACCATCGTTTCGAGGATACTGAGCAGCTTGTTGCGGTCAGCGGTAAAGTCCTGGAGAATGTCGACCGAGCCACCCTGGAAACGGAGAATCGAGATCATGTCCACAGTCGTCATTTGCGTGCGGATGAACTGCTCCGCGGCTCGAAGCGCGCGCAGTTGATCGTCAGGACGCATCGCGGTCATGTCGAAATACATGGCAAGCAATCGACGATTTTTGTATTCCTGGCTGTCGGGCGACTCGGGCGCGACGCGAGTACGGGAGAGCCGCCTGTAAAGTTTGATATCTTCTTCGCTGCGGTTTGAGACGGGCAAGGGCGCGGACAGCGCAGCAAGATTCTGATGCTCGCAGAAATGGACGGTCTGGGGGACGCCGTTCTCCAACACGCTGAAGTCTTTTGCGGTGAGTCCCTGAATGAAATTGCCTTGCTTGTCCTTGACGGAAACCGCTTCGACGACAAGCTGGACCTTCATCGATAGAGTGAAGCCAGTATTGTCATCCGCCGATTTGTTTTGGCCAACTGTCTGGCTGCCGAGGGTAGCGGGCGCTGCGAGCAAGGCGAGGATGCAGGCGAGTCGTTGCATGCTAAAACCTCAACCGGGCGGTCGTTTGCAAGCTGCGCATCCCGCCTGCTGCCAAAGGCAATCCAAATTGCTCACTGCCCAGAATGCTGTTCCATCCCGTGATGGCGGGATGGTTGAGCGTGTTCGTCGAATCGATGCGTATGTCGAGAAAGTACTTCCCGCGTGGGCGAAAGGTTCGCGCCAGCGAGCTGTTCAGGGTGATCTGCCCGGGGCCGATGATGGAGTCTCTGCCCGCCGTTCCCCACTGGCCCGATGCCGGAGCCGTGTATGCAGCGGCGTTGAGATGCGAGCCATTTGCTGAGCTATAGATTGATGCGCCCGTCGTGCTGGGTCGAATGATGTTGGCAAAGCCCGTGCCTGGAACCGCGGCCGGATAGAGGGGCGTCTCCGGAAAGCCGGTTCCCGCTGTGGCTGTCGCGAGAAGGGTCCACTCCTTCAGCAGCCGGCCACGCCAACCGGACATCAGCGTCCCGCCTTCGAGGCCCTGGCCGCTGGTGTACTGCGCCTGCACATTGAGGAGGTGCCGCTGATCAAACGTGGAGAGAGCGCGCTCCGCCCGCGGTTGAAGCCAATTTTGCGCAATGGTGGCGGTGGGCAAAGCAGTTTGTGTTGCGGCGGTCTGGTCTTGTGGGTTGACGTAACCCTGTCCGCCCAGCACGGCATCATCATCGATGGACTTGGAGTAGGTGTATTGCAGCGACGCCGTGAAGCCTGACTTTAGACGGCGGCGCAGTTGCAGGTTTCCAGATTCGCGCGTGGAGTTGCCGCCCGAATCGCGATAGACAAATCCAACCGGCGCGGATGCATCCATCGGCGATCCGCCAATGGGATACGTGTTCGGCAGAAACTGTTGCGCGCCGTGAGTGCCCTTGATGCCCAGATAGGTCGCGGTAAGTTGGAGCGAAGCAGGGAGATCGCGCTGCACCTTGAGCTGCCATGTTTGCGCGTAGCCGACGCGATAGTTCGGATCGATGGCAAAAGTATCGGGCGTAACCCCGGCGCATGGATTGAATCCATTGGCAAGTGTCAGCGGGCACGATGCACTGTTCTGAATACTGAGGCTCTTGGAGAAAGGCGCCTGCTCGGCAAGAGCCGGCGTGATCGCCTCGTAGACTGAGGTGTCGTGATAGATGCCGTATCCGGCGCGGATCACCACTGTGGATGCGGGGATGGGACGCCAGGAGATGCCGATGCGCGGCTCGATGCCCAGCCGATCGGGGCGGATAAGCGAGGCTGGATAGCTTGCGCCGGTGACGGGCCCCACGGGATTGTTGCCAGTGACCGTTGCGCCGCTCGCGAATCCTTGCGTCAAATCCAAATTTGCTAAGCGGCCTTTGAGCTCGGTCTGCGGCGCTTCATAATCCCAGCGCACGCCCGCGTTGATGGTCAATACCGAGAGGATTCGCCAATCATCGACAGCGTAGGCGGCGTACACAGGCTGGCGAAGATACTTGTCCGCATTGCCATAGTTGAGGGCGCTTTGATCGGGAATGCCGATGAGAAAGTCGGCGAGATCGGAGCCAGTCGCCGAAGTGACCCCGGCAGTGCCGGCGGTGAAGTTGAACGTACCGCGCGGATTTTGCTGCGCAAAGTAATTGAATTCCTGGCGGCGGAACTCGCCACCGAGCGTGATGTTATGGCGGCGTCGATAAGAAGCAATCGAAGCGGTAACTGCGTCACTGCGGTTGCGATTGAAGGCACTTTCCGAATCGCTGAGCGGGGCGATGCCGCTGGAGAAACCTAGCGTCGGGGGACCCCAATCGGCCGGATCCTGATCGTTGCCGTTGATGCCTGCCGCGCCTGAGATGTTGGTGCGGTTGTCAAAGTTTGGAGTGATCTCCGTACGCAGACGACTGAAGCGATAGCCGGTGAAGAGAAACACCCGCGGGGTCAGGCGATGCGCCCAGTTCACAGTGCTATTGATCCCCAGCATGCCGGTCGCATCCACAAAGTCAAACAGGTTCACGCTTCCTGAGCGGGTGCTCTGCAGGTTGAATGTGCCGAAGAATTGATCGCGGCGTCCGATGGTCTTGTCGAGACGCAGTTGCACCGTGTCCTGATGGGTGCTGTTGAGCACAGGCGCCTGGTAGTTGAATCCCGACGAGCCAGTAAGGTTGGGCTGCGGGTAGAGTGCGAGCAGCGCCTGGGCCTGAGGGGAAACGGGAACCTGGTTGCCCGGAAAGGGAAGGCCGGTGGCAGGGTCGATCACAGTCACAGGCTGGCCGGCAGCGTTGACCAGGCCTGCAAGGTCGCCAGAACGCTCGAGTTCGGTGGGAACAAGGCCCGGATTCAACGCGGCGTCGTTGTTGCGGGTCCATTGATAGCTGGCGAAGAAGTTTGGGCCGTGCGGAAGCAAGCGCGGGATCTTGAGCGGGCCGCCGACGGTGACTGCCGCGGTGATGCGGTTATAGGAGTCCTTGGGCGCTTCAAAGCCGGTGACAGAATAGGGGCGCGCATCGAAACCTGAGTTGTCGAAGATGGCCGCGAGGCCGCCGTTGTAAAGACCCTTGCTGCCGGAGCGGGTATTGCCGAACGCTGAGGATGTGGCGTACTGCGAAGTTGCAGCGTTGTTCACGCTGCCGTTCACGACAAAGCCGTCAGCGCTTTTATCGCTTTGACTCTCGGGCGGCTTCGGGATGTCGATTGGCGCGTTGGCCGCGGCGGTGGTGTCCGCTCTTTTCACCGGCGTCGGGGCCGACGGCGCCTCGATTGGATGCGCGGGCTTCGCGGTTGCCTTCAGTTCGTCGAGTGGGAGCAGCTTCAGCTCCCACTTACCTGCCGCTGCGGTAGGGGTAACGTCCACCTCGGCATGGATGGGCGCAAACAATTGCATGTCAACATCGATCTTCCAATGCCCATCGGGAAGATCCGCGAAGGAGTAAGTCCCGTCGGGATTGGTGACGGTGCTGAGCACCGTCTTGCCCTGGGTCGCTGAGACGGTTGCGCCGGAAACGGGCAGCCCACCGAATGTGACCTGCCCGTGATATTCAGACGCCGCAGCCATGAGGGGAAACGCAAAGATTGCCAGGATCAGAGACCCGAGGGCCCTTTGCATCTCCGGTCTCGCCATCGACTCTTCCCTCTCCTGGGAGCTTTTCCGACGCTAATTGGCTGAGGGTTTCTCAACATGATCGATCACGATCACATCGTCAGGAGCCTTTGCCGGACTCATCTTCAGGCCGAGTTGTTCCGTGACTGCCGTGTAAAGGCTCGGGGGCGCATTGGGGTCGTCCGCCTTTGGCGGCGTCATCGTGACAGCGCCGCGGAACTGTGCGAATTGCGAATCGTCGGGCGTCCACTTCAAGGTGAAATCGTACTTATCCTTAAGTCCGGTTTGATCGACCACCGGCTTGTCCATGACGCCGGACTGCATCCAACTGGCGAATTCAGACATATTCATGTTGCGCACGATCAGATCGCCAAGTCCCCTGAACTGAAAGCCCTGGATCTGGTCGGTTGGGGCCGCTGAAGTCTTCGTCAATTTGGGGCCACCGGGCGCGACGGAGATGACGTAGACCGAAAGCTCTTTCTTATCGTGATGGAAGACCAGCTTGAAGCGATCCGGCAGCAGCTTCTGCACCATCATCTCCATCTGCTTGAGGCTGGGCTGACCTGGGACGTCGGGCACACCGTCGATATCGAAGAGATCGGTTCCAAACCAATCCGGTGCACCCACAATCTGCTTGGAGTGCAGACCATAAGCAAACGCGACCAAGTCGTTCATGTTCGTGTTGAACGTTACGAAATGAGATCCACGGAACCCGAAGCCCTTGCCCTGCCGCCCCGGAACGCTGGGCTTGATGGTCACAACGTCGAAGCCCGGATTTGCGTCTTCGGCCATCTTCTTGGGCGGCTCGGGAATGGCCCATGCCGTATCCGGCGTAGTCCGAGCCAGGACCAGCGGGATTGGATTCGGTCCCTGCGTCCAGGATCCTTCAATCGTTTTTCCGTCCGGGCTGAGCTTTCCTTCGAAGGTTCCGCTGATCATGGCAATCGTCATCTTCACGTTGACGCCGTCCAGCGTGGTCTTGGTAACGGGCATCGGCATGCCGCCCTGATCGATGCTGTAAAAGACCGCTTTGTAGCTGCCGTCGTCGGCCTTCGAGATTTTGGTCACAATCCGCAGGTCATGGTCGCCTACATGCAGAGTTCCCTGCCAGGTGTCGGCAAGGCCGGTTGCCGCGACAGGTGCTGCAGCAGGTGCCGCGGCGGGTGCGGCCTGCTGCGCCAGGGTTGCTCCGCAGGGAATCGTCGCAAGACCGATCGAGAGACAAGCGAAGCCGAGCAGGAGAACCCTGCCGGTGACCTTTTGGGGCTGAACAACTTTCGAAATCATGCGGACAATCCTCTCCTGCGGCAGGCGATCCAGGCTGAATTCGGCTCGAAGCTGCTTTTCTGACTGAATCTTGAAAAGAAGATAAGTATAGGACGTCTTCGTGACTGATTTCGTTTGGTGAGGTTCCGCCGCTTATCGGCCCGGCTTCGATTGGAGCCAAAGGAACCCTGGGAATTCGTGGCAAATATCGAGACAGGGATATCGAGACATGAAAAAGGCCGCCGAAGGCAGCCGCTTTTGCTCTGAGCAGAGCTATATGAGGACGTTCGTCGTCCAAGACTTAATACAAGTCTCTGTGTTTGCAACTAATTGATTTGGTTGGTTGCGGGGGCTGGATTTGAACCAGCGACCTTTGGGTTATGAGCCCAACGAGCTACCGGGCTGCTCCACCCCGCATGACCATCTTAACAATGTGCCCGAGGGGGGGTCAAATGACCCGGCGGGAGCTTATCCGATCGAGCTAGAGCTTATCTCCAAACGGGCACGGGCCGGTCGAGGCGCAACTCCGGTACACTGCTGAAATCCCATGAACGCCGCGAGGAGCCCGCCCTTGTCCCAGCTCTATGTCGTCGTACTGGCTGTGATTGCGCTGTTGCTGCTGGGGGTCGCGATCTATCGCGCCACGCAGGTGAAGACCAAGGCCGACTATCTGGTGGCGGGGCGCTCGCTGCCGGCGATGGTGCTGGTGCTCACGCTGCTGACTTCGTGGATCGGGGCGGGATCGCTGTTTGCGGGCGCGGAGAATGCCTATCGCAACGGCTTTGCCGCGCTGTGGCAGGCGGGCGGGCGGATGGGTTGGGCTGCTGCTGATCTATTTCATTGCGCCGCGGGCGCGGAAGTTTGCGCAGTTCACGCTGCCCGATTTGCTGGAGGCGCGGTACAACCAGACGGCGCGGGTGCTGGGCACGATCGCGATCCTGTTTGCGTACGTGGGCATCACCAGCTACCAGTTCAAGGGCGGCGGCAATGTGCTGCATCTGATTTTTCCCGATACCGTGACGCCGGAGCTGGGCACCTACATCATTGCGGTCTTCGTGATTGTGACGACCGCGATGGCGGGCATGTCGTCCGTTGCCTATATGGACGTGGCGATCGGCTCGCTGGTGACGGTGATCTGCGTGATTGCCGCGCCCTATGCTGTTTTTTCAGGCGGCGGATGGGCCGGGCTGCACGCATCGCTGCCGGCGACGTACTTTCAGGTGCTGGGCAATTTCAGGATGGTCAACGGGGTGGAGCAGCCGGTGGCAATGGGCTTTGTGCGGGCGATGGAGTATCTGGTGCCGACGATGCTGCTGATGCTGGGCAACCAGGTGATGTATCAGAAGTTCTTCTCGGCGAAGTCGGAGAAAGGATGCGCGCATTTCGGTGGTTGGATGGATTCTCGGCACGGTGGTGTTGGAAACGCTGATTGTTGCCATCGCTGTGTTCGGACGGCGCTTTTTCAGACGGGAGAAGTGGCCCTGCATCCGCGCGAGATTATTCCCTACACCGCGCGGCACGGGCTGCCTGCGTTGATGGGCGCATTGCTGCTGGGCGCGGTGTTTGCCAAGGTCATCTCGACGGCGTCGAATTATCTGTTTTCGCCGTCGACCAACCTGATCGAAGATGTTTTTGTGCGCTACATGATGCCCAATGCGTCGAACAAGCGGGTGCTGATTGTGTCGCGGCTAGCGGTGGTGCTGCTGGGCGTTTGGGCGCTCTATCAGGCGGTCTACGCGGAGAGCATTTTGGAGAAGATGCTGTGGGCCTACACAATCTACTCGGCGGCGCTGACGCCTGTCGTGCTGGCAGCGTTCTATTCCAAGCGCGTGACGGCGTGGGGTGCTGTGGCGGCGATTGCCGCGGGAACGCTGGTCACGCTGGTGTGGGATGTTCCCGCAGTGCGCGGCATCTTCCCGCCGATTCTCGCCGCGCGCGATGCGATCTTTCCGGCGCTGTTTGTATCTGTGGCGGCGATGATCGTGGTGAGCTTGCTGACGCCGGCTCCTGCTGCCGCCCAACTAGCGAAGTTTTCTGATTAGTTGAGCTATGCCTGTTGCCCAGTTGACCCTCGAGATTCGCATTGAGCACGCGCAATCGCTCAAAGACCGCCGCCAGGTAGTGCGCTCGCTCAAGGATCAACTGCGGCAGGGCTTCAATGTATCCGTGGCGGAGATGGACGAAGCAGTCATGTGGCAGTTTGCCACCATTGGAGTGGTAGCCATCTCAGGGTCGCGCGATTACTTGCAGGGGTTGATGCATGAGGTTGAACGCGTTGCGCGCCGCATGACGAATGAGCTCGGAGCGGAGTTAGCCGACTCGTACTAGCAATACGCGAACTGTCGGGCGCCACAATAACA
>CAWBSV010000058.1:0-93758 GCA_963791505.1 uncultured Acidobacteriaceae bacterium
ACGCATTGCTGCTTGGAGCACGTCGACGATGCTCTTTCAGACAAACGGGGCGTCCTGCTCGTGACCGGTCACACCGCAGGTTGGGAGATCGTTGGAGCCCTCGTCGGCCGGCGTCGCGGTCTCAGGCTTCTCGTGGCAGAGCGGGCGGAGCGCGACGCGAGGGCCCGAGCCATACAAGATGCCGTTCGCCAGGGGCGGGGAGTTCACGTCGCGCACGTTGGTGATGAGCCGCTCGCCGGGCTCGGCTTGATGAGGCACCTTCAGGATGGGGGGGTAGTGGCCCTGCAGATCGACCGGGTTCCCGCCGCAACTCGTGCGCGTCGTGTAACGCTCTTCGGTGGCGATGCTCGCCTGCCGGAGGGACCTCTTCGCCTGGCCATGCTGACGGGTGCTCCAATCGTCCCGATGTTTACTCAAGATCGACGAGCTGATCGCCCAGACCTACAAAGGCGATCACGAGAAGATGAAACTCGCCGTCAACAACGTCGCCATCGTCCTGCAGGGTCTGCAGAAGGAAATGGCTGCGGCTGACCGAAGCCTCGCACGATGGCCAGCTCTCCGAGCGCGGCAAGCCCGAGCAGTTTCAGGGCGCGTACGCGGAGATCGTGCGCGGCGTCAACGACATGCTGGACGCGATCCTGCTGCCGATCGGCGAAGGCAACCGCATTCTCGCCCAGATCTCCGGCGGCAAGATCGACGAATTGATCGCGCAAACCTACAAGGGCGATCACGAAAAGATGAAGCTCGCCGTCAACAACGTCGCCGTCGTCCTGCAGGGTCTGCAGAAAGAGCTGGCCGCCTGACCGAGGCATCGCAAGGAAGGCCAGCTCTCCGAGCGCGGCAAGCCGGAACAGTTCCAGGGCGCTTATGCGGACATCGTGCGCGGCGTCAACGCCATGCTGGATGCGATTCTGCTGCCGATCGGCGAAGGCAACCGCATTCTCGCGCAGATCTCCGACGGCAAAATCGACGAACTGATCGCCCAAACCTACAAGGGCGACCACGAAAAGATGAAGCTGGCCGTCAACAACGTCGCCACGGTCCTGCAGACCCTGCAGAAGGAGCTGGCCCGGCTTACCGATGCGGCTGCGGAGACGGCAAGCTCTCCGAGCGCGGCAAGCCGGAGCAGTTCCAGGGCGCCTATGCCGAAATCGTGCGCGGCGTCAACGTCATTCTCGACGCGGTCATCACTCCCCTCAACGTCTCCGCAAAGTACGTCGAGCAGATCAGCAAGGGCGACATTCCTCCGCCAGATCACCGACACCTACAACGGCGATTTCAACCTCATCAAGAACAACCTCAACACGCTGATCGCCGCCATGAACGACATCACCGCGGCCGCCGAGGAGATCGTCGAACGGCAACCTCACCGTGACGCTCCGCGAGCGCTCGCCGCAGGACAAGCTGATGCAGGCGCTCGCGGCCATGGTCAGCGGCCTCACCCGGACCGTCTCTGACATCCGCGCCATCGCCGGCGAAGTCGTCCGCGGCCAGCCAGTCCATCTCGCACAGCCTCGATCCAGGTCTCGAAGGGCGCCAGCGCCCAGGCGGCCGCGGCCGAGGAGGCCTCCTCTTCGATGGAGGAGATGGTCTCGAACATCAAGCAGAATGCCGACAACGCGCAGCAGACCGACAAGATCGCCAACAAGTCGCGCCAAGGACGCCCAGGAGAGCGGCAAGTCGGTGCTTGAAGCGGTGGCCGCAATGAAGGAGATCGCCAACAAGATCTCCATCATCGAGGAGATCGCCCGCCAGACCAACCTGCTGGCCCTGAACGCCGCCATCGAGGCGGCCCGCGCCGGCGAGCACGGCAAGGGGTTTGCCGTGGTTGCCGCCGAAGTCCGCAAGCTGGCCGAGCGCAGCCAGAAAGCGGCCGGCGAGATCAATCAGCTCTCCGCCACCACCCTCAAGGTCTCGGAGAAGTCCGGCGAGATGCTCGACAAGCTGGTGCCCGACATTCAGCGCACCGCCGAACTGGTGCAGGAGATCACCGCCGCCAGCAAGGAGCAGGACACCGGCGCCGAGCAGATCAACAAGGCGCTGCAGCAGCTGGAGCAGGTCATCCAGCAGAACGCCTCGGCGTCTGAAGAGATGGCCTCCACGACCGAAGAACTGACCGGCCAGTCCGATCAACTGGTCAGCGCGCTGTGCTTCTTCCGCACCGGCGACGAGCAACGGCGCACGCAGCGCGCAGAGCCTGCCGGCACCGAAGCCAACCCGACCTCAAGCCGCCGCGGCTCCACGCGCCGGCCAAGTCCAACGGCCGCGCCCGACCGCTAAAGACTGCCGACGCACGCCGGCGTAAACCTCCGCCTCAACGACAAGCACGACGACCTCGACGAGCGAGTTTGAGCGTTACTGATCCCTTGCGGCATGGCGCGGGCCGCTCGGTCCGCGCCATCACCTCCGCAAGGCCGGACCGTCCGCATCAGGATCCGATCCGGACCGAAAGAGAGGAGTTCACTTATGAGCGTCAGCGAAATCACGGAGACCCGGCAGTATCTCACCTTCAAGCTCGGCAACGAGATCTTCGCAACCGATGTTGCCAAGGTGCGGGAGGTGCTCGATCTCACCACCATCACCGCCATTCCCCGCACGCCCGAGTTCATGGCCGGGGTCATCAACCTGCGCGGGCAGCGTGGTCCCGGTCGTCGACCTCCGGCTTTGTTTCGAAATGTCGAAGACCGAGAGCACGCGCAACACCTGCATCGTCGTCGTCGAAGTGCTGCTCGACAACGAATCCACCGTCATTGGGGCGCTGGCCGATTCGGTCGAGGAAGTCATCGATCTCGAGCCCGACCAGATTCAGCCGGCTCCGCGCATCGGCACCCAGATCCGGACCGACTTCATCAAGGGCATGGGCAAGCGCGACACCCAGTTCATCATGATTCTGGATATCGACCGCGTCTTCTCTGCCGAGGAGCTCGCCACCGTGCGCGATCAGGAATCTCCCAGAACGCAGATGGAAGTCGTAGCCGCCTGAGGGCCTCCAGGCTCAAACCCTGACACGCAGAAAGGAAGGGGCGGCTCATCCCGCCCCTCTATCCCATGAGCGCACGCGATGAAACGATCACCGAACGAGATTACACCCGCCTTTGCGATCTCATCTACAACCAGGCCGGCATTCACCTCGGATCCGGCAAGAAAACCATGCTTGAGGTCCGCATCAAGAGGCGCCTGAAGGATCTCGATCTCCCGTCTTACAGCCGGTACTGCGAATACCTCTTTTCTGCCCCTGGAATGCAACGGGAGCTCAATTCATTCATCGACGTCATCACAACCAACAAAACCGACTTTTTTCGCGAGCCGCAGCACTTCGACTTTCTCTCCAATCGCGCCCTGCCTGAGCTCTCCACGTCGGGCCGCCCCTTCCTTTTGTGGAGCGCGGGCTGTTCCACCGGCGAGGAACCCTACACGCTCGCCATGCTTCTCAGCGAATACGGCCTTACGCAGCCCGGTTTCCAATTCCACATTCTGGCTACAGACATCTGCACGACCGTCTTGTCCAAGGCCGCCCTCGGCATCTTTCCCGCCAGCGCTATCAAACCTGTGCCCGGCGCTCTCGTCCGTAAATATTTTCTCCGCGGCCGGACTCCGGACTCTGACCGTGTTCGCATCGTTCCCGAGCTGCGCAGCCGAATCGAGTTTCGCCGCCTCAACTTCATGGATGCAGACTACGGTATTGCGGAACGCGCCGACATCATCTTCTGCCGCAATGTCATCATTTACTTCGACCGACCCACGCAGCAGCGCATTCTCTCCAATATTGCGCGTTATCTCGTTCCCGGTGGCTATCTGTTTGTCGGCCACGCCGAGGTGCTGCGCGACATGGATCTGCCTCTGATTCCGATCGCACCCGCCCTGTACAGGAAGACCCATGCCCACGCTTGAAGCTGCCTTGCCGGAGATTCACGTGCTTCCGGGCGAGTCCCGCCTGGTTACCGAGCCGACCATCCTGCGCACCGTCCTTGGCTCCTGTGTCGGGCTGGCCTTTCTCGTACCGCGTATCGGCGTCGCCGCGCTCTGTCATCCGATGCTGCCTGCCTCCCCGCCAAATGCGCGCAGTCCGGCTGGACGCCGCTATGTCGATTTCGCCATTCGCGACCTGGCGCGCCAGCTCGAAGCGCTTGGCGCGCGGCGAGCCGAAGTTCAGGTGAAGCTCTTCGGCGGTGGCGACGTTCTCCTCGTCCCGCGTGGAGCCGCCCGTCCCACCGTGGGCCGGCTCAATCAGGAGGCGGCGCTGCGCGTCCTCGCCGAAGAGGGTCTTTTTGTGGCCGCTTCAAGCCTGGGCGGAATCTGCGGCCTCAACTTGCGATTTCACACCGGGACCGGAGAGGTACTTCTCTGGAGGCTCTGTTGAGAGCCAACAAACTCCCTCCCCTGCGGCAGACTTCGCAACTCGCGTGAAAGGCGGAAAGATGCCCACTCCCAAAGTTCGGGTTCTCATCATCGACGACTCGGCGGTTGTTCGCCAGACTCTCACCGAGGTCTTCTCCTCCGACCCCGACATCGAGGTTATCGCCACGGCCGGCGATCCCTTTGTGGCCGCCGACCGCATCGCGGAGCAGGTCCCCGATGTGATTACCCTCGACATCGAGATGCCGCGCATGGATGGGCTCACCTTCCTCAAAAAGCTCATGAGCCAGCACCCCATCCCGGTTGTCATCTGCTCGAGCCTCGCTGAAAAGGGCGCGCCGAGCGCCTTTAAAGCCCTCGAATACGGCGCGGTCGACATTGTCGCCAAACCCCGCCTCGGCACCAAGCAATTTCTTGAAGACTCGCGCGTCACGCTCTGCCAAGCGGTGAAGGCCGCGGCCACCGCGCGCATCCGGCTCCATCACCCGCGCCACGAAGTCCAGCCCAAGCTCACGGCCGACGCAGTTCTCTCTCCCGCCACGCACGCCATGGATGAAACGACCGAGAAAGTCGTCGTCATTGGAGCCTCCACCGGCGGGACCGAGGCTCTTAAAACCCTCCTGGAAGGTTTGCCGTCTGATACGCCCGGCATTGTCATCGTGCAGCATATGCCCGAGCTCTTCACCCGCGCCTTCGCCGATCGGCTGAACGGGCTCTGCAGCGTCACCGTCAAAGAGGCCGAGACCAACGACTCCGTGATCCGCGGTCGCGTCCTCATCGCCCCCGGCATCCACCACCTGCTGCTCAAACGGAGCGGGGCGCGCTACTACGTTGAGATCAAAGACGGCCCACTCGTCTGCCGTCACCGTCCCTCAGTCGACGTTTTGTTTCGCTCCGCCGCGCGCTACGCCGGACGCAACGCCGTCGGCGCAATCCTCACCGGCATGGGTGACGATGGCGCCCGTGGAATGCTCGAACTCAAGCAGGCCGGCGCCATGACGATCGCCCAGGATGAGGCCACCTGCGTGGTCTTCGGCATGCCCAAGGAAGCCATCAAGCTCGGAGGGGTGCAGAAGATCGTCCCTCTGCACACCATCGCCGGCACCCTCCTGGCCTGCGCCCGCTAACCTGCGAGAACCCGCTATCGATTTTGTCCGATCGGGAGACGAGCCGCTCACAGCCGAGAGCCGCCATGTGATAGCGATCACTTCCAACCATCCCCCAAATCTCTAACTTGTCTGATGAGCCGACATGCCGCCCTGCTCATTGGCGCAAACCGCAGGTTGAATTCCGCTGAACGTCGGACCCCTCCGAATCGCCGCAATGGGAATTCAGGCCAGCTTCAAACCGCGGCCAAGTGTCAGGTCAGACGGCTTCAGCCGTCCGCCGACAGGAGAGTTCCATGTTCACCACCCTCGCATCCGCCGAGATGATCGAATCGTTCAAGCTGCGCGCTGAGATGGTCAGCGCCCAGGTCGAACGGGTTCTCAACAAACCTGCAGCCCTGGATTTCATCGTTCGTCTGCTCCTCCGCGAAGGCGTTTCTCCCGAGCCGCGATGCGGCGCCGTATGGGCTGCCGGACCAATGCTGAGCGCCGCGGACCGGAGATGGCTCACGGAATCCATCCCCGGCCTGAGCTTCGACGTCACCCGCGACCTGGCCGACGCAGCCAAGTTCGGGATCAGCCAGATGAACTGGGCTCTCGCAGACACCGGCACGGTGGTCGATTGCGCCGACGCCGTCGAAAAGCGCCTCGTGTCCACCTTGCCCACAGCGCATATCGCGATCGTCGCCCTCAACTCTATGGTGCCCGATCTCAACGCGATCTTCGAAATCGTGGACCCCGCCAAAACTTCCTATCTTTCATTCATCACCGGCCCCAGCCGCACCGCCGACATCGAACGCGTTCTCACCATCGGCGCGCACGGTCCCGAGCGCCTCATCATCCTTCTCGTCGACGAACTGGAGGCAGCAGCGTGAAGCAGGCATTCAAGCAATCCATCCTCGACGCTCTCGAAGACCCAAATCTCTCCGGCGCGCTCGGCAACTTCTCCGTCGCCTATCGAGCCAGCCGCGCCAAGGCCTATGAAGGCGTGAACTTTGAGACTCTTCGCGAACAAATTGTCCAGATTAAATCGGACGCCGCCTCGCGTTATGACGAATTGGCGGCGCAGTTCGCCCGCTCCGCTGAAGCCCGCGGAGCCAAAGTCTTTCGAACCACCGAACCGCAAGCGGTGCGCGAATATGTCCTCAACCTGGCCAAAGAGCGCGGCGTCCAGAACATCGTCAAATCCAAATCCATGGCGACCGAGGAGATCCATCTCAACAAATTTCTTGAAAAAGGCGGCATCAACGTTCAGGAAACCGATCTCGGCGAGTGGATCATCCAGTTAGCCGGCCAGACGCCCTCGCACATGGTCATGCCCGCCATTCATATGACGAAAGAAGACGTCGCCGAAGTCTTCAGCGACAAGGTCGAAGAAGGCCAGAGGCCCGACATTCCCAAGCTCGTCAAATTCGCCCGCGGAAAACTGCGCCCCATGTTCCTGCAGGCCGATATGGGCATCTCCGGCGCGAACATCGCCGTTGCCGAAACCGGCAGCATCGCCCTGGTCACGAACGAAGGCAACGCGCGCCTGGTCACTACGCTGCCCAAAATCCACGTAGTTATCCTCGGCCTCGAAAAGCTGATCGAAAAATTCAAAGACATTCCGCCGATCCTGACCGCACTGCCCCGCAGTGCGACCGGCCAGCTTCTTACTAGCTATGTCTCCATCATCACCGGCCCCGTCCCCAACACCGACGGCACGCCTAAAGAGCTGCATATCATTCTCATGGACAATCGCCGCAGCGAGATGTCACATGATCCGAAATTCAAGCAGGCCCTGCAATGCATCCGCTGCGCGTCGTGCCTCAATGTCTGTCCGGTCTTCCGCCTCGTCGGTGGACACGTCTTCGGCAAGGTCTACACCGGCGGCATCGGCACCATCCTCACGGCCTGGTTCGACGCGCTCAAGCAGTCCGACGACATTCAGGCCCTGTGCATCCAGTGCGGCAACTGCAAAGACGTCTGCCCCGGCAAAATCGACATCCCCGGCCTCATTCTCGAGCTGCGCCGGCGCCTCGCCGTCGAGCAGGGCTTGCCCGTCATCCAGAAGGCCATCTTCTCCGTCGTCAACAACCGGCATCTCTTCCACACCATGCTGCGCGCCGCGCCCATCGGACAGGTCCCCTTCGCGCGCGGCGGATTCATTCGCCACCTCCCGCTGTTCCTGAGCGGCATGACCGAGGGCCGCTCTCTGCCCGCAATCGCCGCCGTACCCTTCCGCGATCGCATCAAGAAAATCAAACAGCCGAAGTGCGAAGAGACAGCAGCCTTCTACGGTGGATGCCTGATCGACTTCGCCTACCCCGACATGGGCGAAGCCGTCGTCCGAGTCCTCAACAAAGCCGGCATCCGTGTCATCTTTCCTGAAGGCCAAACCTGCTGCGGAGCACCGGCCCGCTACAGTGGCGCCTACGAAGTTGCGGCGCAAAACGGGGCCGACAACATCAAGGCTCTCCTCGAGCAGGATGTGAAGTACGTCGTCTCGGCCTGCCCCACCTGCACCGTTGCGCTTAAAGAAGACTTCATCCAAAACTTCGAGTCGACCGGCCGCACCGAGGATATCCCTCAAGCCCGCAAACTCGCCGAAAAAGTCTACGATTTCTCGTCTCTCGCCAGCCGGCTCATTGAAGAAGGCCGCCTGCACTTCAAAGCCGGCATCGAGCCCACCAAATTTACCTATCACGACTCGTGCCACTTCAAGCGCACCCTTCATGCTGACCAGACTCCGCGCAGGCTCATGAAGCAGGCTGGCCACGAACTAGTCGAGATGGACGAAGCGGATATGTGCTGCGGCATGGGCGGCTCTTACACGCTCAAGATGCCGGAGATCTCGGCGCCTATCCTGCAGCGCAAGCTGGTCAACATCGAGAAGACCGGCGCACCGCTTCTGCTCATCGATTGCCCAGGGTGCGTGATGCAGATCGGCGGTGGCCTCGACAGCCGCGGATCCAAGATCAAGGTGGAACACACGGCACAACGGCTTCTGCAGTGCCTCGAGTAGCCGCTCAGAACCTCTAAGGCGATAAAAAGGCCTGCTCACACTCTCTCCGTGAGCAGGCCCTCTTCGTGTAACTCGGAATCAACTTCTAAAGCACATTCACTGCCACATGGCCTCTCGCTGGTCCAACTTGCGGAGCGGCCCGAGCCGCCGGATCTTCTCGGCCGTCTGGTGAACCACTTCCTGCCACTTTTCCTTTTCTGAGGCTGGCGCCTCGGAAAACGTCACACGTTCCTCTTCCACCCCAAGCAGTCCAAGCAGATCGCGCAGTACCAAGATCAGGCGGCGCGCATGATCATCCCCTGGGCTGTAGTGGCAATCTTGAATCGGGCACCCGCTCACAACCACCCCATCGGCGCCGTTCTCAAATGCCTTGACGATGAGGAGTGGATCAATGCGGCTGCCGCACGTCACACGGACGATGCGCACGTACCCATCTCCGGACGGGATACAACTTCCCGCCAAGCTTGCGCCCGTATACGTCGACCAGTGACAGACGAATGCGATGATCCTGGGAGACCACGTTCCCGCATTCGCAAGGTTCGCAGGTTGGATTTCGGATTGGACCGCAATGGGCATGACACACCTCTTGCTTCAGGGAGACACCAGCACACAGCGCAAGCGGCTCCCACGCTTGCCGATGTCGCTCAGGCAGCGCGTGAACGCCGCCGGAGGCTATTCCGCCGTCTAGTGGACAACCAGCTTTGTGAATGGGAAGACATAGGCGAGCAGGAAAACCACGCAACCCGCCATGCAAGCCAGCGCAAGGCTGTGCCAGAAGACAAAGCGCAGAATCGTTCCCTCTTGTCCGTAGTTCTGCGTTGCCGTGCTGGCCACGACGATGCTCTGCGCATCGATCATCTTGCCCATCACGCCGCCGGCAGAGTTGGCTGAGGCCATCAGCGAGGGCGACACGCCAATCTGCTGCGCCGTCAGCTTCTGCAAACTGCCGAACAGCACATTCGAGGACGTGTCGGATCCAGTAGTCGCTGTGCCCAGCCAGCCGATCAGCGTCCCGAAGAACGGATAAAGAACGCCCGTTCGCGCAAACGCCAGACCCATGGTCGCGTCCAGACCGCAGTAGCGCGTCACAAAGCCGAGCGCCAGCATCGCCGCAATGGTGATCACCGTAAAGCGGATACTGAAGACGGTTTTCACAAACGTCTGTACCAGCGACTTCGGTCCCAGTCCCATCAGGAACCCCGCCAGAATCGCCGCCAGCATGATCGCCGTGCCCGTGGCCGCAGCCCAGTTCAGGTTATAGACCGCAGCTTCTGCTGTCGGCTTGATCACCACGGGAGGAATGCGCTGCACAAGATTGTGCAGTCCAACGACAGGAATCTTGATCGTCGTCGCCTTGTTGAGCCACGCCG
Organism: uncultured Acidobacteriaceae bacterium; assembly: GCA_963791505.1. Lineage (GTDB taxonomy): Bacteria > Acidobacteriota > Terriglobia > Terriglobales > Acidobacteriaceae > Telmatobacter. The sequence goes on from CAWBSV010000058.1 coordinate 9,837, forward strand.
AAAACTGCGGAATGCCCCACACAAACACCATGACGCTCAGCACCAGCCAGGGCAGCCACGCGCCGAACGTGTGTCCCGCGCTGTGATTGAACCGCTGCCTCACCTTGCCCGTAATGTCTTCGCCTTGCGCGTTGAGCACCCGCTTCGGCTTCCAGAATTGCAGGAAGATGATCAGCACAACAATGGTCGATGTCGAAGCCACAATCGCGACCAGCCACGGTCCGAAGTTGGCAGCCATGAAGTATTGCGCCGCTGAGAAGGTGGTCGCAGCCACCAGAATCGGCGGCCAGACCTCAATCATTTTCTTGAAACCCGCATACGCCCAGATCAGCCAGAACGGCACCAGCATGCAGAACGGAATCAGGATCAGGGCTGTCATCTTGGTCAGCACCATCAGATCCAATCCCGTAACCGCCTGCAGGGTGATGATCGGAATGCCCAGCGCGCCAAACGCAACCGGCGCGGTGTTCGCTATGAGGGAAAGTCCCGCGGCCTGAATCGGCTTGAACCCCAAACTGATGAGAATCGCGCCGCACACCGCCACCGGCGTGCCAAATCCCGAAGCGCCCTCAAAGAACGCCCCCAGCGCAAACGCGATGAGCAGCAACTGCAAACGGCCGTCGTCCGTGATGTTCGTCAGGCTCTCCTGCAACGCCACAAACCGGCCGGTCTTCACCGTGAGTTGGTAGAGAAAGATAACGGGCAAAATGATCCAGCAGATCGGAAACAACCCGTATCCGCCGCCATATACTGCGGTCGTCAACGCCAGGCGTACCGGCATGTGATAGAGCGCAATCGCGACAGTCAGCGCTGTTCCCAAGCCGAGAACCGCAGCCACATGCGCCTTCAGGTGAAAAATCGCCATGGCGCCCAGAAGTACCACCACGGGCAGTGCGGCGAAAAGTGTGGAGGCCAGCCAATGGCCTGTCGGATCGTATGCCTGCGCCCATACACCAGTTGTGGGGTTGGTCTTCAGCAGGTAAATAGCACCAATAAGGATGAGCGCGGCCACCACCAGCATGACCGCAAGCGAAAAGCCTGAGCCGGCGCTCGTTTGAGACGGTGGCGCGGATTTGGCTTTGTGAGGAGCAGTAGCAGTTGTCATTGGAACCTCAAGGAGTGATTGGCTCGCCGCCCTGGCCAGCAGTGCCTGATCTCAAAAGAGAGCGGTGCATTGAACCGAAACGAGTCTCCCTTGAGGCCAATACGACTGTCTGTGATTCTGATCACCTACAAAGATCAACCGCTGAACGAAATGTCGGACGGGACGAGAGGCCTCATCGAGCCGATGATCTGGATCGTCAACCCAGACCACCAGCGCGTGCATCCTCACCATAGAATGAAGCTGCGGCTCTTCACTGTCCATGAGAACGGAACACTCATTACCGGGCTCCTCTCTGACCGAGCGAATCGGCAACACCCCTCTCATTCGCATAGAGCAACCTCTGCGCGACCTGCCCGGCATCACCCTGCTCGCCAAGGCGGAATGGCATAACCCCGGGGGCAGCGTCAAAGACCGCCCGGCCGCTTCCATGGTTCGCGACGCTCAGGCGCGCGGCCGGCTCGTCCCCGGCAAAACCCTGCTCGACGCAACCAGCGGGAACACCGGCATCGCCTTCGCCATGCTGGGCGCGGCACTGGCGTTTCCAGTTCTGCTCGCCATGCCCTCCAACGTATCGCCCGAACGCAAACGCATTCTCAATGCCTACGGGGCGCAGATTGATTGGACCGATCCTAACCTCGGCCCGGATGGCGCGATCCGCCGCGCCCGCGAGCTCGCCGGCAACGACCCCACGCGATTCTGCTACGTCGACCAGTACTCCAACGACGCGAACTGGCTCGCCCACTACAACACCACAGCGCCCGAGATCTGGACACATACAGCCGGCCAGGTCACCCACTTCGTCGCCGGACTCGGCACCAGCGGCACCTTCATGGGTACAGTCCGCCGCCTCAAGGAATTCAACCCGCTCCTCACCGCCATCAGCGTGCAGCCCGACTCGCCCTTCAACGGCCTCGAGGGCCTCAAGCACATGGCCTCGTCGATGGTGCCCGCCATCTACAACCAGCACCTCTCCGATGGCATGATCGAGGTAGAAACTGAAGCTGCCTACTCCATGGTCAAACAGCTCGCCCGCACCGAGGGTCTGCTCGTAGGACCATCGGCCGCTGCCGCCGTTGTCGCCTGCCTGCAGATTGCCCGCGAAGAGGCCGCCGCGGGACGCCGCGCCGTGATCGTTACCGTGCTGCCCGACAGCGCCGACAAGTATTGGAGCGAACGTTTCTGGGAGGAAGCATGAGCGTCCTCCACCTCCCAGCCATCGTCTATGCAGAAATCCGCCAGCACGGCGAGCAGACCTACCCCTATGAGTGCTGCGGCGCGCTCATCGGCCGTCCAACCCCCGAGGGCTGGCGCATCGAAGGCTCGGTCCGCGCCGGAAACACCCGCACCGACTCCGCCCACAACCGCTATCAGATCGCGCCGCTTGAACTCGTCAAAATTGAGCGGGAGGCAAGCGCCCGCGGTCTCGGCATCGCCGGCTTCTACCACTCGCATCCAGACCACCCCGCCCAATGGTCGACGACCGACTTCGCTGAAGCCCACTGGCTCGGCTGCGCCTACGTCATCACATCGGTCGAACACGGCAAGGCAACGGTCACCAACTCATTTCTGCTCGCCGGAACCACTGAAGAAGATAAACACTTCGAAAACCAAACCATCGAAATCGTGTATCCCGCGAGACAAAGCATCGACGCCAACGTTTCTTGAATCAAAATATCGCGAGCACGAGGAGAAAAAATGACAATCATCATCCCCACGCCGCTGCGACCCTTCACCGGTGGCAACGGCAGCGTGGAAGTCAGTGCCACATCTGTTGGCGAAGGCCTTGAAGAACTGGCCCTCAAGCATCCTGACATGCGTAAGCACTTGTTCAGCAGCGAAGGCACGCTTCGCTCCTTCGTCAATCTCTATTTGAACGATGAAGACGTACGCTATCTCCCCGCGAGAGAAGCGACCTCGGTCTCCGGCAAAGATGTGCTCTCGATCATCCCCTCCATCGCCGGCGGAAGATAGGGTTGCTCGATCCTTGAGTTGCGATCCCGCGCACGCGGATTGCGGCAGGGCGTCGTAGATTGGCGTTCCCTGTCGCTACTTGTCGCACCACATGGGATACAGATCGCGTTACGCTTCTCTCGTACACCTCATTGCTGACCGTATCGTCCTGATTCGGTCTTCAAGGTGACCCTGCTAAGCCAGCCTGGCGAAGCCTTGTTCTCCTCTACCGCTGCACTCTCCCTCTACATCCTGTGCTTCATCACTTAACCGTGCCTGGTTCCTGCGCACGCTCATTCCTGCACCGCACAAGTGTAGCCAGCGAAAGCAAGAACCGTATCTCCGGAGTCGACGCATGCAATTGACGGCAAAAAGCACCTCAACCGTCGAAAGGATCGAAAGGTCGGCCGCCCAGCTCTTCGCGCGCCAGGGCTACCGCGGTACCAGCACGCGCGAGATCGCCCGCCTCGCCCGTGTTGCCGAAAATACCCTATTTCGCCATTTCGCACGCAAGGAAGATCTCTTTTGGGCTGTGCTCCGCTCCCAGTGCGCCGGCCTTCAATTCCGCCGCGACCTGCTTGAACGGCTTTCCCGCACGCACGACCCCGAGTCCGTTCTGCCCCACATCATCGAGCTGTTTACTGACACAGCCCGTTACAAGCCCGAACTGCTTCGACTCATGGCGGTCGCCTACGTCGAACTCCAGTGGAAGGCAGAAGCCTTCTGCCAGGACCACCTTTCCGAGGATCTCTCCGCAATCAGCCACTACCTCAAAGCCGTCATGAAGACCGGCAAGATCCGCGATCTCGACCCCGCTATGCTCACGACTGCCCTTCTCACCACAACCCTTATGCATCCGGGCATCAATCGCCTTCTCGATGATGAAGTGGTCATTCACGCCAACAGCCAAGACGCCGCGCGCACCCACGCCCGCTTCTGGCTTGAACTGCTCGCACCCCGCGCCTCCGTTCACGCGTGGCCGGTCTCCGCGCATTCCTGAACTGAAGAACGGGCATCCAGCTCCTTGAATCACTCCTAAGGCCAAAGCATGAATCTTGCAATTTCCACTCTGAACCCCTCTCAACGCCGCGCCGGCGCTGTCCTTTTTGCGATGGCCCTGCTTCTTTGCGTCGTATCTCCCGGCCAGAACCAACCTCAAGCGCCTAGCTCCCCCGACCCGGCGTCGACCCAGGGCCAGCGCCCTTCAACCCCCGACGACTCAACCGTTCCGCTCGATCCGGCGCAATACGACAGCGCCACTCCTTCTCCTTCTTCGGACACAGTCGCGCCTCAAACTGATTTGTCCAAGACACCAGAAAGCCTTCCATCGAGCACACCCGTCGGCGCGCCTTCGTTGAAACCCACGGAACAAACACCGCCATCCAAAGCGGCCGATGGCCTGAAACGGAAACTCGCAAAGCCCTTGGAGCCCCCCTCCGAAGATCCAACGCGTAAGCAGATTGATTCACCCTATAAAGATTTCCCCTCCCTCAAAGACCTCTACACACAGATCCCCTCTTCCGGCGCGAAACTGCGTCGCTTCGGCAGCGACGTCTTCGTCCTCGGCACTGGGAACGCGAATCAGCTCCCCCTCGACCTCCCCGCAGGTCCCGACTATGTCCTCGGTCCAGGCGATAATCTCATCGTGAATACATGGGGCAGCCGCTCCGCGCGTCTGAGCCTCACGGTCGATCGACAGGGCCAGATCGCCATTCCCGAGAGTGGAACGATTGCCCTCGATGGCCTCAATATTGCCCAGGCCCAGGCCGCCATTCAAAAAGCTCTCAACACTCAGTTCAAAGACGAGCACGTTGAGATCTCGCTCGGCCGCGTGCGCACGGTCCGCATCTATGTGGTCGGTGATGTACAACGCCCCGGCGCATACGACGTCAGTTCGCTCTCAACGCCGCTCGCCGCCCTTTTCTCCGCGGGAGGCCCCACCAGTCGCGGGTCCTTGCGCGTCCTCCGCCATTACCGCGGCACCGTGCTCGTTCATCAGATTGACCTCTACGACTTCCTGCTGCATGGAGTTCGTTCCGACGCGGACCGCCTTCTGCCCGGCGACACTCTGCTCGTGCCGCCTGTTGGCCCGCAAGTGTCCATTGAAGGCATGGTTCATCGCCCCGCGATTTATGAACTTCTCGATGAGAAAAGCCTCGACCAGGCCATCGCTCTCGCTGGCGGCGTCGTCGCCTCCGCCAGCCTCAAACAAATCTCCGTCGAGCGCGTTGAAGCCCATCAGCACCGCAGCATGCTCAACGTCCAGCTCCCGGAGAGTCCCGCGTCAGCAGCCACCCAGCTCGCCGCCTTTGCCATTCAGGATCAGGACCACGTCGTCATTGCCCAGATTCTGCCCTACAACGAACAAGCCGTCTATCTCGACGGCCATGTGTTTCGTCCCGGCAAATATCCCTGGCGCGAGGGCATGACCCTCGCCGACCTTCTCCACTCCTATCAGGATGTCCTGCCCGAGCCTGCGGATCACGGCGAACTTATCCGCCTCGCTCCGCCCGACTTCCGCCCGCAGACCATCAGCTTCAACCTGCCCGACGTGCTCATCGGCAATGATCCCCTCGCCCTGCAGCCCTTCGATCTCGTGCGCGTCTTCGGCCGCTATGAGATCGACGCACCGGTTGTCTCCATCGAAGGCGAAGTGCTCCGCCCCGGGGACTTCCCCATGTCTGATGGCATGACCGCTGCCGCCCTCGTCCGCATGGCCGGCGGATTTAAACGCAGCGCCTATCGCGAAGAAGCCGATCTATCCAGCTATCAGGTCGTCGACGGCAAGAAAGTTCTCCTCACCCACCGCGTGGTTCTTGTTGACAAAGCCCTGCAGGGAGACACCTCCGCGGATGTCGCCCTCAAGCCAGGCGATGTCGTCAGCATCCGCCAGCTCGCCGGTTGGGAAGACATCGGTTCCTCGATTACGCTGACCGGCGAGGTGGAACACGCCGGTGTTTACGGTATCGAACAAGGCGAGCACCTTAGCTCAGTTCTCAAACGCGCGGGCGGATTTCGCGACAGCGCCTATCCACCCGGAGCTGTCCTCGACCGCATCCAGGTCCGCGAACTTGCTGAGAAAAATCGCGTCGAAATGATTGAGCGCATCGAGTCCACACCGCTCAACTTCAAGCAGGGCTTGCTCTCAGCGCAGGATCAGTCTGAAATGCAGCAGGCCCTCATCCAGCAGCGCGAACAGGTTCTCGCCTCGCTGCGTACCCACACATCCACCGGTCGCCTGGTCATCAACATCTCTTCGGACCTCCGATCCTGGGAGAACACTTCCGCCGACATCGAACTGCGCGCCGGCGATACGCTCGTCATTCCCAAAAAGCCCGGCTTTGTCTCCGTAAGCGGCCAGGTAAACAACGCAACCGCACTCAGTTACGTCCCGGGCAAAGACGCCGCGTGGTATCTGCGTCAGGCGGGCGGCGCGACGCGCACCGGCGATCGCGCGCAGACCTACGTGGTTCGCGCCAATGGAGCGGTCGTCACCCGCAGCACGTGGGCAGGAGGCCGCGTCCTCGCTCTCCAGTTGAAGCCCGGTGACACCGTCGTCGTTCCCGAGAAAACTCCCGGCGGGTCGCAAATCTGGAAAAACCTCGTCAGCGTCGCCCAGATCATGTCCTCTGTCGCAATCACAGGCGCCGTCGCCGGCATCTTCTGATTCCCGCCTCAACCCTGTTCGCTTAGAAAATCCATGCCCACTCTCTTCGAAGAACCGATCGTCTCGTTGCCGCCAACCACACTGTTGCCGGCAGCGCCGCCCTCCCTCGCCGCTCTCCTTTGGGCCTACCGTCGCCGCATCATCACCTGGACCCTCCTCGCCATGGCGTTCTTCGCCGTGCGCTCGCTGCTTCTGCCCAAGCGCTATGAATCCTCAGCCACTCTCATGCCGCCCGATCAAAGCTCCGCCGGTGGCTCGCTGCAAAGCCTCATGGCAGCCAGAGGCGGCGGCGATCTCGGCGCTCTCTCCGGAGACATGCTCGGCCTGCCGACCCAAACCCACGTTCTCGCCGGCATGCTTGCCAGCGAGACCATTCAGCGCACTCTCGTTGATCAATTCGACCTGCGCAAGGTCTACCACCAGAAACTGTATGTCGATGCAGAGCGCACCCTCAAAGCCCACACCACAATTGAAGAAGTCCGCCTCAGCCAGATGATCAAGATCCGGGTTACAGACAGGGACCCAGTCCGCGCCCGCGATCTCACCCAGGCTTATGTCGACGCACTCAACCATCTCGTGGAGCAGATGTCTACTTCTTCTGCCCGCCGGGAGCGAGTCTTCCTTGAAACCAGGCTTCAAACCATCAAGAAGGATCTCGACGCGTCCTCTCTCGCCCTCAGTCAGTTTTCAAGCAAAACGCACACCCTCAATCCCGAAGCCCAGGGCCGCGCCATGCTCACCGCAACCGCGGACCTCGAAGGCAACCTGATCACCGCCGAGGCCGATTTGCGTGGTCTCGAGCAGGTCTACTCGGCCGACAACGTACGCGTCCGCAGTGCTTCCGCCAAAGTCGCTGAACTGCGCAGCCAGCTCAACAAGCTCTCCGGCACCGACGCAGCCCCCGCAGCCCCAGCGGCTGACAGCCTGCCCAATCTGCGCGATCTCCCCTTGCTCGGCTACACCTACGCCGATCTCTATCGACGCACGCAGATTGAGGAGATGATCTATCAAACATTCACCCGTCAATACGAAGCCGCGAAGGTCCAGGAAGCCAAAGACCTGCCCAGCGTTCGCATCCTCGATCCCGCGCGCATTCCCGAACGCAAAGCCTGGCCTCCTCGCACGCTCATGACTCTGGTCGGCGGAATGCTCGGCCTGCTGCTCGCCGTCGGCTCCATCTACGCGGAACGAGCCGTCAACAACCTCGCTCCCGATCATCCCGTTCGCCGATTCCTGGCCCAGCACGCTCACCGACTCCAAAAAGCGCCCGCATGGATGCATCGCCTCCTCTAAAAATGGGCACCAGCAGCCTCTCCATAACCGCAACACGCATGCGCGGCCTGATGGCCGGTGTGCGCGGTCGCGTGCTCAAAAACGCGCTGGCACTTTCCACCGCGCAGCTCGCTGGATACATCCTGCCTCTGTTTCTGCTCCCGTATACGGCGATCATTCTCGGCCCCGTCAACTTCGGCATTCTCGCCATCATTCAGGCGCTCAACGTGCAATGCAACATCGTGGTCACCTACGGATTTCCCTTCGCGGCCACGCGCCAGGTGGCTCTGGTCAAACACGATCGCACGCAACTAGCCTCCATCCTCGTCAACGTCTGGTCCGCCAAGCTTCTGCTCACGATGGCGTGCCTCACCCTCAGCCTGCTCACCTGCTTGCTGGTGCCTGCACTTCGGCCCTATCTCTTCCCCTACTTGTGCGGATTTCTCGCCCTCCTCGGCTGCGTCTTCTTTCCTGATTGGTTCTTTCAGGGCGTCGAAGAAATGAAGTGGATCACTGTCAATAGCGTCATACCCAAGCTCGTCATCCTTCCCTTGATCTTTGTCTTCGTCAAGCACCCGACCGACTACTGGAAGCTTCTCTTCATCATCTCCATGAACAATGTCGTCTCCGGTGCGCTCGGAATCGTGCTCGTACAACGTTGGCTCGACTGCCGCCTGCCGCTACCCCGCCCGCGCCTGATCGCTGCACAGTTTCGCTCCGGCTTTGTCACCTTCCTGTCGAGCGCCGCGCAGAACTTCAACGCCAGCTTCAACACCCTCATTCTCGGTGCACTTGGCGGCAGCGCCGTGGTTGGCTTCTACTCTGCGGCCCAGAAGGTCGTGAACGCCGTCCTGCAAATCTCATGGATGGCAGTCTCGCAGGCGCTCTATCCTTTCTTCTGCAACAAATTCAACGTCAATTTCAAAGGCGCCTCCCGACGCCTGCGCCAGATCATCCTCATCATCGGCGTCGTCACATTTGGCGGAGCGCTCGCCGCAAGCATCTTCGCGCCGTCTCTCATCCGCGCCTGCCTGGGCACAAAATATGCGAGCACAATTCCAGTCTTTCAAGTGCTTATCTTTCTGGTCTGCGCCGCATCAGTCAGTAGCCTGCTCGGCATGCAGGGGCTTCTGGCTCTCGGCCTTGAACGCGACTACCTGCGCATCCTGGCCACAGGAGCCCTGTTCAACATCGCTTTGAGCTGGTTCTCTATCAAGGCCTTCGGCAGCGTCGGACTCGCTTTCGCCGTTGTCCTGCTCGAAATCATCACCGCAGGCCGCGAGTTCCGCATCCTTCGCCGCCGCGAGGTCTTCTCATGAAATTTTGGCGAAGACTCTTGCAATTCCACGCCGCGACAAACCCAAGGCAGCGTCGCCTGCGCGCGCTCTGGCTCCTCATCTGGGCCGTCATGCTGTTTGCTCCCTCGGTCCTCATCGGACTGAGCGCGGCTCAAAGCAAGTTCTCGCCCGCATCGTTCCTCGCCGCTGCCTTCGTCGCCTGGCGTATTGTCTTCCGCCCGCTTCCGTCCCTCAAAGGCGCTTTGCTTTGGGGATTCTTGCTCGCGCTCTACCTGCTCATCCACGGCGTCGTCCTCACCCTGACCACCGGCAGTGTCGTGATCCTGCTTCTTGAGGGCCAATGGCTTGCTTACTTCGTCGCCGGCCTCCTGCTCACTGCCGATCTCATTGCCGCGCGCTCCGATATCGAATGGCTCGACTCCATCCTCGTTTCGCTTGGCGTTCTCGCCTCTGTCCTCGGCATTATCTCCATCTGGACGGGCCCCTTCTACAACTACGCCTTCCACTTTGAAGGCCGTTGGGGAATCCCCATCAGCCGCGCCTGTGGCACCTTCGAAGCTCCCTCCATGCTGGCTGGTTTTCTCACCATCACCTTTGTGCTGTCTTTTTTCACTGCTCCCGCCTCCGGTGGATCGTTTCTCCGCCAGGCCGGCCTGTTTCTCATGATGGTCACCCTTCTGCTCACGCAATCCAAAGCGGGCATCGTTGTTGCCATCCTCGCCGTCGTTCTCGGTCTCCCCATCGTCGCTCGCACCGCCGCCAAGCGCCGCGCCGCCCTTGCCCGCCTCGCCTACATCGGAATCTTTGTCGCCGCCATCGCCTACTTTGCCGACGCCTACGGCATCGACGCGCAAGCCCTGCTCGCATCCGATGTCCACGACCGCGGCGAACTCGGGAGTGCTGTCCTCACCGACTACGCAGCCGACGGCCCCGCAGCCCAGTTGTTTGGCGTCGGCTACCGCCAAAGCGCAACCATTGATCCCGAGACCGGCATGTGGTTCACCGCGCACAACAGCTATATTTCTTTCCTGCGCGAAATCGGCCTCATCGGCTGCGTGCTTCTCGCCGGCTACCTGCTTTGGACCATGGGCCCTCTCATCGCTGTCGGCCACCACAACCTGGCTCTCGCCGTTCTCGCCATTCTCCTCGTCGCCTATACCGAAGTTTTTCTCTACGGGTCCTACTCCGCCTTCTTCCTCGGATGCGCCGGTGCAGCCGCAGCCCGCGCCTCCGCCTTCTCCAAAGCCACAGCCGCCGCCCTTCTTCCGGAACTCGCATGAAACCAGATCAGCCCGCTCTCGCCGTCCTCATTCCCTTTTACGGCTCAACCCAGGATCTGCGAAAGACTCTGCTCTCGCTCGCCGCCGACTCCGTACTCCACGACGTAATCGTTGTCGATGACGGGAATCCAGCTCCGCTGGCGAACCTGGCCGATGTCCATCCCCGCGTCATCGTGCTCCGTCACGCAGGCAACCGCGGCATCACCGCGGCCCTCAACACTGGCCTTGATTTCATCCTCCGCGCCGGTTACCCCTTCATCGCACGGCTCGACGCAGGCGACACCAACATCAACAGCCGCTTTCAAAAGCAGCTCGACTACCTCCACCAAAATCCCGCCTGCAAACTCGTCGGATCGTTCGCCACGTATCACGCTCCCGACGGCCGCGCGCTCTTCGTCAGCGCTCAGCCATGCACCTCTGCCGCAATTCGACGCGGCATGCATCGCCAATCCTGCTTCATCCACGCCACCGTTCTGCTCCGCACCGAGGTCTTCGTCTACACCGGCTTCTACAGCGACTTCTATCCCGCCGCTGAGGATTACGACTTGTTCTTTCGCATCGCAATGCGCTTTCCCACTGCCAACATTCCCGAAGCTCTCGTGGCCTACGAGGTCAACCCCGGCTCCATCTCCGCACTGCGTCGTCGCACTCAAGTCCTGAGTCGCCTGCGCATCGTCCTCGCTCATTTCAACCCGCTTCTCCCCGAGTCCTGGCGCGGAGTCATCGAGAGCCTTATCTCACTCGCGCTTCCTCGCGCCGCGACAGTTCGCCTCAATCAATTCCTTACCCCGACCCGCCGCATCCCGGCCACCCGTTAGAACATGTCCGTCGAAGCCCATCGCGCACACAATCCGCAAGCGTGGCCAGCCCGCGTCGCCCGAGGCGTTCTCCTGGCTCCGCGCATTCTGTTCGAGGTGATGACCGGATGGACCTATCTCCTCGCCTTTCTTACCGGTGGCAACTACGTCCGCAAGGCTCGCCTCAAAAAACTCGGCCGCGGCGCCAAGCTCTCCCCCACCGTCTTCCTCAAATTCCCTGAGAACATCGAGATCGGCGAGAACTCGTTCATCAACCATCTCTGCTGCATCTGGGCCTCACCGGAGGGGCCGATCACCATCGGCAACGATGTGCTCTTCGGGCCCAACGTCTCCGTCATCTCTTCGAATCACGGCACCCACGCCGACACCTTGATCCGTCTGCAACCCGGCCGCGATGCCGCCATCTTGATTGGCGACGATGTCTGGATCGGCGCAAACGTCGTCGTCACCGCCGGCGTCTCCATCGCCTCCGGAGCGGTCATCGGCGCAGGCGCAGTCGTCACGCGCGATCTTCCGCCAATGTCGATCTCCGTCGGCGTTCCCGCACGCGTCATCGGCTACCGCCAGGCGCCACAGTACACCGCGCCTCCCATCGAATCACCAGAGATGACTGCATGAAGCCCATCGAGGTCCTCTGCATCTGCGAGCCGCCCCTGTCGGGTGTTCCGATGTATATCGATCAGATTGTCCGCCGGCTCCACGGCAACGGTTTTCGTATCACCGTGCTCTGCCCGCCGGGCAACATGCTGCACACAACCCTCGCGGACACCGGCATCGAGCTTCTCGAAATCGATCTGCGCCCTTTCACCCCGCTCAAAGCCCTCAAGGCCTCGTTCGCTCTCGCCACTCTCCTGCGCCGACGCTCGTTCGATCTTGTGCACCTGCACAGTTCCAAGGCCGGACTCATTGGGCGACCCATCTCCGCACTCTTCGGCATCCCAACGATCTTCACGCCACACTGCTTCTCTTTTGAATCCGTACGCCACAGCCGCATGCAATCAGCGCTCTATCTCTTCTGCGAAAAGATTCTCGGCCTTTGCACCAGCCACATCGCCTGCGTCTCTGAGTCCGAAGCGGCATCCGCCCGGGAGCATCACATCGTCCCAGACCAGCGCATCTCCGCCATCCCATGCTTCGTCGATGCCGAATGCTGGAAGCCGCGATCACCCAGCCCTATTCTGCGCGCCGACCTCGGCTTTCCCCCGGACACACCCCTCATTGGAACCATCAGTCGCTTCCACACACAAAAAGCGCCACTCGATTTCGTTACCATGGCCGACGCGCTCCTGCGCCAACGCCCCGACGTCCGCTTCCTCTTCATCGGCGAAGACGGTCATCTTCGCCCTGCATTTGAACAGAAGATCCGCGACCTCGGCCTGCAGGACAAAATCGTGGTCCGCTCCTGGACCAGCGATCTCCCCGCCTATGTCGCCCTCATCGATGTTGTCGTCCTCAACTCGCTTTGGGAAGGCCTGCCGCTCTCCCTCATTGAATCCATGGCCATGGCCAAACCCATCGTTGCCACCAGCCTGCCCGGAACCCGCGAACTCATCATCGACAACGATTGCGGCATCCTCGTGCCACCCGCGCAGCCACAGGCCATGGCCGATGCCGTCCTCGGCCTCCTCAATGCGCCCGAGCAATTGCAAGCCCTCGGCGCCGCCGGCCGAGCCAAAGTCCTGGCCCGCCATTCTCTCGATCAGGCCGTCGATCGCACAGCGCGTCTCTACAACCATCTTGCAGCCGCCAACCTGAACCCTCATTGCTCCCGTACCTCGGATCCGCATCCCTTGGAGTTCTGACCGGTTCATCTATTCCAAGACTCCGGCAGACCCCGCACCTCAATCCAAGCCATTCAAGGAGAGGCCATGCTTCAACCATCCGACTTGCGCGTTCAAATTTTCGCCGACGGCGCCGACCTCAACAGCATTCTCAACCTCTATCGCAATCCCCTCATCCAGGGATTCACTACCAACCCCACCCTCATGCGCAAAGCCGGCATCGACAACTACGAAGCCTTCGCGCGCAAGCTCCTCGCCGCCGTGCCTGATCGCCCCATCTCCCTTGAAGTCTTCGCCGACGATCTCGATGAGATGGAAGATCAGGCCATGGAGATTGCCTCATGGGGCGGCAAAGTCAACGTGAAGATCCCCGTCACCAATACCAAGGGCCAGAGCACCGCGCCCACCATCGCGCGCCTCGCCCGCGCCGGCGTGCGCCTCAATGTCACCGCGCTCATGACTCTCGATCAAGTGAAGACGGTCATCGAATGCATTGCCCCGGCGCCCGCCACCTCCTACATCTCCGTCTTCGCCGGCCGCGTCGCCGACACCGGCCGCGATCCCGTGCCCATGATGGCTGAAGCTGTCCGCCTTATGGCGCCCAACTCCAACCTCGCGCTCATCTGGGCCAGCCCACGCGAACTGCTCAACATCTTCCAGGCCGACGAAATTGGCTGCCACGTCATCACCGTCACCCACGACGTGTTGCAAAAGCTCTCCCTCGTCAAAAAAGACCTGGACCAATACTCGCTCGAAACCGTGCAAATGTTCTTCCGCGACGCACAATCAGCCGGCTACAACCTCGCCGGCGCTCTCGCCGCTCCGCGACTCTAATAACCCTCTACCTCTACCCGCTGAGGCGAAACCCATGGCGACTCAAAACGTCCAAACAACTCAAATCAACTCGGGTGCCGGAGCCGCCTCGGCCCGGCAATCCGTGGACGCTTCGGCCGCCCTCAATCTGTCGTTCCGCGGCTGGCTCCGCGCTTCCTGGCTCCGTCCAGCAATCACCCTGTGCGCCGATGCGCTCGCTCTCCTGCTCGCGTTGAGCTTCATCTCGCTGCAGCCCCCACATCGCGCTTCCATTCTCATTACACCCCTTGCCACCCTCGTCGCCCTCCTCCTCTTCACCCTCAACGGCTGCTATCGTACCGGCCAACCCCCTCGCCCCGAAGTTGAACTCGAGCGCTGCGTCAAAGCGGTCACTTGGTTCTTCGTGGCTTCGTCTCTCGCCATCCTCCTCCTGCGCCCTGAGCTCACGCTGTTGGTCCACGCCGCACTCGCCTCGTTCGCGACGCTCACCCTGCTCCTCGTCACTCGCTGCACGCTGCGCACTCTATTCGCTCACCTCTGGCGGACTGGATACGCCCGCCGACGCATCGTTCTTATCGCAACACCAACTTTTGCAATGGAACTCAACCACCGACTCGCCATCCAACGCGATCGCAGCCTCGAGATCCTGGTCCACCTCTCACCCAACGCTGTAGATCTCACTGCCTGGCACGCAATCCTCGATCACGCCCAGGCGGGCGCGGTCCTCCTCGATCCCATCGCCGCCGCCAACCCTGACCTGCTCCCCATGCTCGACTACTGTCGCCAAGCCCGCATTGACCTCGAACTTTGCTCTCCTCTGTTCTGCTCGACAACCATTCGCCATCAGATCGACTGCTCGACCGGCTCGGTACGTCTCATCGAGCGCTCAGCCCCTTCACTCTTTCTGCACAAAGCCGCGAAGTCCGCTCTCGACATCCTCATCGGCCTGACAGGCAGCCTGGTCGCGCTTGCCATGACGCCCGTCGTTTGGATTCTCCTTCGCCTCGAAGACCCCGGCCCGCTCTTCTATCACTCCGAATACCTCGGCTGCGACGGCCGCATCCATCACTACCTCAAGTTCCGCACCATGATCCAGAATGCCGACTCGTATCTCGCCCTCCACCCCGAATTGCGCCGTCGCTTCGCCGAAAAACAAAAGCTCCAGGACGACCCGCGCGTCCTGCGCTCCGGCCGCTTCCTGCGCCGCTTCAGCCTCGACGAGTTCCCGCAGTTCTTCAACGTCCTCGCCGGCCAACTCACCTTCGTCGGACCGCGCACCATCCGCATGTCTGAAGCCGCCCGCTATGGCGCCTTTCTCGAACGACGCCTCGCCATGAAGCCTGGACTCACCGGCTATTGGCAGGTCATGGGCCGCCAGACCACCACCTACGAAGACCGCATCTCCATGGACAGGTTCTATTGCGACAACTGGTCTATCTGGATCGACCTCGTCATCATCGCCCAAACCTTCGCCATGTTCTTCGCGCAGGAAGGCGCCTACTAACCGCACCCGAAAGGAAGTCTCATGAAAATTCTGGTTACCGGCGGAGCCGGGTTCATCGCCTCCCACGTTGCCGACGGCTACATCGCCGAGGGGCACGATGTCGCCATCGTCGACGACTTGTCCCGCGGGTCCGAGCGCAACATCAATCCCAGGGCGCGCTTCTACCGGGGCGATATCCTCGATCGCGCGTTTCTTGAACACGTTTTCGAATGCGAGCAGCCCGAAATCATCAACCACCACGCCGCGCAAATGGATGTCAGGCGAGGAGTGCGCGAGCCGATCTTCGACGCAACCGTCAACATTGTCGGCTCTCTCAATCTTCTCGAGCTCGCCGTTCGTCACAAAGTCAAACGCGTCGTCTATATCTCCTCCGCGGGCGCGGGTTATGGCGAGCCGCAGTCCCTTCCCGCCAAGGAGACCGACCCCATCAATCCCATCACGCCCTACGGCATAAGCAAGCACACTGTCGAGCACTATCTGTTCACATTCGCCGCTCTTTATGGGCTCAATTACGTCGTCCTTCGCTATGGGAATGTCTATGGCCCGCGGCAAAACTCTGCAGGCGAGGCCGGCGTCTTCGCCATCTTCTCTGAACAGATCATCGCCGGTATCCGCCCGGTTATCTATGGCGACGGCAGCAAGTTGAGAGACTACGTCTACATTGACGACGTGGTTCGCGCCAACATCGCTGCTCTCACGCACGGCGACCGCGAGATCTTCAACATCGCCAGCGGCGTCCCTTCCACGGATTACGAAGTCTTCGACCTCGTTTGCCGCGGGCTCGAAAAATCCGTCGAACCCGATTACACCGCCGTCCGCCCCGGAGAAATTGAGCGAATCGTCCTCGATATCTCCAAAGCCGCCGCCCGTCTCAAATGGACGCCGCAAATCACCCTTGCTGAAGGCGCGCGCCGCACCGTGTCCTGGTTTGTCTCCGCCGCCAGTCTCCTCCCCGCCTGAGACACCGTCCGCACTCCATTTTCTGAGCCACTCAAACCACCCTTTCTGAAAGGACCGCAGCACCATGATCATCACCCGCACACCCTTCCGCATCACCCTCGGCGGCGGTGGAACCGACCTGCCCTCTTTCTATCGCGAGCACGGCGGTTTCATCTTCGCCGTCTCGATCGACAAATACATGTACCTCAATGTCAACACCCCCATCGTCGATGACATGGTCCGCGTCCGCTACAGCAAATCCGAACTCGTTTATCATGTGGATCAAATCGAACACAACCTGGCACGCGAAGCGATGAAGCTTATGCGCATGACCACAGGCCTTGAAATCGTCTCCATCGCCGACATTCCATCCGGAACCGGCATGGGCTCTTCAAGCTGCTACCTTGTCGGACTTCTCAAGGCCCTGCACACCCTTGCCCAACGCCCGGTTGGCGCTCGGGAACTGGCCGAAGAAGCCTGCTATATCGAACTCGCCCGTCTCGAAAAGCCCATCGGCAAACAGGATCAATACATGGCCGCCTACGGAGGGGTCACTCGGCTCGACATTGGCCGCGATGGCATTGTCGTCGCCACCCGCATGTCGCTTCACCCCGAAGTGCAGGACGAGCTCGAGAAAAATCTCCTCCTCTTCTACACCGGCCAGGTGCGCGATGCGACCGCCATTCTCGCCACGCAAGACAGCGCCACCAAGCGCAACGACCACGACGTCGTGTCGAGTCTTCTCGAGATCAAAGACATGGGCCTCGAGAGCTTCGACTGCGTGCAGCGCGGCAATCTCACACGCTTTGGCGAGTTGATGGACCTGCATTGGCAAACCAAGAAGCGCCTCGCCAAGGGAATTACAAATCCTCAAATCGATGCCTGGTACGAGCTTGCCCTCGCCCACGGCGCCCTCGGCGGAAAGATCACAGGCGCCGGCGGCGGCGGATTTCTGACCGTCTACTGCGAGCAGAACAAAGCCGCGCTCCGCGAAGCCATGCGCAAGGCCGGCCTGCGCGAGCTCAACTTCCGCTTCGATTTTGAAGGCTGCAAGCTCATGGTCGACTTCGTGTCGCGCGATGGCCGCCTTGCTCACATCCATCGCATGAAAGACGACACCCCTGAACTACGTCGCCATCGGCGCCGCCTGAAGAACCAAATCAAGAAATCGAGAACAGTATGCCCAATCGCGCGGTCTTCCTTGACCGGGACGGGGTCATCAACTCCTACGTCTACAATCCGGAATTTGGCACCGTCGACTCCCCTTCCAATCCCGATGAGTTTCACCTCATCGACGGCGTAGCTGCGGCCATCCAATGGATTCGCGACCTGGGGTTTCTCGCCATCGTGGTTTCCAACCAGCCAGGCATCGGGAAAGGAAAATTTACTCCCGCCCTGCTTGACGCCATCACGACCAAAATGCGTCAGGCGTGTCACGAAATGATCCACGACGTCTACTACTGCCTCCATCACCCGCACGCCGCTCTCCCCGAACTCCGCGCCGACTGCAACTGCCGCAAACCGAAGCCCGGACTCCTGCTTCAAGCCGCTGAAAGATGGGACGTCGATCTCTCTGCCTCCTACATGATCGGCGACGGTCTCACCGACATCGCTGCAGGACACGCCGCAGGCACCAGCACAATTCTCGTCAGTCCCCGCAAGTGCTACCTCTGCGACGAGATCGACAAGCATGGCGCTAGACCGGACTTCGTGGTCGGCAGCCTGCCTCTCGCTTTACCCATTCTTCAATCTCAATTCCGCCTTCAGGAGCAACCCACATGAGTTACACCGCAGACTACCTTCGCGAAGCCGCCGAAATCACCGCCAGCCTCGATCACGATTCCATCGATCGTATCGCCGATCTTATGAGTTCTGTCCGCACCGAGAGCGGCCGCATCTTCTTTCTTGGCGTGGGTGGCGGAGCCGGCCACGCCTCGCATGCCGTCTGCGACTTCCGCAAAATCGCCAACATCGAGTCGTACTCGCCCAGCGACAACGTCTCTGAGCTCACCGCCCGCACCAACGATGATGGGTGGGACTCGGTCTATTCCGAGTGGCTGCGCGGCAGTCATCTGCGCGCCGCCGATATGGTCTTCGTCTTCTCTGTTGGCGGAGGCGACGCCGAGCGCAACATCAGCGCCAATCTCGTCAAGGCCCTCCAATACGCCAAATCAGTCGGCGCGCGCATCTGTGGCGTCGTCGGCCGCGATGGCGGCTACACGCGCAAAGTCGCGGACGCCTGCGTGCTTGTGAGCGTGCCGAACCCCGCCACCGTCACACCCCATACCGAGTCCTTCCAGGCCATGGTCTGGCATCTGCTCGCCTCGCATCCCCGCATCAAAATGTCCGAAATGAAATGGGAGTCCGTGAAGTAGACGCGCATGTCGATCTCCTCCGCTTCACCCGTGAGACAAGTTGTGATTCCCGTGGCCGGCCTTGGCACCCGTCTTATGCCGGCCACCAAGGTTGTGCCCAAGGTTCTGCTCCCCATCGGTCGCAAGCCGCTGCTTCTGCATGCAGTCGAAGAAGCCGCCGCTGCCGGTGCCGACTGTGTTGTCCTCGTCGCCAATCGCCGCGACTCCCTCATCCAGAAATATTTCGAACCCAATGCGGAGCTTGAAGACCACCTGCGCCACAACGGTCGCGACGAAGAAGCTGCTTCTCTCAATCGTGTCGCGGAACTCATCTCGATCGTCACTGTCCTGCAGGAGTCGCCCAATGGACTCGCTGACGCCATTCGCTGTGCCCGGCCCATCCTCGGCAATCAGCCCTTCGGCGTGATCCTGCCCGATGCGCTCATCCTTGCGCCTCGCCCCGCCATTCGCCAGCTCATGGACGAGTACGCATCCAACCCCTCCACGCTCATCGCCACGCGCATCGTTCCCGAACAGGAAACACCACGCTACGGCATCCTTGTCCCGGGCACACCATCCACATCGGACCATCCGCAATTGTTCCCGGTGAAATCCCTCGTCGAAAAGCCGCGCCCCGAAGTCGCGCCATCTCTCTACGGCATCTTCGGGCGCTACATCCTCGAACCATCCATCTTCAGGGCCATCGATTCCGTCCGCCCCGATCGATCTGGCGAACTGCAACTCACCGACGCCCTCAACCGCCTCTGCGCCTCACACCCCGTCAATGCCTGTCTCTTCGAGGGCGATCACTACGACACGGGCGAGTGGCTCGGCTTCGCCCAGGCAGCCGCCGCGTGCATGCTCGCCGATCCGGTCTATGGCGCACCCTTTTCGAAATTCCTTCATACCCTTCCCGAGCGCGTTGCCCAGGACACTTCACCCGATGCCTGATATGCACGCGCCTCACCCTTTCATCACCCACCGATCGCTCCAGGACCGCCGGCGCCTCGTCGCCTTCATCGCGTTCTACACCGTCTTCGTCAATATTCCCTTCTGGCTTGCCGCACACTCCTTCGCGTTTCTCTCCACCGGCTGGTTCTCAGTCGACTTTGTGTTCGCGGGAGTGCTGGCACTCTTCATCCCACCCGCGGCCTCCGCTGTCATCTTTCTCGTCTGCTTCGCCGCTGACCTTCTCTCCGCCATCTGCCAGACCTACTTCCTCACCCTCCAGGCCTGCTTTGTCGATCCCCGCATGGTTCACGCTTTGTCACCGACGCGCAAGCTCGCGCTAGCCACCCTGTGCCTGCTCGTCCTCATCACCGCTGCCGGTGCAGCCATCCTCTCCACCCGCATCCGTTCCTATCGGCCCTCTTCTCATCTTCGTCGCGACGCCGCAACCTGGCTCCTCGCCATTGCCGCCATTCTCATCGCCGCCGATTGCACCACCATCTTCCACACCACCGGCCACATGCCCAATCCCTTTGGCTGGAAGATTTTCCGTGCCGGCGATGAAGTCGACCCCGGCTGGTCGCGCGTGCCGCGCCTCACGCGCATTCCGCTTGTCCGCGTCGCCCAATTGGCGCGCGTCAACCTCGGCATCCGGACCGGAGAAAACAGAGCCTCCGCGCTCTCCATCTCCAGCGCCGCGGCGGCCGGCCTGCAGGCTATCGCGCTCCGGCCCGCATCAAACTCCGCCCCATCCCCCAACATCGTCCTCATCGTTGTTGAGTCCTGGGGACTTGCCGCTGACTCGCCGCTCAATCACGCCCTCACCGATCCCTATCGCCAGCCCAAACTCTTAACCCAATACGAGATTCGCGAGGGCTCCGTGCCCTTTTACGGAAGCACGGTCGAAGGAGAAGCCCGTGAACTCTGCGGCAATCACATCGGCCTGCATCTGCTCACCGCATCCTCTGCCGAACTCAGCGCCTGCCTGCCCGCGACCCTTGCCCGAAGCGGATACGACACAACCGCAATCCACGGTATGGACGGCCCCATGTTCGATCGCGACCGCTGGTACCCAACCATCGGCTTCCAGGAAGTTCGCTTCCACGACGACTTTCGCCGCAACGGGCTGCCCGATTGTCCCGGGGCCTTTAACGGTACCTGCGATGCGAGCCTCGCCGATTGGATCGCCCAGCGCCTCAGCCAGCCATCGTCCCATCCCCATTTCATTCACTGGGTCACGCTCAACTCGCATCTACCCTTGCTAGTCCCGTCGCCACTCGCGAACAGCTCCCCCTGCACCTCCAATCTCGGCCTGGCACCCAACACTGCCCTGTGCTCCTGGTATCAACTCGTCGCCAACGTCCATCAGTCCGTCGCACGCGTCGCGAGCAGCCAGCTTGCCCGCCCCACCCTCTTCATCGTTGTGGGCGACCACGCTCCGCCGTTCATCGACCCCGATACCCGCGGCCGCTTTTCCCGCGCTTCTGTTCCTTACATCCTTCTAATCCCTCGCGCGGATGACTTCGGGAACCCCGCTCCGCCGAAATGACCGAAAGATAGGCTGCACCTGCGACGGCCCATGCCAGACGATAGGGCAACCCATGCGAACCATCCCTCTGCTCGATCGTGAAGGTCAATTCGGTGTTCGCAGCGGCAGCATCGCGTTCATCCTCTTCTATGTGGTTGCCGCCAATCTCCCCTTCTGGCTCGCCTGCAATCAATTTGGATTAATCAGCTCCGGCCGCTTCTGTCTTGATTTCCTCACCGTCGCCTTCATCGCCCTGTTCATGTCCCGAATCCTGGCGGCAGCCTTCCTTTTTTTCGTCCTCATCGCCGACATCCTTTGCGCCGTCTGCCAGACCTACTTCCTTTCCATCGAGGAGTGCTTCGTCGATCCGCGCATTGTGCAGTCGCTCTCCATCAACCGGCGCATCGGCGTCGCCGCCGTCATCCTGCTCCTCATACTCGTCACCGTGGCCGCTGGCTATCTCCCGCCTCTCACCGTCGGCCGCGGGCCCAAGCGCCGCATCGCCGCATTCCTCATCGTGCTGGCCGTCATCGCAGTCGCCGCCGACTGCATTAAGCTCACGGCGCGTACCGGCCGCTTCCCCACCCCGCTCGGCGGTTCCGTAATTGCCGATCGCATCGATCTCGAAAACGAACGCAGCGGTCTCTGGACCCGCATTCCCGTGATCCGGCTGATGCGGATTGAGCAGCAGGCCTCCACGTTCCGCCAGCGCTTTACTGGATCCACCACAGCTCCCATCGCCGTGCCCAGCGCAACCGCAGGCGCTCTTCACGCGGCCGGCCTCGACGCCGACTCAATAAATACCTCTACCGAGAACAGTCAGCCCGGCACCCGCTCCGATCAACCCAACATCATCCTCGTCCTCGTCGAGTCCTGGGGGCTGGCCAGAAGTCCCACGCTGAGCAATGCTCTCGATCTGCCCTATGCCGACCCTGCTCTCCGCTCACGCTATGACATCCATCAGGGTACGACCCCCTTTTATGGAGGAACCGTCGCCGGCGAAGCACGCGAGCTATGCGGCAACAGTCTCGGTCTTCTCAGCGCATCGAAGGCGCAGCTCCAGCAATGCGTCCCTGCCCATCTCGCATCCCTGGGTTATCGCAACGTTGCCGTCCACGGCATGGATGGCCATATGTTCGAGCGCTCCACCTGGTATCCCACCATGGGGTTTCAGGAAGAGTGGTTCCATCCCGAACTCCTCGCCCAGGGACTTCCCGACTGCCAGGGCGCTTACAACGGCTCCTGCGATGCCGACGTAGGCAATTGGATTGGCCGCCGCCTCGCTAATCTCGAACCTGCGCCCGTCTTCATCCACTGGGTCACCTTGAACTCGCATATTCCCGTGCTCGTGCCCTCTATGTTGCTCACCGCGGCTCCCTGCACCCACGCTATCGGCCTCGAACCCTACACCGCACTCTGTTCGTGGTATCAGCTCATCGAAAACGTGCATCAGACTGTGAACCGGGTGGCATTGGGAAGACTGGCACGCCCGACGATCTTTATCGTTGTCGGCGACCATCCGCCTCCGTTCCACGACATCAGCCTGCGCGATAGCTTCTCGCAGACCGATGTCCCCTATGTCGTGCTCGTTCCTCAAGGTCTTCGCCGCATGACCGATCCGGTCCCCTCCCCGCGGCGATACTCCTCAAATGCCGCCCCCCATTGACGCCGTCAAAGCCGAATCCCGGGATCAAGAAATAGACTCGACAATCGAGAGCCGCTTCGCGCACCCTCGAGAATCACATTCACAGCTGGGATTTCCAGCTCACTGTGGGTCGCATTCCTTCGCCGCGGCATCTGACTAGCCAGGAGAGACTCCTTTTTGTCCAAGCGATTCGATTGGTATCTTTTCACCGCGCTCGTCTTGTTTCTGGTTGATGTCTGCGGACTCACCGCCTGGGAGTTTCGTGCACGCATCAAGACCAACACAAGCGCATATGTTGACTTGCTCAAATACAACCCGCCCGCCGCTGCGCCGCCTGCGCCGATTCCCGGCCGCTTCATCGCGCACGCCGGCGGCGCCCTTAACGGCATCCCCTACACCAGCTCCCTTCAGGCTCTCGATCAGCATTACGCCGCGGGCTTCCGGCTCTTTGAGCTCGACTTTGATTGGACCAGCGACAGCCATCTTGTGCTCGTCCACGATTGGATCCTCGCCTCCCACCAGTTCGGCGTGCCTGAACATGTCTTCTCGTACGACGAGTTTCTCCATGGCCACCGCCTGGACGGCTACCACCAGCTCACCTTTGAAGAACTGCACACATGGCTGCTCGGCCATCCTGACGCCAGCATCATCACCGATACAAAAGGCAGCAACCAGCGCTTCCTGAGCTATCTCTCCGCCAACGCCGCCGACATCCATTCGCAATTCATTCTTCAGATCTACCGCCTGTCGGAACTGCAAGCCGCGCGCAACTTCCATCCCCGCGCCGTCTGGCTCACGCAGTACAAATTCTTCTACCCCGTGTGGGCCCTCGTCCGTGCCCGCGGTATCGACGCGCTCGTCGTCCCCCTCGATCTCTACACGCGTGAGCCGGCGTTGCAATCCCTGCGCGCGATTCCCATCTACGTCCACACCGTCCGTGCAGAGTCGGCGCCCGCTGTTCTTTTGCGCTGGCCCCACATCTACGGCGTCTACGTCGACTAGACCACGCCCAGCCTCCCCGCTCATCGCCCTTATACTCGTTGCAGAGTATGGGCACCCGCCTCGACACAATCCTCGCCACCACCCGCGCCACTGTGGCCGCGGCAAGCGCGCGTGTGCCTGTCGCGCAGCTTGAGCGCCTCGCCTCCGCGCATCGACCCCGTGGTTGGGCCGCCGCTCTTCGCCGCAAATCGTCTGAAACCCCCGCCGTCATTGCGGAAATCAAAAAAGCCTCTCCCTCCAAAGGACTCATCCGCGAATCCTTCGATCCTGCCTGGCTCGCTGCGCGCCTTCAGGCCGGCGGAGCCGCCGCTCTCTCCGTCCTCACCGACGAGCCTTACTTTCAAGGCAGCCTCGCCAATCTCGATCGCGCCTCCGCCGCTGTCGAGATCCCTTGCTTGCGCAAAGACTTCATGGTCCACGAGTATCAGCTCGTCGAAGCCCGCGCCCATCACGCCGATGCCATCCTCCTCATCGTCGCCGCACTGACCGACTCCGATCTGCGCGCCCTCGCCGCCGCCGCACGCGCTCTTTCTCTCGATGTCTTCGTCGAAGTCCACACCGCCGCGGAGTTGGACCGCCTCTTCGACGTTCTCGGACCCACCGGCGCCGACGCCATCGGCGTCAACAATCGCGACCTGCGCACCTTCGAAGTCAATCTCGACACATCCCTCGACCTCGTCAACCGCATCCCATCCGGCGTGGTGCGCGTTGCAGAAAGCGGTCTCTCCAGCAGCGAAGAAATAGCCCGCCTCCGGCTCGCGGGCTACGACGCGTTCCTCATCGGCGAAAGCCTCATGCGCCAGCCCGATCCCGGCGCGGCTCTTGCCGATCTCTTGACCGGTGTCAGTGGAGGCGCGATGAGCCTCTGGATCAAGATCTGCGGCAACACTTCCTACGACGACGCGCGTCCTCGCTCTCGATGCCGGCGCCGACGCCGTCGGCTTCGTCTTTGCCCCCAGCCCGCGCCACGTCACCGAAAGCGAAGTCGCCGGCATCACTGCGCGACTCCCCGCTTCCATCGAAAAGATCGGCGTCTTCGTCGATTCCTCCTGGGACACTCTCTACTCCGCCGTGCGCCTCTGCGGCCTCACCGGTGTGCAACTCCACTCTGAAACGGCACCCGATCTTCCCGCGCGCCTGCACGCGCGACTCGGCTCGCAACTCCGCATCCTCCGCGTCGTCCACTTCGCGCCCGGCGCCTCCTCGCAGGCCAAGGCCTCCGCCGAAGATCCTCACGTCGATGCTGTCCTCATCGACTCCCGCACCGAAACGGCTGTTGGTGGAACCGGCGTCACCTTCGACTGGACCCTCGCCCGCGAAACCCTCTTTCAAGGCGTCGATGCCCCCAAGCATCTGGTCATCGCCGGCGGCCTCAATCCTGACAACGTCGCCGAGGCCATCACCACTCTGCGCCCCTGGGGCGTCGATGTCGTCACCGGCGTCGAACTTTACCCCGGCCGCAAAGACCCCCGCAAAGTCCGCCAATTCGTCGAGAACGCCCGCGCCGCCACTCACAATAAAAGTGTCATCCTGAGCGACCGGAGCGCAGCAAAGCAAGCCGAAGGACCCGCTTCGTGATTCTGGGTGCCCCAGGTCTGGATTCTCAGACCTGGGATCATTGATCGCGCTGTCATCCCGAACGCAGCGCTGTTCAGCGAAGCTTCCTTACTCAGCACGGCCCTTCGATCAAACATCCCCAGTACACTGAATGCAGGAGCCTCACATGGCATCGGTCATTCTCCCCACATCGCCCGCCGAGTCCCGCCCCGGCCGCTTCGGCGTCTACGGCGGCCGCTATGTGCCCGAGACCCTGATGGCCGCGCTCGTCGAGCTCGAACACGAGTACGCCGCCGCCAAAGCCGACCCCGCCTTCCAGGCCGAGCTCACCTCGCTGCTCAATGACTACGCCGGCCGCCCCACGCCTCTCTACTTCGCCAAGCGCCTCACTGAAGACCTCGGCGGCGCAAAAATCTATCTCAAGCGCGAAGACCTTCTCCACACCGGCGCGCACAAAATCAACAACGCCCTCGGCCAGGGTCTGCTCGCCCGCCGCATGGGCAAAAAGCGCATCATCGCCGAAACCGGCGCCGGCCAGCACGGCGTCGCCACCGCCACCGTCTGCGCGCTGCTCGGCCTCGAATGCGTCATCTACATGGGCGAAGTCGACATGGCGCGCCAGGAGCTCAACGTGCTCCGCATGCGCCTGCTCGGCGCCGAAGTGCGCGGCGTCTCTTCCGGCTCGCAGCACCCTGAAAGACGCCATCAACGAAGCCATGCGCGACTGGGTCACCAACGTCCGCACCACCTACTACATCCTCGGCTCGCGCCCTCGGCGCGCACCCCTACCCCACCATGGTCCGCGACTTCCATCGCGTCATCGGCCATCGAGATGAAAGAGCAGATCCTCGCGAAAGAAGGCCGCCTGCCCACCGCCGTGATCGCCTGCGTCGGCGGCGGCTCCAACGCCATCGGCGCCTTCTACGAATTCATCCCCGACCGCAACGTCCGCCTCATCGGCGTCGAAGCCGGTGGCCGCGGCCCCGCCCTCGGCGATCACGCCATCCGCTTCAACGGCGGCGCGCCCGGCGTCCTCCAGGGCACCTACTCCTACGTCCTGCAGGATGAAAACGGCCAGATCGCGCTCACCCACTCCGTCTCTGCTGGACTCGACTACGCCTCCATCGGCCCCGAGCATGCCGCGCTGCACGACTCCGGCCGCGCCGAGTACGTCTCCGCCGATGACAACGCCGCCCTCGACGCAGTGGTTACGCCTCGCGCGCACTGAAGGAATTCTTCCCGCCCTCGAGTCCGCCCACGCCGTCGCCGAGGCGCTGCGCATCGCCCCCTCCATGGCGCCCCATGACATACTTGTAGTGAATCTCTCCGGTCGCGGCGACAAGGATATGGGCATCCTGGCCCGCGAATTGAAGCTCGAAGGGGCATAGCCCAGGCAAACTCTGATGGCCGATCGCATTCCAACACAAACCAGGGCTCGTGGTGTACCTCACCGCCGGCGATCCAAGCCTCGCCGCCACGCGCGACATCGCCCTTGCCGCCATCGACGCCGGCGCCGACGTCCTCGAGCTCGGTGTGCCTTTCAGCGATCCGCTTGGCGACGGCCCCGTCATTCAGCGCGCCAGCGAACGCGCCATCGCCCGCGGCACCCGCCTCAAAGATGTTCTCGCTCTCGCCAAAGAGATTCGCACCGCCCGCCCCTCAGCCGGTCTCGTCCTCTTTACCTATCTCAATCCGATCCTGCGCTACGGCATGGCCCGTTTCGCCGACGAGGCCTCCGCCGCCGGCGCTGACGGCGTGCTCGTGATCGACCTCATCGTCGAAGAAGCCGCCGAATATCTGGCCGAGATGGCCCGCGTCCACCTCGCGCCCATCTTTCTCGCCGCGCCCACCAGTCCCGACGACCGCCTCGAAGCCATCGCCAAAAATTCGCGCGGCTTCATCTACGCCATCTCCCGCGTCGGCATCACCGGCCAGCAGCAAGACCTCGCCTCTGACGCCGCCTCGCTCGTCGAGCGCATTCACCGGTACTCTGGGCCTGCCGGCATCCCCGTCGCCGTCGGCTTCGGCATCTCCAACGCGCAGCACGTCGCCGAGGTGGCTCGTTTCGCCGACGCCGCCGTCATCGGCAGCGCCATCGTCGATCTCATCGAGCACTCCACGCCCGAGACCGCGCCCGACCGCGTGGGTCGATTTATCAAGGGCCTGCGCGTCCCCGAACCCGCGCTGGCCCGCAGCTAACGACTAACGACGAATAACGAACGACCCCTCTCCGAACCCGAGGATGGAATGACGCTGGAAGAATTGCGAAACCGAATCGATGTGCTCGACCGGCAGCTCGTTGAGTTGCTCAGCGAGCGGGCCCGCGCCGCGCAGCAGATTGGACATCTCAAGGTCGCCACCCAACTGCCGGTCTACGAGCCGGCCCGCGAAAAGGTGATCTATGCCAACGTGCGCGCGGCCAACAAAGGCCCGCTGCCCGACATCGAGTTGACGCATATCTACGAGCGCATCATCGACGTCATGCGCGCCCTTCAGCGCGACGAGCTGGCTTCAGAGAGGAACGCCCTGGCGCACGCGCCGGGCCAGGAAACAGGCGCACAAACGCCAGAGACAGGGAACAAGCAATGATCGTCGCAATGCAGGAGAAGGCCACCGAAGAACAGATCGATGCCGTCATCGACGCCATGGTCGAAGCCGGCGTCAACGTCCATCGCACCACCGGCGCCTCGCAAACCATCCTAGCCGGCGTGGGACCAACCGCCGGCGTCGACCTCCGCAAATTTGAACTGCTCTCCGGCGTGCTCTACGTTCACCGCATCACCGCGCCCTACAAGCTCGCCGGCCGCGCCTTCCGTCCCGAAGGCACCGTCGTCGAATTCGCAAACGGCGTCAAGATCGGCGGCGAAAAAGTTGCCGTCATCGCCGGCCCGTGTGCCATTGAAAATCGCGAGCAGATCTTCACCATCGCCGAACGCGTCAAAGCCGCGGGGGCAGCCTTCCTTCGCGGCGGCGCCTTCAAACCCCGCAGCTCGCCCTACGCCTTCCAGGGCCTCGGCATTCCCGGCCTCGAGTTGATGCATGAGGCCGCCCAAGCCAACGGCCTGCTCACCGTCAGCGAGGTCATGGAGATCGCGCAGATCGAAGCCATGCTGCCCTTCACCGACTGCTTCCAGGTCGGCGCGCGCAACATGCAGAACTTCAACCTGCTGCGCGAACTCGGCCAGATCCGCAAGCCCATCCTGCTCAAGCGCGGCATCGCCGCCACCATCGAAGAGCTGCTTCTCTCGAGCGAATACATCATGTCCGGCGGCAACTACGACGTGATCCTCTGCGAGCGCGGCATCCGCACCTACGAAACCTCGACGCGCAACACCATGGACATCTCCGCCATTCCCGTCGTCAAGAAACTCTCGCATCTGCCCATCGTCGCCGATCCCTCGCACGGCACCGGCCGCCGCGACATGGTGCCCGCGCTCGCCAAAGCCGCCGTCGCCGCCGGCGCCGATGCACTTCTGATCGAAGTGCATCCCAACGCCGACAAGGCCGTCTCCGACGCCGCCCAGACCCTCTACCTCGAGCAATTCGAAAAACTCATGGTCGAGCTGAAGGTGATCGCGAGCGCCGTTGGAAGAACGATGTAAGCAGGGGCCCTTCCGTTCGCCAAAGATTGCCTGGCGGTTACGAGGTTCGCAATGAACACTTCCACCGCAATCCGCGTGCTGGCGCCGTTGATCTTTCTCGGTGCGATGGCCTCAGGGTTCGGCTGCTACGAGTGCGCAGAGGGCCACTCGTATCACGTTGCGGCAGAGTCTGAAGTGACCACCGTTGGGCACATTGTGCAAGCGCCCACGAGCAGGAAGGGAACCTACAGATACGAATTCTCCATCAAAGGGGTCAGGATGGAGGACTACAGCAATGTCTGCTTCACCCCGCTCGCGTCGGGTGCCTGCGAGAACAATGGTCCCGTGCTGGTGTATTACTCCTACCAGCCCTCTCCCAACTCGCTCCTCGAAGACTTTGCGGACGCCGGCAGTTTCTCGTACCGCGTGGGAAAGTTCCTGCTTGCCATCGGCCTGCCGCCCTTTGTTCTATGCAGCGCCCTCCTCGCGCTCCTGTTGAACCGCCAAAGAAAGCAACACAAAGACGAGCCAGACTCAATGCATTTCATTCCTGGTGAATAATTTCGCTTTGATTAGAATGACCGCGACTTACCCACGGTTCATTGGCAGGCAGATCTTGCGCACTAGCTCCGCGAACCCCGCTAACGACTAACTCCGCTTCCTCCAGCAAGAAACGCCTCCACAACCCTCTCCGCCACCTCGTCGCGATTCCGAGCATTCATGAGTTCGTGACCCACGCCGGCAATTGCGATCAACTCGGTATGCGCCGGAATCAGTTTGGTCGCCGACTCGATCTCCGAAATGGAACCGAATCCGTCGCGCTCTCCATGCACAAAAAAAGCCGGCGTCTGAAGACTGGGGAAATGTCCAGTCCGCAACTCGCTAGGCTTCTTCGGCGGATGCAAAGGGTAAGAGAGCAGCAACAGCCGATCGACCAGCCCCGGCTCCGACGCCGCAAGCATCGACGCCTGCCTGCCTCCATACGAATGCCCCCCAAGAAAGACGTTCTCGAAGGATTGCGCCCGCATCGACGCAACCGCCGATCGCAGTCCTTCCTGATCGCGCTCCGCACTCCCTCGAGGCGGTGGCCCATGAGGCCGCGCCTGCCGAAAGGGAAGATCACAGCGCAGCACCGTGAGCCCCGCGGCACAAAACCCCTCGGCCAGCGCCGTCAGCAACACCGTCTGACAGTTTGCCCCCGCGCCATGCGTCAGGATCAGGCAATCCTTCCCCGCATCAGCCGGCCGATGCAGAAAGCCCCGAACCGGCGCGTCCTTGTTGGTGGTGTCAACGAATTCGTCGTAGCTTGGCATATCCCTGATTCGTCTCCGCGAATCTTCAGAAAGTGTACCCAAGTTTATCGGCGGCTCATCCCGAACACGCAATATGCTAACTTCCAGGCATGTTGGGTTCCTTGAATCAGTTCTCCCCTGCTGGAAACGCGCTGGCTTTCGGCGTCATCGCCTGCGCAATCGGCGGCTTCCTGCTGGTAACCGGCCTGACGGATCGGGATGCGGCCAGGCACGAGGCCACGACAACCGGAGTCATCGTCGCCATCAAGCACGGAAAAGGGGGCCCCTTCTACGACTACGAATTTCGAGTCAACGGAATCAAGATGAGCGACAGCGGTGGAGACTGCAAGGCTCCGCTTGATGCTCAAGGCTGCAGCGTCGGCGGCCACGTTCTTGTCTACTACACCTTCCAGCCCTCCAACAATTCCCGGCTTGAGGACTTCGCCGACGGAGCACGCGAAAAGCTTACCTGGGCCACGGGACTATCCATCGTCGGCGTCCTGCTGATCGGAATATCCTTCCTGCTCCATAAATTCGGCTACTCCGATTCCTCAGGGAGCGACGACGACACCCCGCCAGACAACCCCTCCGAGGTCCTGTCCATCGCCCCGCGGGATTGACGGTGATCCTCATCCATCCGCCTTTCAGAAGCGCCGCAAGCTTCCATTAAGCTGGAATGGAAGTATCGGAAATGCAAAAATTAAGACATCCAGCTTTGCTGTACTTCACTAGCTCCGCTAACGCCGCCGCTAACCCCCCTAACTCCGCTTCGCCGAGGTCCCTTTGATCAACCGCATCGCCATCCTGGGCACCGGCCTCCTCGGCACCTCCATCGGCCTGGCGTTGCGCGCTGCCAACTTCCCCGGCACAATCACCGGCTGGAACCGCACCCCCTCCGAAGCCGACCTCGCGCTCCAAATGGGCGCCCTCGACTCCATCGCCGCCGACCCGCATCAAGCCGCGATCGCCAGCGACGTCACCCTGCTCGCCATCCCCATCCACGCGACCCTCGACTTCATGGAGCAACTCGCGCCCATCCTCACCCCAAACCAGCTCGTCACCGACGTAGGCAGCACCAAGGCGCAGATCTGCGCCGCCGCCGCCCGCCTCTACAACACCCCCGAACGCCCCGCTTTTTTGCCCGGGCACCCCATGGCCGGCAAAGAGCGCGGTGGAGCGGCCCTCGGCGACGCCAACCTCTTTCGCGGCGCCGTCTGGCTCTTCACCGACGACGATGACGCCCAGCGATCCAGCCACGCCACCGCCCTCATTCACCATTTCCGTGAGTTGGTCGTCGCCATGGGCGCCAAAACCCTCGACCTCGACCCCGAACGCCACGACGAGCTCGTCGCCTGGGTCAGCCATCTGCCCCAGCTCATCGCCACCTGTCTCAGCGCGGTCCTCGAAGACGAAGTCGGCGATGCCCCCGAGCTCAAAGATGTCGGCGGCCGCGGCCTGCGCGAGATGACCCGACTCGGCGCCAGCCCATACTCCATGTGGCGCGACATCGCCTTCACCAATACCGGGGCAATCGAGACCGCCCTCCAGGCCATGGAACACCGTGTTGCTCACATTCGCGAGAACCTTCGCACCCCCGAGCTCCGCGATGAGTTTGAGCGCGCCAATCGCTTCCGCCGCGAATAGCGCTAAACCTCTCCATTCGCACCTTTTACCTCCATCCCGCCCGCCGCATTCCCATTTTTGATCCCCAGTGTCCCTTTTGGCACTGCGCCCGCCTCTCCGTGTGATGACAATCACCGTACCGCGCCGGAAATGACAGTAGCATTCGCGGTAGACGTGATTGTTAGCACGAAGAACAGCTTTTCATTGGCGTTCTTGCAGAATTCGCACCTCTCCGAGCGGCTTCCGTCACCGGATTCCGCTCTCCAAAGGGCGACGACTGTTGCAAAGAGGTTCCCGAGATATGCGGAACAACCATTCAAGGCGGCATCATTCCATGCATCGATTTTGGTCAGTAACGTTTCGCTCCACCAGTGCGGCTCCGGGGCTCTCTCCGGGACTGCTTGCTGTCTGCCTCCTCCTCCTGGGTGCATCTCTTTTCGGCGCCACCACTCTGAACGCGCAGGCTCCGGCTACCGGGTCCAAAGCCGTCGCGTCGCAGGCCAAGCAGGCCGCTCCCGGCGATTTTGTCGGCGGCGAGACCTGCGCCACCTGCCATGAAGAAGTCTCAAAGAAGTTTGCTGACAATCCTCACACCAAGCTGGCCGCGGAACACGGCACGGCCGGTGTCAACTGCGAAGGCTGCCACGGACCGGGCAAAGCCCACGTCGACGGCGGCGGCGACCCAACCAAGATCTTCAATCCTGCCAAGGCCAGCCCCAAAGAAGTGGACGCAAAGTGCCTTAGCTGCCATAGCGGCACGCATCCCAACTTTCTGCGCTCGCCCCATGCCAAGGCCAACGTAAGCTGCATCAGTTGCCACGCCGTACATGATGCAAAGGCAGAAAACCTGCTCAAGGCTGCGCAGCCCACTCTGTGCTTCCAGTGCCACAACGACGTGAAGCCCTCGTTCGATATGCCATTCCATCACAAGGTCAACGAAGGAGCAGTCAGCTGCAACGATTGCCACGATGTGCACGGTTCATTTGGAAACAACAACCTGAAGTCAACGGCCGATCAGAACGCGATCTGCACCAAGTGCCACACAGAGACCCGCGGGCCTTTTGTGTATGAGCATGCTGCAGTCAAGGCTGAAGGCTGCGTAGGCTGCCACACCCCGCACGGTTCGCAAAATGCTCGCTTGCTGAACGTGCCGAATGTGAACACCCTCTGCAACCAGTGCCATAGCCCGGTAGCAGCCGGTACCGTTCACGGGATGAACGCAGGTTCTTCTGAACTGACCCCGTGCACCAGCTGCCATACCTACATTCATGGTTCGAACATGAATGGGGCGTTCCTCAGGTAATTGATTTGCTCCGCGGCATCGAGAGAAATCGAGATTCGCGGTTCGGATCCTCAATGCGTAAGCAGCCAGTTTGAGTTCGCTGCAAGCGTGTTTGTTCAAGTGAGGCTTTTTATGAAGAACATTGGCTGGTTTTCTCGGCCTGCACATCACCGGTCCGCATCGGCAAAACACCAGCACATCGCTGGCGGCGCACTCTGCGCGGTTTTGCTCACCATGACGGGCTTTGCCGTCGCCCAAGCGCCAACCCCTGCAACTCCGGCACCTGAATCGAAGATGACGGCTCCTGAGGGCTACTCCATTCACCAGACCATCGACTTTGGCGGCCGCATCTCCAACATCACCGGCAGCCCCGCCATGTATTCGACGCTGGTCAATCAACAATCCGGCCCGCGCGTCCTGGGCGAGACCTTCGAACTGCACGCGCTTCCCGGGCACACCAACGGCCCCATCGATCACCTCATGGCAATCGGCAGCGGTTTCGGTGGCGATCCCTACAACTTCGCCAAACTCAACGCTTCCAAAGGCAAACTTTACGAGTTCTCCGGCCTCTTCCGGCGCGATCGCCAGTACTTCGACTACGACCTGCTCGGCAATCCCAACATTCCCAGCGGCCAGTCGATTCCGATCGGACCAAGCAACGCGCCTACGGGCACGCTGGCATGGCCGCAGGTCAATCAGTCAACATTTCTCTACAACACCGTCCGCCGCATGACGGACACCAATGTCACCATTCTTCCGCTTTCAAAATTCTCGTACCGTTTCGGCTATTCCCAAAACGTCATGCAGGGCCCGAGCCTGAGTCCAAGCGGCTATCAATTCGCCAAATACGACGCCAACCTCGAAGAGTTCCAGCGCAACAGCACCGACGACTTCACCGGCGCCGTGGATTGGAATCCGGTTCGCGGCACACGCGTCACCTATGAAGAGCAGATCGACCACTACAAGGCCGATTCCTACTTCACCATGGCCCCGAGCGACTTCATCGCCCAGGAAGCCGATGGAACCAAGGTCGCTCTCGACAACTACGACAGCCAGAAGCCCTACGGCATCTCGGCCTGCACCACATCCAGCATGGGCAGCGGATACACCAGTTCGACCAACTACACCATCCTGACTGCCCCGCAAACTCCGGGCGGACTGCCGGTCATCAACCCTGCCTGCGCGGTCGTCACAAACTATCTCCGCTCGCAGCCAACGCGCATTCTCTACCCCACTGAAATTCTTCGCCTGCAGAGTGCGACCCTCAAGAACATCGCCATGAACGGGGACTTCCGCTACACCCTGGCGAACATGAACATGCCGAACTACTACGACAGCTATCAGGGCCTCAACGGCGCAACCCGCTCGCTCACCTATGTGGGCAACGCATCCGCCAAGCGCGCCGTGGTTGCTGCCGACTACGGAATCGTCTGGCAGGCGACGCCCAGGTTCTCGCTCGCCGATCAGATCGATTTCTCTTCGGTTCATCAGCCGGGAACCGCCGTCATCACCAGCGGGACCACCATTGCCACGCCCGTGGACAACACCAAGGCCACGCCGCCGATCACGGGCAATGAGACCATCAACAATCCCAACCTGATCACGACCTCCGCGGCGACCGGCGCTTCCAGTTTTGAAGGCAGCCCGGCTGTCAACACGCCGCTCCCGGCCTACTTCGGTCAGAACTTCGTGACCAACAACCTCACCGGCACATGGGACGCCTCGGCGCGCGCAACTCTCTCGCTCACCTATCGCCACGAGGTGCATACCATTGCGCAGGGCACCCCGCACAACGAACCCCTTGCCGTCACCGCAATCACCAACGGCACGGTGACCATCAACGGAGACGGCGGGATCTTCAATGCTGCTGTCCGCCCCACCAACAACTGGGACGTGAACGGCACCTTTGAAGCGCTCTACGCCGACAACGCCTTCACGCCGGTCGGTCCGCGCCAAACCCGGCACTATCGGGTGCACACGCTCTACAAGCTGAAACCCTGGGCGACCTTCAGTGCCGCCTACAACGACCTCGAGCGGCACAACAACACCAACAACAACCAGGCCCTGACGGCGCAATTCACGGCTCCCAGCGCCACACCGGCGCCGAACGGCACCGCGGCCACAGGGACACCGTACGAAGGCCCGATCGATCACGTCGATCACAGCCGCATCGCCAGCTTCGGCGCGGTCATCCAGCCTAACGAGCACTATGGGTTCGACTTCAACTACGCCTACAGCGATGTCTACACCGCAACTAACATCTGCTATGACAATGGAGCTACCGCGACGCTGCCAGGGGCGGTCGCCAGCGCAACCGCCACGCCCTGCCCGAATGTCTTCGGACGCGGCGCGACCGGAGCAACTGAAATTGCCGGCACGGCACTTGCCGACTGGTTTGGACGCGACTTCATGGATGCTCCGACCCAATCTGGACAAGTTGCCGTCAACCTGTCGCCCGTCGACAAAATCCACTCCCACATCGGGTACCGCATTAACTCCGTCAACGGAACACAATTCTTCACCGATGCACGCTCCGTCAACGGCTCGCTGGTCTCCACCTATCAGTCGCCTTTCTTCAACGTGGCATGGACAGTCCATCCAGGGTTGATTTTGAAGGGCGAATACAACTTCTACGGCTACGGCGAAGGCGGTCCCTCGGGCCCGCAATACTGCAGCACGTCAACCACACCCACTTCAGCGGTCGTTCCCTGCACCACGCTGGCTTATCAAACCGGTCTGACAGAACCCTCTTCCGGCGAGACAGCACCGAGGAACTTCCATGCCAACAACGTAACGTTCGATCTCAAGTACTCGTTCTAAGCAACCGGTGGGTCCGCGAACCTGCGGGCCCACCCCCACTTCCGTTTCGCCGCAGTTCTGAAACGGTCAACGACCACGCTCTTTCGGCAAGATTCTCGAATTCGAGAAAATGCTTGCCGAAGACCCAACCAAAGCTCAGCTCAACGCTTCGCGGCGCTGGCCTGAGCAGATTCAATGGCAAGCTCGTTTCCCTTGCCCGGCTCATCGGGGAGGGATTTTATAAGCCCCACTTCCTGCGTAATCACCCAGGTGAGTGGACAGGCCGGCACGGACTCCGCAAGGATTACCGCCCTCGGCCTACACAATTTCGTTCAGGATCCACTCGGCCGGTTGGCCCACGCACGGCACAGCCTTCGAGTTGTAAAAGGAGTTTCATCATGAAAAATATCGTTCGTACTCAGGTGGTGCTGGCTCTTGGTTTCGCGCTCGCCGGCTCCGTGTGCTTTGCGCAGTCCGGCGAAGCGACCTACAAAGCCAAGTGCCAAAGCTGCCACGGCGCCGCCGGCGTTCCCAACCCAGGCATGGCCAAGATGATGGGCATCAAGGCCGCCAATGACCCGGATATGAAGAAGCTGACCGTCGACTCCATTGAGTCCACCATCAAGACCGGCAAGGGCAAGATGAAGCCGATCGCCGGCCTCTCCGATGGCGACGTCAAGGACGTGGCCGCCTATTACAAGAGCCTCGGCAAGTAACCGGGATTCAGCCTGACCCCGCTTCAAGCACAAGCAGAAGCGGACCCAGGGCGAATCGAAAGTGTGTCTCTCAGGCTGACTTCGCGAGCGCTGATCTGCTGTTCACGACCAGCGCCCGCGAAGCAAGCACCCTCTGAGGCCCCTCCACTTTGATTCGCCCGATTTGTCCAGATTGCGTGAGGGTAATACCGTGTCCTTCCTACAGAAATTCCGCGAAAACTGGGTGCGCCCGGCGCTCTTCTTCGGCAACAACCCCATCAGCCTCCTCGGCGGCGCAGCCACAAGTGCCTCCGGCGTCACCATGGTCGCCTACTGGCTCTATGAACTCTTCGGCCGCCGCGAAGAAAATCCCTACCTCGGCATCATTTTCTTTCTCATCCTGCCCGCCCTTTTTATCGGCGGACTCGCCCTCATCCCCATCGGCATTTACTTCCGCCGCAAGAGGCTTCAAAAAGCCGGCCAGATTCCCGCGCAGTTCCCCAAAATCGATCTCAACGACCGCATGTTCCGCCATGGCGTCGACATCGTGCTGGTCGCCACCATCGTCAACCTGCTAATCGTCGCAGTGGCCAGCTATCGCGGTGCGTCCTATATGGATTCACCCCAATTCTGCGGCCAATCCTGCCACGTGATGCATCCCGAATACACGGCCTACAAAATTTCCGCGCACTCCCACGTCGATTGCGTCGCCTGCCACATCGGATCCGGCGCCGAGTCCTATGTCCGCGCCAAGGTCAACGGCACCAAGCAACTGGTTGAGGTCACGTTCCACACCTACCCCACCCCTATCGAGTCGCCGGTGCAAAACCTGCGGCCCGCCCGCGACATCTGCGAGGGCTGCCACACGCCTGCACGCTTCATCGGGGAGAAGCTGCTCGTCAAATCCGCCTTCGCCGACGACGAAAACAACACTGAAACGCAAAGCGTCATCGTCCTTCACCTCGGCGGCCAGGACTCGCTCTCCCACCTCACCGGCATTCACGGCGTCCACCTCGGCCACATCGAATACGTCTCCTCTGACACCACGCGCACCGCCATCCCCTGGGTCGAGCGCACCAACCCCGACGGCTCAAAGACCGTCTATGCCGCCTCCGCCACCAAGGGCGTTCAGCCCCAGGGCGAACGCCGCGTGATGGATTGCATCGACTGCCACAATCGCGCCGCCCATACCTTCGTCACCGCCGAAGAAGCCATCAACCGCGCCATGGCGCAAGGCGCCATCAGCCCGCAGATTCCCTGGATCCACAAGGAAGGCCTCGAACTCCTCAAGGCCAACTACGCCACTCAGGACGAAGCCAAAGTCAAGATTCCGCAGCAGCTCCAGGCTTTCTATGCCGCCAACCATCCCGACGTGCTCGCCTCCAAAGCCGATCTCGTCAAGTCAGCCGGCGACCGAGCTCTACCTGCTCTACAGCCAGAACGTATTTCCCTGGATGAAAGTCACCTGGGGAACGCATCCCAACCACATCGGCCACATGAGCTATCCCGGCTGCTTCCGCTGCCACGATGGCGACCACTCCACGCCCGACGGCAAAGCCAGCATCACGCAAGACTGCGCCGCCTGCCATAACCTGCTCGTGGTCGACGAGGCCAAACCAAAAGTCCTCACCGACCTCGGCATTCAGTAGCCCTCCCCGCAGCCTGCCGGTGTCACTCCGGCAGGCTACGCCCAAACTCGATCCTGCTCGCCGCCAACTTGCCAACTTGCCACGCCGCGAAGCGGCGCGAACATGCGAAGTTGGAAATCGGCTCGGCAAATCAGCGCAATCTCTCCAGGCTTCCTTCCCGCACCAAATCACTCCCGCAGAATCTCGCTTAACCCCACCCCTCACCGCTATACAATCGGGGCGAAGCGCCTTGCAAATCAAAGCCCGCTGCCCAAAAGGTGGTAGGGTGCGAAGTCCATGCCGTGAAGCATCATGGGAGCATCCCTCCGTCTCACGCAGCGCCTTCTATGGGAGCGAATGTTGGGTTCGGGTTCAATCGCAAAGAGGAACATGGCAAACAAGCAAAGCCTCGCTCTGCGGGCCGCAATTCTCTCCCTTGCCGGCCTCGCCATCGCGTGCCCGATCGCCACTCCAGCTCAGGCTCCCGCGTCCCGCCTCAGCAGCGACTGGCGCAACGCCGAGCCCGTCACGATTCCCAGTTCGACCCCGCCCGCGACTTCTGATCTAGGCCCCGCACCCGCCTCCGCGCAACTCGATCGGGTCCTTCTTTTGCTTGCACCCTCATCTGCCCAACAGCAAGCCCTCACCGCCGAGCTCGCGAATCTCCAATCGTCCTCCTCGCCGCAATATCACCAGTGGCTCACCGCCTCCGACTTCGCAGCTTCCTACGCGAACTCCGCCAGCGACGTCGCGGCCATCTCCACCTGGCTTCAAAGCGCCAACCTGCAGGTCGCCCCGCTTCCCGCCGGCCGCGGCTGGATCGAGTTCTCCGGCACCGTCGAACAAATCGAGCAGGCCCTTCACGCCCAGGTTCACATCGCCGCCACCACTTCTGGTCCTCGCTTCTTTGTCGCAGGCTCGATCTCGGTGCCCGCTCCCTTCGCGCCGCTCGTGCAGGGCCTGGTCTCGCTTGATGGAGCGCTCTCCACCTCCGCGCTCACCAAGCCACAATCGCTGTCTGTCTCCGCCGCCGACCTCGCCGCGCAATCCTCACTGAATCACGCCGCCGCACTCACCCCGCAGCTCATCAACCCGCTCCTTCATCTCGACACACTCCATGCCGCCGGAACCACCGGCTCCGGCGAGACCATCGCCATCGCCGCGCGCAGCAACATCAACCCAGCCGACATCGCCGCCTTCCGCTCCACCTTCGGCCTGCCCGCCTCCGCGCCCATCCTCTTGCCCGACGGACCTGACCCCGGCCTCACTGCGGATCAAGCCGCCGCCACCCTTGCCGTCTCATGGACTGGCGCTGCCGCTCCCGGCGCCCGCATCCTGCTCGTCCCCGCCACCACGACCAGCGCCACCGACGGCATCGATCTCGCCCTCGCGGCCATCGTCGACCAATCTCTCGCGCATTCCGTGGCCATCGGTTACACCTCCTGCGAGGCCGCCCTCAGCCCTGCGCACCAGTCCTTTTACGCCGCCCTCTATCGCCAGGCCGCCGCGGAAGGAATCGCCATCATTGCCGCCTCAGGAGACAGCGGCCCCTCCGCCTGCCATCCCGCCGGCGAAACCACCCCCGTCACTACGGGATATGGCGTGAACGCACTCGCTTCCACGCCCTGGAACACCTCGGTCGGCGTCGCCGCCTTCACCGCATCCGGGTTCTCCGCGTGGTCCCCCATCAGCCCCGCCGATCCCGCCTATGCCGGTGGCGGTGGCAGCAGCACCCTCTACGCCGCGCCTGTCTGGCAGCCGCTTCCCGCACAGCCCCTCGCAGAAATCTCGACGACCTCCACGCACAACCGCCTGCTGCCCGATCTCGCCCTGCCCACAGCCATCGACAACACCACCAGCCCCGGACTCGCCTTCTGTCTGAGCCCCAACACCGCCGCGACAACCTGCACGCCCGTCCGCGCCGGTGGCAGCGCCGCCTCCGCTTCACTCTTTGCCGGAATCGCCGCCCTCATCGCCCAGCAAAACGGCCCGCAAGGCAATCTCGCCCCGAATCTCTACGCCCTCAGCCTCCAATCCGGCATCTTCGCTGACATCACTCAAGGCACCGCCCAACTTCCCTGCATCGTCGGGACCCCCTCCTGCAGCGCTGCCGGCCAGATCGGCTTCACCGCCGCCACCGGCTACGACCTCGCCACCGGCCTCGGCCTCGTCGACGCCCATCGCATCGTCACCGCCTGGCGCGCCCATCCCGCTGTCACCGGCACCGGCCTCGCCAACGTCACCAACACCACCGGACCCAGCCAGACCATCAACCCCTCCGGCTCCGTCACCCTCTCCGCCAACGTCGTCTCCGGCACCGGGGGCCCCGCACCCACCGGCACCGTCGCCTTCTTCGATCAGTCGTCCAGCACAAACGTCTCCGTCGTCGCTCTCAACGTCGGTAGCGGCGAAACCTCGACCGCCTCCGTCACCATCACCGGCGTGCTAACCCAGGGCGGACACCCCATCGTGGCCGAATACAGCGGCGACTCCGTCTATGCCCCCGCCAATTCGCAGCCCGTTGTCGTTGAAGTGCAGCCCAGCGCCACCACCACCTCCGTCTCCCCCTCCACGCCGACACCCGCTCCCGGCAGCACCTTCACCGTCACCGCCACCATCACCTCGCTCGATGCAGGAACCGGCGCGCTCCCGCCCTCCGGCACCGTCGACTTCCGTCTCGACGGCGTCAGCCAGGGCGTCAAACAGGTCGTTACCGGCACGCCCTCCACCTCAAGCATCAACATGACCGCCCCCTTTACCGCCGGGAGCCACCAGATCGTCGGCTTCTACAGTGGAGACAACAACTACACCAACTCCACCTCCACCGCCGCCACCGTCACGGTCACCCAGGGCGTACCGACCGTCGCGCTCACCCCATCCACCACCACGCCACTCGCCGGCAGCTCCCTCACCCTCACGGCTTCCATCACGCCGCCCTATACCGGCGCAACACCCGCGACTGGAACCGTCTCCTTCACCGTCGATGGAGCTGCCGTCGGCACATCCACCGTCTCCATCGGCAATCCTTCCACCGCCGTCATCACCGTCACCGCGCCCACCACCGGCTCGCACACCGTGGTCGCCACCTACAACGGCGACAGCAACTACACCAGCGCCAGCTCGCCGCCGGTCACCATCACCGTTGCCAAAGCGCCCACTACACTTGCGATTGCTCCCTCCACCACCACGCCCACGCCCGGAGCATCCTTCACCGTCACCGCAACCCTCACCAACACCACCCAGAGCACTGCAACGCCCACCGGGACGGTCACATTCACCCTCGACGGCAGCAGCGCCGGCGTCCAGACCCTTTCCGCCGGAACCACAGCCATCGTCACCCTCACCGCGCCTTCCTCCGGAACCCACACTCTCCAGGCCTCCTACAGCGGCGACGCCAACTTCCTCAGCGCCACAGCGTCCTCCGTCACCATCACCATCGCCAAAATCCAAACCACCACCGCGCTCATGGCGTCCACCACGACGCCCACCCAGGGCGCCTCGGTTCTTGTCACCGCATCCATCACGCCCGCGACCATCGGCACCACCCCGCCCAGCGGCACCGTCACCTTCACCGTCGATGGAACCAGCGCCGGCGTCCAAAACGTTGTCTCCGGCTCGCCCACAACCGCCTCCATCTCGCTCTCCTCGCTCAGCTCAGGGGCGCATCTCGTCGTGGGCACCTATAGCGGCGACACCATCTACGCCGCCTCCACCTCGCCGGCCATCACCATCACCGTCGGCAAAAGTCCCACCACCACCGTCGTCACTCCGTCCACGCTCACGCCCACCTCCGGCGGATCGCTGCTCGTCACCGCCGCCATCACCTCGTCGAGCCCCGGGGCCACCACCCCCACCGGCACCGTCACCTTCAATCTCGATGGAGTCGCCGCAGGCACAGGCACCGTTACCACCGGCATTCCCGCCACGGCCACCTTCACCATCCCCATCGTGACCGCTGGCCCCCACACCCTCACCGCCTCCTACAGCGGCGACACCGCCTATGCGCCCTCAACCTCCGCCGCCGTCGCCATCACGGCCGCCAAGGGCGCCACCATCACCACCGTCACCGCGACGCCGCCCATCCTCTCCGCCACCAGTACTGAGACCCTCACCGCCACCATCGCGCCCGCCGACCGCCACCACCGGGACCGTCTACAACATCACCGGCACCGTCAGCTTCTACGACGGCGGCACCAACGTTGCTCGGCACCGCGGTTGTCACCAGCAACACCGCCTCCATCTCCGGCGTCGCGCTCGCCAACAACGTTGGCCACTCCATCACCGCCATCTACTCCGGCGACACCAACTGGCTCGCCAGCACCTCCGTCGCGCTGCCTCTCGCCGCCACCACGCTGCCCGATTCCGTCGTGCTCACCG
Source organism: uncultured Acidobacteriaceae bacterium (assembly GCA_963791505.1). GTDB lineage: Bacteria > Acidobacteriota > Terriglobia > Terriglobales > Acidobacteriaceae > Telmatobacter. Next base: position 52,575 of record CAWBSV010000058.1, read on the forward strand.
CCAATGACGACACCGCCTCGCCCGGCCAGGCCATCGTCCTCACCCTCACCGTCACCCCATCGGCAACGCCCGCCCTTGGCGCCGAACAAAACCCCACCGGCAACGTCATCTTTTACGACGGAACCACCGTCATCGGCACCGGCACCCTCGCCGCCGTCCTCAACACTGACTCCTCCGCCGCCACCCTCACCATCCAGACCCTCCCCGGCGGCCAGGACGTCATCTCCGCTTTCTACGAGGGCGATCTCTACTACGACTCCGGCACCTCGAACCTGCTCACTCTCGATGTCCAGGACTTCACCATCACCCCATGCCCCACCAACCCCGCCACCAATCTCAACATTGTCCAGGGCTCGTCCGGCTCCGCCTCCTTCGTCATCACCGGGCTCGGCGGATTCAACAACGAAGTCCAGGTCGTCTGCGCCGTTCCCAGCCAGGACGACATGACCTGCACCGCCACGCCGCAGCAGATCACGCCCACCGGCACCGTCACCTTCGTCGTCCAGACCTTCTCCTCCGGCGGATCAACCTCCTCCACCATCACCGCAAAAAATCACCCGCCCGCCTGGCCCCGCGCCGCCGGCGGAGTTGCCCTCGCCCTGCTCGGCTTCTTCTGCCTCCCCTACGGACGGCGCGTCCGCATCTTCACCAATCGGGCCACACGCCGCCTCATGATCCTGATTCTTCTTCTCGTCGGACTCGGCGGAGCCGGCATCGGCTGCAACGGCGGCAGCCAGCTCGCCAACTTCGGCACCCCCCTCGGCGTAGCCACGCTCAAGATCACGGCCAATTCGTACATCGATAACACCGTCGTCAGTCATAGCGTCTACCTGACCGTCAACGTCCTCGCCCCCGGCTCAACGCCGTAGTGCCCAGTCCCTAAGTCCCTAAGTCCCTGAGTCCCCACCTCACTCCGCCAGCCCCGCCAACCCCGCTCTCCCCCCGCCGTGTTAGCCTTGCCTTTCGTCTTGAAGGAGCCGAATGCCCAACACCCCACCCGCCCCCTCCCAGTTCAACCTTGTCGCGGCCGCCCACGCCACCATGATCGAGCACGGCTTCACCCCCGACTTCCCCGCCGTCGCCACCGCCGAAGTCGCCGCCATTCAGGCCCATCCCGCGCTCCCCGACGCACCCGGCGCGCAAGATCTTCGCAGCCTCCTCTGGTCCTCCATCGACAACGACACCTCCAAAGACCTCGACCAGATCGAGTGGGCCGAGCAGCTCCCCGACGGCCGCATCCGCGTCCTTGTCGGCGTCGCCGACGTCGACTCCCGCGTCAAGCTCGGCACCGCCCTCGACGCCCACGCCCGCAGCGAAACCACCTCCGTCTATACCGGCGTCAAAGTCTTCCCCATGCTCCCCGCCGAGCTCTCTGAAGGCATCACATCCCTCAACGAGAATGAAGACCGCGTCGCCGTTGTCATTGAGTTCGCAGTCGACGCCACCGGCGCCAGCTCTGACGGCAAAGCCTATCGCGCCCTCGTCCGCAACAGGGCCCAGCTCGCCTACAACAGCGTGGGCGCGTGGCTCCAGGGCACCGCCGCCGCACCCGCCAAAGTTGCCGCCTCCGCCGATCTCGCCGCCCAGCTCAAGCTGCAGGACACCGCCGCGCAGCGCATGGTCGGCAGCCGCTTTCAGCACGGCGCTCTCGATCTTGAGACCGTCGAAACCCAACCCATCCTGCAAGGCGACAAGCCCACCGGCATTGTGTCTCTCACTAAAAACCGCGCCACATCGCTGATTGAAGAGTTCATGGTCGCCGCCAACGGCGTCATCGCGCGCACCTTTCAAGACGCAGGCGTTGCCTCCATCCGCCGCATCGTTCGCGCCCCCAAGCGCTGGGACCGCATCGTCGAGCTCGCCCAGAGCCTCGGCACCACGCTGCCCGCCGAGCCCGATTCAAAGGCCCTCAACGACTTCCTCCTCGCCCAGAAGCAAAAAGATCCCGACCACTTCCCCGATCTCTCGCTCGCCGTCGTCAAGCTCATGGGCCCCGGCGAATACGTCCTCGTCAAGCCCAACGAAGTTTCGCCCGGCCACTTCGGCCTCGCCGTGCAGGACTACACCCACTCCACCGCGCCCAACCGCCGCTTCCCCGACATCGTCACTCAGCGCCTGCTCAAGTCCCTCTTCGCCAAAGCCAATCAGCCCTATACCGAAGGCGAACTCAACGACATCGCCACCCACTGCACGCTGATGGAAGACAACGCCCGCAAGGTCGAGCGCGAGATGGAAAAACGCATTGCCGCCGTCGTCCTTCGCCCCAAGATCGGCCAGAGCTTCCCCGCCATCGTCACCGGCGTCAACAACTACGGCACCTTCGTCCGCACCCTCAATCCCCACGTCGACGGCATGGTCACCCAAGGCGGCAAGGGCCTCGACGTAGGCGACAAGGTCACCGTCAAGCTGATCACCACCGACCCCCAGAAGGGCTTCATCGACTTCGCCGCGCAGCAGCGGAGCTAGCACTTAGCGGAGCTAGCAGTTCCTACCGGAAGGGCGATCGCCAGAGTCCGAGCATGCCCGACTCCCCAAGTCCTCAAGCGCGGCGATAGCCAGAGTCAGGGCACGACTCGGGGCACCCTCTGGGTCGCGTGCCGTTCGAGCCCAAAGAAAATCAAGGGGTTTTAACCCCTGAGGAACGTTCTCTCGCGTGCACCCTGAACCAATCCGGAAGGGCGATAGCCAGAGTCAGGGCACGCTCGACTCCCCAAGTCCTCAATAGCAGCGATAGCCAGAGTCAGGGCACGACTTCAGTGGTGCCGTTCGAGCCCCAAAAAAGCCAAGGGGTTTTAACCCCTGAGAGACGCTCTCGCGCGCGCACCCTGAACCAATCCGGAAGGGCGATAGCCAGAGTCAGGGCACGCTCGACTGCCCAAGTCCTCAATAGCAGCGATAGCCAGAGTCAGGGCACGACTTCAGTCGTGCCGAAAAGACTCCTGAAACCGCGGGGTTTTAACCCCTGAGGGACGTTCTCTCGCGAGTCCTCAACAGCCGCAATAGCGGGGCACACTCGAGCTCTCAACAGCAGCGATACCCAGAGTCAGGGCACGACTTCAGTCGTGCCGTTCGAGCCCCCAAAAGAGAAGGGGCTTTAGCCCCGGCGCCTTTCTGCCTTTTCAAATAACCGAAGCAGAAAGGATATTCGTCTTCCGTGTTCGCCAAGCCGGCCTTTACTGGGTTTTGCGCAATGTACTCGTGATGTTGTTTCATGGACCATTCGTCGTCGACCCGCACATCCGAAAATCCGCGTTGCCAAATTTCACCTTGAAACCCCAGCTCCTTTTTCACGCGATAAGAGAAATTGCCTTTAATGAGCTGGACAGCTTGTTCGACGCTTGAATCGGCAGGAACTGTCAACAGGATGTGGACGTGGTCGGGCATTACGACAAAATCATGGACTGTGAATTTGCCGTCACGCATGTAGCTGCGGAGAACGTCGATGAAGAGGTTGGCCATGCGTGCTGTTTGGAAGAGCGAACGGCCTGCGGCGGTTGACGTCGTCACGAAAAAGGTTCGAGCTGTGGCGTAAGCAGCGCCGGCGATCGTTGGTCTCGAAGGGATTGACATAGATGGTCCATCATCGCGCTTCAGAGAGCGCCAGCGATGCAAATGGAGACCTTCGTAATCCGCGCATATTTTGCGCAGGGGCTGAAGCCCCTTTTCTCTTGGGATCTCAATCGGCACGACTGAAGTCGTGCCCTGACTCTGACAATCGTTCGTTCAGGAACTCGTCACTAACTCCGCCAACTCCGCTAACCGCTAACTCCGCTCCCTCCGTTTACACTGCCCCCATGCCCCGCCTGCTCTTCTTCGCCATCCTCCTCACCCTCCCCGCCCACGCCCAATGGGAGATGCAAAACTCCACCACAACCGCCGACCTGCGCGGCATCCACTCCATCGGCAACGGCGTCGCCTGGGCTTCAGGAACCAACGGCACAGTCCTGCGCACCGAAGACGGCGGATACCTGTGGCAGTCATGCTCCATGCCTCCCGGCGCGGAGCATCTCGACTTCCGCGGCATCCAGGCCTTCGACGCCAACACCGCCATCGTAATGTCCTGCGGCAAAGGCGACCTCTCGCGCCTCTACAAAACCACAGATGGCTGCCATTCGTGGAAGCTCGTCTTCACCAACCCCGACCCCGACGGCTTCTGGGATGCAATCGCGTTCAAAGATGAGCTGCACGGATATCTACTCGGTGATCCGGTCGAGGGCCGGTTCGTTCTGCTGCATACCTCGAACGGTGGCACCTATTGGCCGAACCGCAACCATGATTCAGCTTGGAATTCTGCCTACGCGACCGAGGGCGCTTTCGCTGCAAGCAACTCATGCTTGCTTGCTCCCGACCAATACACCAAGGGCCCTCAGATATCGTTTGCTACGGGCGGAATCGGTGGATCGCGGGTTGTTTCTCTCCTTAGAGTCGGATCAGGTGACGTTTACAGCTCCAACTGGGAGTCAGCCTCAGTGCCGCTTGCTAAGGGAACGCCATCTTCTGGCATATTTTCGCTTGCCTTGGCTGACACCCAGCGCCTCGTTGCAGTCGGCGGCGACTATACCAAGCCCGACGACGCGCTCAGACAACGGCCGCCTTCACACTCGACGGCGGCAAAACATGGCAACCCGCCCAAACCCCGCCTCACGGCTACCGCTCCGCCGTCGCCTACGACGAAAAAACCAAAACCTGGATCACCGTCGGCCCCAACGGCACCGACATCTCCACCGACGACGGCCGGAACTGGCGCGCCCTCCATCCCGACCCCGCCCAGCACGAACCGCCCGACGCCGACCACAACTGGAACGCCCTCTCGCTCCCCTTCGTCGTCGGCCCCCACGGCCGCATCGGCAAGCTCATCCCCACCGCCCTCGCACCCAACACCAACTGACCCCGGCCCCCACAACGGTCCAAACTCAATCCGAAGAGGAGCGCCGGCCTCCGGCCGGCTACCGGCGCGCGGCGTTGCCCAGCCGCCGCCACCGCCTCCCCGCGCGTGGGGCCACCCGCTAAACACCCCCGGTCCCGAGCCTCCGCGCTGTCAAGCCCCGCCCGTCTCATTTTCCCCGCAACTCCCTCATTCCATGGACAAAATAAATTTCCAAAATTTGCATAGTATTTCGCCCGCAAGAGGACAATGGAAGCAGGATTGAACGAGCAAGAGGCAGAATGCCGATCTAAGTCATTTCCTTGCAACGCTGTGGCACAAAGAGGACCTCAAGTCAGCCCGTAACTCCTTTGTTATCTAATTTCTGAAGAGAAGTCCTTTCGTTTCTGATTCTTAGCGCGCATGGTGGCGGCTATCCTGAAGAAACGAAAGAACTTCCTTACAGAGACGTCTTTTTTTTATTTTTCCCCGCCCTCGGGGCCCCGGGGGTTCGGTTCTTCACTGTCCACTGTCCACTGTTCACTGTCCACTGTCCGCTGTGCACTGTGCACTGTGCCCCGTTCACTCACGTTACTCCGGCTTCCGCTCCTCATCCTTCGGCTTCTTCTTGTCGTCCTTCTTGGGCTGATCCTTCGGCTCCGGAGCCGGCCTCGCCTGCGGCTGTGCCGCTCCGGCGGAGGCGCTTGCCGTTCCTGCTGCGGCGAAGGCGGAGCGCGCTCCTGCGGCTGCACCGGCCGCTGTTGTTGCTGCGGCGGCGGCGCCTGCCGCTCCTGTTGCACAGGCGGCTGCGGCCTCGGCGCCGGCGCTGCGTCTGCGGCTCAGGCCGATTGCTCTCTGCCGGAGGCGTCGCGGGACGGACTGGCTCCGCCACCGGAGGCCGATACTCCGCCGGCGGCTGCTGAACCGGACGCTCCGTCGGCGCCGGCGCCACCGGCCGATTGTTCTGATAGTTCTGGGGAGCTGCGGGCTGTGCAACCGCGGGCCGAGCCCCACCCTGTTGAGGCGGCGGAGGCGCAACTGGCCTCACCCCGAGTTGCGCCGGGGCCGGCACCAGCGGCCTTCCCGTCGTGGGAGTAGCCGGCCGTCCTGGCGGAGCCTGCCGGAACATCGGCCGAGCCGCCGCCGCGCTCGCCGGAGGCGCCAGGCTATGCATCTCTGCCGGCGCCAGCGCCTGTCCTGGATGCAACGCCAGAGCCTGCTGCTGCCGCACAAACGGAACCGGCGGCGGAGGCGGCGTCTTCTTAGCCACCACCACACGCGCCGCAACCGCCGCAGGAGGTGCAGCCACGCGCCCACCCATCTCTGCGTGCAACCCCAACACGCTTGCCTGCGTGGGAACCACAGCCACCCGCGCCGTCACCGAAGCGGACGCAATATCGCGCGGATTCATCGTCACCGCAGCCCGTGCCACCGGCTGCGCGCTCACAAACGCCGCCTGCGGAACCGCCATCACCGCGCCCCGCACATTGCGGTTCGCATACGTCACATTCGTGATGTTCACGTTGTTTCGCACGATGGTCGTGTTGTAGATGTTCGTCACCTGGGTCACGTTCACCGTCGTATTGGCAACGTTCACCCGCGTCACATAGTTCTGGCTCACGTGATACGAGGGCACAAACACCTCGCGCGGTCCCAGCGGAAACCATCCTACATTGCCGCCGAAACGCCCACCGCCCAGGAACACCACCAGCGCCGGCGCATACACCGCCCGCACCTGCGTCGGCCCGGCTACCCATCCCCAGCGCCCGCCCACGCTGATCCACCGTCCGTAGTGAAACGGCGCATAGCCCCACGGCTGGTCATCCACCCACGTCCAGCCCCACGGAGAGATCCAGTCCCAGTGCCCCACATGATACGGAGCCCATCCAGAGTCAACCTGGTTCGGATACCAGACATGCCCGTACTGCGGATCATCGCGCCAGTCGCCGTACTGGTCCAGGTCCTCATACCCCACCACATCCCGCTCCAAGTACATCCCGCTGCGCGACTGGGCAAAGCGCTGATCCCGTCCATCGCTCCACTGGTCAAAGTTGTCATACCCCTGGATCGGCTCAACATCCGCGTAGAGTTGATCCGTCCCGCTGAATGTCACCTGTTGCCCGCCCTGCACGTTGAACGTCTGTCCCGCGCCCGTCGACTGCCCGTAACCCGACCGCACCGTCAGCACTGTATACGTCCCATCCGGGCTCGCATCGATCCGGTAATGTCCCGGCTGAATCGCGGTAAACGCCTGGTTCGGCGTGTCCACTTCAAAGTCGTCCTGATCCTCGAGGCGCCGCACCGTCACGCTGATCGACCCGGTCGTCAGTTGGATCTGCACCGTGTTGTCATCCAGGTTCAGAAACGAGAATCCCGTGTTCGGTCCCAGCCGAATCACCGCCGAACCGAGTTGCACCTCGGCCCGCGCGTTCTCATCCGTCCACAACTGGTCGCCCGTCGTCATGGGGCGATTCGGCACCGCGCCCACCCATTCGCTCTCGCCCGCAGGCTCAAACGACACCGCGCCCTGGATGTAGCCCAACCGGGCTACGCGGTCCGGGGGATCGTACTGATCCTGCGCGGCGATTGGTTTAGGCAGAACAGAGAGAAGCAGGGCGGTGGCAATCGCCAATCCGCACCGGAGAATCTTTGTGTCGATCATTGCGCCATTATCTACCTCTCCCCGCCCAGATGCCCACCCTTGAACCCCCAAAAGGATAAGGGTGCCCCATCCATCCACGGCCTCATCGTGGATGGGTGGGAATCCACGAAATCCAACGAGCCCTTGACACAGATCCCTTTCTCGTTTTACTTTGCAATGTAAAGTGAATCGCCCATGAACGATCTCCACAAAGCGCTCGGCGACATCAGCAGCATCCGCCGCCAGATGGCCAGCACCACCGAGTTCCGCGGATACGGCCCCGCCACGCTCGCCCTCACCGGTGTCTTTGCCATTGCCGCCGCCTCAGCCCAGGCCCTCCTCGTCCCCGATCCCGCCACCCACCTCGAAGCCTGGCTCAACATCTGGCTCGTCACCGCCGTCGTCTCCGCCGCGCTTACCGGCACGCAGATGTACACCCGCGCCCGCCGCATCCACTCCGGCCTGTCGAACGAAATGCTCCGCATGGCCGTGGAGCAGTTCGTACCCTCCGCGGTAGCAGGCTTCCTCATCACGCTGGTGTTGCTCCGCTTCGTCCCCGGCGAGGCCTGGATGATCCCCGGCATGCTGCAGGTGATCTTCGCGCTCGGCATCTTTTCCTCCTGCCGCTTTCTTCCCCGCCCCATGATCGCCGCAGGCGCATGGTACCTCCTCACCGGCCTCAGTTGCCTCGCCATGGCCGGAACCCACGCGCTCTCCCCATGGGCCATGGGCGTTCCCTTCGGCGCCGGCCAGTTCCTCGTCGCCGCTATCCTCTTTTTCAACTCCGCGGAGGAGGAACATGAAGCCTAAGCCGCAATCAACCGCCGCAACAACCGAAGGTCGTTTCGCCTATGAAGGCCTCGACCGCGTCATCCACGAGCGCGCACGCCTCAGCATTCTCACCTCGCTGATCACGCATCCCAAGGGCCTGCCCTTCAACGACCTCAAGCAGCTTTGCGCTCTCACCGACGGCAACCTCAGCCGTCACCTCAGCGTTCTCGAAAAAGACAAGATGGTCGAAATCCTCAAGGGCCATGAGCACAACCGCCCCCTCACCGTCTGCCGCATCACCGCGCCCGGCCGCAAGCGCTACATGGAATACCTCGCCGCGCTCGAGCAGGTCATCCGCGACGCCGCCCACGACACCAAGCACGGGAAAGAGAATGAGCTCGTTCTCAGCCTGACCTCTTCGCGCGCTTAAAAAAATTTGCTGTAAGACTTTGCATCACAAAGTACTTTGCATCAGGGAGAAAATGAATGAACCAATACTCCTTTCTACCGTCGAGTCTGCCCCCACCAAGTGCGCTCTTCCGCTCACTCTCCATGGGATTCAAGCTCATCATCGTTTGCGGCATGGCCCTCGTTATGGCCATCCCCGCGCTTTTTGTCAGCAGCCTCGTCGACGACCGTTCCCGCCGCTCCGACGACGTCGTCCGCGAAGTCAGCAGCCACGTCGGCGGACCGCAAACCTTCCTTGGCCCCACCCTCGCCATCCCCTACACGCTGCCCACACCTGGAAAACCCGGGACGTACTTCGTGTTTCCCGCTCAGGGCTCGGCAAACCTCAAAACCACGACCGAAGAACGCCATCGTTCTCTCTTTCGTGTCCCCGTCTTTCACGCGGACTTGAAGCTCGATGCGAACTTCGATCTCGCCGGCGTCCCCACTGCCGCGCCTCCCGGTGCGGTACTCGACTGGACGCGCGCCGAGATCGTGGTCGGTGTGAGTGACGCCCGCGGAGCCCTGGCTGACGCCACCTTGACGGCAAACGGAAAGACAATCACTCTCACCCCCGCGCGCGTCGCCGAGCACATCACCTTCGGCACCGATCAATCGCAGAGAACCGAGTTGCTCCTGCTCGGCGCCCGCGTCGGCGACTTCGTCCAACCCGACACGCAGTTCCAGGTTGCCTCCGCTCTTCGCTTCTCCGGCGCCGAACGCATCTCCGTACTCGCCTACGGCAAAACAACCCAGCTCACCGCACAGGGCGATTGGCGCAACCCCGGCTTCAATGGCGGAATCCTCCCCGTCAGTCACACCATCACAAGCGACGGCTACACCGCCGAGTGGTCCGTCCCGTTCATCGCGCGGGGCGTTCGCTCTGAAGGCCCCGGCGATCGCATCACGACCCTCGACTCAACCGCCCTCGGCATCTCATTCATTGAAGTCGCCGACCCCTACCAGTCCGTCAATCGCTCGCTGAAATACGTGCTCCTCTTCCTCGGACTCGTCTTCCTCACCTACTTCGTCTTTGAAGCCACCACCGGCCGCCGCGTTCATCCCGCGCAGTACATTCTCGTCGGCATTGCGCAGATCATCTTCTATCTACTGCTTCTCTCCTTCGCTGAAAGAATCGGCTTTGACCTGGGCTTCCTCCTTGCCGGCGCGGCAACCGTCATCCTGCTCGCCGCCAACGCCGGGTGGATCTTTGCAAGCCGCCTGCAAGGCCTGCGCGCCCTGATCGTGTTCACGCTCCTCTACACGCTCATCTATCTGCTGCTCACCCTTGAAGACAACGCCCTGCTCGTCGGCGCCGTCGCCAGCTTCCTCGCCGTCTCGGCGGCCATGTACTTCACGCGCCGCATCGACTGGTACAGCTCCGGAACACGCGCCGCCGCGCATCCACCGGCCGCGCACAACCCAGCCACACCAGGGGATCCAGCGTGACTCTCAAAGAAGGTCTCCACGTCGCCATCATCATGGACGGCAACGGACGATGGGCCCAGCGGCGCGGCTTACCCCGCGTCGCCGGCCATCGCGCCGGCATCGCCTCCGTTCGCCGCACCGTTGAACACGCGCTCGACGCCGGCATCGCGCGTCTCACCCTCTACGCCTTCTCCTCCGATAACTGGCGCCGTCCGCCCGCTGAAGTTCAAAGCATCTTCTGGCTGCTGCGCGCCTTTCTTCGTCTGGAGACGGAACGGCTCCGGCAGCGTGGCGCACGGCTCCAGGTCATCGGCCGGCGCGATCGCTTGCCTGAACCGGTTTTGCAGGTCATTGAGAGAGCGGAGAAAGTGACGGCCGCAGGTACACGCATCCATGTGTGCGTCGCCATCGACTACTCGTCCCGCGATGCCATTGCCCGCGCAGCGGCAAGCGCGGCAGCAGCGTTCTTGAACCTGGGCGGTTCAACAACAGATCTGCTCTCACCGTTGTTGATGGACTCAATAGCCAAGCAGAGCGCGAATGTCGATCTATTGATTCGCACCGGCGGCGAGCAGCGCCTCTCCGACTTTCTTCTTTGGGAATCGGCCTACGCCGAGTTGTACTTCACTGACCGCATGTGGCCCGATTTCAACGAAGCCGACCTCTCTGCCGCGCTGGAAGAATTCAACCGCAGAGAACGCCGCTTTGGCGGAGTGCCCGCCAAGGCAGCAATGCCGGTTGGCGGTGCGCAATGATCACTCGCCCTACGCACTCGATTCAAGCCAAGTTCATATTGCCCGCTCTTATCGAGGCGACTGGCCCTAATTGGCGTCCCATCAAATATTCGCTTTTTCCACCGCTGGGCCTGGCGACGCTGGCCGCCTATCTCAGCCCCGATGACCACGCGACCATTGTGGACGAACATGTGGAGCCACTCACTCTCAACGACACACCTGACCTGGTCATCATTCAGGTCTACATCACCAACGCCTATCGCGCGTACAAGCTGGCCGATCACTACCGCGCGCACGGAGCGTTCGTCTGTCTCGGAGGACTGCATGTCACTGCGCTCCCCGACGAAGCAGCGCCGCACGCCGACGCCATCTTTCTCGGGCCCGGCGAGCAGACGTTTCCGAGGTTTCTCGAGGATTTTCGCAACGGCTGCCCGCAGCGCGTCTACGCTTCCACATCGGGCCGCACATTGGAACGCGTTCCGCCGATCCGCCGCGATCTGATCCGGCGCAACCGTTACCTGGTTCCAAACTCCATCGTCGTCACGCGAGGATGCCCACAGCATTGCGACTTCTGTTACAAGGACGCTTTCTTTCAAGGCGGACGCGGCTTTTACACGCAGCGCGTCGACGATGCACTGGCAGAGATCGACAGACTTCCCGGGCGCCATCTCTACTTCCTTGACGATCATCTTCTCGGCGACCGGCGATTCGCAGAGGAACTGTTCGCAGGGCTGCAAGGGATGGGGCGCGTCTTTCAGGGCGCAGCGACGGTCGATTCAATCTTGCGCGGCGACCTGATCGAGCGCGCAGCCGAAGCTGGGCTGCGCAGCATCTTTGTCGGCTTTGAGACGCTTACGCCCGAGAATCTGAGGCGGAGCAACAAACGACAGAATCTTGGCCGCGATTACAAAGCCGTCGCTGACCGGCTGCACTCGCTCGGCATCATGATCAACGGGAGTTTCGTCTTCGGCATGGATGACGACGGAGAAGATGTTTTTCGCCGCACGGTGGATTGGGCGGTTGAACACGGCATCACGACCGCGACCTTCCATATTCAGACACCCTATCCCGGCACTCGCCTGCATGCACAGATGCAGAGAGATGGGCGCATGCTGACGCGCGACTGGAATCTCTATGACACGCGCCATGTCGTGTACCGCCCGGCGCGACTGAAACCCGAAACCCTCAAAGAAGGATACGACTGGGCATACCGGGAGTTTTACCGATGGAGCTCGATTGCGGATGCAGCCCTGCATCACGGCACGTTGAAGCACCAGGCCAAACACTTCTTTTATGCCGCTGGCTGGAAGAAATTCGAACCCCTGTGGGACATGATCATCCGGGCTCGACAACTCACCCGCGTGACGCCTTTGCTTGAAGGGGTGCTGTCCCGTGTGACCGGCCGCAAGAATGAGGCGGGAGCCGAAACAGCGCCGATGTTCGTTGCTAACCGCGATGAAAGCTTAACCGCCAACGAAGTGCTGATTCAAATCTGTGACACAAATTGATTCTCTCCGACGAATCCGCATTTGGCTGGCCGTATTCATCACCGGCCTGGCGCTGAGCGGCATTACCGCATTTCCGCTGCAGACAGAGCTGGGCTGTCTCGATTCCCTCCTTCACGCTCATGCGCTTCGACCATTCGCTGAATCGACAGGCTTGCTCATCTGGATCGCGCGTGTCCATTCAGCCGTCGCCACCACCAATAGCCAATTCCCGTTCCTCGCCTACGGCACCGACTGGCTCGCCTTCGCGCACCTGATTCTCGCCATCCTCTTCATCGGCCCGTTCGTCGATCCCATCCGCAACAAGTGGATCATCACCTTCGGCCTCATCGCCTGCGCGGGCGTCTTCCCTCTCGCCCTCATCGCCGGCCCCGTCCGCGGCATCCCTCTCGGCTGGCGTCTCATCGATTGCAGCTTCGGTATCTTTGGGGCGATCCCCCTCCTGCTATGCCAGAAGCAAATCGCGGCCCACGAATCCGATTCGCCACAACCCCTCGAGCGTGCCGGCTCATTCAGGACTGCCAGAGGTGGTAGCCGATGAAGATGTCGTTGTTGGGGGGCTGCTTGCCCATCTGCCGCATCATGCCCATTACCTGCCCCCGGTGCAGCGTAGCGTGATTGACCACATGCAGCAGAAGCTTCCACCGCGGAATTGACCAATCAATCGCGCGGATCTCCATCCCAAATTCGGCCTCCGCCAAGCTCTCAACATAGCTGCGCAAGCCTGACCATAATTCGCGCCAAGGTTGCTCAAGATCGCGGAGATCCGGCTCAGGCGCAGCGGGAGGAAAACGCCTCGGATCAGTGAATTCGGTCAGCGGCACGAGCTCGCCCTTGCGCAGCTGGTTGAGCCAGAATCGCTCCGAATCGTAGATATGGCGCAGCGTTCCCGAGACGCCGATGTGCGATGAACCCAGGTCGCGACCTTGCTCCTCGGGGGTCAGCAGCATGCAGGCGGAGAGCAGTTGCTGGTCCGCCCAGATCGAGTAATCGATGAGATAGAGAAGCGCTTGCCTTGAGATCGGCATGACTGAATGATATTCACTTTCCGGCCGGCTTCCCCAATTCCAGGACTGACCCGCTAAAATGGCATCGCCTTAGCTCTCCGAGGATCTCATGTTCAAAACCGCAGTTATTCTCCTCACTCTGCTCATTTCTCTCCAGGCTTCCGCTCAAGCCACCGACGTAGTTATCGCAAAAAATGTCGAAATGAAGACCCGCGACGGCGTCGTCCTCCGCGCCGACATCTACCGCCTCGCCGGCGAAGGCGTATTCCCGGTCCTGCTCACCCGGACGCCCTACAACAAGGAAAACGCCGCCAACTTCGGCCGCATGGCTGCCCTCCGCGGCTACATGCTCATCGCCCAGGACACGCGCGGCCGCTACGCCTCCGATGGCGAGTGGTACACCTTCAAACACGAGAGCGCTGACGGATACGACACCATCGAATGGGCCGCTGCTCTGCCCCACTCCAACGGCAAGGTCGGCATGTTCGGCGGATCCTACGTCGGCGCAACACAGATGCTCGCCGCCATCGCCAACCCGCCCCACCTCGCCGGCATCTGCCCCGTCGTCACGGCCAGCAACTACCACGAGAACTGGACCTACCAGGGCGGCGCCTTCGAACAGTGGTTCAACGAGTCGTGGACGTCAGGCCTGGCGCAGAACACGCTCAATCGCGCCGCCGAAAAAGACACAAATGCCGTGCTCGGCAGCAAGACGTTGCCGCTCACTCAGTACCCGCTCTTCAACACCTTGAGCTCTGCGCCCTCGGGCACGTCAACCGAATCCCTCGCACCCTACTTTCTTGATTGGCTCGGCCATCCACTCTACGACTCTTACTGGAAGCAGTGGTCCATCGAAGAAAACTTTCAGAACATCCACGTCCCGGCGCTCACCATCGCCGCCTGGTACGACATCTTTCAAGGCGGCTCGCTGCGCAACTACATCGGCATGCGTGACCACGCCGGCACTGAAGCCGCGCGCAACGGCCAGAGGCTCGTTGTCGCCATCGGAGGCCATTCCGGATGGGGACAAACTGTCGGCACGGTTGACTTCGGCCCCAGCGCGCCCTTTGACGAGAACGCCGTCACCCTCGAGTGGTACGACTATCTCTTCCTCGGCAAGCAAAATCGCTTCGCCGACGCCGGGCATCCCGTCCACATCTTTGTCATGGGCAAAAATGAGTGGCGCGACGAAACAGCTTGGCCGCTCAAAGAAGCGCGCTCCGCAACCTATTACCTGCACTCGACCGGCAACGCCAACAAAGTTTCCGGCGATGGCCTGCTGTCGATTGCCGCACCGCGCGGCGAGTCCACAGACAGCTTCGTCTACGATCCGGCTAATCCCGTGCCCACCATCGGCGGCCCGCTCTGCTGCGACAGCACGCATCTGGCTCCCGGTCCGCGCGATCAGCTACCCGATGAGTTGCGCGACGACGTTCTCGTCTACACCACGCCCGCGATGGCACAGGATACCGAGGTGACCGGCCCTGTAACCCTGAAGCTCTACGCCGCAACCTCAGCGGTCGACACCGACTTCACCGCCAAGCTCGTCGACGTATGGCCCAACGGCTTCGCGCAGAATCTCACTGAAGGCATCCTCCGCGCCCGCTTCCGCGAAGGCACAACCGCCGCCGGCACCACAGCCCCGGGCAAAATTTACGAGTACAAGATCGATCTCTGGTCAACGAGCAATGTTTTTCTCAAAGGCCACAAGATGCGCGTCGAAGTTTCGAGCAGCAACTTCCCGCGCTTCGATCGCAACCTGAACAACGGCAAATCCGCCGCCACCGACACAGTGTTCGTGAAAGCAACCAACACCATCTACCACGACGCCGACCACCCCAGCGCCCTGATCCTGCCCGTCGTCGCTCAGTAAAGAAAGGTTCTGGATCTCCACCAGACCAGTGCCGCCACCAAAGTGGATAACCGTCGTGAGCCCGTCCCGGGAGGGACGACGGTCATTAGCCCAGGACAAGCGAAGCGCAGTCCTGGGAAAGCGCAGTAGAAAATCTGAGCCCCGTAGGGGCGGCGGAAACGGCCAACCGCCGCAGCAATCGAATCACCGTGCTACGCCCCGGACCCCAACAATTCCTTCGCCGCGGCCCGTCCCAGCCGAATGCAATCCGACACGCCAATGCCGTCATACGCATTGCCCACCAGCTTCAACCCCGGCAACACCGCCGCCCGTGCCGCGATCCGCTGCGTCCGGTCCTGATGCCCAACCGAATATTGCGCCATGGCACGCCGCCAGCGCGACACCTGCACATGCTCCGGCGGCGCATCGATGCCGAGAATCTCATGGAGCTCCCGCCGCACCATATTCACCAGCGCCTCATCCGTCTCCGTCAGCAGCGCCTCATTTTTCATCCCGCCCAGAAACGCCCGCAGCACAGCCTTTCCCGTCGGTGTCCGCCCCAGAAACTTGCGATGCACAAACGTACACGCCAGCATCGCGCGCCCTTCGCTGGCCGGAACCAGGAACCCAAACCCCTCAGGCAGCCGCCCCAGTTGCGCCTCATCGTAGACAAGATTCACCGTGATTGATGAGGAGTAAATGATCGCACCCAAATCCTCGCCCAGCTTCTCATCCACCCCACTCAACAAAGTACTCGCAGCCCATGCCGGCGACGACACAATCACCGCATCGAAAATCTCGCGCCCCTTCGCCGTCTCTACAATCCATCCCGCATCCGTCCGCGACAATCCACTCACCGGCGTATTCAGCCGCACCCAGTTCGGATTCAGCTTCGTCGTCACCGCGTCCACAAGCTGCTGCATCCCGCCCTTCAACGACGTGAAGATCGCCCGCGCGGGCTTCGGTCCATGGCCGCTCGCAGCCCCGTTCTTGGCCGCCATCTCTTTTGCCTTGGCCCGCATCTTGCGATGCGCCGCCAGCATGCCGCGGGTCAGCGAGCCATACTCGTTCTCCATCTCCACCAGGCGCGGCAACACCGTGCGCGCACTCAATTGCGCCGCATCTCCGCCGTAAATCCCTGAGAGCAGCGGATCGGCCAGCCGGTCTACTGCCTCGGCGCCAAAATGCCGCTCCACCAGCGTCGCCACGGATTCATCGCCTTCGATCCTGCGCGGCGGATGAAGCAATTCCAATCCCATCCGAATCTTCGTCTTCAACGAGAAAAGGCGCGTCAGCGCGGTGGGCACCAGCTTGGTCGGGATCAGGAACATCAGCCCGTCGGGAAGCGCCACCAACCGATTCTTGACCAGGATGAACGTCTTCCGTTCCGCGTCATTCGAAGGGGTCAGTTGATCCGCCAATCCCAGTTCCCGGCAAAGCTCACTCGCCGCCGGCTTCTCCGTCAAGAACGAGTCGGGCCCACGCTCGAGCACCACGCCTTCCACAATTTCTGAAGCCAGCGAGCCGCCTAGCCGTCCGCGCGCTTCAAAAAGCGCGTATTCAACCGGCGACCCCGCGGCCCTTGCCTTTTCGAGCTCAAAGGCGGCCGCCAGGCCCGAGATGCCACCGCCAATGATCGCCGTCCTCATGACCCACTCCGCTTCATCGTGGAGCACCCCCAAAACTCAGGGAAGATGCCCACCTACCAAAATCAAGGAAATACGCCCAGTTGCCAGTGATTTAAATCACACAGTAAGTCCCGACAACCCTTGATACTATTCCTCGGGGCGGTTATGTCCTCCCGCGCGCCGGCGATTCACGCTCTTCCCCTCTCCGAAACCCCGGGGCCATTGCAGATTTGGCGCGTGCAACTCATCCCTTCCCCAGAAGGTCACCGATGACACCTGAGATTATTCACCGCATTCATTTTGCTTTCACCATTACCTTTCATTACCTGTTCCCCCAACTGACCATGGGCCTCGCACTCCTCATCGTGGTCCTGAAAACAGTTGCCCTGCGCACCGGCGACGAGCACTGGGATCAGGCCGCCCGCTTCTGGGGCCACATCTTCGGCATCAACTTCGTCTTCGGCGTCGTCACCGGCATCCCAATGGAGTTTGAGTTTGGCACCAACTGGGCCCGCTTCTCAGCTCTCTCCGGCGGCGTCATCGGGCAGCCTCTCGCCATGGAAGGCGTCTTCAGCTTCTTCCTCGAGTCCGCATTCCTCGGCCTCTTTCTCTACGGAGAGAAGCGCATCTCCAAACTCATGCACTGGTTCTCAGCATTCATGGTCTTTGCCGGCTCGTGGCTCTCGGGCTTCTTCATCATCGTGACCGACGCCTGGATGCAGCACCCAGTCTCGTACGACCGCTTGCCGAATGGCCAGTTCGAAGTGCTGAGCTTCTGGCAGCTCCTCACCAATCCCTGGGGACTGCTGCAGTACGCCCACAACATGACCGGCGCCGTCATCACCGGCTCGTTTGTCATGTCCGCCGTCGGCGCGTTTTATCTGCTTGAAGGCCGGCGCGAGCACTACGCGCGCATTTTTTTGAAGGTCGGCGTGATTGCCGGAGTGATCGCAACCTGCGTCATCATCTTTCCCACCGGCGATCTGCACGGCAAATACGTAGCGCATCACCAGCCGGCCGCGATGGCCGCCATGGAAGGGCTCTTCAAAACCGAAGATGGTGCCGGCATGGTGCTGATGGGCCAGCCGAATGAAGACACGGGCAAGATCGACAATCCCATCGTCGTCAACAACCTGCTCAGCTTTCTCATCTATGGGACCACAAAAGCCGAGGTGAAGGGCCTCGATCAATTTCCCCGCGACCAATGGCCCACCACGCTGCCGCTGCTCTTCTACGCGTATCACATCATGGCTGGACTGGGGACGTGGTTCGTCCTGCTCATGACCGTGTCGGCCTTTCTGCTCTGGCGCAAGAAGCTGTTCACGGCGCGCTGGGTTCTATGGGCGCTTCTGTTGAGTTTCCCGCTCCCCTACATCGCCAACACCGCCGGCTGGATGACCGCCGAGATCGGCCGCCAGCCATGGCTGATCTACGGATTGATGCGCACGTCAGAAGGATTCTCAAACACCGTCTCCGCCAGCAACGGGCTGTTCACTCTGCTCGGTTTCATGGGACTCTACGCGCTGCTTGGGCTTCTGTTCACGGTGCTTATCTACCGCGAGATCAGTTTCGGGCCTGATCACCAGGCAGAAAAACGGGCGGTGACGGCATGATGGGATTTCTCTGGTTCTGGCTCGTAGCGGTCATGATTGTGGGCTACGTCGTTCTTGACGGCTTCGACCTGGGCGTGGGCGTGCTGCACCTGTTCCTGGTTGCGCGATGAGGAGGAGCGCCGCATGGCACTCGCCTCCATTGGCCCCGTATGGGACGGCAACGAAGTCTGGCTGCTCGCCGGCGGCGGCACGCTCTACTTTGCCTTTCCGCTTCTCTACGCTTCGGCGTTTTCAGGCTTCTATCTACCGCTCATGATCGTGCTCTGGCTGCTGATGCTGCGTGGCATCAGCCTCGAACTCCGCAACCATCTTGACGTCGGCGTGTGGCGCGCATTGCTCGATGGCGCCTTCGGCTTCTCAAGCGCTCTGCTCACCATCTTCTTCGGTGCCGCACTGGCCAATGTGCTCCGCGGCGTGCCGCTCCAACCCGATGGCTACTTCTTTCTTCCCCTTTGGACCAACTTCCTGCCCGGCGAGCATCCGGGCATCCTTGACTGGTACACCGTGATCGGCGGCCTGGTCGCGCTCACCGCCTTAACGCTGCACGGTGCGCTCTGGTTGACCATCAAGACTTCCGGCGCTTTGGAGCAGCGAGCCCGCCGCATTGTGCAACCGCTCTGGCTGGCTGTGGCAGCCCTCACTCTGGTGAGCCTGATCGCAACCATGGCCGTGCGCCCCGACTCTCTTCACAACTATCTCCGCTACCCGGTGACGTTTCTGGTGCCGGTCGGTGTGCTCGCGTCGCTGGCCGGCGTGTGGCTCTGGAACCGCAGCGGCGCGCCGGTAAAGGCGTTTCTGGCCTCATGCGCCTACCTCTTCTTCATGCTGGCCGGAGCATGCTGGGGCGTCTACCCAGTGCTGCTGCCTGCAACCACCGGCCCCGCGAACGACATCACGATGGCCCGCGCGCTATCAGGCCCGCATACACTGGCCGTTGGGCTGGTCTGGTGGACCATCGGCATGGCCCTGGCAATTGGGTACGTTGTGTTTGTCTATACCCGCTTCAAGGGAAAGGCGGCCGTCCCCGCCGAGGAACACTGAAACTTCGGTCAATGTGTTTTCGAGGGCGGTGAGGGAGTTTTGGTCTCCTCAGTCTCGTCGAATCCAGGCAGAATGCGGACCTCCGACCCAAACTTGTGGTACCCGCCGAAAGTCACGTCGTTGATCATGGTTTCGAAGTAGCTGTACACGATCAACATCATGTCCCATTCGTGGAGCTCGCGCTCAGAGCGGCCGCGGGAGATCTCCACGCTCCTCTGGGGGCAGATGTAGGTCTTGCCGCCCAGTTCCTCAGGACCATACTCGACCATGATCTGCGACCGGATAAGGGGCACGTCCGGGTCCCGTTCTTCATCGAGATCTGCATTGATCACAATCCGCATGATGGCGCCCGTGTCGGGGTTGACCGCAAATTCTCCGTAGGTGTCGGCCTTGTTTCTGTAGGGAGTAGTCCCATTCCCCTCGGCAAGACAGCAGTACGCGATCTCAGGCACGCTGCCCGTGCCGGGAACTCGATAGGAGAAGACCGCCAGATCGCCGTACTTGCCCCGCTCCCAGCGTTGCCACCTGAGGGTGCTTGGACTGCTGGCGGCCGCCGCCAGCACAAAAGCAAGAATGGGACCGAACGTGCCCCTGGTTTCAAGATCACGTGCGCGCCCACCCCGGGCGACGTGGCGTTTGCCCGGCTTCTTCTTGATCTCAACCTCTTCGTGCCCATTTCGATAGAGCACTGTGGCGTGCTCCCCGGTGGCAAAGCGGAGGGTCTGATCCTTGTGCGGGACCTTCCATAACTCGTCGTCGCGGTTTGCACGCTCTTCGTAGTGCACCGTGTCTCTGAGTGCATAGAAGTCGGGCAGTTTGGGAATCACATTCTGCAGGTAGTCAAACGTTCGCCGCAAAAGGTCGCGCTGCTCCTCCACTGTAGGCGTCGGGCGATTGACAATTTCATCGGCCGGCGGCGCCAGCGCGATCGACAGATCGGCATCCGCCGTCAACGCCTGGCGTTCTCGTTCGTCGTGGATCACGCTCAACAATGAATCGAGGCGCGCCGTGCTGAGCCGTTCAGTGAGTTCCAGACTCGCCAGCTTGCGCGTTAGGTCGGTCCTGGCATGCACCAGTTCTTCAACCTGCGCAACCGTGACCTTTTCCACCCCCGGCCGCGGACTGTCGAAATACACCGGCTCGTTGTAGTAGCCCGTGGGAGCGCGCACTGCCAAGCCGGGACGATCCACCTGTACACGAAGGCCGTGGAATTCGTCCACCTGGTTTGTGTGCGGAGGATTGAAGGTCAGAGTGTAAAAGCTTCGTACCTCTTCGACACAGCGCTCAATGTCCCGATCCAGGTTGCCCGATGAATCCAGCACCAGCCCTCCTGTCTCCGCCGCGATCACCGGCAGCGCCAGTTTGGCCGATTGCATCTCCTCCCGCGACCGGGGCCCTTCAAGGGAGCCGCGATCATTGAAAGACGGCTCGGGATTCGCCCATACGTTCACGTTGTCCAGGGTGATACGCGCTTCCCGCAGCCTAGTAGACAACTCCGTTGCTTCGTCAAAGCCGTTCTCGCCGCCATTCACTGGCCAGCCCGGACCCATCCACACTACGACTTTGTGGCCGGGCACATCTCTCTGATCGATGGCAAAGACGCCGAGGGCGCGCAGCGAGAGTTGGTTCCGAGGCAGTCCCGACCAAGGTGAGCCGAAGGGGTTGAACTGCTGGCGATCCGCATTCCCAACGCCCAACTGAGATCTCTTCCCTTCCCGTTCATTCACAAGAGTCCCGTCCGTCCCCGGCGTCAGGGAAAAAAGCAGTCCGTCGCGCGTGAGTCGAAGGAAATAATATGAGAATTCCAAGTGTCCGCTCGTTTGGCCAAGGAATCGCGATAGTGCGCTTTCGGCTTGCGCAAGCTGCTGGGGCGAGAGATTGACGGTGTCGAGGATGAAGATGAGCCGCGGCTGTGGTTCCGTCAAGTCCCGGGAGTTGTGCAGAGTGCGAATCTTTGCCGGTTGACCGTTGTCGAGAAGAGTGAAATCCCAGGGCGCAAGATCCGCAACCGGTTTCCCCGCCGAGTCAGTTACAACCAGGTCGATGCTGAAAAGGCCATCCCGCGTGACGGGATTGGTGGCACTCAAGGGCGCCACGGGCTTGGGCGCAGTAGACGGATCCCGCAAAGGCGGCATTTGCCCGCCTGCCCCGCAGATTCCGAGAAGGATGACGACTGCGATAAAACTTATTCGCTGCGCGTTGAGCCGATTCAACACGATCCCACGTGTCCCGCGCCGAGCATAGCACGGAATGCTGGGAGGGGCACGGTAGCCCGGGCTGAAACCCCGGCCGACTCTAGACAGCGATCACCGTCAACGGCTGCTCCAGGTGTTTAAACGCCTCCGCCTTCTGCTCCAGCTCCGGATCCCAATTCTTCGGCTGGTAGATGCAGCACGGCTCCTGCGCCAGCGGGTCGCCGGTCACCGCATAAGCCCGCGCCCGCGAGCCGCCGCAAATCTCCTTGTACTCGCACGCGCCACATTTGCCCTCAAGCTTGCTGGTATCGCGCAGCGACTTGAAGATCGGCGCCTCCCGATAGATGGTCGCCACCGGAGTCTCGCGAATGTTGCCCGCGTGAATCGGCAAGAATCCGCTCGGGTAGACGTTGCCCACATGCGAGATGAACATGAAGCCCTTGCCGTCATTGACACGCCGTGTCGCCCAGCTTGCGGTGCGCGTCTTGGCGTCGCTCGTGGGCGCGCCTGGCTCGTAGGCCGTAGCACCCGGCATGTTCGCCGGCCTCGTTGCGCCGGGATGTCCGTGCCCGTGCCCCATCTTGCGTTCTTCAAGATTGTTCTGCAGCAGGTAACGCCGGTAGTGCATCGCCTCGGTGGTCTTGATCTGGAAACTGACCCGATGCGAAAGCTCGTAGATCTTGCCGAAAACCTTCTCGAACTCGTCGCCGCTCAGCAGGTCTGCCTGTTGTCCGCGTCCCACCGGTACGAGAAAGAAAACATTCCACATCACGATGGCCAGCTTCTCAAACAGCGCGCACAGGTTATCGAGATCGTGCGCATTATGCCGGCTGATCGTCGTGTGAACCTGGATCGGAATCCCCGCCTCGTTGGCCCACTCAATGGCCTGAATCGTCCGCGCCCACGCCCCCGGCAGCCCACGGAAATTGTCGTGAATCTCGGGCGTCGAGCCGTCGAGCGAAATACCCAGCCGCACCAGCCCAGCCTCTTTCAGCTTGAAGATCGCTTCGCGGCTCAACAGCGGCGTCGCGCTCGGCGTCAGCGCCACCTGAACCCCTTTGCCGGCCGCATATGTGATCAGCTCAAACACGTCTTTGCGTTTTAAGGGATCGCCGCCGGTAAACACGAAGATGGGGACGCCCATGTCGGCAATCTGGTCAATGAGCGCCTTGCCTTCGGCGTTCGTCAGTTCATCGGGATGGGCAATCGGCTGCGCCGCCGCCCGGCAATGCTTGCAGGCCAAGTCGCAGGATTGCGTCACTTCCCAAATCGCCAGGAAAGGAGTTTCGTCGAAGTTCAACCCGCCGCGTGCGGGAATGTTATGCATCGGTTGCATGAGGCCTCCAGCCGAATCGCTGCGGTGCATGTCCCAAACGCCTTCTGGGGGAGGGAAAGACCTTCGGTTGTTGCACCACGATCCTGTCCTAGAAAAGCAGCCTTTCCTCCGTTCGGGCTGTGATTGGGATCACTTTAGGTACCTTCTTCCACAGGCCGAGCCGTTTCCCTATGGACATTTCTTTGGAAGAAGCGCAACATCCGGTCCAATAGAGCACCGTTTCTCAGGCCGTCGTATCAAAGTCGATCGAATTGCAAAATGACGCGCAGGAAACTCCTCCGCGGTAGCTCATCCTGCGTGATTTGATCTCACTCCCTCATGTGTCGCCTCTCACTGTGAGACGGCTGACATTTTTGGTAACGTTTTTCCGCACCTCCAGGAGGTTCCCAATGGCCGATTTACTCAAGCCAGGGTGGAGCAAGCCCTCCACCGTCCTCTTCGCCTCCGAGATTCCCGCCAACGAGAAGGCCTTCGCTTTTGCCCTTGCGCAAGCCGTCGAGTTCGGCGCCGATCTCATCCTTTTTCACGCTTTCGACACGCTGGTCGTTGCCGCTTCCGAGCAATCGGGCATTCGCTACTACGACTATGCCGCCGCCGCCCGCACCGAGACAGAACTGCTTCAACCGCTCGTCAGCCGTGCCAAAGAGGCCGGTGTCCGTTGTGAGGTGGTAGTCCGGCCCGGACTTCCAGCCGATCAGATCCTCGCCTTCCTGCGCGAGCGACCCGTCGATCGGGTGGTGATGGGCACCCACTCGCCCGGGCCCATCGGCAAGCTGCTGGTCGGCTCGGTGGCCGAAGCGGTGCTGCGCTCAGCCAATGCGCCGGTCTACATCGTTGGCCCTGACACCGTCGACGGCGACTACCGGAAATTTGCCACGCGCACCATCCTCTGCGCCGTCAGCATGCAGGAGGCAAGCCATGTCGTAGCGGGCTTTGCAGCCGAACTGGCCACACAGCACGACGCCCGGCTCATCCTGCAACATGTCATCCGTCCGCAGGATCGAGCAGAAGCCCTAGCCGGCCGTTCCTTCGACCAGATTGAGCATGAGGTCCTTGAGCTGATTCCCCCGGAAGTGAGGGTTACCCTCAACCTCCAGGTCGTTGTGGTTCCCGGCGATCCAACCGAGGAATTGCTCTTCCAGGCGCGCGCCCAACTCGCTGACTTGATTGTGCTGGGGGCCCAGGGAGCGTCTGCCTTCGCAGCCATCACGCGTCACGGCGTCGTCTACAAGGTCCTGGCCCACGCCCATTGCCCGGTGCTTACGCTTTCACCCACTGTCCTGGCCGAATGCGGCGTGACCGGGGACAAGCACCAGCCCGCCGATCTGTACATGGCCGGCGTCTTTTAGCCACTGCGGTGGGGCCAGCGGCGCTGGCCCCACTGCTGGTCGGCCTCTGTCAGTCCCTTCGTCCCTTAGTCCCTATCGGCTTCCGCGGCGTCTTCACAGCCGGCCTGCTCAAACACGGCTGCTTCGCACACAGCACCCCTGTAATTCCCTTTCCTTCCGTGATGGTGAAGATGCGATCCTCCGCCGGCAGCTTCACCGTCTCTCTCGCTCCCGAAGGCCAGTGAATCTCGGCCGTCCCCGCATCTGTCGCGTCGCCCAGCCCAAAATGCGGCCGCTGATCGTTCGACGAGATATAGCTTCCGCCGCTCATCACGTCCTCGCGCTGCCGCATGCCGTTCGCGGTCAGATAAACCGTCGCGCCCACCGCATCGCGCGGGCTCTTCGCGTCCCGCCGATCAGCTTCAGCTCCACCCAGTGATGATGATCCGGATTCACATTCTTCAGCAGCACCGGCGGCCCGTCGATGGGACTGATCACCACATCGATCTTGCCGTTGTTGAACAGATCGCCAAACGCCGCGCCGCGCCCCGACGTCAGCACCGCCAGCCCCGATCCCTTCACCGGCGGCACATATTCAAACTTGCCGTCGTGCAGATTGCGAAACAGCAGCGGCCGCTCGGCAAACGTCGTTCCCCAGTCATGCTGGTCCACCTGCGGATAGACATGGCCGTTGACCATCAAGATGTCCTTCCAGCCATCGTTGTCGATAGTCGATAAACCCGTCGCCCCAGCCCACAAACGGCACCGCCATCTGCGCGATCCCCGCCTGGTCTGCCCACATCGGTAAAGCTGGCATCGCCATCGTTGCGATAAAGCGCCTTGTAGTCGTCGGAGAAATCCGTCACCAGCAGATCCAGCAAGCCCGTTGTTCAGGTAATCGCCAACCGCCAGGCCCATCGAAGCGATCTCGCGCCCATCCTTGTTCAGCGCAAACCCCGAGACATAACTCTGGTCCTCGAAGGTTCCGTCGCCCTTGTTGATGTAGAGATAATTGGGCTCCGAATCGTTGGCCACCAGCAGGTCCACCTTGCCGTCGTTGTTCACATCCACAAAGATGGCCGTGAATCCGTAGTAGGCGCCCGGGTCGGAAACGCCGGCCTTCACGCTCACATCGGTAAACGTGCCATCGCCGTTGTTATGGAAGAGATGATCCGGCTCGCCCTTGCAGCCCGTGCGGTCCGCACATCACCGGCGCTCCATGCAACTGGCAAAAGGCGAGCGGCCACCGAGCCGTCCGCGGCCGTTGGCTGATGCTTCACGTCGTAGTGCAGATAGCCGGAGACAAACAGATCGAGCCGCCCATCGCCGTCATAGTCGCCCCAGGTCGCGCCATCCGACCAGTTGCCCAGCGTCACTCCGGCCTTTTCGGCAACATCGGTAAACGTCCCGTTATGGTTGTTGCGATACAGGCGGTTCTTGCCGATAGTTCGCCACAAAAATATCCGGCCAGCCATCGTTGTCAAAGTCGCCAATCGCCACGCCAAATCCCCAGCGGTCGTTGGTCACGCCGGCTTTCGCCGTAACATCCGTAAACGTCCCGTCGTGGTTGTTGTGGAACAGCGCGGCATGCGGCGCCGTCTTCTTGCCGCTCAGGGCGTCATAGGTCGATCCGTTGACCAGGTAGATATCGAGCCAGCCATCGTTGTCGTAGTCGAGCAGCGCCAACGCCGGAGCCGTCCGTCTCCAGGATGTACTTCTTCTCGGCGGTGCCCATGACATGCTTCCAGCTGGAGAGGCCGGCAGCCTTGGTGGCGTCTTCGAAACACAATCGTGTCCCTGTGTCGACAAATCCACCCGCGGTGATGGGCCGCTTCTGCGCATCGTAGACAGGCGCGAAAGTGCCCGCGGACGAGATGCCTCCCATTCCGCTCTGCGGCTGTTGCTGCGGCTTTGCCGGCGCCGAGGGTGCGTGGCGGGCACAGATTTCTGTCCGCACAGAAGAGGCGCTGCCAGCAGCACGCCGAGGCAACCGAACCTGGGCACACGAGCGCGACAATGAGGCGAGCAGCAACCGAGTCTCCTCTAAGCCGTCGAGTGTATCGCCAGTGGACAGCGGGCCTGCGCCTTCACTTCCTCGCAGCTTCGCAGCAGCATGCGTCTCTGCGCGGCGCACGGCTTACCGGCGCACAGCGCGCCCGTGATCCCCATGCCTTCGGTGATGGTGTAGATCCGATCCGGCGCCGGCAGCTTCACCGTCTCCTTCGCGCCCGAAGGCCAGTGAATCTCGGCTGTTCCCGCGTCCGTTCGCATCTCCCAGCCCAAAGTGCAAACGCCGGTCGTTCGATGAGATGTAGCTGCCACTGGCCAGCACATCCTGCCGCATGCGCATGCCGTTGGCCTTGAGATAAACCGTGGCGCAGGTCGCGTCGCGCGGGCTATGCTGGCCGCCGACCAGCTCGATCTCCACCCAGTGATGATGGTCGGGATTCACATTGCGCAGCAGGTCGGCGGTCCATCGACGGGATTGATGATCACATCGATCTTGCCGTCGTTGAACAGATCGCCAAAGGCCGCGCCGCGTCCTGGAATGACCACCGCCAACCCCGTGCCCTTCACCGGCGGCACGTACTCGAACTTCTTTCCCGCGTCGTTGTGAAACAGCAACGGCCGCTCAGCAAACGACGTGCCCCACTCGTGCTGATCCACCTCGGGATAGACATGGCCATTGACCATGAACAGATCGAGCCAGCCATCGTTGTCGTAGTCGATAAACGCATCGCCCCAGCCCACAAATGGAATCGTCACCTGCGCCACGCCGGCCTTGTAGCTCACATCGGTAAAGCTCGCGTCCCCGTCGTTGTGATAGAGCACCTTGTAGTCGTCGCCGAAATCGGTCACGAAGAAATCCAGCAGGCCGTTGTTTTCGTAATCCCCGGGAGCGATGCCCATCGACGCAATCTCGCGCCCGTCTTTGTTCAGCGCAAAGCCTGAGATGTAACTCGTCGTCTTCAAACGTGCCGTCGCCTTTATTGATGTAGAGAAAGTTCGGCTCCGAATCATTGCCCACCACGAGATCGGGCCTGCCCGTTCCCTGCAATGCTCACGAAGATTGCCGTCAAGCCGAAGAACTTCTCCTTGTCCTCGACGCCCGCCTTGTCAGTGACCTCGGTGAACGTCTCATCGCCGTTATTGCGGAAAAGATGATCGGGTTCGCCCGGCAATCCGCGCGGTCCGCAGTTCACGTTTGCGCCGCGATAAAGACAGGCTGCGTAGCCCACAGCCTTCGTACCCGCCAGAGGCAGGTTGTCGCGATCGAAATGCACATAGCCGGCAACGTACAGGTCGAGTTTGCCGTCGCCGTCAAAATCGCCCCACGCCGACCCCGTCGACCAGTTGCCCAGCGCAACGCCCGCTTTCTCGGCGATATCGGTAAACGTGCCGTCGTGATTGTTTCGATACAGGCGATTCTTTCCGTAGTTGGTGACAAAAATGTCGGGCCAGCCGTCGTTGTTGAAGTCTGCCACGCTGACTCCGTAGCCCCACCGCTCGTTGGTCACGCCGGCCTGCTCGGCCACATCGGTAAAGGTCCCGTCGTGATTGTTGCGAAACAAGGCGGCCTTGGGAGCAGGCTCTTTCCCATCCAGCGCTGCAAGGGTCGAGCCGTTCACAAGGTAGATATCGAGCCACCCATCGTTGTTGTAGTCGAGCAGCGCAACGCCCGATCCATTGGTCTCGACGATGAACTTCTTCTCCGGCACTCCCATTTTGTGCACCCAGCCGGAGAGTCCCGCCTTGCGTGTAATGTCCTGGAAGACCACCGGCCCTGAATCAACAAAACCGCCCGCCGTGATGGGCCGCTTCTGCTCATCGAAAACCGGAGCCGCGCCAATGCCGCCCGCAATCCCGCTCATTCCGCTCTGTCCGGGCTTCTGCGCCGCCTGCGCCTGGCCGCCCACTGGAACCACCGAAGTAGCAATCAAGACCGAGGGCCGCGCAGCGTCCTTTTGAGGCGGAGGAGTCTTAGCCTGGGCCCCGCTCTGCGCGGGCATCGCGAGCAGCACTGTCAGAATCCCAGACAAAATCGCACGAACACGCGACAACACAAATCCTCCACTGGCTGAAGTTCTATCGTATCGCGGTGGAGGCGCATTGCGCAGGATCTGAACAATGCCGTCGGCGAGCCGGGCATAGCCCGCAGCCGCATCAAAGCATGCAGAGGACAACCCCCATGAGCAATGAATCGCAAAAACTAGAGACACGCGCCCTGCACGACCGCTTCGGACGATTTGCTTCGTCAGCAAGCAGTTGGCTTGGCTCAACCTGGGCGTTTTTGTCTGCGGGGATTTTAGTGCTTCTTTGGATCTCGACCGGTCCGCTGTTTCACTTTTCGCCAGTGTGGCAACAGACAATGCAAACGGCGACGGCTCTGGCGACGTTCCTGATGGTGTTTCTTCTGCAGAATGCGACCAATCGCGACGCGCGCGCCATCAATCTCAAGCTGAATGAACTGATTCGCGCAGTGGATAAAGCCCGCAATCAGATGATCGATATCGAAAGGTTGAGCGATCTCGAACTGGACGAGTTACAGCTGACTTACGAGCGGGTTAAATCGATATGGTCGGACCGCCAGGGTGGGGCCCCAGCGATCCCGCCAAATCGTGACTCACCTACTCCTCTGACCTAGATAACTCTGAGCAGAAGCAGAATGAGCACAATCACCAGAATCAGGCTCAGCCCGCCGCCACCGTAATAGCCCCAACCCGGACCAACGCGATAGCCGCCATAACCAAAGCCAAAGATCAGCACCAGCAAAATAATAATCAGCAACATTTCCGTCTCTCCTTTGTCTGAAAGCCTTGCAATATCCGCGTGCCCGTTGGTCGCGCTTGCGACTGAGCTTGATAGGGCCGACACCCCTTCCGCATCGCTTGAGCGAACAACGATTGAGCAAACACAATTGACAACCCAACAACTGGAGCTTGGATGCGCACTCATGTCAACTGGGTGTCCGCGATTTGACGCGCAATTGAGCCAACCTTTTCGTCGCTTGCCAATTGCGCGTCCTGCAAAATCGTGGTGCAACCTTATGCAGATGGGCGAGCGTCCAAGTTAGCTGTTGACGATGAGAGTCGCCACGAGGGCAAGCATGGAGTGCCTGCCTTTTGAAAGGAGACGCAAATGCTTTGGACGATCTTTGTTCTTCTGCTCGTTCTGTGGCTATTGGGGATCGTGAGTTCGTACACACTGGGCGGATTCATTCACATCTTGCTCGTACTGGCTGTGATTGTTTTGATCTTCCAGCTCATCTCAGGGCGCAGAGCGGCTCTATAAGCAAACGAAAAGAGTGCAGCAAGCTAAACCACGGGCGTCGTCCTCTTGGCGTCTTTAACGAAGTGCGCGCATTTAACTCCACGGAGGTGGAATCATGGATAAGGACAGAGTGAAGGGTGCAGTCGACGACACGGTTGGCAGAGCAAAGCGCCAGGTAGGCGAGTGGACGGGCGACGTCAACACCCAGGCCGAGGGTGCTGCTCAGCAAATCAAGGGCAAGGCTGAAAAGGCATGGGGCAACGTTAAGGATGCAGCCCGCGATGTGAACGACAAGGCGCACGCTGAGGCCAACCAAGTCAAGGATGACGCCGCGGCGAAGAAGGCGGAGCATGACCGCGAGGTTGCCAACCGGCGATAGTTCACCAGAGATAGTTCGGCGCGCGCTGCACGCTCGCGCGGTTGTATTCAGGCAGGCGGCTGTCGCCAAAGATCTGCGAGTCCTCTTCATGGGCCCCTCAACTCGCGGATTCAACAGGCGGCAGCCTCCTGCCTGTTTTGCTGTTTGGGGGGACAACTGTCGCTCGATTGGATACTCCCGGCTGCGAAAACGCCCATCCGTGAGCTGGATTGACCGCCCGCGGGTGGCTCGTTTTCTCGCCCGCAGGTATACTTGTCGCAAGAAGGCAGCAACAATCGCGCTCTTCTTGAATGAGGTGCGTCTTCCGCAGGGACTCCGGTTCCATGACGATCGACGTCCCGCCATCGGAGATCTCCCGCTGGCGCGCAGTGGCCCGCGTTCTCCGAAGTCCTCTGGATGCTCTCAGTTGCGCCCTCCTTCCTGCTTCCTGTACGCTCTGCGGCTCCCTCCTGCCGCAGCTTTCTTCTGCGCCAATCTGTAACGCCTGCTGGCTGGAATTTCCCGCCGTCTCTGGCCCTTGCTGCGCCTGCTGCGGCGATACCCTCGACCGCCCTCTGGACCCCGAATCCCATAATTTATGCCGCCTGTGCCGCATGGCAGCGCCAAAATTTGTGCGGGCAGTCTCGTTCGGCCTCTACGAAGGCCGCATGAAGCAGGCGATTCACGCCCTGAAGTACGGACGCATCCATCCCGCAGCGCGCCGTCTCGGCGGGATGCTGGCGACCGCAATCAGCCAACTGGCAAGTGAAGCGCCGGCTGAGATGCTCGTTGTGCCCGTTCCGCTTCATCGCGCCAAGCGGTCCGAACGCGGCTTCAATCAGGCAAGCCGGCTGGCGGAACAGGCCGTCGGCATTCTGCGCAAGACCCATCCTGACTGGCGGCTCACGCTTGCTCCGTCGACTCTGGTCCGCTTCCGTCCGACCCAGAGCCAGGCCGGCCTCAATCCGCGCAAGCGCCGCCTCAACATGCGCGGAGCGTTCAAAGTTCCAGATCGCGCCGCCGTCGAAGGCAAGCATGTCCTGGTGATCGACGACATTCTCACCACCGGAGCAACCGCGCGCGCGGCCGCGCAAGTTTTGGTGAAAGCCGGCGCCGCATCGGTCTGGGTGGCAACGCTCGCCCGCGCCCGCCGCTTCAACACGGCCGCAAATGTTTTTGGCACTCACACAAAGAACTTGGAAATCAAGAGCGATTCCGAGAGCCACGAGAACGTCAGCGCAGATTCAACTTTGCAAGCGAGGAAAAAACCTTCATCGCACGACCAACCATCTTTTTAACGAGGGGAGAAAGATGTCGCTGGGAAAAGCTATGATTCATGCCCGCAAGCAAAAATCGATCGCCAAGGCAGCAGCTTACTCCGGCGACTACGCGGCCGTGCAGCCCACGCACATGCTGCAGATGCCGGTCCTGGTGCTCAATGCCTCCTATGAGCCCATCAACATCTGCGGCGCACGCCGCGCTCTGGTGCTGGTGCTCAAAGGCATCGCCCGCACTGAAGAGGAGCATGGGCTCACCCTCCACGCCCAGCGCAGCCGCATCGCCATGCCCTCCGTCATTCGCCTGCTCGAATACCGGCGCATCCCTCATCAGACCCGCGCCCTCTCGCGTAAAAATATTCTGCTTCGGGATCGCAATACCTGCCAGTATTGCGGCGTTTTGCTCCCTTCTGGAGAACTCACGCTCGACCACGTCATCCCCCGCTCGCGCGGCGGCAACTCCACCTGGGAAAACCTGGTCGCCTGTTGCCATGCCTGCAATCGCCGCAAAGGCAACCGCATGCTGCACGAGATCGACGACATGATCCTGATGCGCGACCCACGTCCCTTCTCGCTCCACACCAGCCGCCAGATCATGCGCATGCTCGGCCGCGGCGACGATCGCTGGCGCAAGTATCTTTTCTACTAGGGACTGAGGGACCAGGGACTAAGGGACTCAAACGCAAACTTGCTTCTCATCCGATCTGTCAATTTCTTCTAAGCCGTTGGGCTTTTAGTCCCTCAGTCCCCCAGTCCCTCAGTCCCCTGGTCTCTCAGTCCCAGTCCCTCAGCCCCTTAGTCCCTTAGTCCCTCACTCCCTCACTCAAAAACGATCGGATCGCCCTTGTTCAAGCACGCCATCATTCGCCAGCCCGCTGCTAATTTCGCTGAAGGCCTCACCACTGTCTCCCTCGGAACCCCGCTCTACGACCTCGTGCTCGAGCAGCACCAGGCCTACTGCGACGCCCTCCTCGCATGCGGCCTCTCTCTCATTCCGCTCGAACCCGATCTCCGCCATCCCGACTCCACCTTCGTGGAAGACACCGCCATCCTCACCCCCCGCGGCGCGATTCTCACCCGCCCTGGAGCAGCCAGCCGCGAAGGCGAAGTCGATGCAATCCGTCCCGCCATTCTGCAGCACTTCCCCACACCCTTCACCATCGAAGCCCCCGGAACCGTCGACGGCGGCGACATCTGCGAAGCGGAAGATCATTTCTTCATCGGCCTCTCCCACCGCACCAACGAAGACGGTGCGCGCCAACTCGCCGCTCATTTGTCGTCCCTGGGATACACCTCGTCCGTCATCGATGGCCGCGCCATGACCACCATCCTTCATCTCAAGAGCGGCATCTCCTACATCGGCGACAACACGCTCGTGGTCATGGAAGAGATGGCCGCGCATCCCGAGTTCCAGCGCTTCAACCTCATCCGCGTTGCAGCCAGCGAGAGCTACGCCGCCAACTGCGTCCGCGTGAATGACCGCGTGCTTGTCGCGACCGGCTACCGGCACCTGACAGCCGCCCTTGAGCACGCCGGCTTTCATCCGCTGCATCTCGACATGTCCGAATTCCAAAAAATGGACGGCGGCCTGAGTTGCCTCTCTCTCCGCTTCTGAGCCCCTAGCTCAAACGTCTTCGAGTGATGCAGCGATCAGAAGATGTACGGCAACAGTGCAGCGGTTCTTCGAGCGTAAGCGGCATACGTATCGCCGAATTGCGAACGCATCCACTCTTCCTCCATGCGAAGCTTCAGCCAAAGCGCGACGAACATGAGAACGAACGAGATGAATCCACGAACCTGCGAAATGGCTATCGCCATGCCCAGGAACCCCATCAGGACGCCCGTGTAGATAGGGTGACGCACCGTCGCATAGGGACCGGTATCGATCAGCTCGTGGCCCTCCTTGATGGTGACCGAGCGGCTCCAGTTCCTGCCGAGATGTTCGCGCGCCCAGATTGCGAACAGCAGGCCCGCGACGGTCACCGCGGCGCCAACCCAGAAGGGCCAAAGGCCAACCGGCCATACCTCGCGATAAAGCCATGGCAGCGGGATCCGGGTTGTCGCGAGCAGGATGATTGCGATCAGGTAGATGAAGACGCGCAGCGCGCGCGAGGTGACCGGCTCGAGGCGCCTGGTCGTTTTGGTCCGGGCCGCTTTGATATTCCAATAGACCAGGAAGAGAATCCAGACCACGGGAAAGAAAGATCGGTAGAACCACAGCATGCGAAACCTCAGGGCAATGGATGTGCCTACGCAGCGAGAGCGAGGGGAACGATGGACACAACAGAGTCCCCCTCATCGTACGCCCGATTCATGTCATTCCGACGGTCCTTCGTCGAGCTGTGGTTGATCGCATTCCGTGCACAATTCGGTCCCAACCGTGTCATGCTTAGTACGGCCATGAAGCAATCGAAATCACTCGATGATTGGCGGCCGATGGCATGGAAGTCCGCCCCTCGGTGGACCATCGCCGTCTTTCTCATCTCCGCCTTTTTCATCTTCGCCAGCTTCGGATTTGTCTTCGACGGCATGGACATGGGCCGTCAGTCAGCCCTCTGTCTTGCCTTCTCCGTATTGATCATCGCGTTGTTCGCAACCTCGTACGCCATCGCCGGCATCATCCTCCGCCAGCGCTTCTGGATTCCCTCACTGCCGCTCCTCGTTCTCGAGAACATTTGCATGGCTCTGCTGCACCGCTGGCTGCCCGAGGGCCCCTGGCTGACCTTCCTCGATGCGGCCCAGCTCGACGCCCTCCACCAGCGGCTCGTCTTCAACGGCGTAGCGATTTGCATCTCCATCGCGCTGGGCTACTCCGGCTTTGTTGTGGTCTCCGTTACGGAGTCGCGCCGCCACGTTCGCCTTGAAGTCGAGAAAGCTGCGCTGGACACCGAACTGGCCGCCGCCCGCGAGATCCAGCGGCTCATGGTGCCCGAGCAGTTGCCACCCACTCCCGGATTCGCCATCGAAAGCATCTACCGTCCTGCCGCTCAGGTCGGCGGCGATTTCTTTCAAGTCATCCCTCTCGGCGCCGGGCAGACTCTCGTCGTCATCGGCGACGTCAGCGGCAAAGGAATCAGCGCTGCCATGATCGTCTCCATGCTCATCGGCATGCTGCACACCATCAGCAAAGTCAGCCACGATCCCGCCGAAATCCTGGCCGAACTCAACAACAGGCTCTACGAGCGCAAGCACGGAGGCTTTGTCACCTGCCTGGCCGTGCGCCTCGATCCCGCGGGCCGCGTCGTGCTGGCCAACGCAGGTCATCTGCCGCCCTGGCTCAACGGCTCTGAAATCGCATTCGCCGGCTCGCTGCCGCTCAGCCTCGCTGACTCCGCCATCCCGGAAACGGTCGCCCTGGCGATGCAACCCGGCGATCGCCTCACACTGACGACCGATGGCGTGGTTGAGGCGCGCAATGCCGAGGGAGCCCTCTTCGGTTTTGATCGGACGCAGGAACTCTTGCGCCAGCAGGCAGGCCCGCTCGTCCTCGCCGAAGCCGCAATTCACCACGGGCAAGACGACGACCTGACCGTGATCTCCATCCTCCGCATAGCCTGAGACACATCTTCTCGGCACGCCGACAGCCTGCACGCCCACTCAGGGAGTGGGGAAACCCACCGCGTTGCTGCGGATGTAGGTGGTCGAAGCTTCATTCGACGTGGCGACAAACTGAGTGGCGCTCAAAATACGGATCTTGTTGTTAGTCACCACGCCCATCGGCGCGGGCGGTTGGGCGGGCGTGCAGGCGCCAAGGACGCATGTCTGCTTGGGCAGAAAATCCTGCCACTTGTAGCTCAGCGTGCTCTGCGCGGCGTTGTATTCATAGGTGCCCATGAGCGTGAAGCTCATGCCCTGGTGATTCTGGACTGTCGACTGGATCCGCCCGTTGGCCGCAAAACTGGTGGTGATCATCAGCCCTGACGGCAAATTCCAGTTCACCGTCGCAGACCAGGTACCCACCAGCGCCTGAGACTGCGCCACGGCCTGCTGCGGTTGCGCCGGCCCCTGAGCACGCGTATGCACCGCAGACAGCCCACACGCTACAAGGATCACCATACCCAGCAGAGATCGAAGTCTGTGAGTTAGGAGTTTACGGGTCATCCTGTCCCCTGAAACAGCCGGAATTCGAGAAACCACTCTAGCAGATTTTTTGGGAGTGAAATGGGATTCCGCGTAGATGGGCGTCATGGCATGTGTATAAAACGATACAGCCACGCTATGTCGCCCATGAAACGCTAGATACAACGACGAAGTGTGTCTCAATCCAGCCCGCGTACCATGCGCCGACTGCCCCCGATGCCGAAAGGTTGCTCCTGATGGCCGTGCTCGATCCGCACCCTTTTGACGTAGCTGCCTTTCTTAACAGCAAAGGACTTGGGCGCAAAATCTTCGATTTAAAGCCGAAACAAGCGTTCTTTTCACAGGGCGATCCCGCCGACTCGGTCTTCTATATCCAGAAGGGGCGCGCCAAAATTACGGTTGTTTCAACCGGCGGCAAGGAAGCAACAGTGACAATGCTGGCATCCGGCGACTTTGTCGGTGAAGAGGCGCTGGCGGCAGTTCCAGGCTTACGCCTATCCTCGGCGACCGCGATTACCGCGTGCAATGTGCTCAAAATCAGGCGCGAAGAGATGGTCCGCGTCATGCATGGCGAGCAGGAATTCTCCGATCTCTTCGTGAGGTTTCTGTTGGCGCGCAGTATGCGGGCCCAAGCCGACCTTGTCGACCAACTCTTCAATTCCAGTGAAAAGCGATTGGCAAGGATTCTCGTGTTGATGGCCGAATTCGGAGAACCTGGGAAACCGGAAACGCTGATTCCCAAAATCTCGCAGGAGACTTTGGCCGAGATGGTCGGAACAACGCGCTCACGCGTAAGTTTCTTCATGAATCGCTTCCGCAAGCTGGGATTTGTCGAATACAACGGCCGCATTCGCGTGCACAAGTCACTGCTGAGGGTGATCTTGCTCGATCGATTGCCCACCGACAATGCCGCCAAGCCCTCTATGCCCGTTGGTGGGCGCGGCCGAATCAAATCCTCCAAAAATTCGAATGTTCGAAAGTGACCAGCCTTTCCGATCAATTACTGGCAAAGTGTAGAAAACCCCTTTCTGTTGATCCTGATCGGAGCGACCTATGCCAGATCCAAAAGTATCGGTCCTCATTGCAGAAGATGAGGATTCCGTTCGAACCTCTCTTGCAAAGATCCTCGTAGTCCTGGGCTATCACGTCCGGTCTGCGGCCGATGGACAGGCAGCGCTGATCGAAATGGAAGACGGACTCCCGGACATCCTTATCTCGGATCTCAACATGCCGCGCATGTCCGGTTTTGAGCTTCTCGATGTGGTTCACAGCCGCTTCCCTGGCGTGAAGGTCATCGCGATGAGTGGAGCGTTTGCGGGAGACCAAATCCCCGTGGGCGTGACCGCTGACGACTTTTATCAGAAGGGACTCGGCGTTGCCGCGCTGTTGAAGAAGCTCGAAAAGCTTCCCTCTCGCGGTGAGAGTGCACCAGGAATCCAGGATCGGTTACTGGCTTAGCGCGACACAGATTAGCCTCGCCCTTCCTTGCGTAACCGGAAGTTGCTCCCCACGCACCCTACTTCTTCGGCGCAGGTGTCGTGCCCCCGGCAGGAGCAGTCTGCTGCGGCGCCGTATTCGAAATATCCTGCCCGTCATAAATAATCTTGGTTGTCGATCCAAATCTCTTGTAGTCGGAATACTTGATGATGTCGCGGATGTGGATGTCATCACCCATGTAGCCGTTGCCGCCAGAAAAATGCAGAATCCCTTCGCCGCGCGTATACACCGGGAACCAGTAGTGCCCATCCACCTGCTGCCGCCACGTCATGAACGGGGGATGCAGATCTTCGTTTCCTTTGCGCGTGTCATCCGGCACCATGCGGCCATTCGTCACCACGATCTGCAGATCGGTCGAGTCCACCCAGATGCGTCCCAGCAGATAGCGCTTCTTCTTTTCGATCACCTTGGGACTTACATCGAAGACGTAGCAATCCACCTCATCGACCTTCTGCCGCCCCACATACTTCACGTCGTATTGGCCGATGTCTTCAGCCGTCAAGACAAAGGGATACCCGCGCTGAATGTCCGAAAGATCGGAAGGCGTCATCTGTACCCGCTGCAGCGTGTTCTCCGGAGCGAAAACCACCTTCTCCATCCGATTGCCGCTGGGATCGAAGATCACGTCGTCCACTTCGTAATATTCGCCGTCGACCTTGTTATCGTCGTCAACCGTCTGCACCTTGGCGGTGCGGCGATACGTGTAGTGATTCAGAGCCTTCTGGAACTCGCTCTCCTTGGCGGCAAACTGCTTGATAATCTCTTCCGGCGCAACTGTAGGTTTATTGATGTCCATCGCTCCAAACCCGGAGTCGAGCGCCATCGGCGTAAAACTATCCTTGCTCTGGGCTCCCGCAGCCAGCGCCGCTCCTGCCACTACCGCTATGTGCAATGCCCAGAACCGTGCCCAGCGCAATTTGCTTTTTCTCCCTCGCATTAGTCAGCAATCTTCTTTGGAATGAGCAGTTCACGTAACTCCAACCGCACCCGCCCCTACAACGTTAGACGCATATACACCCCTCACGGATAGTCCCAGAATCGTAAGTGGGGCACCTCGCGGTTCCCCGCTCGAAAGTGCGCGTTTGGCGTCTCAAAATGTGGCTGATTTGAGGGGGATTCAGGTCGCCGTCTCTGCTCCCTGTCTGGGTGCAGCATACCGGCCCTGCACCCGTTCCCGTCAAGCCACGCCGACACGATCCATGAGGAACGAAGGAATCTGCCAACTCTGATGCCCGACTATTATCAGCTCCCGGCCCTCATCCTCACGGCGCTTCTGTTGCCCACTTTCGGCCACCTTTACTACCGTTTCCGCGACACGCGCTCATTGCTCTGGTTCATGGGCTTCTGCTACGCCCTGCTGCGGATGATCCTGCTCTACAAGCTGGGAACATGGGACTTTGCCGACGACATCCATCCCTGGATGACCGCCATCGGCCAGACCTCCATCCAGATCAGCTCCGCTCTCTTTCTTGGATCGCTCTCCCCTCTCCGCTTCAAGATCGGGCGCTTTAACATCCTCTACGTCGTTCCCTTTACGTTGCCGCTCGTGGTCTACTCCATCCTGTTTCATGGCGTGCTGCACGGACAGAATCCCACAGGCATCCTGGGCCTGATTCTTCCCTTCCTCGGACTCACATCTCTAATCGTCGCCATCTTCTGGGGAGGCGCCAAAGGCAGTGTGCCCACCTGGCTCGGCGTGGGAGCCTGCATCGCTGCCGGCATCCCCGCGTTCTGGTTCTACTTCACGCTCGGCGCCGGCTTTCCCCTCACCTTCGTCGAGTGCTGCAACCACTTGATGACGGCGATGCTGCTTCTGTTTGTCTTCCGGCGGCTCTCCTCCGGCATGGTTCTGAGTGTTCTGGGATTCGTCCTGTGGTCCGGCCCCATCGTTCTGTTCGTCCCCGCCATCTCGCACAATCCCGGCATCGATCTCGCCTTTACGCGCGCCATCATTCTCGGCAAGGTCTTTGCCGCTCTGGGAATGATCCTGCTCTCCCTCGAAGATCAACTCAACATCAACAAGGGCGCCGAGGAGCGCGAACGCCGAGCACGCCACGAGCTCGAGGCCTACACCAACCTGATCCTGTCGCGCCGGCGCGTTGAAGACTTCGACCGCCAGGCCACTGAAATCTGCCAGACTGTGGTTGAGAACAGCCGCTTCGCGCAATCGGCGCTTATCCTCCAGACTGGCGGACGCTACCGCGTCGCCGGAGCAGCAGGGCTCGATCCCGCCATCGTCTCAGCGCTCGACGAAATGGCTTCGCGCATTCCCGTTGAAGGCTTTTTGACTCCCGGCTCAGTGCCTTCGGCCGTCAGCCGCAGCCACACCCTCAAGCTCGATCTGTCGCCGTGGCTCACTCCCGGCGACGACCTGAAACGCCTCAACTTCACCTCAGTTCTCGCCGTGCCCATGACCGGCCGCACGGTCACCGATGGAGCCCTGTTGCTCTCCGGCATGCGCTCGGTCTCCCCGCGGCGACGCCGTTCAACCTACTCCAACAAACTGAGCTCCAGCCTGCGCGCCGACGACCTGCTGCCTATTGAAATGCTGACTGCCCGCCTGCAGGCCACGCGCAGCCAGACCATGATGCTTGAAAAGCTCATCGACTCAGAGAAGTTCGCCGGCCTTGGCCAGTTGGCCAGCAACGTCACCCAGCAGTTGAACAACCCGCTGACCGTGATTCTCGGCTATGCCTCGCTGCTTGATGAAACCGGCGTTCTCGATCCACGCGAGCGGAAAGGCATCGAGTCAATCCTCACCGAAGCGCGCCGCATGCGCACCACTCTCGAGAGCCTGACCCGCATCTCGCGGCAGCAGAACGATCAGCTCGATGCAGTCTCCGTTGCCGAGCTGCTCACCGACATGGAAGAGCTGCATCGGCCTGAATTTCTGCACCGCTCCATTGAGTTCCGGCTCAACGTCGCGCCGTCTCTGCCCAAGGTGCTTTGCCGCGCCCAGCCTTTGCGCCAGGCCGTTCTGCACTGCCTGCAATTTGCCATCGAAGCCGTCGAGACGCAGGGCACCCCCGATAGCTGGGCCAAGCCCTCGACCAATGCGTCGCCCAAGACCATTCGCCTTGAAGCCACCAGCGAAGGCAACCTGGTGCAGATTCTCGTCGCGCACTCGGGGCCCGGCTTCCGACACCCCGATCGCGCTTTCGATCCGTTTGTCCCCACGCAGCACACAGGGGAAACGTCCGGCCTTGGCCTCAGCCTCTGTGCAACCATTCTGCGCGACCACAACGGCCGGGCCTCCGCTCTGAACCTCGAGCCGCAGGGCGCCGCCATCATCCTCGAACTCACCGCCGCGTAAAGGCCGACGGGGTGCAGCGAGGTTTTCTTGCGCTCGGTATTGTAAGACCGGCGTACACTCGCTCTGTAGATTCTAAGAACGGCACGTAAACGCCCAGAGCCTTCGCTCAAGACGGAGACTGACCGTGAAACGCATTTCTTTCCCTGGAATCCGCCCCATTCTTGCTGGGATTCTTGTCCTCGGAACAGCGACGTCACTCGCCTGTGCGACTTCCGCGCCGACCACTACGACACTGACCATCACCTCCGACGGCAGCGCCGTCTCCACGGTTGCCTCCGGCACAGTCGTCACCCTCACCGCCACCGTCACCGCCGGCACCACACCGGTCACTGCTGGCCTCGTCAACTTCTGCGATGCATCGGCGAAGTACTGCGAAGACATCCACATCCTTGGCTCAGCGCAGTTGACCAGCACCGGCAAAGCGGTCATCAACTTTCGCACCGGAACAGGCAGCCACAGCCTCAAGGCCGTCTTTGTCGGAACCACGAGTTACGCAACCAGCGCCTCAGCGGCATCGCCGCTCACGGTGAGTGCACCCACGGCGACTGTTCCTTCCGTCACTTATGACAACACGGAATACGATACGATCCAAGTCGAATACGATAGCTCATACTTCCTCTCGACTCCTCCAACCGGCATTGTCACGTTCACCGACACGAGCAACGCCAACTTCCTGCTGGCAACTGTGCAAATTGCCCCGGATCTGGTGACCCTTTACGCCACGCAGCCCAATGGCCTGGTCGGAGTGGGTACCGTTCCTGCGGGAATCGCGGCAGCGGACTTCAATGGGGACGGCATTGCCGATCTCGCGATCGTCGAAAACGCTCAAAATACTGTTTCAATCTATCTCGGCAAGGGCGACGGAACGTTCCCAGCGGTCACCTCCAGCCCCTCATCCGGCAACTCGCCCAATGCCATCGTGTCTGCTGACTTCAACGGCGACGGCATACCCGATCTTGCCATCGAGCAATACGATGATTAGGCGTACATAAAACATA
>CAWBSV010000059.1:0-11012 GCA_963791505.1 uncultured Acidobacteriaceae bacterium
AGACTCCCAGCCACGGAATGCCAGGGGCGACCGAGTCGGCAATCCCATTGTCTTCGCACTTGCGAGCCAGCACAATGGGGCGTGCATTCTGCTCGAGGAGCTTTTCTTCTTCCGCAGTAAGCGCGCAGAGTTCCCGCGCCGCGGCCAGATCTCGCACCATAACCGCCAGCGGCTTGCCATTGCGGTGCTTTCGCGCGCGCAGCCGCTGTACGGCCCTCTCGTTGGTCGCATCGACACTCAAATGAAATCCACCGATGCCTTTGATGGCGACGATCTCGCCGCGCGCCAGGCGATCGATGCATGCGGCAACGGCTTCTGCTTGTCCCGCGACCTGCGCCCCAGCCTCAACCAGCCAGACCCGCGGTCCGCACTCCCAGCACGCGTTGGGTTGGGCGTGAAAGCGCCGGTTCGCCGGATCGTCATACTCTGCCTGGCAGGCGAGCGCACATGCTGAACTTCGCCATGGAGGTCTGCGGCCTGTCGTAGGGAATGCTGCGCGTGATGGTGAAGCGCGGGCCGCAATTGGTGCAGTTCAAAAATGGATAGCCGAAGCGCCGGTCGCGGGAATCAAACAGTTCGCGAAGGCAATCCGCGCAGGTCGCCGCATCGGCTGGAATGCCTGTGCTGACACGCCCCAGCACTTCGCTGGCAACGATCAGAAATCCTGTTTCGCCGGTCGGGGCCAATGCGCGCAGACTGATTGAATCGATGCGCGCGAGCGGCGGCGCCTCGGCGCGGACACGACGGACAAACTCGTCCACGCGGTCGGCCGCGCCCTCCACTTCAATGGTGACCCCATCGGTGTCATTGCCGATCAATCCGGCGAGCCCCTCTTCGCGGGCGATGCGGTAGATGAAGGGCCTGAAGCCAACGCCCTGGACCACTCCGCGCACGACGAGGCTGCGCCGAATGGTTTTAGCCTCGACTGAATCAGAGCGGAATCGTTCACTCACGCGCGCGCCTCATGCCGGAAACCAGCATAGCGCAACGGCTCTCCTGGGCGTTGCGCAGCAGAGTCACTGAACTATCGGATGGATTCGCGAGCAACATGCCTGCGCAGAGCAACCAATTGTGCCGGCATTGCCTCCAACAGAGAGGAAGAGGGCTCGCTGCGAGCTTCTTCAGACGATTCGCCTCCGGGCGGTCCGTCTAGCACGAAACATGGAGCGTCGACGGTCAATTTCACGACAACCGCTTCACAAACGGACAAATAAATTCAAGAAAGGTGTTACCCAATGAAAAAGATTATGATGGTTCTCGCATTATTGAGCCTCACAGCGGTCAGCCGCGCCGATCAGTCCAAAAGCGACACGGACGAGCGAATCGACAAGGCAGGCGAGGTGCTGCGCCAGATCATGGCTGCTCCCGATCGTGGAATTCCCCAAGAGGTGCTCGATCACGCCAAGTGCGTCGCCGTTGTGCCGCACATGGTCAAGGGCGGATTCGTGTTCGGTGCTGAAGGCGGACGCGGCGTTGCTTCGTGCCGCACGGCAACCGGATGGAGCGCGCCGGCGTTCTTCGCGATCACCGGCGGAAGCTGGGGCCTGCAGATCGGCGTTGAAGGCGTTGACCTGGTCATGATCATCCAGGGCGATCGCGGCATGCAGCATCTGCTTTCCAGCAAATTCCAGCTTGGCGGCGATGCATCGGCCGCGGCGGGCCCGGTGGGCCGGCATGCTTCCGCGGACACGGATTGGAAGCTGAACACTGAGATTCTGACCTACTCGCGCGCCAAGGGCGTGTTTGCCGGACTGACCTTGACCGGCGCCGATGTCGCGCGCCGACGAAGACTCGATGCACGCTTACTACGGCCCGGGGGTTACGACCCGCGCGGTCCTGCACGGCGAAGTTCCTCCCCCGCCCTCCGCTCATCCTTTCCTGGCCGCAATTCGCGGCGCGAAGGCAGAGGCTGCATCCCGCTAAATTCACACCAACGATTGACTGAACGAACGGGAGCACCCGAGAGGATTGACCAGTCTCGGGTGCTTTTTGTTTGAAAGAGGAGAATTCTATGCTTTGGACGATTTTTGTGATTCTTCTGGTTCTGTGGCTGCTCGGGTTCAGCCTGCATATCGCCGGCGGCCTCATCCACATTCTGCTGGTGGTCGCTGTTGTCGTGCTCATCTTCAACCTGATCTCGGGAAGGCGCGCGCTTTAACCACCTGCGGTGGGGCCATCTGCGCTGCGCGCCTGCCGTGTTGCGATTGCGCTTACCACCGACGGTGGGGGCCGGACTAAACAGCTTGGTGAAAAAGTCAATCGAAAGCGCTTTGTAACAAGGGCACGGCTCGGGGCACCCTCTGGGTCGCGGGCCAATAATGCAAAACGAAGGGGCTCTTAGCCCCTGCCATCTTGCATTTCATGTTTTTGACGCTCCCTAGGGCTTTTCACCACGCTGTTTGAGTCGGGCCACCGCGTCTCCGTACTCCTCCAGGACTCTTCGCAGCGTTTGGGCGTCGCTACGCTCGAATGCAGCATTTGCTTCTTTCATCAACCGCTCTCGCAACCCCAGGTCAGCTTGATTGACAGCGCGGTCTGGATGGATGTTGTTGACCACCTCGAGATACAGTTCCCTCAGTGTCGGCTAGGGAGCGGAATCCGCGGCACTCCCATTCCTTTGATCGGCTGCATGGGCGAACAATCCGTCGGACCCTAAGCTGAAGTCTGTCTCACCTGGATAAACTATCGTTCCCGTGAGATGGACTCTTTGCCTGGCCTTCCCCTTACCCTTTATTGATCCAAGCATTAATCCAAATATTGCGGAGAAAAAAACCAAAACTCCTAAAATGATCCAGAATCCCGCTCCACGATATTCGCGCTTACTCGCGGCACTTAGTTCCAGCAAGCTATTTATGGATGGATTGAATGAATCGTAATAAACAATTAGCTTCGCGCCTGCGATGGTCCCCGCAGCATCGCCTGACCTCACCCTATTGTTGTCGCCCAGTTCCGTGCATTCGTCGCTTCCACGATAGGACGTCTCGTCAGTACTGAACTCATAGGAGCAGACATACTCGTCCGTTCTGAAACGATGAAGGATGATTTCAAACATTGGGCCGACTGCGCGATGCTGAA
Organism: uncultured Acidobacteriaceae bacterium; assembly: GCA_963791505.1. GTDB lineage: Bacteria > Acidobacteriota > Terriglobia > Terriglobales > Acidobacteriaceae > Telmatobacter. The sequence goes on from CAWBSV010000059.1 coordinate 3,076, forward strand.
TGGAAAAATGATCTGTAGTGGCTGTCTTCTCGTTTCGTGCGGCGCTGGCGAGCCGCATTGCCTTCTGTATGTACGTTCCCGCAAAGACAGCGAAAAGCAATGCGAAGACCAGCGAAGAAACGGACGCGGCCTCCCATCTCGCTCTCATAGGCGATCCAATACCCCTTCTGCCGACTGCGATAACCGTTCTTCGGACTGGCCATCTCGCAGGCCGGGATGTCCTCCATCTTACGGCAGCGCGAAGTCGCTCTGGCCAATACGATCGCGGGAAGGCGCGCTCTTTAGCGCACGAGCCAACGACCGCAGTCAATCTCCCTCCCGTGAGAAAATCGCCGCTATGAGAAAACTGGGCCGCGCATGGACTCTTGTTCCGCTCGCGGCCTGCTTTCTTCCTCTCGCGCCGAGCGCCGGGCGGGCACAGCAAGTGGACGAAGCGGCCGTAATCCGCGGTGTCGATGCCGCGGTGCATCAGCGCGTAGAGGCCATCCAGGGTTACACGGTTATCGAGCATTACTCCTTCTTTCGCGGCGAAGCTCCAGCCAAGCCCGACGCGGAAATGACAGTCAAGACGACTTATAGCCGTGAAAGCGGCAAGAGCTACAACATTGTTTCTGAGACAGGTTCGTCGATCATCAGGAACATGGTCTTCACTCCCCTGCTCGACAATGAAAAAGAGATCAATCTCCCCGCCAACCGCGAAGCCTCGTGGATCACCTCAAAAAATTATGAGATGAAATTGAAGCCTGGCGTCGAGCAGAGGGACGGACGCACCTGCCTGGTTCTCTCCATCAGCCCAAAGCGCAAGGCCTCCAATCTGCTTGAAGGCACGCTCTGGGTGGATGCGAAGGATGATTCGATTGTCCGGGTCGAAGGGACTGCGTCTAAGAGCGTTTCGGTTTTCACGGGACCGGCGCAGATGATGCGCGCGTATGCCAACGTCAATGGATTCGCGATGGCGACTCAGGCGCGGGCCGTGTCGAGCAGCATTTTGTTCGGCAAGAGCACCATGACCATCGAATACAAGGACTATCAGATTCAGCGCAGTTCGACCCCCTGACGGCACTGGGCCACTCATCGCTGCCGGATCACGAGGATCGGGACTGCGATGGACCCGGTCCCGTAGGGACGGCGTCGCCAGGCGCGGGACACACCGACTCTGCTCTATACTTGTTTCCGTGCTCGCAGGTCTCAGTGACTGGAAACTCGACGCCGCTCTGGGCTCCTGCCTGCTGCTGGGGCTGCGGCACGGCTTCGATTACGACCATCTCGCCGCCATCTCTGACATCACGGCCGTGCAACGCAACTGGCGCAGCGGCCTGCGCCTGGGCGTGACCTATGCGCTCGGCCATGCCTTTACGGTGGTTGTGCTGGGCGTGATCGTGCTGCAGCTTCACCTGGGCCTGCCGGAGAATCTCGACCATTGGACCGAGCGGTTGATCGGCCTGACACTGATTGTCCTCGGTATTGGCGTCGTTGCCGGAATTCTGCGCAAAGACGCGCACGGCCATCGCCACAGCCGCGTGGAGAGCCGGCTCGCCATCGCCATCAACGGCGTGCTCTGGCTCTTTTGGCAGGTGCGGCGCGTGTTCAATCGCCGGGCCTCCAAGCCGGAGCGATTTCAGTGGATGTACACGGGTAAGTCTGTCTTTGTGATTGGTATCCTGCACGGCGTGGGCGCGGAGACCCCCAGCCAGTTGGCGCTTTTCTTCCTGACCGCCAATCTGGGAGGTGTCTCGCGCGGCATGCTGGGGCTGGCGGCCTTTGCCATTGGCCTGGTGGCGATGAACGCGCTGATGACGGCAACGATGGGAGGAGCTTTCAGCGCCTCGGGCCATCATCCGCGGCTCTATCACGTGATTGCCTGGACCGGCGCGGCCTATAGTTGCATTATCGGTTTCATCTTCCTGTTTGGAATTTCTGACCGGCTTCCCGCGCTGGGTTAGGGAGTTTTCGGGTTCGCGGGATCGAATATCGTATTTTGAGACGCGTCCACAATCCCAGGTGACCACTGTCACCGCTGTTCCAAGGCGTATCCCGTACAAACGAAGCAGGCGACAACCCAAGCCTGACCACTGCTTTACACCCGGATTGTCTGCTGAATGGAGGTACCGTGCTCGCCTTCACCCCTCCGCCGCTTCCCAGCGACGACAAACGTTGGAAGATCGTCAACGGCACCATGCGCAAGAATGGGTTTGCCCGCCACGCGCTGATTGAAACGCTCCACACCGTGCAGTCCTCGTTCGGCTTCCTCGACGACGATGCCATCCGCTTTGTGGCCCGATCCTTGCGGGTGCCGCTCAGCCAGGCCTATGGCGTGGTGACGTTCTACCACTACTTCAGCCTCAAGCCGCCCGGCAAGCACACCATGACCATCTGCACCGGCACCGCCTGCTACATCAAGGGCACCGACAAGCTGGTGGCCGCGGCTGAAAAGCGCCTCGGCATTCCGCAGGGACAGACCACCAAGGACGGCAAGATCAGCCTGATGACCGCCCGCTGCGTCGGCGCCTGCGGCCGCGCGCCCGGTGGTGCTGACCGACGGCGAACTGTGCGGCCAGATGACCGGCGAACAGATGCTCGAGCAACTGGAAAGGTGGGCGGTTGAATGACCATCGAAGAACTCGAACAAATTGCCGAGTCCGCTCGCGCCGAAAATGCCAAGTACGACCATGAGATCAACGTCTGCATGGGAACCGGCTGCCTCAGCCAGCACTCTGACAAGCTGCAAGGACGCTCTCGGCAAAGCGGTCGCAGGCACCAGGGCAAGAATGTCTTTGTGCGCCGCACCGGCTGCATGGGACTATGCGCCGCCGGCCCGCTGGTGCTGGTCGATCCGGAAGAGACTCTCTATCAGCATGTGAAGGCGAGACACGCCGAAGCCATCGCCGCCAGCCTCGGCGGCGAGCCGGTCGCCGAGCTGCAGTGCGATCTGCGCGAGCACTTCGACCAGCAGGTGCACGTGGTGCTTGAGAACTCCGGCCACATCGATCCGGAAAAGATCGACGACTACATCGCCCGCGACGGCTACCAGGCGCTGCTCAAGGCGCTCACCGAGATGACGCCCAACGACGTGATCCAGCAGATCACCGAGAGCGGCCTGCGCGGGCGCGGCGGCGGCGGCTATCCCACCGGCCTCAAGTGGGGCACGGTGGCCAAGGCCGGCGGCGACCTGAAGTACGTCATCTGCAACGGCGACGAGGGCGACCCCGGCGCGTTCATGGATCGCAGCGTTCTGGAGAGCGATCCGCAGCGCGTGATCGAAGGCATGGCCATCGCCGCCTATGCCGTGGGCGCCAGCAAAGGCTTCGTCTATGTGCGCGCCGAGTATCCGCTGGCCGTCGCGCGGCTCACCAGCTGCCTGCGCGATGCGCGCCGCCGCGGCCTGCTGGGCAACAACATCTGCAACACGCCCTTCAGCTTCGACGTGGAGATTCGCCTCGGCGCCGGCGCTTTTGTCTGCGGCGAAGAGACGGCGCTGATCGCCTCCATCGAAGGCAAGCGCGGCACGCCCAAGCCGCGGCCGCCGTATCCGGCCGTCAGCGGCCTGTGGGGCAAGCCCACGCTCATCAACAACGTCGAAACCTTCGCCAACATCGCGCCCATCATCCGCAACGGCGGCAAGTGGTTCGCCGGCATGGGCTCGGAGCGCAGCAAGGGCACCAAGGTCTTCGCGCTCACCGGCAAGATCACCAACACCGGCCTGGTCGAAGTGCCCATGGGCATCAAGCTGCGCCAGATCATCGAAGGCATCGGCGGCGGCGTTCCCGACGGCCACACCTTCAAGGCGGTGCAGACCGGCGGCCCTTCCGGCGGCTGCATCCCGGCGGAGCTGCTCGACATCGGCGTCAGCTACGACGCGCTGATGAAAGTGGGCTCCATCATGGGCTCCGGCGGCATGATCGTCATGGACGACACCTCCTGCATGGTCAACGTGGCGCGCTTCTTCATCGAGTTCTGCATGACCGAGTCGTGCGGCAAGTGCATTCCCTGCCGCGCCGGCACCGCGCAGATGCACACGCTGCTGACGCGCATCTGCGACGGGCACCGGCACGATGGACGATCTGGACCTGCTCGAAGACCTCTGCGCCACGGTGCAAGGAAACCAGCCTCTGCGGCCTGGGCCAGACCGCGCCCAACCCGGTGCTGAGCACGCTGAAGTACTTCCGGAACGAGTACATCGACCACATCGTGCACAAGCGCTGTCCGGCCGGCGTCTGCAACATTGCAAGCCTGCGCCGAGGCCGCCGACAGCAGCCCGCGGAGGTGTTGGCATGAGCGACTCCGGTCGACGTCAAAACACTCGCCATCGATGGCAAGCAAGTGAGCGCGCGCGCCGGCCAGACCATCCTTGAAGTGGCGCGGGAAAACAACATCGACATCCCCACCCTCTGCCATCTCGACGGCCTCAGCGATGTGGGCGCGTGCCGGCTTTGCCTGGTCGAGATCAAGGGCAGCAACAAGCTCCTGCCTGCCTGCGTGGCCACGGTCGAAGAGGGCATGGAAGTCACCACCGCCACCGACCGGCTGAAGAAGCATCGCCGCACCATTCTCGAACTGCTCTTTGCCGAGCGCAACCACATCTGCTCCGTCTGCGTCGCCAACGGCCACTGCGAGTTGCAAACGCTTGGCCAGGAGCAGGGCCTGACGCACGTCCGCCTGCCCTATCGCAACCCCGAGCTTGCCCGTCGATGCCTCGCACGAGCGCTTCACGCTCGACCACAACCGCTGCATTCTCTGCACGCGCTGCGTGCGCGTCTGCGCCGAGATTGAAGGCGCGCACATGTGGGACGTGATGGGCCGCGGCATCGACTCGCATGGTCATCACCGACCTCCACCAGCCCTGGGGCAAGTCCACCTGCACGCGCTGCGGCAAATGCGTGCAGGTCTGCCCCACCGGAGCCTTGTTCGACAAAAGCAAGGTCGGCTCCGACCATCCCAAGTATCCCGATTTTCTGCCCTGCCTGAACCTGATGAGGGAAGCGCAATGAGCAAACTGAAACTGGCAACAGTCTGGCTCGATGGATGTTCCGGCTGTCACATGTCGTTCCTCGATATGGACGAGCGGCTCCTCGAGATCGCCGAGCTGGTCGACATGGTCTACAGCCCCATCGTCGACACCAAGGAGTATCCCGACTACGTGGACATCGCGCTGGTCGAAGGCGCCGTGGCCTCGGTCGACGACGAGAAGAAGATCAAAAAGATTCGCGCCCACTCCAAGATGCTGGTCGCCATGGGCGACTGCGCCGTCGCCGGCAACGTGCCTTCGATGCGCAACCCCATCGGGCCGGAAGCGATTCTCGACCGCGCCTACATTGAGAACGCCACCGCGCAGCAGCAGATTCCCTGCGTCGTGGTGCCGCAACTGCTCACAAGTGGTGCGCCCCATCCACGAGTTTGTGAAGGTGGACGTCTTTCTGCCCGGCTGCCCGCCCTCGGCCGACACATTTCACACCGCGCTCACTGCGCTGGTCACCGGCGGGCCGCTGGATATTCCGGCCCTCACCCGCTTTGGAGCCTACGGAGCTCATGAGCCAGACCATCACCATCGATCCCGTAACCCGCCTTGAAGGCCACGGCAAGATCACCATCCAGCTCAACGGCGCAGGGCGAAGTCGAGGACGCGCACTTTCACGTGACGCAGGTGCGCGGCTTTGAAAAATTCGCGCAGGGCCGGCCCGTTCTACGAGATGCCCAGCCTCATGGCGCGCATCTGCGGCATCTGCCCGGTGTCGCACCTCATCGCCTCGGCCAAGGCCTGCGAAGCCATCATGTCGGTGCGCATTCCGCACACCGCCGCGCAACTGCGGCGCATGCTGAACCTGGCGCAGATGGTGCAGTCGCACGCGCTCGAGCTTCTTCTATCTCTCCTCGCCCGATCTGCTTCTCGGCATGGAGTCCGATCCCAGCCGCGCGCCACATCTTCGGCGTGGTCGCAGCCAAGCCGCGAACTCGGCCGCGCCGGCATTGGCCTGCGCCGCTTCGGCCAGCACATCATTGAGCTGCTCGGCAACAAGCGCATCCATCCCGGATGGGTGTTCCCGGCGGCGTCACCGAGCCCTCGTCGCCCGCCAAGCGCGACGAGATTCTGGCCATGATTCCTGAGGCCTACGCAAACATCGAGCCTGGCACTCGCCGCGTACAAGCAGATCGCCGACAGCTTCCAGCCCGAGATCGAAGTCTTCGCCAACTTCCCCACCAACTATCTCGGCCTCATCAACGAAGACGAGTCGATCGAGTTCACCGACGGCGCGCTGCGCCTGATCGACCCCAACGGCGACATCATTGAAGACGGCATCACCGCCATCCGCTTCACCGAAGTCATCGGCGAAGCCGTCGAGCCCTACAGCTACACCAAGTTCGCCTACTACAAGCCGCTCGGCTATCCCGACGGCAGCTATCGCGTCGGCCCGCTCGCCCGCCTCAACATCGCCAAGATCCATGGGCACGCCGCAGGCCGACAAGGAACTCGCCGAGTTCAAGCAGCTCGCCATCGGCCCGGTGCAGAGCTCGTTCCACTACCACCACGCGCGCCTGATCGACATCCTCTATGGCATCGAAAAGATCGAGCAGATCCTCACCGACCCGCTCATTCTCGACAAGCATGTGCGCGCCACCGCCGGCGTCAATCGCCTTGAAGGCGCAGGCCAGGCCGAGGCCCCGCGCGGCACGCTCGATGCACAACTACAAGGTGGACGAGAACGGCCTCATCACCTGGGCCAACCTGGTCATCGCCACCGGCCAAAACAACAACGCCATGAACAAGGGCGTGCTGCAGGCCGCAAAGCAGTACGTGAAGGACGGCAAATTCACCGAGGGCGCGCTCGAACCGCGTCGAAGCCGTAATCCGCACCTTCGATCCGTGCCTGAGCTGCTCCACCCACGCCTTCGGCCAGATGCCGCTGGCGATGACGCTCCTCAACGCCGACGGCGAGCAGGTCGACCGGCTCGTCCGCGGCTGACCCAGGACTCCGGGTTGATCCAGCAAAGAGTTGGGTGCCCCATCCATCGCGCGCCGTTTGCGCGATGGGTGGGAAACCACGAACCGTCCCGCCCCGCAACAAATTGATCACGATAGTCCCCTGAAAATCCACTGTCCTCATCCTCGCCTGCGGCAACACCCTGCGCAGCGACGACGGCATCGGGCCATGGCTTGCTGCATGGGCCGAAGAGCGCTTCGCCGGCGACCCCCGCGTAACAATAATCTCCCGCCAGCAGTGGACGCCGGACTTAGCCGCGGAAATCGCCGACGCGGCAACCGTGCTCTTTATCGATTGTTCCGTTGCGTCCGACCCAGGTACTGTCAAGCTTGCCGACGTTGACCCGGACGGCAACAAGCAAGGCCTCGCGACCCATCACCAGACCCCCTCGCAACTACTCGCCCTAGCCAACGAATTGTTCGGCGCGACGCCCCACGCGAAGCTGCTCACCATCGGCGCGGCATCGCTTGAGCTCGGCGAGAGGTTCAGCGCCGCCGCTCAAGATTCGCTTCCGCGCGCATGTGCGCTTCTCGCGCAGGCTGTCGAAGAGGCATGCTCCCAGAAAACCTAGCGCAGATAGCCTGCCAGCTTGAATGAGTACGCATACTCGCCCTTGAGGTCGCCCTGCAGCGGGATGCGTGTGTTTGCGGCCGGCTCGGTCTTTGCGGCGAGAGGCCTGGTGTCGCCCAGCTCGGTGATGGCCACTCCCGGCTTTGCCGGAAGATCTTCGATCGTCAGTGTGGACGCCTTCGGTTTGCCGAGCACCGTGACGTAGAGATCCGGCCCCTTGCGCGTGAAGCGCAGATCGTCGCCTTCGACGCTCTTCCCCACGGCGCGTATCCACGGCGTCGTGTCATAAATCGCCTCGCCGTTCTGCTTCAGCCACGCGCCGAGCGCCTTCAATCTTTCCATCTGCACGGGAGGAATGGTCCCATCCGCCTCAGGACCCACGTCGAGCAG
>CAWBSV010000060.1:0-80017 GCA_963791505.1 uncultured Acidobacteriaceae bacterium
GTGGTGTGGTAGCCGAAGATTTCGAACTTGTTGCGGTCAAGCTGGCTGAGCCAGCCGCGGATCATCAGCTTCCACACCGTGTGATGGCGGAAGAGGCCGCTGACAATGCCAACCCGAATCTTCTCGCCCGGCGCGGGCGGCGGCGGCATCGGTGCCGCGGGATACTTGTCGGCGATGACCTTGCAGACGAGCGCCCCGTACTTCTTCTGCAGACTCGCGGTCGTTCTGTCCCTGGTAGGGAAGATAGAAGGGTTGGTTCGATCCCACCGCGGCAGCGAGATCGCCAACCGTGCGTCCCGCTTCGACATCGGCAGTGAGTTCCTCGAGGCGCCGGCGATAGGCGGCGCGGCGGCCCTCGATCTCACCTTCATCGAGGAAGAGGATCGGCAATTGCGCGGTGCAGAGCTTGAACCGTAAGTGGCCGAGATCGGGCCTCAGCGCCACGGCGCGTTCGTAATGAATGTTCGCGTCGCCGGTTCTGCCTTCTGTCTCCAGCACGTTCGCGATTCCAAGCTGCGCGCCCACATGATCGGGCGCCATCGCCAGCGCCTTCTGATAGCGGTCGATGGCTTCTGCCGTGCGGCCGGCGTTGCGCAAAGCGGCGGCAAAGCTGCACTGCATCTCGACGTTTTCCGGCTTGAGTGCGAGCGCACGCTCGTAATGGGCGACAGCTTCGTTGAAGCGGTTCGCCTTTTGCAGGGCGGCGGCGAAATCGCCCAGCGCGCTCGACATCCTCGGGTTGAGCGCGACAGCGCGCTGCCAGGCGGCGAAGCCAAGCCCGGTCTTTCCCTTTTGCGCCAGGGCCTTGGCGAAATTGCTGTAGGCCGCGGCGTAGTCGGGCTTGATGGTTACGGCCTTTTCCCAATGCGCCAGCGCGTCATCCATGTCGCCGCGCTTCTGCAAGGCGACGCCAAGATTGTTGTGCGCCTCCGCATAGGCAGGCTTGACCTCGACGGCTCGCTTAAGCAACTCGATCGACTCGTCGGTGCGGCCAAGTTGCAGCGAGAGCGCGCCCAGAAGCTGCAGGCTCTCTGCATGATTGGGAGCGGCTTCAAGAATGCGCCGATAAGCTGCCTCAGCCTCGGCCGCCTGTCCCGCCTTATGGTGGGCCAGCGCCGTCTGCACCTCGACATCGGGATTGAATGCGGGGGTGGTTGGTTGGGGGCTCAGACGGACACAGCAGGTGAGAGTTCGCGCACTCCGCGACCTCGCGACATGCCTTGTGAAGAGCCTCGATCGAGGTGGCGGTCCGCTGAACGTGCAGCTGACCTATCGCCTCTATCATCCGAGTGAACGCGTGAGCCTCGACTAAGCGAGTACTTTGTGTGTTTTTCATCCGTCCTGACTCATGGAACGCGTCCGTGTGAAAACAATCCCCTTGTTGCAAGGCACTCTTAATGGGACCGAGTGCCCGAAATTCTGCAGCGTTTAGTTGAATGAGGGAGTTTGATCGTAGCTGGAAGTTTCGAGATTAAACAAGAACCTATCCGTACTTAAAAAAGCACTCTTTAGTTCTAAGGGTTTTTTGCTGTTGGTAACTTGCCGACTAACAAACTCACCCTCGCGGTCAACCAGTTCTTGAAGGGATGCTGCCCTTTTCGAGACGGAATCTTCGCGGAGAAGCGAGTGCCGGCAAGATGGATATATATGAGCTGCGGAGCCCTCGTCACGCGGCTTTTCGTGAATCGGGACACGATTGATAGAAAGGCTATTGAGTCAAAAATATCTGCCTTCGATGTGAGGTAAGTATTTTGGTAATCATGGGGCAGCAGCCCGGTTGAAGGGATGTAGGTTTACTTAGAGAGATATTTTCCCTTCAGCATGCAGAACTTTGCATGACGAAACCCTGCGGAAAGTCGAAGCCGAAATATTCACGAGGAAGACGGATACGAAAAGTCGCTTACGGTGACAGATTGCAAATGAGGTTGGTCGATGTGCGATTTCATGCCAGGTCGCCATCCGTCGAACGATAGTAACCTTCTCTCGTATCCGTAGGGTATGTGCCACAAATATTCAATCGCGCATTGCCCTCGATCCGGGTTATCCTAGCGGGCATACGTCCCTCTACTCTGACCAAAACTGTGTCGAGGGGTTTCTGCCGCTCTTTGCATTTGTACGGTGTCTTAAGCAAGCGGTGATCGAGTGGAGTTTCTTTTCGCGCTTCAAGTGTTACTCGCGCAGCCACAATATTCAGCGGAGCAGCTCAGCACGCGACGGCTTAGAGGGGTTACTTGATGAAGAAGGACGCAGAGCATATCGCGAGCCGCACAGACGCTGGGCTCTTCTCCACTGCATTGGTCGAGGACGAAGCGGAGCCGGAGAAGTCGGAGGCCACGGAGCCCTGCCGGTAGTTGCCCACGGGGCTGAACAGCGGCAGCTCCATCCGCGCCTTCAGGCAATCATGCGCGCGGCAGTGCATTACGGCGTGGAACTTGATCCGCGGGAATTCAGGCAAGGGACCGGCGAGGCGGAACCTTCCGCTGCCGCACTTTCTCTGTGGGTACAGAACAGCGGCATGTGGGCGCGCGCGCTGCGCATGACCTGGCGCAATCTGCTTCGTTTGCAGGATGCGGGTCCGGTAGTTCTGCTGTTCAACGACGGCGGCGCCGGCCTGGTCTCCGGGGCCAACCCGGCGCAGAGGGTCGTCTATCTGCAAGCCCCCAATGCGGCGCCCGGCACGCCCCCCATGGTCGTGGATGAGCTCCGGATGTCGCAGGTCTGGTCGGGCGAGGCGGTCCTTCTGCGGGCAACCCGAACGCAGGGCGGCGGGCCGCGAACGATGCGCCTTTCAATTTCCGTTGGATTATCCAACTCGTTCTGGGAGAGCGCAAATCGCTCGATCAACATCGGGCTGGCCTCGCTCACCATGAGCCTTCTCACGATTTTTCCGCCGATCATGGTGATGACCACCGTGAACAAGGTGCTCCAGTTCAACAGCGTGTCGACATTGGTGGTGGTGGCCTCGATCCTGGGGGTGGTCGTTCTCTACGAGACCGTTCTGGGCTTCGCGCGCCGGCTGATCGTCTCGGTGGTTGGCACAAGGCTGGATGCGAAGATCAGTCTGCACGTCTTCAATCGCCTGGTGCGGCTGCCCCTGGACTATTTCGAGCGCCATCCGGCCGGGCAGACCATGTACCAGATCAACCAGGTTTATCGGGTCCGCGAGTTTCTGACCGGCAAGCTGCTGGCGACCTTCCTCGATCTCATCACGCTGTGCGTGTTGCTTCCAATTCTTTTCTTTCTCAACGCCACTCTGGCATGGATCGTGGTAGCGTGCGCCGTCTTGATCATGCTGATCATTGTCGCTTTTCTTCGCCCCATGCGTGAGATGTTCGCGCGCGTGATGGCTGCTGAGACCTGGAAGGCGGCAACGCTCGGTGAGACCATCGTCGGAATCAAGACCGTCAAGGCGCAGGCTCTGGAGCCGCAGCGAAAAGCTCTTTGGGACGAGAGGGTCGCGGAAGCAGGGAAGTGGCGGCTGGCGTTCGGAGCACTGGCCAACTGGCCGCAGACTCTGGTCACTCCAATCGAGCGGATGATGGGTTTTGGCACCATGCTGATGGGCGCCTACCTGGCAATCACCAGACCCAATGGCTACACCGTCGGCGGCTTGTTCGCCTTCATGATGTTGGGTGGGCGTGTGGCGCAACCACTCGTGGGGCTGGCGAAGCTGGTTGAGGATTACGAGGAGATCGGCGCGGCGCTTGGCGAAGTGGGATTTGTGCTGAACCGTCCCCTCGAGGTCGATGGGGCCTCCGGCGGTTTGCGCCCCAAGTTTCTTGGCGGCATCAGCTACCAGGACGTCACCTTCACCTATGCGGGGACCACGGTGCCGGCACTCGACCGTATAAATTTCAGCGTGCCCCCTGGTACAGTCCTCGGCGTTGTAGGGCGAAGCGGATCGGGCAAATCCACCATCACCCGCTTGTTGCAGGGAATCAATCGCGATTACAGCGGATTTCTCAAGATTGATGGCGCCGATCTGCGTGAGATCAATTTGCGACATTTGCGGCAGAGCTTCGGCGTCGTCCTGCAGGAGAATTTCCTCTTCCGGGGATCGATCCGCGAGAACATCATTGCCGGCCGTCCGGGCCTCACACTGACCGACGCGATCAATGCTGCCCGCTTGGCCGGCGCTGAGGAATTCATCGAGCGCATGCCCAACGGCTACGAGACGTTCATCGAAGAGGGCTCGCCGAATCTCTCCGGCGGACAAAGGCAGAGGATTGCGATTGCCCGCGCCCTGATCCATGATCCACGCATCCTGATCCTCGACGAGGCAACCAGCGCATTGGATCCCGATAGCGAGGCGGTGGTGAACGCCAATCTCTCGCGCATCGCCGCCGGCCGGACCATGGTCATTGTTTCCCACCGCCTTGCCTCTCTCACCGAGTGCGACCAGATCCTGGTGCTGGAGCAAGGCAAGGTAGTTGATATGGCGCCGCACAACGTACTGCTGACGCGCTGCGCGATCTACCGCCAGCTCTGGCTCCAGCAAAACCGTCACATGCACGCGGACAGCCACGAAGGCCGCCCTGGTGCCGTTCAAACCAGGCTGTCTGCTGTGGCAAGTCCAGATCCGAGGTAACTGTCATGAAAAAGGCATTGTCCGTCCGGCGCCAGTCAGAGTCGAACGACCCCACTTTGCCGACGCTCCTGGAGTTTCAGTGGCCATCGACGGTTATCGTCAACGCGCCGGTACCGCTGCTCGCGCGCAGCATCGTATGGATCATCGCCAGCATGGTTCTCATCCTGATCGTGATTACCGGGATGATTCCGGTGGATCGGGTGGTGACGGTGAAAGGCATCGTGGTCTCGCAATCGCCCACGATCCTGTTGCAGCCGCTGGATACTTCGATCGTGCGCTCCATCGACGTGCACGAAGGCCAGCGGGTCAGCGCCGGCCAGGTGCTGTCTCACCTCGATCCCACTTCCGCTACAGCCGATGTCGACCAGCTCAAGGCTGAGCTATCCAGTCTCGATGCGGAGATTGCCCGCCTGCAGGCTGAAGCCAGTAACCGTCAGTTCAACTATGTCGGTCCGGATCAGGACCGTTCGCTGCAGGCGGCAATCTCTGCGCATCGCAGGGCCGAATTCAATGCGACGGTGAGTAATTACGCGCGTAAACACGATGAGCTCGATTCCATGATCGCGCGCTCCCAATCCGATGCGTCCGGCTATACCGAGCGCCTCAAGGTTGCGGAGACGGCTCGAGCACATGAGCCAGCAGCTCCTCGCGGCAAATGTCGTCAGCGAATCGAGTACTCTCTCCGCAACCGACAATCGAGCCGAGATGGAGCGCTCCTTACAGAACGCAAAGCAGACCGCGGCAGGCGCCAAGCTTGATAAGTCAGCATTAGAGTCAGAGCGCGATGCCTACGTTCAGAACTGGCGCGCCGCTGTCTCCCAGTCTCTGGCCGAAGCGACCTCCAAGGCGAGCGAGGTGCAGGCAGAGCTCGATAAGGCGAACCTGCATCAGAAGGAAGTTGAAATGCGCAGCCCGCGCGACGCCATCGTGCAATCCGTCGCCAAGGTGTCTGTCGGGTCGGTGCTCCAGTCCGGGCAGCAGTTCATCACTCTGGTGCCCGCAGAAACCCCGCTCGAGATTGAAGCCAATGTCTCCGGCTCTGACAACGGCTTTGTGCACGACGGCGATCAGGTGGCAATCAAGTTCGACACCTTCCCCTACTCCCAATACGGGATGGCCGAAGGCAAGGTTCGCGTCGTCAGCCCCGATGCCTTCACGGCCCAGGCCGAGGCGCGCAACCCCACCGGCACCGCACCGGTAACCGCTGCGGCGCCCTACTACCGGGCACGCATCCAAATCGACAAATTGTCCCTGCATGATGTTCCCACTTCTTTTCGTGTGAACCCCGGCATGCCCGTGACTGCCGACATCAAGGTGGGTAAACGCACCGTGCTCAAGTACCTCTTCGGATGGCTGTCGCCCGTTGCGCATGAGGGTATGCGGGAGCCGTGATGCCGAAGGGAAATCGCAAGCGAAGCCAGATCAGAATTGAATGCCAATGACCTTGCTGGGCAAAATCGCCTCGTTTGGAAGTCCCGAGGCCGCGCTGCGTAAAGCAGTCCGCCTGAGCGAAACCGGCAAGACAGTGGATGCATTTCAGCTCCTCGCCCGCGCCGCCAAGGCGGGAATTCCAGAGGCCGAGTTTCGCATCGCGCAAGCTTATTTCGCAGGGAGCGGCGTTCCCACCAGCCGGGTAGAAGGAGGCCGCTGGCTGCAGCGAGCCGCAGAGCATGGCCTCGCCGATGCGCAGTTGATGTTGACCACGCTTTGCATCAATGGCATCATCCGGGTGTCGAACCTCGAAGCTCGAGACAGCAGCTTTCCGGCCGAAAATGTCTTCGATCAAGACGCGCCCACCGATCCAAATTTCGAGGTTGCCCTCAAGTGGTCGCGCCAGACCGCTCAATCTGGATCGGCGCGTGGCCAGGCGCTTCTTGCCTATGTCCTCACCAACGGGCCCGAATCCATGCGCAACTTGGAAGAGGCGCATAAGTGGTATAAGGAATCTGCATCAGCAGGCTGTCCCGAGGGCTGCCTTGGGCTACGCTTTATCCCTGGCGCGGCAATCGAAGGACGAAAAGACTCTCCATCAAATCGTCGGACTGCTGCGTCAGGCCGCCGATGCCGAGCTATCGACCGCGATCTACCTGCTCGGCGTTCTTACCGATCGTGGCATCGGGACGGAGCGAGATCCGGTCATGGCTGTCGGACTTTTTCGCCGCGCAGCCGAACTTGGAAATCATTCCGCGCAGCGCCGCTGGGGCCTTGCTCTCGTCGAGGGCTGGAACGTCGAGAAAGACCCCGCAACAGGTGAGTCCTGGCTTCGCCGCGCCGCGCTCGCCGGAGATCCCGAAGCGGCGGCTGTAGTCGGCGACATTTACGCTCGCAGCGGCGGCCCGCTGCCCCCTAATTACACCGAAGCGGCAATCTGGTATCGTCGCGCTGCCGAAGCAGGGCATCAGCAGGCCGCTCGTGCGCTTGGCCAACTCTACCTCGCCGGCGCCGGCGTGGTGCAGGATAAGGTTGAAGCCCGGCGCTGGATGCGCATCTCCGCTGAGAACGGCAATCGCGACGCAAACGTGGATTTAGCCAACCTGCTGCTCCAGGACCGGACTCCGCGTGAAGACAGTTCATCGGTCGCGCAATGGTTCGAAGAGGCGACAAAGACAGGCGATCTCGTCGCCGCTTTCAACTACGGCATCTGCCTCGCGCGAGGCCTGGGCGTCGAGCGCGATGAGGAGCGGGCTGCTCAATGGCTGCGCCGCGCCGCGGACGGGGTGACGGACGCGCAATATATCTATGCCCGCATGTTGGCGGAGGGTCGCGGGGTGGAGTGCAATATGGTCGAGGCGCGCGCTTGGTTCGCAAAAGCGGCGGAAGCCGGTATGCCCGATGCCGAGGTGGCACTCGCTGAGATGATCACCAACGGTCGCGGCGGCCCTCGCGATCTATCCGCCGCGATGGAGTTGTTCGAGAAAGCCGCCAACAAGGGGCACAGCGGCGCCATGTTTGCCCTGGGCGTTCTTCTTAGCGGTGATCACGAAGTTGCCAAGGATCAAGCGGCTGCCCTGGACTGGTTTCGCGCCGCCGCTGAACGCGGACACGGTCCGGCGCAGCTCATGCTTGGCCGCCTTATCGCGAGCGGCGCCGTAGGCGAGCGCAACCCCGCTGAAGCGCGCGATTGGCTTGAGAGCGCAGCCGCGCAAGGCATCGTCGAAGCTGAATCCGATCTGGCAGAACTCTCGACGAACCACGTCGCAACATGAAAGTCGCTTATCGGAGGTTTAACTAAGTAAATTGCCGGTGCCGGAAACGTTCAACTGTTTTTCAGAACGCTCAATTTGATTGTTCGAGCCTCCAGTAGGGGACTTCGCTCTTCGCAAAATATCTCAGCGCATCCGGGCAGTGATCGTGAAGCTTTAACGGCTTTTCCTCCCCGCGTTGCGCAGCCTTCGCATCCCAGGCATAGGTTTGCATCTGTTGAATTGTCTTGGCTGCTTCCTGCCGACAGAACCGAATAAGCCGTTGGTTCAGAACCATGGAAGTGATGCGGATTCCTTCGTTCACCTCATTGTCGGCGTCCACATTCCAAATGCCTCGCTTGAACATCTCAGCTTTGAATGATGCGGCACTGGGGTCGACGATCACCTTTGCATCGTTCTTCGGTCCAATAAACCGAACCAGATCATCGGCATACTCGGCATCGGTCTTCTGCCGCATTTCGACGACTGAGTCCCAGTAGTACTCGCGGGTCACCCAGAATAGATGTCCGTCGTCATAGATCTCCAGAAACACCATCGGATTGGTGGTTCCATAGTCGACCGCAATTATTCGCTGCCGGTAGCCACCGGAACCACGTAGTCCAATCGGCTCATTCTTGCGATCGTAAAGTAATTCTTCAGACCAGGAGTCCTTGTAGATCGCGCCCTCGGCAATGATCCAGAGACCCTCGATGAACCGCTTGTAGAAAGGCCCGCGATACAGCCTTTTCTGAGATTCAAGGAATTCGAGCGAAAGATTCGGATTGTCGGCCATCGTAAAGTGATCGGACCACAGCGTCTTCGCCGTCTTCAATTCGGCATTGTCCAGATAGTCTTTCTTCAACCAGTGGTGCGGAGTATCTGGATTCGTCGTGGCATAGAGCCGAGCGCCCCTGGGCGACATGCGAGTGAGCAGCATTTGAAAGAAGCTTTGAGGCATCAAACTGACTTCGTCGCACAGTGCGACGCCCACAGTCAGGCCGCGAACGTATCGCTCTGACCCTTCGTCCTTGGCGCCAATGACGAGCCAGTCCGTATCGAAGAGTTTCAGCTGACCGGTATTGCGGTTGTAGCTATAGTTTCCCGGACCAACCAGATCGAAAAGATCCGTCAAGACGTTGTTGTAGACGCTCTGCTTGGATACTCCGGTGAACAGCTTGCGCCCTCCAATCTCATACTGGCAGCAGTAAATTGCCTTCGTGTGCAGGCACCACGTCTTCCCGCTTCGGACGGCGCCTTCGAGGATGTTGATTGGCCAGTCTTCCTCAGGCGGACGCATCGCGAACCGCTCGGCCCGCGGGCCGTAATTAAGACTGATCATCATCCGAATCCTGGCCGTCACTTTCACTGTCCGCAGCCGAATCAGACTGGTCGACTGGTAGACCGCTTTTCGAACGAGGGGCTTCGTGTTTCGCATGCATACTTCGCATCGCCTGCAGAATCGGAGAAAGGCTGTCGGCGTGCGGTGGCTTCCCCTCACCGAACGCCTTGATGAGGAGAGCGATCGCTCTCAGGTCTCCATTGGCCGCCTTACTTGCGTACTGCTTTGCAATCGCTTCACGTATAGTCATGCGTCGTGGCTTCCCTTGTTCAGTTACTTGAATCAGCCTGTCGAGCTCTTTATTGACCGCTTCAGAAAAAGTAGCCGTCTTCTTTTTTCGCCGCCCAGCCGGGTTGCCCGATTGACCCGGCTTGAACCGTGTATGACGCGGCGGCTTCTTGTAACCTACTGGGAATTCGGGCTCCTCTTCGCTAGCCACAGGCGACCTCCAGGCGGCTGGTTGCCCGCTCGTCAAATCGTTCTCCCGTGACCGCATGCACGGCATGATCTCCGGTATGGTTTTGCCATCTCCGAATTGCCACATCAACATATGCAGGATCGATTTCAATTCCGCAACAGATTCTTCCTACTCGTTCGGCCGCCATAAGAGTCGTGCCCGATCCAAGAAACGAGTCGAGAACAATCTCTCCGCGCGCCGAGCAGTCGAGAATCGCATCTGCAACCATGGCGATCGGCTTCACCGTTGGGTGCAGCGCAAGCAGATCGCCTTCCTCGCCCTGCCTAGACATCGTTTGTACGCCGGGATACGACCAGACATTTGTCCGATTCCGACCAAATTTGCCCAATTGAATGTTGTTTCTGGCGGGGCCATTGCCGTTGCGGAAGACAACAATGAACTCGTGCTGGGAACGATAGAAGCTGCCCATCCCTCCAACATTCTTGGTCCACACGCAGATGTTCAGAAGCTTGCGGTAATTTTGCCTCCCGGCTGAGATTAGAGCGTCAGCGCTTCTCCAATCGATACATAGGTAATGGACGGAATTGTCGACGCTATAACGGACAAGCATCCGTTGGAAACCGTTCAGGAAGCCCAAGAATTCAAGGTCACTGAACTCGCCGGAGCCCATGGCGAATTCGCGATGATGGATTGCCCCGTTTCCCGTGGCATGACCATCGATCTTCACGTTGTAGGGCGGGTCCGTGAAAACTGCGGATGCGCGATGACGTCCCATGAGGATCTTGTAGGAGTTTTCGTCCAGCGCATTCCCGCATAGGAGCTTGTGCTTTCCCAGGAGCCACAAGTCGCCGAATTGAGATATTGGCGGTCCGGGATCACGATCTGGAAGAGGGCCCTCCTCTTCCGATTCCCCCTTAACCCGCTCCAGGATTACGTCAATTTCGGGAATCTCAAACCCGGTCATAGTAATGTCGAGTTCGAGGCAATCGACCGACAGCAAATGAAGCAACTCGATCGCCAGAACCGGTTCATCCCAGCCTGCTACCTCGGCGAGCCGATTGTCTGCGATGGCAAACGCTCGGATCTCATCATCGGTGAGACCCTCGAGCCGAGTCGTCGGAACGCGGTCAACTCCGAGGAGTTTCGCGGCTTCAACGAGGGCGTGGCCCGCGATGATCGTGTTCCCGTCAACCACAATCGGCTTTTTCCATCCGATTTTCTTAATCCAACCCGCGAGCTTCCGAATTTTGCGCTTTGGGTGCTTCCGGGCATTGCGTGGATTCGGTTGCAGATCGGCTATTGATCTGTACTCAATCGAGAGCACGTGGCCGCTACTTTCCTTCGAGCGTATGTGATTTGTTGCCATTCCCAACCTCCGATTAGGGATTGCGCTGAATGCAACCCAAATCTGTTCCTTTTTCCGGGCAGATTCCCCGGTCCTGGAACGGTTCGCCGTGTTTATGGGCAAACAGACTGACCGTCACAACCCCATTCAACTTCCATCTATGGTTGCGGATCAATCCCCGGAGGAAAGTGTTCGGGCGCGGTGGACAAAGAAATGGAGGGTTCGTGCCGTATTTGTTGGGGTCTGGGAGAGCCCCAGAAAGTTGTCCAACGATCTGGTGCGGACAACTAAAAGCCGCCTAAAAGTAAATGGGTGTAGCGGGTCGAAGAGCCTTTTTATAGCGATCACGAGCAAGGTAGAGTCTGCGACGGACCATACGCTCAAATTGGGGGCGTGCTACGGCTTCAGTGAATGTCTTAACCGGAGACCTTGAATTCCGCTGATTGAACGTCGATATCAGTTCCCATTGAGCAGGCTGCAAATGGTCTTTCAATTTGAAGCTCTCCTCGTCGAGAGCCTTCACGATGAGATCGAGGGCCGCAGACGGAAGCTTCCCGTCACATTCGTGTTTGAGATAAAGGGACCCAGCCAAGCGGTCAAAATGTCTCAGGGGTCCCAACTCCGATCGCGCTTCTTCCACAACCAGACCGTCTCGCTCAAGCCACCATCGCAGAAGAGGGTAGTTGCCGACGATATCCGCAATTATGTCCCCGATCTCCCCAAAATAAGTCGCACCACGAATGTATCGGTATTCCGTCAACTTTTCAGAGAGGCGTTTGACCAAAATGGGCCGTGTACAAATGCTACAGATTAACTCGAGGGCATCGATGTGCGTGGAACCCGCGGGGACACTTTTGTTTACGTGGTTGTAGCGCAAAACGCCCAGGTCACCGCGTGCATCCTTTGTGCGCTGCGCATCGAAGTGTGGCCCGTAGTATTCGTAGAGTTCCATGTGTCAAGCAACTCCCGGAGAACTTCTGATTTTGGAGAATGAGAGCACACTGCAAGTTTACCCCGCAGATCTTAGTCGGACAATGAAGGCAAACCTAGGCCAACCCGTCAACGGTTGGCCTTTCTGTTTGTGAGACGGGCAAGGACGAGACTTGCGCTCAACTCTTGAGTTCAAATTGATGGTTGCCAGGCAAAGTCTCGGCATCGAGGTCTCAAATCTTCCGAAAGAGGTACACTTTACCACCCTGCCAAAAGCGCTTAGAGCCCGACAGAAAGGCCCTCCCCGCAGCTCCGTTTCCCCTTGACTCTTTGTCCCAAGAGAGCGGAAATGGACTGCCGCCTAATGACTCTCAGGTGGCTGTTCGGAGACCCGGTGATCGCGGAATTGGAGACTCAACTTCAGCAGCTTCCGCAGATGAGCAGGGCAGCGTTGTGCGGCCTTTGGCTGCGGCTTTTTGGCCGGGCGCCAAGTTCAATGCTTCGACGGGAGGTGCTTCTCCCGATTCTCGCTTTTCGCCTGCAGGAGAGGGCTCGCGGCGGGCTCAAGCCGTCGGTCGCCAAACGGCTTTGTGCAATTGCTAAAGAGGTTTCAGCCAGCAAGAGGCCGTCGCCAGAGCCCGATGTCGAGCATTTGAAGCCGGGTTCGAGTATCGTTCGCGAATGGCGGGGCAAAATGCACGTGGTTACAGCATCAGTCTGCGGATTCGAATACAACGGAAGCAGGTTCAATAGTCTTTCTCAGATCGCGCGCGAAATTACGGGAACTCGTTGGTCAGGTCCGGCATTCTTCGGGCTGCGGAAACGAAGGAAGCGCAAAGCTGCATGAGCGGGCACATCCGCTGTGCGGTCTACACCCGAAAGTCATCTGAGGAGGGCTTGGAGCAGTCCTTCAATTCGCTCCATGCACAGCGCGAAGCGTGCGATGCCTACATCCGCTCTCAACGTCACGAGGGATGGCGGGCGATTCCAACGAGTTACGACGACGGTGGATTCTCAGGCGGCTCCATGGCTCGTCCAGCCTTGAAGAGACTGCTGTGTGACATTGCCGGTGCGAGGATTGATACGGTCGTTGTCTACAAGGTGGACCGCCTCACGAGATCGCTAGCTGACTTTGCGAAGCTCATTGAGCAGTTCGATGCGAAGAACGTCTCCTTTGTTTCTGTTACTCAACCCTTCAACACAACAAGTTCGATGGGACGGTTGACACTGAATGTCCTGCTTTCTTTTGCCCAATTTGAAAGGGAGGTGACAGGCGAGCGGATCCGCGACAAGATAGCAGCCTCCAAGGCAAAGGGAATGTGGATGGGGGGGCGGTTGCCACTGGGGTACGATCTTCACGATCGGGCGCTTCAGATTAATCCGAAGGAGGCGGACTCAGTTCGAGAGATATTCAATCAATATCTCCGTCTACGGAGCATATCTGCTCTCAAAGCCTACCTTGATCAAAGCCCAATCCGGAGCAAGGCTCGCATCGAACGTGGCGAGAAGGTTGGAGATGGCAAGTTTTCCTACGGCGCACTGCACAGAATCCTTAGGAATCACATATTCGTCGGCGAGGTTGTACACAAGAAGACCGCTTATGTCGGTGAACACCACGCGATCATCGGACGAGGGCAATGGGATCAGGTTCAGAAGGTCCTCGACGATAATCGCCAGGGTCGCATAGTCCGAAGGACAAGTTCGCCGGCGAGCGTTCTCAAAGGTCTCATATTCGATGCAGCTGGGAACCGATTTACGCCCACTCACGCCAAGAAGGCGGGAAGGCGCTATCGCTACTACACCTCGCGCGCGGTTATCCGGAAGGCGGCCTTCGACCAGCCGATGGGTCGAATACCGGCTGTGGATCTCGAAGACGCCATATTGAAAGAGGTCTTTAGGTTTCTGCGCTCACCGGAAGAAATCGTGAAGGTGATGAGGTTCCGGAGAGGAGCGGCCGCGAGATTTGAAGGCCTCCTTAGGCTCTCAATTCAGCAAACCAAGAAATGGACTGAGTCGCCTTCCTCCGAACAGTGGTCTGTTCTCAAATCAATTCTGAAACGAGTCGTCATTCTTGAGACCGCGGTGGAGATTCATCTGAATTATTCGGCTGTGCTCCAGGCTCTCCTTGAGGAAAAATTTCCATATTCGGCGGATGAGCTGAGGAGTGAGAATCCGATTATTTTGAGGTGCGCCCTGGGCCGGATCTACCGAGGGAAGGCTACTTGTCTGCTCATAGGCGAGAATCAAAATGCCTCAAACCGAAGCATCGCGGCGATTATCAAGGCCATTGCTCGGTCACGCCAATGGTACGACGAGATTGTGGCCGGCAAAGCCCGCAGCACAAAAGGTCTAGCGAAGTCGCATGGCCTTGCGCCATGTTACGTGAATAAGATTCTCCCTTGCGCTCTCTTGGGACCCGAGGTGATCGAATCCATTCTGAACGCGCAGACGGGCCCAGGCCTGACCTTGGATCGCCTGCTAGCGAATCTGCCAATGAGTTGGGATCAGCAGGTCGAATGCATTCAATGAGGGAAATTGTGAGCTTTAGCTCGGATTCCCAGATCCTCAAGGAAAATTCCCTGATATGGCACTCAAAATTCCCTGTTATGAATCAGCCGAAATGAACAAAATGCGCCCCAAAGGCGCATAAACATTGGGCGGACTCATTTCTCGTCCCAGAATAAAATTGAAAATTCCCTGCAAATTTCCCTGATAACGGGAATTCGCCTCCGCGAAGAAGCGCGGACAACTTCTGGGGGGGTTGGAAGATCAATCAAAGGTATTCGTCCCAGCGGAGAAATCCCTGAAAAATACCCTGATCGCCGAAAAGAGAGTGCTCTCCGGTCGAGTTCGGCCCAATATTTTCGTTAATTTGGCGGGAATTTGGCGGAGAACGGAAAATCCTGGAGAGAACCTTAACTATAGAAATATATGGCGGAGAGACTGGGATTCGAACCCAGGTTAGAGTTTCCCCTAAACACGCTTTCCAAGCGTGCGCCTTCAGCCACTCGGCCATCTCTCCAGACATTAGTCTGTCTCTTTGAATCTAGCATATTTGCCTGCGAACCAACCCGCCCCCAATCCGCTTCCGAAACGCTCCACCGACGCGCAGAATTGGCTGATCCCACTCACCATTTCGACGCAGTCCGCCGTGAATGAAATCGTTTACTTGCTTCGCTGCGGTGGTTTATAGTTCGGCGTGCAGCCATCCGCCATCTTCTCGCGCCGTGCACCCATGTCCGCTTCGAAAGGTACAGTATGTCTCCCATCTCACGCCGCAGTCTCTTAGCTTCCGGTGCAGCTTTGTCCGCTTCCTCGCTTCTCTCCCGCACAGCCTGGGCGCGCGCAGCCAGTCTCCTCGCGGACGAACAAAGGACTGCCGCACTCGCGCCCCGCGAGCAACTTCTCTTCGACTTCGGCTGGAAGTTCCTCTTCGGCAACTCCATCGATCCCGCCAAAGACCTCGGCTTCGGCTACGGACAAGGCGACTTTGCCAAGACCGGCGACTTCAAATTCTCCAAGGCCGAAGCTTCGACGACTCAAAATGGAGAACCCTCAACCTGCCCCACGACTGGGCCGTCGAGTTGCCCTTCGTCCACGACGACGAGCAAATGTCGCACGGGTACAAGCCCGTCGGCCGCCGCTATCCCGAGTCCAGCGTCGGATGGTATCGCCGCGAGTTTGAAGTTCCTGCGACTGACGCCGGCCGCCGCATCCTTGTCGAATTCGATGGCGTCTTCCGCGACATTCTCATCTTCGTCAATGGCTGCTTCATCGGCCGCAACGACAACGGCTATGCGCCCTTCTCACTTCGACCTGACCGACTTTCTCTCCGTCGGCGCCAAAAACTACATCGTTGCCCGTGTCGACGCCAGCTTTGGCGACGGATGGTTCTACGAGGGCGCCGGCATCTACCGTCATGTGTGGCTCACCAAGACAGACGCCCTGCACCTGGGCCAATGGGAGAGCACAGTCCGCCCCAGTCTCACCGCCAACACCGCGACGCTCAACCTCGCAACGATTGTCGAAAACGAAGGCAAGCAAACGGAGAGCGCTCAAGTCACATGGCAAATTCTCGATGCTTCGGGAAAGACCGTAGCCACCGCCGAAGCGCCCGCGCAATCGGTTCCAGTCGATGGAAAAATCACCTACACCGCAACCGCCAAACTCCCTAACCCCGCTCTCTGGTCGGTCGATTCTCCCAATCTCTACGCGGCAATCGTGACCGTTGAGTCTGCCGGCAAGCCGCGCGACGCCGAGCGTGTCCCCTTCGGCATTCGTACCGCCGTCTTTGACGCCGAAAAAGGATTCTCCCTCAACGGCAAGCCTCTCAAGATTCAAGGAACCTGCAACCACCAGGATCACGCTGGCGTCGGCGCCGCCCTCCCCGATCGCCTGCAGTATTTCCGCCTCGCCGTCTTGAAAGAAATGGGCAACAACGCAGTCCGCACCTCTCACAACGCCCCTACACCCGAGTGGGTTGAGGCCTGCGATCGCATGGGCGTCATGATGATGTGCGAGACGCGCCAGATGAGTTCCAGTCCCGAAGGCCTCGACCAACTCACCGCCATGGTCAAACGCTTTCGCAACTCGCCCTCCGTCATTCTCTGGTCCATCGGCAACGAAGAATGGAATCTGCAGAACGATATGGCGGAAGAGGGAACAAAGATTGGCGCCAGCATGGTGCGTCGTTGCCATGAGCTCGATCCCACCCGCGTCGTCTCCGCAGCCGTCAATGGAAACAACCAGAAAGGCATCTCTGAAGCGTTTGACATCATCGGCTTCAACTACAACCTCGCCATGCCCGACGAGTTTCACAAGAACAATCCCAAACGTCCCGTCTTCGGATCTGAGACTTCGAGCGCCATCTCAACACGCGGCATCTACTCAACCGACCCATTGCGCAACACCGTCAACGCCTATGACTCCGTCGTCCCCTGGGGCGAAACCGCCGAAGAGTGGTGGAAGTTTTACGGCACGCGCGAGTGGGAAGCGGGCGGCTTTGCATGGACCGGCTTCGACTATCGCGGCGAACCCACGCCCTACGGCTGGCCCTCCATCAACTCGCAGTTCGGCATCGTCGACATGTGCGGATTCCCCAAAGACACCTTCTATTACTACAAAGCCTGGTGGGGCAAGGAACCATCTCTGCATCTCTTCCCGCACTGGAACTTCGAAGGCAAGGAAGGCGAAACGATCCCGGTGTGGGTTTATTCCAACCTCGATGAAATTGAGCTCTTCGTGAATGGTCAAAGCGCCGGCTCTCAAAAGATGCCGCACCTCGGCCATGTCGAGTGGAAGGTCAAGTACGCGCCCGGCTCCATCGAGGCGCGCGGCTCTAGAGACGGAAAAATCATCCTGACTGAGAAGCGCGAAACCACCGGTCCCGCCGTCGCCATCCGCCTCACCGCCGACCGAACCGAGATCAACGCCGACAGCGAAGACATGGCCATCCTCAAAGTCGAGGCCCTCGACAAAGAAGGCCGCGCCGTCCCCACAGCGACCAATCTCATCGGCTTCAAAGTGGAAGGCCAGGGCAAGCTGATCGGCGTCGGCAACGGCGATCCCAACTGCCCGCAGAGCGACAAGGAGCCGCGCCGCTCGCTCTTCAGCGGCCTTGCGCAGGCCATTGTGCAATCAACCATGCGCGACGGCGAGATTCACGTCGAAGCCTTTAAAGAAGGCTGGGACGGCCCCGAACTAACCCCCGCCAAGATCACCATCACAACAAAGAAAGCAGAGCGCCGCCCCGCCGTCCCAATCGTCCGCGAATAGCAGCGTCAACCCCGCGCTTCGACCTAGCGCCGGCCTCCCGTCCGGCTGTCCTGAGGACCTCCCGGTCCTCAGCCAGGTGCCCCATCCATCCACAGCCTCATCGTGGATGGGTGGGATACCACGAACCAGGCTCTGCAATGGGGTTGACCCGGCCAGTCGATCATCGTCACTTGCGCCGTAGGCGCAAAGGTCATTAGCCCCGCGCTTCAGCGTGGGGACCCCTCAGCCAACAATGAATGCGGAGTCCCGTAGGGACGGCGCTCACCACCGCAACACGGGCAACAAACTCGAATAATCATCCGTCCAAACCCGCATCCCCGCCACTCGACGCGGCGGCGAAGAGTGATCCGCAAACGCGGGCCGCGCAAACACCGCCGGATCCCGGCACAACAGAACCCACGTCGCCGTGAACTCACCCTTCTGCTCATTAGGCGGACTCGTCACCTTCACCGCCTGCATCCCCGCCGACTCGCCAGCAGCGCAATCGGCGGCCCCAGATCCACATGCTGATTCGACACATGAAAAGCAAGAATCCCCTCCGGCGCAAGGTTCCGCTTGTATAAATCCACCGCCTCCGTGGTCAGCAGATGCAGCGGAATCGCATCGCCAGAAAAAGCATCCACCACCAGCACGTCGAAATTCTGCGGCGCCTCGCGCTCCAGCGTTGCGCGCGCGTCGCCCGTCACCACCTGCACCTGCGCCCCTGAGTCGCGCAAGTAAGTAAACAGATTCCGCGCAATCGGCTCAACCGCCGGGTTGATCTCGTAAAACGTCAAACGATCACCCGGCCGCGCATATGCAGCAAGCGTTCCCGCGCCCAGCCCGATCACGCCGATGTTCCTTGGGCTCCCGCCATGATCCAGACTCAGCGCAATCCCAATTCCCGAATCGCGCCCATAGTAAGTCGTCGGCGTCTTCCGCAATTCGTCCGTCCCAAAAATCTGGGTTCCGTGCTGGATGGTCCCATTCGTCAGCGTGCGCAGCGTCGCTCCAGGATAGCCATGGTTCTGCCGCACCCGCAGGCTGCCATAAAAATTGCGAATCGACACCAGCGTGTCCAGTCGATACGCCCGGTAGACCATCACCACCAGCGCAAGCATCAGAACGCTCGCCACCGACCATAGCAACCGCTGGCTCCAACCGCCCGGCCAGGTCACCGCAAGCGCAAGGGCAGCAACCGCAAAAAACGAAATCTCCAGATCGAGATTGAACGAGAACACCAGCGGCGAAACAATCCCAATCAGAAACGATCCCAGCGCTCCCCCCGCAGCAAACAGAAGATAAAACAACGTGGCTTCTGAACGTCCGCTTAGGCCGCAGCCGCATACGCCTCGCTATGGCAAAACAGGCACGCAAAAAGTAGCTCCGCCAGAAAGAATCCCATCGCCAGCCACAGCGGAACCGTCACGTCCACCTGCATCAGCATGTACGCAAGTCCCGCCAGCAGCACGATCAGGAAGCGCGTAAGAATCCCGCGCGGCAGCAGTCGCGGAAATTCAAACGCCAGAATCAGCGTGATGAGATAAACGCCGAGCGGCAAAATCCACAAGCAGCGGAATCGCCGCCACATTCGCCGTCAAATACGCCGTCACCGCCGACAACTGCATCGCCGCACCCATGGGCAGCAGCACCCAAAGCAATTTTTCCCGCAGAGTCGCAACCGGCATTGCCGTCTCATCCGCTGTTACCGCCGCCGGACCGTCCCCAAGCGCCGACCGAGTTCTCCACGTCAGCACGGCCGCAAGCAACGCGAACACCGCAAATCCGCCGCTCCACACCATCCTCTGCGTGTGCAGCGCCATGTGCGGCTCAATCAAAGTTGGATAAGCCGCCAGCGCCAGCAGCGAAGCAAGATTCGACAGCGCATACATCTTGTACGGAACGCCACCCGGCAAGATCCGCGCCCACCACACCTGCAGCAGAGGGCTCGTCGCCGCCAGCAGCAGGAAGGGAACTCCGATCGACACGCCAAGCGCTTCAAAGATCGTCCTGATCGGATGCAAAGCCTGGTCGCCCGCATGCAAGCTGCGCATCGCCCATGCCAGCGCCGCGACAACGCCCACCACCAGCAGCACAACATGCACAACCCAGTGCGCCCGGTGCGCGAACCAGTGCGCGTAGAGATAACCCAGCAGCAGCGCCGTCTGAAAAAACACCAGGCACGCAATCCACACCGAGGCCGACCCGCCCAGCACCGGCAACAGTTGCTTCGCAGCAATCGGCTCAACGAGAAAAAGCAAAAACGACGCCAGAAAAATACACGCGCCAAACAGCCACCGAACCGACTTCATCCGCACCCTCAACTCTCCGCTTCACCGCGAAAAAACGGATGCTACCACAACCGCTCCTCTCGCTGACTTGCTCGTCAATATCTGTAGCGCCGGCCTCCCGGCCGGCTGTAGCGTGGGCGTCCCCGCCCGCGCACCAACGAAACCGCCCCATGCACCGTCGGGAAGCGATAGCCAGGGTCAGGGCACGACCTTGGTCGTGCCGCAACAACGCAAATTCGAAACAGAAATAAAGTACGCGACGAAGTCGCGAAATTCCCCCGGCCGAAGCTTGGGAGGATCGCTCAGTCCCTTACATTGGAAACATGCCTCAAGCCAAACACACCTGGGCACCCGAACTCCGCGCGCTCATCCTCCTCGCGGTGCCGGTCGTCTTGAGCGAGCTCGGCTGGATGGCCCAGGGCGTCGTCGACACCATCATGGTCGGCGCCCTCGGCCCCGCCGCCATCGGCGCAGTCGCCGTCGGCAACGCAGTCTTCTACACCCCGTCGCTCTTCGGCATCGGCGTGTTGCTCGGCCTCGACACCCTCGTCTCCCAGGCCTACGGCCGCAAGGATTACGACGAGTGCCACCGCTGGCTCGCCCAGGGCGTTTATCTCGCCAGTTTCATCGCGCCCGTCATCATGCTCGCCCTCTGGATCGCAAGCTATAGCTACGCCCGCGTCGGCATCGCGCCTGAAGTTGCGGCCCCCGCCGGCGCCTACCTCCGCGTCCTTAATTGGAGCACCCTCCCGCTCCTCCTCTATGGCGCCTCCCGCCGCTACCTCCAGGGAGTCGGCCAGGTCCGCGTCATCACCGTCACCTTCATCATCGC
This sequence comes from uncultured Acidobacteriaceae bacterium, assembly GCA_963791505.1. Lineage (GTDB taxonomy): Bacteria > Acidobacteriota > Terriglobia > Terriglobales > Acidobacteriaceae > Telmatobacter. Next base: position 20,680 of record CAWBSV010000060.1, read on the forward strand.
TAACCTCCTGAATTGGCTGGGAAACTGGGTCCTCATCTACGGAAAATGGGGCGCCCCCGCCATGGGCGTTGCCGGCTCCGCGCTCTCCACCGTCCTGGCCCGCATCTTCATGGCCCTGGCTCTTGTCGGATTCGCCTGGCGCTACGAGCGCTCCCGCGGCCATCCCCTCTTCCGTCACTGGGCCGGACCCAGCCTCGCCAAGCTCAAGCAGCTCGTCCGTCTCGGCGCCCCCGCCGCCGCCCAAATCGTCTTCGAAGTAGGCGCCTGGAACCTCGCCACCTTCGCCGCCGGCTGGCTCACCCCCGTCGCCCTCGCCACCCACCAGATCGCCCTCAACTACGCGGCCCTCACCTATATGGTCCCTCTCGGCATCTCGGCCGCGGCCGCCGTCGCTGTCGGACACGCCGTCGGCGCCGGCGACGCGCACCGCGCCCGTCGCGCCGGCTGGCTAGCCCTCGCCCTCGGCACCGGCTTCATGCTCTGCGCCGGCCTCGTCTTCCTCATCGCCCCGCGGCCCCTGATCGCTCTCTTCAGCACCGATGCCCAGATCATGGCCGTCGGCCCCAGCCTCATGATCATCGCCGCCGCCTTCCAGATCTTCGACGGCATTCAAACAGTTTCCACCGGCGCCCTCCGCGGCCTGGGCGAAACCAAGGCCCCCATGATGGCCAACCTCGTCGGCTACTGGGTGTTAGGCCTCCCCCTCGGCCTGACCCTGTGTTTCGTCCTGAAATGGGGAATCTACGGCCTGTGGATTGGCCTCACCCTCGCCCTCGTCATCATCTCCACCACGCTTCTCTTTCGCTGGAAGAGAGATTCCCAGCACATCTTAGCCGACAATTGATATCCGAGAGGTCGACCCGCCGCGCTCGCCAAACCTCACCGTCCCGGAGGGACGAAGTTCATTAGCCCAGGACAGAGCTACGGGCAACACTCACCGTCCCGGAGGGACGAAGTTCATTAGCCCAGGACAAGCGAAGCGCCGTCCTGGGAACGCGCCCCCACCCCACCCAGCCCCGTAGGGGCGACGTCACCCAAGTCATCCGGAGCAACCCACCCCGCGCGTGACAAACTTACGGGCAACACGCACCGTCCCGGAGGGACTCAGTTCATTCGCCCAGGACAAGCGAAGCGCCGTCCTGGGAACGCCTTAATACGGAGGGAGCAGCGGCCTTCAGGCCGATGAATAACCGCATAGCAGCCGCGCCGGCTTTAGCCGCGGGCTTCCACCTCGCGATGAACTTCAAACCTCACCGTCCCGGAGGGACGAAGTTCATTAGCCCAGGACAAGCGAAGCGCCGTCCTGGGAACCCGCCCCCACCCCACCCAGCCCCGTAGGGGCGACGCCACCCAATCATCGACCCCAAATTGACCCGACAATCAACACCCCAAATGTCACCCACCCACCTCCCCGCAAACTCCCATTTTCGAAGGAGTTTCTGATGACTCAAAAGGGTTACTTCAGGACGCAGATTTGAGACGCCGAAGTTTCAAAGTGACTATAATCACAGTGGGACGATGTGGCTGTTCCTCCTCCATTCCTGCACGTCCGACCTATGGGTGAGTGAGCGGCGACTTAGAAATCATCGGAAGGGAATCCCGCCAAAATGGCGACAGGCGATTTGGCCCTGGGCGAAGAACAAAGGGCTGCACACACGCGTGAGCGCGTGAAAAACGACTTCAGCATTAACGTAGCAACGGTGAACGGGTCCGGCTCGCAATCCGCCAATAGCGTACTGCTGAAAAGCATCTTCGGGATGGGGGTTCCTGTCAGTGGCAAGAACCTGTTTCCGTCGAACATTGCCGGCCTTCCTACCTGGTACACAATCCGCGCCAGCAAAGATGGATACGTAGCCCGCAAGCGGGAAGCTGAAGTGCTCATCGCACTGAACCCCGACACGGCCAAGCAGGATACGCTCGCATTGCCCGTCGGCGGCGTCGCCATCTACGAAGAAAATCTCAACCTCAAGCAATATCGCGACGACGTCACGTTCTATCCCGTGCCGCTCGACAAAATCACCGCCGCCATCTGTCCTGAAGCCAAGCTGCGCAAGCTGGTCAAGAACATGGTCTACGTCGGCGTTGCCGCGCAACTGCTCGGCATCGACCTCGCCGTCGTCGAGCACGGCCTGCGCCGCCAGTTTGCCAAGAAGCAAAAAGTGTTCGACCTCAACTTCGGCGCAGTCAAGGCCGGCGTCGATTACGCCGCCGAAAAACTGCCCAAGCAGGATCCCTACTACATCGAACGCATGGACGAGACCGCCGGCAAAATCATCATCGATGGCAACGCCGCATGCGGCATGGGCGCCGTGTTCGCGGGCGTCACCGTGGTGGCCTGGTATCCCATCACCCCGTCCACATCGGTCGTCGAAGCCACAACCGACATGCTCAAAAAGTTCCGCATCACGCCTGAAGGCAAGGCCACCTTCGCCGTGGTTCAAGCCGAAGACGAGCTTGCCGCCATCGGCATGGTCCTCGGCGCCGGCTGGGCGGGCGCGCGTTCCATGACCGCAACCTCCGGCCCCGGCATCTCGCTCATGGCGGAGTTTGCCGGTCTCGGCTACTACGCTGAAATTCCCGGCGTCATCTTCGACGTGCAGCGCACCGGCCCTTCAACCGGCCTGCCCACGCGCACCTCGCAGGCTGACCTGCTTCCTGTCGCCTTCCTCTCGCACGGCGACACCAAGCAAGTTATTCTGCTTCCCGGCAACGTGAAGGAGTGCTACGAGCTCGCCTACGATGCCTTCGATCTCGCCGAGCGCCTGCAGACTCCGGTCTTCGTGCTCACCGATCTCGATCTCGGCATGAACAACTGGATGTCGGAGCAGTTTGCCTATCCCGAAAAGCCTCTCGATCGCGGCAAGGTTCTTTCCGCAGCCGACCTCGAAAAGCTCGGCGGCTTCGCTCGCTATCGCGATGTCGATGGCGACGGCATCGGCTATCGCACCTTGCCCGGCACGCGTCATCCCAAGGCCGGCTACTTCACCCGCGGCACCGGCCATGATGAATCCGCCGGCTACACCGAGCGCCCCGATGTCTACGTTGCCGGCATGGAACGCCTCGCGCGCAAATTCGAAAATGCGCGCAAGCTCGTCCCCGCGCCCATCACCGTGAAAGACGGAACCTCGAAGATCGGCTTCCTCGCCTTCGGCTCAACCGACTTCGCCCTCCGCGAAAGCATGGACTCCATCAAAAAGCAGTACGGGCTCGATGTGGACTACATGCGCATCCGCGCCTATCCCTTCGCGCATGAGATCCACGACTTCGTCGCCTCGCATGAGCGCGTCTACGTCGTCGAACAGGATCGCGACGCCCAGCTCGCCAGCCTGCTCAAGCTCGATCTTCCCAGCGATCAGGTCGTGAAGCTGCGCAGCATCCTGCACTTCAACGGATTACCCATCGACGCCCAGACCATCACCGAAGAGTTCGCGACAAAGGAGGGCCTGTAGGGCCTCCAGCCGAAAAAGATCGGGTGCCCCATCCATCCACGGCCTCATCGTGGATAGGTGGGATACCACGAACCCCAAGGCGCGCAAGCGCCAGTTGGCCCCACCGCAGGTGGATGGGTGGGATACCACGAACCCCAAGGCGCGCAAGCGCCAGTTAGCCCCACCGCAGGTGGCCTGAGGGGACGCCCTCAAAGGAAAAGAAATGGCAACCGCACCAGCAGCACCCAAAGTCAACCACATCGGCCTTCCCATCGTTGAGTATCGTGGCGGCAAGAGCACGCTCTGCGCCGGCTGCGGCCACAACGCAATCTCCGAGCGCATCATCGACGCCATGTACCAGATGGGCGTCGAGCCCGAGCGCGTCATGAAGATGAGCGGCATCGGCTGCTCCTCCAAGAGCCCCGCCTACTTCATGAGCCGCGCCCACAGCTTCAACAGCGTGCACGGCCGCATGCCGTCGGTCTCAACCGGCGCCATCCTCGCCAACCACACCATGACCACGCTTGGCGTCTCTGGCGACGGCGACACCGCCTCCATCGGCATGGGTCAGTTCGTTCACCTGCTGCGCCGCAATCTTCCCATGATCTACATCATCGAAGACAACGGCGTCTACGGATTGACGAAGGGCCAGTTCTCCGCCACCGCCGACCTCGGCTCCAAGCTCAAGACCGGCGTCATCAACGATCTGCCCGCCATCGATACCTGCGCCATGGCCATCATGCTCGGCGCAACCTTTGTCGGCCGTTCGTTCTCAGGGGACAAAAAGCAGCTCCTCGCCATGCTCAAGGCCGCCATCGCCCACAAGGGAACGGTCATGCTCGACGTCATCAGCCCCTGCGTCACCTTCAACGATCACGAAGGCTCAACCAAGAGCTACAAATTCATGCAGGATCACGATGAGCCCATCAACGAAGTCGACTTCGTCGCCAGCTTCGACGACATCGAAGTCGATTACGATTCCGGCACCGTGCTCGACGTCGAAATGCATGATGGCTCGAGCCTGCGTTTGAAGAAACTGCAGGAAGACTACGACCCGACCAACAAGGCCACGGCCGTCAGCACCCTGATGGAAGCCCACGCCAACAACGAAGTCCTCACCGGCGTCTTCTACATCGACACCAAGAAGCCCTCGTTCATCGACCTGCTCAACCTCGTCGACGAACCCCTGGGCCAGCTTCCCGAGTCGATGACCCGCCCGCCCAAATCAGCCCTGGAGTCCCTGATGTCCAGCCTGCAATAGGTGTGCAGCGTCAAAATCTGGGTGCCCCAGGTCCCGGGGCCCCCGCGAACGGGTCCATGTTCGTGGGGTGGAGGTCCCTCGCCTTTGGGGACCTGGGATACCACGAACCTCCACCGCCAAGGTGCCCCATCCATCCACAGCCTCATCGTGGATGGGTGGGATACCACACCCCCAACGCGCAGATCCCAACACATCATCCGGAAGGGCGACCACCAGAGTCAGGGCACGACTTCAGTCGTGCCGCAAGAGGTGTTTTATGGAGGGGGCTTCAGCCCCGGAGGATGTATTTTCGGACTCGATGCGGTCACTGCCTCAGCACTGACGAAAGACATCACCACCCGCATCCCGCTTAATTGTGCACAGTCCTTCCCAGCAAAAACCCAATAATCAACGCAATCACCAGCCCCGAAGCCGCAATCAGCGTCATCCCAAAAATAGCCTCGCTCAACGCCTGGGCCGCGTGCGGCGTCGTCCCATGCAAATCAACCTGCGCCTTATGGCACTTTTTAAACGCCAGCCAGAAGTTGACGAGGAACGCGAAGGGAAGGGGCACCAGGGGAAGAAGAGGCCACACATTGGGCGCAGAGCTCAGCCCCTTGACCATCAGAACCGCAATCACAACCGCCACGAACCACAGGCTGGTGCGTGTCCAAGAGTAAAAACGATCGGCAGTTGGCTGCTGGTCCGGCACGGCTGCTCCTCCAAGTTGCTGCTCACGGCTGGTCTTCGTGTTGCCAACCTTCCCCGGGTCAAAAACTCACTTGGCACGTAGGGACCCGAACGTCTGGGGTGATCTCCCAAAAGCATACCTTATTTCCAAAAGAATCAACCCCCCGCGCATCACCTCTGCACATAGATGGAACTCAAGGCATCACCCGGCGCGTACTCCCTGCATGACTTTACCGAGAATTGTTCTCGCGATCCTTTTGACCGCGAGCCCTCTCGCCGCACAGAGCGTCACCAAGCCGACATTAGCCACCGCGCTCCTCGAGGCGCGTACGCCCCTTGTGCTTTCTGACGGGAAATTCGCAGGCGACGGCGCTGCCGTCTTATCCGGCGCGCTTGAACAACCGCGCTTCATTCTCCTGGGCGAAGACCACATCACCCGCGAGATTCCCCAATTCGCCTCCGCTCTCTGCGATCTTGTCCGTCCCGACGCCTACGCCGTCGAGTCCGGTCCTCAGGCCGCCTCTTTTGTGAATGCACTGTTGCGCAGCCCCGATCGTCTCGCGCGCATGAGCGAGCGCGCCAAGGCCCATCCCAACAACATGGCCTTTTTGGATATTCGCGAAGAGAACGATCTCGCCGCCCACTGCGCCGCCGCATCGCACAATCCGCACTTCGCCCTCTGGGGACTCGATCAGGAATTCGTCGGCTCTGCTGGCACCCTCCTCGACGCCATGCGCGCCACCAACCCCGGCCCGAAGTCCCAAGCCGCGATTGCCGCCGTGCAAGCAAAGGAGCACGCCGCCGACCAGAAGACCCGCGACACCGGCGATCCCGGCCAGCTCTTTCTCCTCGCCTCAACCGATGCCGACACCGCTCCGCTTGAAGAAGCCATCGCCGCCGACGGCACCTCTGCCACAAAAGATCTGCTGCACGAATTCCTCATCTCGCGCCGTATCTATCGCCTCAACGCCGCCGGCGCGCCCGAGTCCAACAGCCTCCGCGCCACTCTGCTCAAGCAGCATTTCTTAACCGACTACGCAGCCGCAACGGCAGACACCCCCGCCATGCGCGTCCTTTTTAAATTTGGAGATGACCACCTGGGCAAAGGCTTCAATGTCCTTCACCAGCGCGATCTGGGAAATTTCATCGCGGAACTCGCCGACGGGGAAGGGGCGCAATCGCTGCACATTCTTGTGCTCGGCGCGCGCGGCGAGCACGCCCTCTTCGCCGGATACGCCAAGCCGCTTGCTCACCAGCCCTTTGTCATGGCAGACGATCCCGAATACAAATGGCTGGCGCCCGCCGTCGCCGACCTGCTTCCGCAATCCGGCCCTGGCACAACGCTCACGCTCTTCGACCTGCGCAAGCTGCGCTTCCGCGGCATCGACATGCCGCCCGACTGGCAGCGCATCGTCTATGGCTATGACTTATTCGTCCTGATGCCCGAGCTCACGCCCGCCGACTTCATTCAATAAGCCTGCTTACTTGGTTGTCGCCACAATCCGCACGCCCATCGCGTTCAGCTTGCTGCGGGCCTGCGCCGCCTCAGGTGTCTGCGGATGCCGCTGGATCAGGGCGCGCAGCTCATGAATGCCGGTATCCCTCTTGTTCTCGGCAATCAGCGCCAGACCCTTGCGCAACTGCGCCGCAGGAGCCTTCGGGCTTCCCGGAAATCCCTCCAGCACCGCGTTGTAGGCCTTCACCGCGTCCGCGTAATTCTGCTGCCGATACGCAATCTCGCCTAGGAAAAACTGCGCATTCCCCGCCAGGTCGTCATTCGGATAGTAGTGCAGCACATCCTGAAATTCGCCCGCCGCCACTTCATAGTGCGCCGAGTTGTAATCGCGAACCGCCGCCTGGTACGTCTCCGCGAGGGGTGGCGCCTGTTGTGACATCGCCGCCGGCGATCCCCCTTGCGGAGCCTGACTCGGCTGACCATCCGGCATCGGCGCGCCCTGAGATTGTCCTCCTGGAGCAGCGCCCCCCGGGGCCACAGCCTGCTGCTGCGGCTGGCTCTGAATATTCTGCAACTGCGACTGCAGCTCCTGCACCGACTTGTCCAGCTTGGCAACCCGCGTCTTCAGCTCATCCAGCGAGTCGTTCAGCGACTGAACCTGCCCCGAAACCGTATCCAGCTTCCCGCCCGTCGCCTCGGTCTGCGCATTGATCTTTTGCTCCAGCTTGTTCACCGTCGCAGTCATCTGGTTGGCGTTGTCGGCCGTTTGCTCCACCAGGTGCTGCAACACGCCAAACCGGCTGTCGAGCGTCGACTGCAGACGCTGCACCATATCCACCAACTGCTGCACCTGCGTCTGCAGTTCAATAATCTCTTTCGAGGCCGCGTGGGCCGGCATCGGCGCACACAGTGCCGCCGCCGCGACTGCCACGAGAAGACAATTCCGTAATTTGAAGGATTTTGGCATCACTCACCTTATCTGACTTGAGGGAAGGGGACACAGCCAGTCTGAAGGCTCGTCCCCATGAGTCTTTAGGATGCACCGGCCTGCCCATCGGAGCAGCCAGGCCGGTTTCCATCTCGAATTTTAGCGTCCCGTCCCTAAGACTGTGAGAAAAGTGGAACTGTCATCCTGAGCGAACGGGGCCCCGAACGTATTTCAGTTCGGGGGTGGTGAGTCGAAGGATCTGCGGTTGTTCTTCCATGATCCTAAGACGAGTCATTTACCGATCCATCGTGAACCCAGCCCTGCGATTCTGCTGCCAGCACTCTTCCGTCGACTCGGAGCAGAACGGCTTCTCCTTGCCATAGCTGACAACCCGTATACGATTCGCCGCGACCCCCGCCGTCACCAGCGCGTTCTTGGCCGCATCCGCACGGTTCTGCCCGAGAGCCAGGTTGTACTCGTTCGACCCGCGCTCATCGCAGTACCCGCCGATCACCACCTTGATGTCCGGATGGCTCACCAGGTACGAAGCATCCTGCGACAACACAGCCTGCGCATCGTTGCGAATGTCGTACGTGTCGTAGTCGAAGAACGCATCCTGCACGTGAGCCTTGAACTCTTCCTCGGTGCTCATGCTCGTCGTCGGAACCACAACCGCCGGCGGCGCATTCACCGTCACGCGCGCCGTTGCGTCCGCTGTGCCGCCCGCGCCCGTCGCCACCACGTGATAGCTCGTCGAGGTCGTCGGCGTCACAGTCCGTACGCCCGATGTGGGTACGTCGCCGATGCCGTCAATCGAGACGGTCGTCGCATCCGAGGTCCGCCACGAAAGAACCACCTGATCACCCGCCGAAACCACCGTCGGCGTTGCCGTGATCTGGGCCGTGGGCGCTGGCGCAGCCGCTGCCGGCGGAGCCGTATCCGATGGCCCTAACGGCGCAGCCTTCTTCTTGCAACCGGTAACTGAAACCAATGCGACGAGAACAACAAGCGGCGCCAAAATCCGTAAGCGATGGTTCAATGGAGTGCTCCTTCCGTTAAAGAAAAAAAGTGGATGTCAGGTGAGCGGTTTGCGCTGAATGAACGAGATTCTTGTCAAATTCAGCACGATTCTTCGCTCATCTCCCTTCTAAAGCGGTTTAGATTCCATACTCCCCTGCAACCGGAGGAAAGGCTCTCTATAGTTTGATGATAGTGCAAAAGAAGTCGCTCTCTTCAGGCAACACCTGTCATAAGGCGCACACAAGGTAAACGTCCTTCCCGAATTCACTTCCAACTCCAATTCGGCATTCTGTTATTCCCAGAGTGCGTCAACTGGTGCTGCTCCGTCCCATCCGCAAGCATCGTCCATATCTGCGGATGCCCACCGACACTGCGCTCAAACACAATATGCCGCCCATCCGGCGCCCAGCAGGGAAAATCGTTCGTCCCCGCCTCATGCGTGATCTGCAGCCACCGCATGCTGGCAATGTCCATCACGTAAATGTCCTGGCCGCCCGGATCGCCAGGCCCATACTTGCGATTCCAACTGAACGTCAGCAGCGCTCCATTCGGCGCCCACGACGGCGACACCGCATAGCCCCCATCCGTTAGCCGCTGGATATTCCCGCCGTCCAGATCCATCGTGTAAATCTGCGGCAATCCCGTCCGCCCGCTCACCCACGCAATCTGCGCGTTCGTCCGCGGATTGAAAGTCGGCGAAACATCCGGCCCTCTGAACGACGTCAGCCTGCGCAAATTCCCGCCGCTCGCATCCGCCAGCCAGATCTCCGGATCACCCGTCCGCGACGATGAGAACGCCACCCGTGCCCCGTCCGCCGACCATGCCGGCGATTGATTGCTGCCCCCCGCCGTTCCTCCCGGAAACGAAACCACACGGTTCAGCTCCAGCGAGTACATGCGCACCGCCCAGCCCTCATTGCCCAGCGACGCAAACGCCAGCCGCGAATTATCCGGCGAGATGCGTGGCGACAGCGTGATCGTCCCCAGGTGCGTCACCTGGTGCTGATTCTGCCCGTCGTAATCCATGCACCACACTTCCGTCGACCCCGACCGCGTGCTGATGAAGTAAATCTTCGTCTCGGCGATTCCGTTGATGCCTCCGCCAAGCCGCAAAATAATCTCATCCGCAAAGCGATGCGCGATCGTCCGCGCCTCGTCCTGCGTGGCCGCCTCGTTGTATTGTTTGCCGAGAATCTGCGGGCTCGTCGTGTTGCGCGCATCGAACAGCCAGCCCTGCACGCTCAGCCGTCCGTTGGCCGCCTGTAGTTGCCCAAACGCCACCATCGCAGAATTCGCCGGCGCCGCGGCCCACTGTCCCAGGTTGATCTCCTGCGGCGACCCCGGCGTTGCCTGCGGAGCCATGCTCTTCGACACCAGGTCAAAAATGCCCGCATTGCCCAGATCGCTATAAAGCGTCGCGTCGAAAATATTCTTCAGCAACGGAGTCTGCGGATCACCGCCCGTGCCCTTGAAATCGGCCGCCGCCAGCCGAATCCGATCCGCGCCAAGATTGGTTCCGGTATGAACCCAATCCTGCGCCAAAACAGCTACGGGTGAGAGAGCGATCAAAAAAGCAGCAGACAGGGGGAGAAAGAGGGAGTTTCTCTTCATGCGATAGTCGGTCCTTCCAAAAGTTGGGCGCAACGCTTTCAACCTGCGCGCCAGGACTCAATACGTACAATCATAGGTCACGTCGAGCCATTGGTCGTTCGACTCGCGCGGCAGGTCGCCGAATGTGTCAACACGCTGCGTCGCCAGCAGACACGACCGATCCAGAGTCGGGCTTCCACTCGAAGTGTTGATGCGAAAACCTGAAGGTGTCCCTTGCCGGCTCACTTTGAAGTAAATCTGCACCGTGGCTCCCTTGGGCGTCCGTGAGTCCACTTGTCCGCGAATCCAGTTCTGGCTCACTTTTCGTTTGATGCCGTCCACGTACCAGGGGAAGCGCGAACCGAAGTCCCCGTTGGTAACACTCACCGGCTGAGCAGAAGTGGTCGGCTGCGCCATCGTGCTCCGCGGCATGCTCGCCCCCGACTGCTCCCCAAACTGTGCCCGATTCTCCTGCTTCGGCGGCGGCTGATGAGTCTGCGTCTTCTGCACAGTCTCTTTCTGTTTCTGGATCTGCGCCTTCTGCGGCTTGCCAAGAATCGGAATCGCCTTCTCGTCGTCAGCTTCCTTGGCCTTCGGCGTCGGCGGTGCCGGAGCCTCGCTCGGCTTCTCCGTCGTCAGCACGTTATCGTTCACCGGATGGTCATTCGGCAGCGGCAGCGCATTCGACACCAGGCTCACCTGGATCGCACTCCCCGCTCCCGGAGCGCCCCACAGCGCATGATGAAAAAATCCGTTCAGAATCCCATAGAGTACAAGCGATCCGAACAGCGCCCCATGTAGCACAAACGAGCCGATAGCAGGCTTCGCCAGAGGATCGCGAACCACATCCCCCGCGAGTTCCTCCTCGAGTTGCGCCCCGCCCTCTAAAAAACTCGCCATGTTCCTGAAACCCATTTCATCCAAATCGCTTTGCAACCGTCATCCACGGGTAAAGCCGACCCACGAGCGATGCCTCGCGCTCTCTCCAGGGTCCCACCGAATCCTTCTGCCGTGTCGCACCGTTCCTTCTCCCGGAGGGAGAACCGAAAGTAGCCCAGGGTGAAGCGCAGCGGAACCCTGGGTCCGCTCCAAAACAAAAAATCCCGTCCCGTAGGGACGGTCGAAATGCGTCCGACGCCTCCGCTAATTCCCCGGCGCCGAAGCCTTAGCCTCCAGCGGCTGCGTCACAATCGAAACATTCGTAATCCCCGCCTGCTTCACCGCATCCATCACCGCCGCAAACGCCCCAAACGGCACATTCTCATCCGCACGCAAATAAATCACCTGCGTCGACGGATCCACACCGCGATCCTGCAGCTTCTTCGCCAGCTCGTGCACATTCACCGGCGCATCGCCCAGAAAAACCTGCTGGCTCTTATCAATCGTCAACACCAGCCGCTGTTCCGTAATTTCTTTCACCGTCTTCGTCTTCGGAACCGCAACCTCAATCCCCGACTGCAACACCGGCGCCGTGATCATAAAGATCACCAGCAGCACCAGCACCACATCCACCAGAGGAGTGATGTTGATCTCAGCCAGCGACGATCGGGTCGCCCCCGAGCTGGAAGTAAAGGCCACTCTTAGCGGCCTCCCTGAATCGGTTCCGGCCCCGGCGGGCGCGCAGCCTGCGCCGAGCGCACAGGAACTTCTTCAAGCGAATTCAGCAGCTCCCGGCAAAAATCATCAATCGTCGAAGCAAACACCCGAATGCGCGCCGTGAACTGGTTGTACGCCACCACCGCCGGCACCGCGACAAACAATCCCGCAGCCGTTGTAATCAGCGCCTCCGAGATGCCCGGCGCAACCGCGCGCAATGTCGCCGCGCCCGCCGTGCCCAGTCCGTGAAACGCGTCAATCACGCCCCACACCGTCCCGAACAAACCCACAAACGGGCTCGTCGCCGCAATCGTCGCCAGCCACGTCATCCGCCGTTCCAGCGCCGTCACCGCTTCGCTCGCAGCCGTCTGCGCCGAGCGCTCCAGCGGCACCAGATTCCGCGGCGGCCCTGAGCCCGCCCGTCTGCCGCTTATACGTCTCGTAGACGTCTTCAAACACCTGCGCCAGCGGACTCCCCTTGCAATCCACCGCCAGCGCCGCAATCTCCTGCAGCCGCGAAGCTTTGCGGAAAGACCGGATAAACCGCCGGCTCTCCTTCGTCGCCTGCCCAAAAGCAGAAATCTTTCCCAGGATAATGGTCCATGAATAGAGGCTCGCAAAAAGCAGCACGACGAGAACAGCCAGGGCCACTCCGCCCATGTTGCTCATCATCTCGACAATGGCGCTGGGACCGGAACCGCCCGTCGAAGCCGGAGCCGGATCAGCCTGCAAAAACATCAAGAGAGCAGCAGTCAATGAAGCATTCACCTCAGTATTCACGGTATCAGACGCAGTGACCCCAACCAAGTTACCCATGTGGTGCGCGCTTGAATTGACCGCTTTGAAATCGCGACAAACCCGCTGTCATCCTGAGCGAAAGGGGCCCCAGGCGTTTTTCAGCCTGGGGGTGGTGAGTCGAAGGATCTGCGGTTGTCCTTCGACGATTTCAGGCCCCGCACACCGATTGGATGCTCGCTTTGTAACAGGGCACGACTTTCAGTCGTGCCGATGAGCCTCCTATCGACGCGGGTTTCAACCCCTGAGGGACATTTCGCTTCACCCTCAACTTCACTCGAAACAGCCCACCTTCGCCGGGTGCCCCAGGTGCCTCGCACTTGGGCACCTGGGATACCACGAACCTCAAGGCGCGCACGCACCGGTTGGCCCCACCGCAGGTGGCCGGTCTCGATTCTGAGACCGGGGCCTCACCGGATGTACATCGACTCTTCGAGCCGCCAACAACAAGAGTCAGGGCACGACTTCAGTCGTGCCGCAAACCGCCAAATCGAATTCAAAACCGGGTACGCGGCGAAGCCGCGTCGGCATGGCCCGGCGAGGATGACCGAAAAGCTCCGGGCAATCGATTCTGAGACCCGAGCTTCATGTACATCGACTCTTCGAGCCGCCAACAACAAGAGTCAGGGCATGACTTTCAGTCGTGCCGAAGAGCCCTTTGTAAACGACGGGGTTTTAACCCCTGCGGGACGTTAAGTGGTAAACCACGAACCTCAAGGGGCGCCCCCCACCGCAGGTGGATCATGCTATGCTGCGCTCGGATTGACCAACAAAAATGCTAGTTGAATTGCGCGCCGAAAATTACGCGGTCATCGATCACGCCATCGCCGTCTTTGGCCCTGGCCTCAACCTGCTCACCGGCGAAACCGGAGCAGGGAAGTCGATCCTCGTCGACGCCCTCGCCCTTCTCATGGGCGGCAAGGCGTCCACCGAACTCGTGCGCCACGGCGCCGACAAGGCAACCGTCTCCTGCGTCTTCCAATCCACTCCCGCCGCCGACCAGGTCCTCGAAGAAAACGGCATCGACGCAGAAGGCAGCGAGATCATCCTCCGCCGCGAAATCCTCCAAAACGGCAAAGGCCGCGTCTTCGTGAACAACCAGCCCGCCACCGTCGCCGTCCTCAAGCTTCTCGCCCCCGAACTCGCCCTCGTCCACGCCCAGAGTGAAACCCTCTCCAGCTTCGACCAGCCTCAGCAGCGCATCCTGCTCGACCGCTTCGGCGGCATCTCAACCGAAGCCGTCGGCCACGCCTACACCCGCTGGCACACCGCGCAGCAGAAACTCCGCGAGCTCGAAGAAGGCGAGCAGGACCGCCTCCGCATGGTTGACCTCTGGACCTATCAGAACAAGGAAATCCAGCAGGCCCATCTCGTCGCCGGCGAAAACGAAGCCCTCGAAACCGAGAAGCGCGTCCTCGCCAACTCCGAAAAGCTCTACGCCGCCGCCGTCAGCGCCTTCGAACAACTCTACGAAGGCGAAGCCTCCGCCGAAAGCTCCCTCCGCGCCGCCAAAAAGAACGTCGAAGAACTCGCCCGCTACGATGCAAAATTCACTGATGCCGTACAGCAGCTTGAAAGCGCCCGCGCCACCGTCGGCGACCTCGCCGCCAGCCTCCGCGATTACGCTGAAAGCATCAACGCCTCGCCGGAGCGTCTCGCCGAAATCGAAGACCGCCTCGCTGCCCTCGACCGTCTCAAACGCAAATACGGCAAGACCATCGATGACGTCATCGCCTTCGGCGAAGACGTTGCCAGCAAGCTCGCTGAAGTCGAAGACCGCGACGGCCTCCTCAAAACTCTCCGCGCCGACCTGGCCACCGCCGCCGAAGCCTATCGCGCCGCCGCCACCAAGATCCACGCCGAGCGCAAAGCCGCCGCCGAAAAACTAGCCAAACTCGCCGAAGCCCAGATCAACTCCCTAGCCATGAAAGTCCGCTTCGCCATCGACGTCCGGGCATCAGAAGATGGGAACGGGCCCGACCGAACCGCGAGCGAAAAAATTTCACGGGATGCGGGCCTTGTAACAGGGCACGACTTCAGTCGTGCCGAAAAGATCGAAAAAAACGATCGGGCTTTAGCCCCTGCAAAAACTTCACGAGATGCGGGCCTTGTAACAGGGCACGACTTCAGTCGTGCCGATAGCCCCGAGAAAAATGATCGGGCTTTAGCCCCTGCGAAAGCCGAAGCTTTGAAAGGGCACGACTTCAGTCGTGCCGATAGCCGCGAAAAAAAAGAAGGGGCTTTAGCCCCTGAAACAACCTGGACCTCCACCGGCTGGGACGAAGTCGAATACCGCATCGCCACCAACCCCGGCGAACCCATGAAGCCCCTCCACGAAATCGCCTCCGGCGGCGAGATGAGCCGCGTCATGCTCGCCCTCAAAGTAACAGTTGAAGAATCCGCCATCAAACCAAAGAAAAAGATACCCACCCCGCGCACCCTGGTCTTCGACGAAATCGACATCGGCATCGGCGGCCGCGCCGCTGAAGCCGTCGGCCAGAAACTCAAAGCCCTCAGCAAAGGCCAGCAGGTCCTCTGCGTAACCCACCTTCCCCAGATCGCCGCCTTCGCCGACCAGCACTTCCTCATCGACAAGCGCGAAGTCGACGGCCGCACCAAAACCCAGGTCCGCCTCCTCGACGACCGCGCCCGCACCCACGAAGTCGCCCGCATGCTCAGCGGCGCCAAAGTGACCGAGACCAGCCTCCAGCACGCCGGCCAAATGATCGCCTCCAGCCGCTAACTGCTGGCCGCGGGGGGCGGGCGACAAGCTCCGCTTGTCCCATCGAAAACGCGGTCCTCTTCGAAGACTCTGTTTTGTAACAGGGCACGACTTTCAGTCGTACCGCAACAGACCCTCAATGAGCCCGGGCTTCAGCCCCGGGGGATAGCTGTCATTCTGAGCGAACGGGGCCCCAAACGTAGTTCAGTTTGGGGGTGGTGAGTCGAAGAATCTGCGGTTGTCCTTCGCGTATTTTGATCCTGTTCAACCGCTCGGAGGGAAGCGACGACAAGAGTCAGGGCACGACTTTTCAGTCGTGCCGCAACAGACCCTTTTTAACCCGGGCTTTAGCCCCGGGGGATGGCTGTCATTCTGAGCGAACGGGGCCCCAAACGTAGTTCAGTTTGGGGGTGGTGAGTCGAAGAATCTGCGGTTGTCCTTCGCGTATTTTGATCCCGTTCAACCGCTCGGAGGGAAGCGACGAAAAGAGTCAGGGCACGACTTTCAGTCGTGCCGCAACAGACCCCCATGAACCCGGGCTTGAGCCCCTGCGGAATGTTTTTATCTCTCCTGCCTCGTGAAAAACCCCTGATTCCCGCCCCGACGCGCTCAGCAATTCTTGTCAAGCCCCCCACCTCAATCTTTTTCGCAACCCCCTCATTCCAAAAGCAATAAAGTTTCCCCAAATTTGCATATTATTTCTCCGCAAAGCGGATACTTGAAATTGTCAACTGGGTGAGCACCTGCGAAGCTCGCGCAGGAACGCTCTCAAACCGCTCCATAACCCCTTTGATATCTAGACCCTGCAAATAAGCCTCATCATTTCTATATCTTGCGATGCCAACCAGTCCGCAAGCAACTGAAACGAGAGAACTTATCTACAGGGTCTATCTTTTTTTATTTTTTTCGGGAAAGAAGGGAACGAAGAAATGATTTTCAAATGTCGACACATCAAAACCAACGGAAACCTCTGCGGCTCTCCCGCCCTCAAAGACAAGCCCTACTGCTACTACCACACCCGCCTGCATGCCTTTGCTCGAACCGCGAAAACTCCATCCTACGAGCCGCTTCAGTTGCCCGTGCTTGAAGACAACAGCTCCATCCAACTCGCGCTGGCCCAAATCATGGGGGCGCTCGCCACTTCCAGAATCAATACCAAACAGGCCGGCCTCTTCTTCCGCGGCCTCCAGATCGCCATGAAGAACCTCGACTACGATCATCCCGCCACTTTGCTCAAAACCGTGAAAACCCTTTCCCTGACCGACGACGGCGAGGAACTTGGCCCAGAAAACCACGAATGCGAACGCCCCCAGGACTGCGTCGCCTGCGAGAAACATTGCAAACGGTACAAGCCCCTGGAGGAGGAGTAAAAACCGGGTGCCCTCCGCCCTCCATTCTGCTCGGGAAATACAAAATAAAAACACCCTCAAAAACGACTGTGAAACTGTGGACCCCTGCCAAGCTGTCCAAAATCAGCAGCCTGCAGACACCCCCTCCACAGTTTCACAGGATTTGCTTCTGAGAGTGGATTCACTCATGCTTCAATCCACTCCAGCCAAGAACCGATTCATCTCCTCCACAACCTCAGCCCGGTTCGAATTGAAAACATAATGATCCGCGTTCGCGATGCGCACCACCCGCGCCGTCGGCACATCCGCCTCAAACGCCTTCGACGCCGCCGTGCACATCGCCAAATCCGCAGCCTCTCGCTGCGCCTTAACCTCCGGCTGCCCGCGGAAAAATCCATCCCAATTATGCGGACAAGCAAAGATCGCCAGCACCGGCACCGGAATCGACGTAAATTTTTCCACGCCGTAGTTGAAAGCCGCCCCCATCGCGCTCCGCGGCGGAATCGGCGGCATGGTCGCAAGTTCCAGGTTGTTCGCATGCAGCGTCTTCGCAAACTGATTCACATCCGTCTCCAGATCCAGCAACGCCTGCTTCTCATCCACACCACCCGCCTCAATCCGCTCGATGCGCTGCTTCACTTCATTCATCGCCAATTCCAGCGAGGGATGAGCCGGATCAAAGAACGCGAACCCATACGCCGCATCGAGATAAATCACCCCGGCAACTTTTTCCGGATGCCGGCTCGCCACCGAACTCATCTCCTCGCCGGCAAACGAGTGCCCCACCAGCACCGGCCGATCGAGATGCAACGCCTCCATCACCGCCAGCACATCGTCGCCCAGCCGATAGGCGCCGTAGTTCCCGTCCTTCGGCGCCGGCTTGCTCGACGCGCCAAACCCCCGCCGCGTAATCCCGTAAACGTGAGAATGCGCAGTAAACAGCGGCGCAAAGTTATCGAAGTTATGCGCCGTATTGCCCATGCCCGCCAGAAAAATCAGCGGCCGTCCCGTCCCGCCCCAATCCAGCACTTCCAGTTGAACGTCCTTCTCAACCGTCACCATCCGCACCGCATGCACCGTCGTGTCCGCCTGCGCCTGCGCAATCACCTGCCGGGTGCCCCCGGTCTCGATTCTGAGACCGGGGATTCCACCGACCGCCACCATCTGCTCCGTCGAATCCACCTGCGCAAACCCGGTAGCACCGCACAACAGCAGGGAACCGATGATTCCAACAGCCACACGCCGCGAACTAACGCCCATACGCCTGCACCTCCGCATCCGCCGGCCGCGCCTCAACCCGATCGAACAAAGTCTCTCCATCGCCCTTCAGGTTCCTATCCAAAAATCCGCGCACAAAACTCTCGATCAAATCCAGATTGTGTCGTGCCACGCTGAGCTTTTGTTCCTGCCCACCCGCCTCAAGAAACAGATCATCACTAAAGCTTCCATGCACAATCCCGGCAGAATGCAGAACCACCGCAAACGTTCCCGGCCTCGTCGCCTCCAGTTGCGCCTCGCGCTTCTTGAAGTACTCCAGGTGCTGCTCATGCGTCCCGCCCATGTTCGACTCGGGATGAAACGCCTCAAGAAACAGCAGCGGCTGCTGCATGGTCTGCCCATCGGGACCTTCGGGAAGAGCCGCAATCGGAACCATTCCTCCATCCAGGTCCACACACGCTTTGAACCGCGCATCCTGCTCGCAGGCCAGCGCCGCAAACTCCGCCCCCGCCGAGTGCCCCATCGCCGCAACGCGATTCAAATCGAGCCTTCCCGCAAGCGGAAAACTCCGCGCATCCCCGCCGTTCAACGCCGTCAGCCGGTCGAGCACAAAGCGCACATCGCCCGCGCCCTCCGAAATCCCCACAGTCACCTGGTCAATCATCCGCTGCCAACGCTCCGCAGGCGAGAGCCCCGGCGGCGGCTGATCTTCGTGCGCCGGCACCAGCCTTCCATCAGGAAACGCCACCACGCCCGCGGTCTCGGTATGTTCAATCGCCGCGACCACGTATCCATGACTCACCAGATCTTCGATCAGCGCCGTATACCCAAACCCCGATCCACCCAATCCATGCGAGAGCAGAACCACCGGAAATTGCTTGGGACTCTTCGCTACAGCAGCACCCTCCACCGCATGAGAAAAAATCGCACCCGAAACAATGAGCGGCCAATTGGCTCCATACCCTTCACGCATGCGCCCTTGTATCGCCGGCGATTTGTCCATCGCCTGTGCGCCCGGCAGATACGCGCCCTTAGCCTCTGCATCCTTTGCAGTCGGATACCAGAGATAGACCATCAACTCGCGATGCGCCTTTTTGTCGGCCGCAAAGCGATCGGGCCGCGCCGTATCCGTCCAGTCATAACCGACGCGCCCAATTCCGAAGGTCCCCGTCGGCATCGGCAGTCGAGGCACAACACCCGGCGCCGCCGCACTCTGCGCTGCACTCGTCTGGCCTTCCGCCTGCCCGTGCCCAATCGCCGTCGCCAGACAAACCAGCATGACCCCAGAGATGAAGCTATGTTTCCTCATGACCCTCTCCGCTCACGACTGCTGCTTGGCAATCGCCGCCGTCGACAGCACACCGCCCAGGTTCATCGATTCAATCGCCGAAGAAGGCACAATCACCATCGACCCCTTGTCGCGCATCGCCTCGAACAGCATGTTCATGCCGCGCAGATGCAGCGCCACCGGGTTATCGGAATACACCTGCGCCGCCTCGGCAAATTGCTTCGACACCTGCACCTCGGCATCGCCCAGAATCACCCGGGCCTGCCGTTCGCGATCCGCCTGCGCCTGTTGCGACATCGCATTCTCGAGCGCCTGCGGAATCCGCACATCGCGAATCTCCACCGACTGCACCGTGATGCCCCAGGGCGTCGTCTTCTCGTCGAGAATCCGCTGCAGCTCATGCCCCATCGTCTCGCGTTCGGTAATCATCTGCGCCAGTTGATGCCGTCCAATCGACTCACGCAGCGCCGTCTGCGAGCCCAGCGTAATCGCTTCAAGAAAGTTCTCGACCTCAAGAATCGATTTCTCCGCGTTCCACACCAGCCAGAAAATAATCGCGTCCACGTTCACCGGCACCGTATCCCGCGTCAGCGTCGACTCGGCGCTCACCGTCGTCACACGCACGCGCTGATCGACATACCGGCTCAGCGTTTCGAGCACGGGAATAATCAGAAACACGCCCGGCCCGCGCAGTCCGCGATACCGGCCAAACCGCAACACCGCAACTTTCTCCCACTGATCCACGACCTTGATCGCCAGCAGCAGGTAGATCCCAACCAGTGCGCCCACGGCAATGGGAAACAGGGAATTCGTGAGCTTGGTGCCCACAGCTCCGGCCGCGATGCAGATGGCAAACGCCAGAATGGCCACTCCATTTGCTTGTCTTTGCTTGTTCATGAGTCTCTCCTCTGTTGACCCGCGTGCGACATCTGCTGCAACGCCTGAATCAGTTCTTTGATGCTCAACCCGGCCGCGCCCGCGCGCGAAACAAATTCACCCGCAAGCTGCGCCAGTTGCCGGTCCCGCTCCTTCGCAGAAGGCGGCGTTTGCTTGTCGGCAATAAAGGTGCCCGTGCCCTGTTGCGTATCGAGCACGCCGCGAATCTCCATCTCTCGATACGCTCGAAGCACGGTGTTGGGATTAATGGCCAGATCGACCGCAACCTGCCGCACCGTAGGCAACTGGTCGCCCGCCTGCAATGCGTTGGTCGCGATGGCGCCCTGCACCTGGTCGATCAGTTGCCGATAGACAGGAACGCCGCTATGCGCGTCGAGCCGGAAGGCAAATTCGAAAGTTTCGGACTGAGTGCTCCGCTTCATGAGAAGAATAATGTACTAGTCGACTAGTATAATGCAAGTGGAAAATGAAAATATTTTATGCCGCCGACAAACAAAAACCTGGAACAGGGCACGACTTTACAGGGTGAAAAACTCAGCTGCGCATGGCTTTGTAACAGGGCGCGACTTTACAGGGTGAAAAACCTAGCTGCGCATGGCTTTGTAAAAGGGCAAGACTTCAGTCGTGCCGCAAACGCCAGCAAAAATGGAGGGCTTTAGCCCCTGAGGGGACATTCCTTCGGGCAGCGAGGAATGAGTCAGGGCCCGACTTCAATCGGGCCGAAAATGGCTTGCTAAGTGGGCCTCAGCCCCTGGGGATACATTTCGAGACTCGTTGAAGCCTGTCAGGAAGCTGTTTGTTCATTCTCCTTTAAAAACAAAACGCCGAAGCCTCAATTGCGAGACCCGGCGCTTTGTCGTTCCTTTATTCCGTTCAAAAACAGGCTGTCAATTCACCGGAATCAGCTCCGTCCAGCTCTCCCGCACCGGATCAATCGTGCCGTTCGGATCGAACGTGGAATCCGACCCCACATACACATCCCCCTGCGACCCGATCCAGTTATGCGTGTACTGGTTTGACGTCTCAATCTTGCGCCCCGTGTTGGGATCGACAAAGAGCTGCCGGTTCAGCGAGTCGCGCACCTGCATCTGGGACGCGTGATCGATTGCCCCTTGCGTCGCGCGATCCTGCGCCATCGCATTGTCGAAGCTCGATTTCTGCTGCGCCATAAATGCGTTGTGGTTCTCTGTCATCTGGTTGTTCACTTCTTTAAAGTGGTTCTGGATCGCCTTGAACTGCTCGTCGTTCTGTTTCTGCCACGCGGCAAACTGCTGCTGCATCCGGTGCGAAATCTCACTGTCCCATTGCTGGTTGATCTCCGGCGGAGCCAGCTTCTTGCCGATCAGCGGATCCAGCTTGCCTTGTGGGGCCCGCCGAATCGCAATGCCGTTCGAGTTGCAGGTATGTCGATCCACAGCGGCCCTGTGCAGCATCGGGTATGCCGGCATATCGACCTCCCGGCACGAAATCGACGCCCAGAAAATCTCCTCCACCGGCCGGCCCTTCAGGTTGTACTGCAGGCGGACGCGCGCCGCATCCACCAACACCTTCATACCGTGCTGTGCCTGAGCCTGGACCTGTTGATTGATCTCGGCCGCCTGTTGCTTCATCTCCGGCGTAAAGGGCACGATCGCGATGTTCTTCGCATCCGGCCGCATGTTGGGGATCACGATATTCAACAGGTATTCCGCAGCCGTGTCGATCTTGACCGGCCCGCACTTCGGATTCACGCCGCTCGTCCCATCGCTCGACCATCCCCAGCTCGTGCCCGGCATTCTCTCAATCGCGGTCACGCCGTCCGGCGCGAGCGCTGTAAACGCCAGCCCGTCTGCCGGAACCAGCGTTCCATGGCAGCCTCCAATGCGCTCGATCATTCCCGTGAACTTCCACCCCGCCGGAACATGCACGGTGAAGGCGGTCATGTTCAACGCCGGATCTGTCACCGGCTTGTCCACGGTATGCGACCAGTCCTGGGGATCTGTTGCGGCGGCGGCGAAGCCACTTCCTGAAGCGGCCCCCGCTCCATCGCCCACGGGAGAAGCCGATGCATTGTTCTTCGGCTGGCTGAAACATCCTGAGACAACAAGAGCGGCGAGAACGACGACACTGCGAAGCGCTGCGGATTCGAATTTCATTTCGACCTCGAAGGCGGTTCTTTGGATTGCGCCAAAGCTACCGATTTTGTCTTTTGATCTGTTCGCGTCGTTCGTGAGCAAAATGACTCACATTGCGTTTGCACCGCAAGCGCTTTCGAAAAAGATCGAGGACAAGTCAACAAGCCCAAGCATCTCATTCTGCAACGGATTCGCGAGTGCGGCAACACTTTGGTTCCAGCGTGTGCACAAGCAGGACAACGCCACCTCCATGCATGGCATCCATCTCAGCAGCAGGCGAGAGCACCGCGTTCTTCTGCGCGGCTGTCATCGAACCCGCAATCGGAGTAGACACGTCATGATAAAAAGCAGAACAGCTTTTACACTCCCCTTTCTGTTGCTCGCCGTTTCTGGATTGGCTGCAGCGCAAGATACGAACCCAACCTCACAGGGAAACCTCCAGTTGCAAAGCGGGCCGGTGCCCATGCAGCAAACCATGGAGAACGGCGAGCCAATCTACAAGATTCAAGTCGTGGGGCGTGACCTTCCCGCCATCAACTACTTCAACCGCCGCGGATCCACCAAAATCGGCTTCCAGGGAACATCGCTCCTCGCTGACGCAAAGGGCGAAGCGCGCGTTGAATCGCGCGCCGGCCGCACTTCCATCGATCTCGATGTGCAGGGCCTCTCGCCCGCCAACGGATTTGGCCCCGAGTACCTCACTTACGTGTTGTGGGCCATCTCGCCGGAAGGTCGCCCCATCAATCTGGGCGAGATTCTCCCCAACGGCTCCAAAGATAAAGAGCATCTGACCGTCACCACCAATCTCCAGTCCTTCGGCCTCATCATTACCGCGGAGCCCTACTTCGCGGTCATCATGCCAAGCGACTTGGTAGTCATGCAGAACGTCGTGCAAGACCGCACCCAGGGCGTCATCGAGCAAGTCAACGCGCACTACACTCTGCTTCCGCGCGGCGCCTATGCCGAAACGGCCGGCAAGCACACCGTGCTCGATCCCATCACCCGCAACGAGCAATCGCCTCTTGAGCTCTACGAAGCCGAGAACGCCGTGCGCATCGCCGATGCCGCCGGTGCCGGTACCTACGCCGCCGACACCCTCAACACCGCACGCCTCGATCTGAAGAACGCGACCGACATGGATCAGCACAAAGGCGATCGCAAAGAGGAGATCACCTTCGCCCGTGAAGCCGTGCAGGCCTCTGAAGATGCGCGCATCATGACCATCCGCAAAATCAAGGCTGACGACGATGCCGCGCAGATCAAGGCGCGCAAAGATGCAGAATTGGCTGCGCAGCAATCGCAGGCTGAAGCCGACGCTGCCAAGGCAGCCGCAGAACAGCAGGCCCTGGCGCGCCAACAGGCTGACACCGCGCGGAAACAGGCAGACGCCGCCGCAGCAGAAGCTGAAGCGCGCGCCGCAGCCGCCCGTCAGCAGCAGCAGGCTGCCGAACAGGCCGCCCAGGCGGCAGCGCAGCAAGCCGAGCAGATGCGCGAGCGCCTGAAGCAGCAGCTCAATCAGGTCTTGCAGACAACCGAGTCAGCACGCGGCCTGATTGTCAACATGTCCGATGTGTTGTTCGACTTCAACAAGTACACCCTCAAACCTGAAGCCCGCGAGAAGCTCGCCAAGGTCTCCGGCATTCTGCTCGCCTACCCCGGCCTCAAGATGCAGGTCGAGGGATACACCGACAGCATCGGGTCCGATGAATACAACCAGAAGCTGTCTGAAGAGCGCGCTGAAGGCGTGAAAGACTATCTCGTCGGACAGAGCGTGTCCGACGCGAACATCTCCGCAACCGGCTACGGCAAAACCCATCCCATCGCGGACAACACCAGCGCAGCGGGCCGCGCACAGAACCGCCGCGTCGAGCTCGTCGTCTCCGGATCGGCAATCGGTATCGATGAGCAGACCACGCCGGGCGCGCAGTCCGCGACCCCGACTGCACCTGCCGGTAACTCAGCCGCCTATGCCGGCCAGTCGGGTGTCTCCAACCCACCCCAATAGTCCTTTGTTTATGCTGGAAAATCCAAGGCTGCTCGCTTGTGAAGGCGAGCAGCCGCTTTTTTTGAACTCCGAGCATTTCGGCCGGGTGCCCCCGGTCCCTCGCCTTTGGGGACCGGGGATTGGCGTTCCTAATCCGTCAATTCCAGCCCTGAACCCAGCAGTCCTGAAACGGCCTCGAGCATCAGCTGCGGCGGGACCGGTTTCGCCAAAATTTCGAAGCTATGGCCCTTCTTCAACGCCTCTTCCAGAACGAGACCGGCATCTGGTTGTCCCGAGAAGAGGAGGACCTTGCAATGGGGGTAGTTCTCGCGCACAACAATCGCCAGGTCAATCCCGTTCATCCGCGGAAGAATGACGTCGAGAATCGCAACCTCAGGCTGCCATGCCGCGAGAATCTCGATCGCGTCCTCAGCCGAGTAAGCCACCCGCGTCTCATAGTGACGTGTCGAGAGAACCATGGCCAGAGAATCAGCAATCGCCTTCTCGTCATCGACGATAAGGATCTTGCGGGCGTGCGCGAGCTCAGGCATACACGCCTCCTCGACCGTTAGATGTCGATTCATCAACGTTGCACGGGGCGAATCGATAATTTTCTTTGATCGAGTGAATTTTTCTGCGTCCAAGCCTGCATAAAATCCATGCGGTACCCTGACTCAGGTCTGGATCCCGCCTTGCCGATCAGCGGCTGGAGAACACAAACTGGTTCCCATCCGGGTCCTTCAAGATCGCCATCGTACCCCAGACTTCCTTCCGTGGTTCCGCCGACAACTCCACGCCCTTCGCCTTCAGCTCCTCCGCCGTCGCGTAGACATCGTCCGTCCAGAACGTCATTGATTGAAACTCGCCGATCCGCCTCTCATGCCCCGGCGGTGTGAAAAGCGACAAGTGCACATCCGACCCCGGAATCGATAGCTCGATCCACCGTTGCCCCGGCCCCATCGGCTGATCCGTCGCAACCCTGAAGCCGAGCTTTTCCGTGTAAAACTTCAGCGAAGCATCCTGGTTGCTCACCGGAATACCCACAATCTTGATCCCACGAATCATAGAAATCCTCCCCCAACCTGCCTCGGACTATAGCCCGGAACCCGCTTGCCTGCAATCAGGTACAGGTTGCTATAGTATCGATTGACATAGCATGCCAGACCCTCATCGCATGACCAACCCGCATAGCATGACCAACCCGCAAAGCATGACCACCCTGGACGATTACGTCACCAATGTCCTCTTGCGCGACCTCATCGGCCACGACAAGCGGCCTGTCAGCTTCGTCGTTTATCTATGGCTCACCGCCGAGCAGCAGCGCCGCGCCGCGCCGGTCCAGATCAGCTACCAGGATCTCGCCGAGTCCATCGGCGTCTCAAAGAGCGCCGCTCAATCGGCCGTCGCCTGGCTCATCCGCCGCAAGCTGCTCATCGCCAGCAAGTTGAACGCAACGGCGGTTCCCAGCTACCAGGTCCAAACCCCATGGCGCGGCAGGGAATCAACCTAGCCCTCAACCCCGTCTTACATCATGTACATCCATCCTCTCTGCGCTGTTGTTTCCATCGACCGATTGGTATACTGAGAGATGTGACGACTTCACTGCTTTCCTCCACACCTGACGGCACGCACACCGAGGCTTCCCCTACGCAGAAAAGGGTTTTGTTACTGAAGCCGCGGGGTTTCTGCGCCGGCGTTGTCCGCGCTATCGACATCGTCAAAATCGCCCTGGAAACCTTCGGCGCTCCCATCTACGTCCGCCGAGAGATCGTTCATAACCGCTACGTCGTGAATGAACTGGCCGAAAAAGGCGCCATTTTTGTCCATGAAATCGGGGAAGTCCCCAACGGCCAGCGCGTCATCTACTCGGCGCATGGCGTGTCACCCGCCGTCCGCGAGCTGAGCAAAGGCCGCGGCCTCAAAGTCATTGACGCCACCTGCCCGCTCGTCACCAAGGTCCACATCGAAGCCGTCAAGTTCGCCAAGCAGGGGTACTCGCTCATCCTCATCGGCCATCGCGATCACGACGAAATCGAAGGCACGCTCGGCGAGGCACCTGAAGTCACCCAGGTCGTATCCAATGTCGAAGAGGTGGCTGAGCTGAAGGTTCCCGATCCCAACCGCGTTGCCTACCTGACCCAGACCACCCTGAGCCTCGACGAAGCCCGCGACATCATCCATGCTTTGAAAGAGAAGTTTCCCAATATCGCCGGTCCGCATACGCAGGACATCTGCTACGCCACCGAAAACCGCCAGGTCGCCGTGCGCAATGTCGCGCACAATGCCGGCCTGGTCCTCGTTGTGGGCTCGACCAATAGCTCCAACTCCAATCGCCTCGTTGAAGTCTCACGCAATCTGGGAACCATCGGCTACCTGATCGATAACTCGCAAGCCATCGATCCCGAGTGGCTGCAAGGCGTAAATACAGTTGCCGTCACGGCCGGCGCCTCGGCCCCCGAAATCCTCGTCGAAGACGTCGTCAATTATTTGCAACTGAACGGTTTTGACAGCGTCGAAGAAGTTGAGGTTATGCCGGAAAACGTTCGCTTTGGCCTCCCTCCTGAGATCATCCAGGCAATCGGTGGCGCGGGCGGCGCAGAGCCTGTTGCGGTTCGCTGACCGCAACCCATAGACCAAGATCCGGGACATGCACCCGGGCTTTTCGCAATCAATTTTGAGGCCTTGCTTCACTGGGGAACTGACGGATCGGTGTGCCCGGTCCCCTGAACGCGTTGCTGAGGTTCGAAAAACACGATGAGCAGTGAAAAATTCAAATCAGAACCGGCCCAAACGAGATCCACTCTGTTTGCGGTTCCAACCGCCAAACCTCTCGCGGCCATTCCAGCATCCCGGCAGACTTCGCCGCGCTTCGGGCGCATTGACGCCGACCTTTCTGAAGTAGATACCGCCATCGATCGCTCGGCCGGCTTCATCCTCTCCCAGCAGCAACCCGACGGCTCCTGGTGCGGCGAGCTCGAAGGCGACTCGATGCTCGAAGCCGACTATATCTTTCTGCACACCCTTCTCGAGAGCGGCGATCCCGGCCGCATGCAGCGCGCCTTCAACGAGATGATGCGCTATCAGAAAGAGGATGGAAGCTGGAGCCTGTATCCCGATGGTCCCGGCAACATCTCGCTCTCCGTCAAATGCTACTTCTCGGCCAAGCTGATGGGCGTTGGCGCCGACGATCCGCGCCTGGTCAAATGCCGCGCCTGGATTCTTGCCCACGGCGGCGTCGTCGAATGCAACACCTTCACCAAGATGTATCTCTGCGCGCTCGGCCAGTATGACTACGATGCGGTCCCGGCCATCCCGCCCGAGATCGTCCTCTTTCCCAACTGGTTCTACTTCAATATCTACGAGATCTCTTCGTGGTCGCGATCCATCCTCGTCCCGCTGGCGATCATCTACGCCAAGAAGCCGTTCAAGAAGATCTCGCCCGAGCAATCGATCGATGAGCTGTTCGTCGGCGGTCGCTCCAGCGCCGCACTGCGCCTCAAGCTCGATCGCAAGTCGATCCTGTCCTGGCGCAACTTCTTCCTCCTGCTTGACCGCGTTCTTCACTTTGCTGAAGCCGTGCATCTGCGCCCGCTGCGCACCATCGCCCTGAAACGCGCGGAAAAGTGGCTGCTTGAGCGCTTCGAAATGACCGACGGCCTCGGCGCCATCTACCCCGCCATGCTCAACGCGATCATCGCGCTGCGCTGCCTCGGCTACAGCGAAGACGATCCGCAAGTCATCCGCGCCCGCGACGAGTTTGAGAAACTCGGCATCGAGCAAGACCCAACGCCTGGCATGCCTGAGTCCACATTCCGCATGCAGCCCGCCGTCTCTCCTGTGTGGGACACTGCGCAGGCCGTTTACGCGCTCGGCGAAGCCGGCGTCTCACGCAGCGATGCACGCATGATCAAAGCCGCCGATTGGCTGCTCTCCAAAGAAGTCCGCCACAAAGGCGACTGGTCCGTGAAGGTTCCCAACTGCGAGCCTGGTGGCTGGTACTTCGAGTACAACAACGAGTTTTATCCCGACACCGATGACACAGCGCAGGTCCTGCTCGCCCTCAACAAGGTCGACAACCCGCGCGAGCGATATCAGCACGAAGTCGCGCAGCGCGCCATCAACTGGGAGTTCGCCATGCAGTGCCGCAACGGCGGTTGGGGCAGCTTCGACAAAGACAACACCAAGATGATCTTCCAGTACATCCCGTTCGCCGATCACAATGCGATGCTCGATCCGCCGACCGTCGACATCACGGGACGCATTCTGGAAATGCTCGCGAACTATGGCTTCACGCGCGACGACAAGCGCGTCGCGAAGGCCATCAAGTTCATCCTCAGCGAGCAGGAGCCCGATGGAAGCTGGTTCGGCCGCTGGGGCGTCAACTACATCTACGGGACCTTCCTCGTTTTGCGCGGGCTTGACGCCATCGGTATGGATCATCTCGAACCGCAGATTCAGCAAGCGGCCGAATGGATCCGTATGGTGCAGAATCCCGACGGCGGATGGGGCGAAACCTGCGGCTGCTATGACGATTCCAACACCCGCGGCATCGGCCCCAGCACTCCCTCGCAAACCGCCTGGGCCATGCTCGGACTTCTCGCCGCCGGCGACGATCGCTCTGACTCCGTTGCCAAAGGCGTGCGCTGGCTGTTAACCCATCAGCAGCCCGACGGAAGCTGGGACGAGAGCACCGGCGAGGGACCAACGCATCAGGCCCTTTACACCGGCACAGGCTTCCCGCGCGTCTTCTATCTTTCGTATTCCATGTACCGCCAATATTTCCCGCTCCTCGCCTTGACCACCTACAAGCAAGCCATGGAACACACGACGTAACGAAGCAGGCTTTGTAACAGGGCACGACTGGTAGGTCGGGGTTTTAACCCCGACACTTCAAGCAAGACATGAATCGGGGCTTTAGCCCCTGAGGTGACTTACAAGATGGCAGTTCCAATCTCCCAGATGGCCACGGTTGCCACGTACGTCCTGAAGAAGCGGTTCTCCGGGAACAAGCGTTACCCGCTGGTGCTGATGCTCGAACCGCTCTTCCGCTGCAACCTGGCCTGCGCCGGCTGCGGCAAGGTGCAGTATCCGCCGCATATCTTGAAAAAAATGCTCACGCCCGAGCAGTGCTTCGCCGCGGTTGAAGAAGCCGGCGTGCCCATGGTGTCGCTGCCCGGAGGCGAGCCGCTGCTGCATCCGCAGATCGTCGAGATCGTCAACGGCCTCATCGCGCGCAAAAAATACATCTATCTCTGCACCAACGCGCTCGAGCTCAAGCGTCGCCTGCCCGAGTTCACGCCGTCCAAGTACCTCACCTTCTCCGTCCACCTTGACGGACAGCGCGAGCATCACGACTTCAGCGTCTGCCGCGAAGGCGGATACGACATCGCGATCGATGGCATTAAAGAGGCCGTCAAGCGCGGCTTCCGCGTCACCACCAACGCCACCTTCTTCGACGGCACCGATCCCAACAGCGTCCGCGGCTTCTTCGACGAAGTGATGGACCTGGGCGTTGAAGGGATCGTGCTCTCCCCGGGCTACAGCTACGACAAGGCCCCCGATCAGACCAAGTTCATGGGTCGCGCTCGCGTGCGCCGCCTCTTCCGCGCCATCCTTTCCAATCGCAAACCAAATTGGAAATTCAATATGTCGCCGCTCTTCCTCGAGTTCCTCATGGGCGACCGCAAATACGAGTGCACTCCGTGGGGCTCGCCCGCGTACAACATCTTCGGCTGGCAGCGCCCCTGCTACCTGCTTCAGGATGGCTACGCCGAGACCTTCAAAGAGCTGATGGAAACAACCAAGTGGGAAGACTACGGCGTCGCCAGCGGCAATCCCAAATGCGCGAATTGCATGGTGAGCTGCGGCTACGAGCCCACCGCCGTCATGGATGGATTCGGTTCGCTCCGCGGCTTCTGGGGCATGGTCAAGGGCACCTTCAGCTCCTATAAGGACGAGCACGCTCTCAAGCTGTTGAACGAATGGAAGCCCGAACCCCACGCCCCCCTCGTGCAGATCGCCGAACCCGTCCGCGCCCTTGAGGAGACAAACGCATGAGCGCCGAAGTCCTCAAATACACCATGGAACAAGTCGAAGCCCTCGAAGTCGCCCCCGGCTTCGAGCACCACAACCTCGAAGGCTGGATCCCCAACCTGGCCTCGGACGAAGACATTAAGAACGCCCTCGAACAAGCCTTCGACTATCGCGGCGACGTGACCCTCACGCTCAAATCCGGCGAACGTATTGAAGCCTACATCTTCAACCGCCAGACGGGTGCAACGCTCGCCGACTCCTTCGTCCAGTACTACACGCCCAGCGCCGAAGACAAACGGAAGGTAAGTTACGCCCAGATCGCCCGTCTCGAGTTTGGCAAAGACCGCGCCGCCGGCAAGCACTGGGAAGACTGGGTCAGAAAGTACAACGAGAAAAAAGCCGCCGGCGAAAAGAACATCCAGCTCGTTCCCGACGCCATCGATTAGCCGTCAAAGAATAGTTCACCCAAAATTCGGGTGCCCCAGGTCCCGATTCTGGGACCTGGGATCCAGAACCTCCGGTCAATCCCGTACGACCCTCCCATGAAAGTCTTCCTCACAGGCGCGACCGGTTTTGTAGGCCATCATGTGGCCCACGCTCTCGCTGCCCAGGGTGCTGACCTGCGCTTCCTCGTCCGCAAAAACAGCAATCTCGCCAATCTAAAAGGCCTTTCCGGCGACACCCACGTCGGCGATCTCGCCGACCCCGCATCCATCCGCCCCGCTCTCGATGGCTGCGACGCAGTCATGCACGTCGCCGCCGACTATCGCCTCTGGATCCCCGACCCCGCATCGATGCTCAAGATCAACGTCGACGGCACCCGCGAACTTCTCCGCATGGCGCGCGAAGCAGGCGTGCCCCGCTTCGTCTACACCTCGAGCGTCGCCACAATGCACTTCCGCACCGACGGCCTGGTCATCAACGAAGACACGCCCGTCACCATCGAAGACATGGTCGGCCAATACAAGCGCTCCAAGTTTCTCGCCGAGCGCGTCGCCATCGAAGCCGCACGAGGCCGGCCAGCAAGTCATCATCCTCAACCCCACCACGCCCATCGGCCCCTACGACGCCAAGCCCACGCCCACCGGCCGCATCTTCGTTGACTTCCTGAACGGCAAATTTCCCGCCTACATGGATACCGGCCTCAACCTCGTCGACGTCTCCGAAGTCGCGCGCACCCACGTCGCCGCCCTCACCGCTGGCACGCCCGGCCGCCGCTACATCCTCGGCGGCGAAAACCTCACCCTCAAGCAGATCCTCGACAAGATGTCCGCCATCTCCGGCATCCCCTCGCCAAAAAGAGAGATCCCCTTTGCCGTCGCCGCCACCTACGCCTTCTTCGAGGAGTGGATCACCGGCCGCATCCGTGGCAAAGAGCCGCGCGCCACGCTGGAAGAAGTCCGCATGGGCCGCAAGAAAATGTACGCCTCCAGCGCCCGCGCACAGCAGGAACTCGACTTCCGCATCGTCCCCGTTTATCCCGCCATGCGCGCCGCCATCGAGTGGTTCCGCGCCAACGGCTACGCACCGCAGGCTAGCGCATGACCCGCACCGCCCTCATCGCCGCCATGCCCGGCGAGCTCAAGCCCCTCGTCAAAGGCTGGCCGCACAGCACTCGCAACGGCATCCACTTCTGGGCCCAGCGCGACGAAGAAGATGAATGGATCTGCCGCCTGCGCCGGCGCCGGCCAGGATCGCTGCCACGCGCGCCTTCGCGGCCATCGAAGACGGCGGCCCCATCGACCTCGTCTTCTCCATCGGCTGGGCCGGCGCGCTCACCGCCGAAGCCGCACCTGGCCAGGCCTTCAACGTTGCCGGCGTCATCGACACCCGCACCGGCGAGCGCTTTCGCTGCGATGCCGGGGCAGGCGATGCATGGCTCGCCACCAGCCCCATCGTCGCCGACGCCGATGAGAAACGCCGTCTCGCCTCCGCCTACAACGCATCCCTCGTCGACATGGAAGCCGCGGCCATCGCCCGCCTCGCCCTCATGCGCAGCATCCCCTTCTACGCCATTAAAGCCGTCAGCGACAGCGTCGACGCGCGCCTCCCCGATTTCAACCGATTTCTCTCGCCAACCGGCCAGTTTCAGTTCCCAAAGTTCATCATTTTTGTTCTCCTCCGTCCCTTCTACTGGCCTGAATTGATAAGGATGGGAGAGAATAGTAAGAGGGCCTCTCTGGCCATTCGGGATTCCCTGTTCGATTTCCTCGACGAAAGGGCACAGACCACCTAGCGCATGGCAACCCAACTATCCAACCTTGAAGCCCATATCCAGGGCCAAATCCCCACAACCATGAAAGCCGTCGTCTATCGCGGCATCAACGACATGCGCGTCGAGACGGTGCCCGTCCCAAAGATCGGCCCCGGCGAGCTTCTGGTCAAAGTCGCAACTTGCGGCATCTGCGGCACCGATCTCAAAAAGATCCACACCGGCTCCCACTCCGCGCCCCGCATCTTTGGTCACGAGATGTCCGGCACCATCGTCGAAGTCGGCGCCGGCGTCACCCGTTTTGAAGTTGGCGAACGCGTCATGACCTTTCATCACGTCCCCTGTGGCGATTGTTACTTCTGCCGCAAGCAGACCCCGACCCAATGCAGTCTCTACAAGAAGGTCGGCGTCACCGCGGGCTTCGAGCCCTCCGGCGGCGGCTTTGCCGAGTACATCCGTGTCATGGATTGGATCGTTGCGGGCCGCGGCGTTGTGCGCATTCCCGAGGGCGTTCCGTTTGAACAGGCCGCCTTTGTCGAGCCCGTCAACACCGTCCTCAAGGGAATCAAGCAGCTCAATCTCCGCCCCGACGACACGGTTCTCGTCATTGGCCAGGGCCCCATCGGCCTCATGCACGCCGTTCTTGCCATGCGCACCGGCGCCCGCGTCCTCACCAGCGACCTCTATAACGAACGCCACGCAATCGCCGCTCGCTACGGCCTCAAAGATCCAATCCATGCCGGAAGCGAAAATGTCGTCGAGCGCGTCTTGCAGGAGACCGACGGCCGCGGCGCCGATGCGGTAATCCTTGCCGTGGGCGGCAATGCGCTCATCAAGACCGCCATGGACGCCGTGCGCATGGGCGGTCGCGTCATGCTTTTCGCGCAGACCCAGCACGGCGAATGCACCTTCGATCCCGGCGCTGTCTGCATGGACGAAAAGACGCTCATGGGTTCCTATTCGTCGTCGTTCGAAATCTTAGATGAAGTTACGGATCTGGTCTTCGGTGGATACCGCAACGGTTTCGACCTGACCCAACTGATCTCGCATCGCTTTCCCCTCGAACAAGCTGTTGAAGCGATCGAGATCGCATCGCACCCCAAGGCCGACTCGATGAAAATCATGCTCGAGCCCACCCTTGGATCAGGCGCCTGCTAGAGGTAGGTGTATGGCAACAACGATGAAGGCCGCTGTCCTCCACGGCCGCGAAGATATACGCATCGAGCGCGTTCCCGTGCCTGAAGCCTATGCCCGGCGAGCTCATCGTCGAGGTAGGCGCGGCGCTCACTTGCGGCACCGATCTCAAAGTCTTTCGCCGCGGCTATCACGCGCGCATGATCGTCCCCCCCGCTCTCTTTGGACACGAGCTAGCCGGAACCGTCGTGCAGGCCGGCGAAGGCGTCACTGACTTTGCACCCGGCGATCGCGTGGTCGCTCTCAACTCCGCGCCCTGCGGCCAATGCTTCTTCTGTGAACGCGGCCAGGAGAATCTCTGCGACGATCTGCTCTTCAACAACGGCGCCTACGCTGAATTCATTCGCATCCCCGCGCGCATTGTCGCCAAAAACACGCTGCACGTTCCCGATCACGTCCCACTCGAGCACGCCGCGCTGACCGAGCCTCTTGCCTGCGCCGTTCACGGATTTGAAGATTCACGGCCCCGGCCCGGCGATATTGTCGCAGTCATCGGCGGCGGCCCTCTCGGCCTCATGATGCTTCACGTAGCTTCGCTCGCCGGCTGCGAAACCATCGCTATCGTCAAGCACGACGGCCAGGTTGAAGCCGCGCGTCACCTCGGCGCAACCCACATTGTCCAGACCACGAGCATCCGCAAAGCCATCCGCGACACCCGCGCCCTCACCCCTAAAAATCGCGGCGTCGACATCGCGATTGAAGCCGTCGGTGTCCCCGAAGCCTGGCAGGAAGCCGTCGAGCTCGTCCGCAAAGGCGGCACCGTGAACTTCTTTGGCGGATGCGCTGTCGGCACCCACGTCACTCTCGACACCAATCGCATTCACTATAGCGACATCACGCTCCGCGCCACCTTCCATCACACCCCGGCCATCTGCCGCAAGGCGCTCGCTCTCATCGCCGGAGGCCGCTTCCAGGCCCAGGCCTTCATCACCGGCCACGCGCATCTTTACGAGCTCAATCGCGTCTTCGAGAAGCTGATGAAGCGCAGCAGCGAGATCAAGACCGCGATTGTTCCCGAGGTCTAGCGAATGAAGCCGACGGGAACAAAAGAGCCAGCCAACCTCGAGTGGGACGCGCTCGTCCGAGCGCTTCACGGCGACGAAGCCCTGGCTCGCGAAACAATTGAGCGGAGCCCCGACCTGGCCGGGGTGCTGCCGCTCCCGCACAGGAAATCGCAAAGGATGCGCTTCTATCCCGAGGTTGGGCGTCGCTTCCGCAAAGTCTATCGTCCCCCTGAGATCGCGCCATCGCTCGACGAAGCGCGTGCCTGGTGCAAGCAGCTTGCCGAAACCCACTATGAAAATTTCCATGTAGCCTCGTGGTTTTTGCCCAAGGCTCTCGCGCCCGCACTTTCACGCCATCTACGCCTACTGCCGCGTCTCCGACGATCTCGGTGACGAAGTCGGCGACACCGAAGTAGCTCTGGCACTCCTCGACTGGTGGGGCAGGGAACTCGATGCCTGCTACGCCGGCACCACGCGCCATCCGGTCTTTGTCGCTCTCGCCGAAACCATTCGCGAGTGCGAGATTCCCAAAGAGCCATTTGCCGATCTGCTCGTCGCGTTTCGCCAGGACCAGACCGTTACCCGCTACCAGACCATGGAAGACGTGCTCGCGTATTGCCGCTACTCGGCAAACCCCGTCGGCCGTCTCGTCCTCTATGCCTGTGGAGAAGCAGGCGACTCCGATCGCGACGAAAAGTTCCGCCTCTCCGACGCGACCTGCTCCGCCTTGCAACTCGCCAACTTCTGGCAGGATGTGCGCAGCGATCTCTTGACGCGCAATCGCATTTACATTCCGCAGAAAGACATGGCATTTTTCGAGGTCCGCGAAGCCGATATGGAAGCAGGTGTTGCGACCGACTCCTTCCGCGGCCTGCTCCGCACCGAAGTCGCCTATGCCCGCACGCTCTTTGACGAAGGGCTGCCCCTGATCGGCATGGTGCGCCGCGATCTCGCCATCGACCTCGATCTCTTCAGCCGCGGCGGCCTTGAGATCCTCAACGCAATCGAGAAGCAGGATTACGATGTCCTCAGCGCCCGCCCGTCCATCGGCAAATCAACCAAGATGGGCCTCGCATTGCGCGCCGCATCCGCCAAGCTGCTCCCATTCCTGAGCCTGGGCAAGAGCCGGCGCATCGCGCAGCCCGCGGATTGACGAGGCTCGCCGTGCAAGCAAAGGAACCGAGCCCAGCCACCGCGCAAGTATCCCTCGACGCCGCGTACGCGGAGTGTCGCTCGATTGCTCGCCGTGAAGCGAAAAACTTTTACTACGCCTTCGTCGCTCTGCCCAGGCCGCGTCGCAACGCAATCTGCGCAATCTACGCGTTCATGCGCAAGGCAGACGACCTCGCCGACGACGAATCACTTTCTTTAGAAGCCCGCCGCAACAGTCTCGCTGCGTGGATTGCCCAATGGCATGCAGCCGCGCAGGGCCAATCCACAACCGATCTAGTTTTCATTGCGGTGTGCGACGCCGTTGGCCGGTACCACATCCCTTTGTCGCTTCTTGACGAACTCGTCACCGGAGTGACCATGGATCTCGATTCCGCCCCGCACGACGGCCCCGACACATACGCGACATCCGCTGAGCTCTACCGATACTGCTATCTGGTTGCCTCGGTCGTGGGACTCGTCTGCATTCGCATCTTCGGCTACAAAGACCCGCGCGCCGAAAAGCTCGCAGAAGAAACAGGCATCGCCTTTCAGCTCACCAACATCCTCCGTGACGTCAAAGAAGACGCCGAGCGGAAACGCGTCTATCTCCCCCTCGACGAGCTGGCGAAGCACGGCGTTACGCTCAACGAATTGATCCAGCACGCGGCGACCGTGCATCCCACTGCCAATGAGCGCGCCTTGTTTAAAGAGATGGGTCGCCGCGCCGAAGTCTACTACCAATCGGCCCGTCTCCTGCTCCCCCTCATCGACAAAGAAAGCCGCCCCGCCCTCTGGGTCCTCGTCAAGATTTATCGTGGATTGCTGCGCCGCATCGAGCGTTCAAACTATGACGTCTATTCCCAGCGCGCCAGCGTTTCTAAAATGGAGAAGCTGACAATCCTCTCCGTCGGCATGGCCAAAATAGCCTGGGTACGGGTCTTTGGATGAGTCAAACCTCTCCACTCGCGAACAAGACCGTCACCGTCATCGGAGCCGGTGTCGCCGGCATGAGCGCAGCCTGTGCCCTTGCCGAGGCAGGATTCTCCGTGCGCCTGGTGGAGCGCCGCGGCTACCTCGGCGGCCGCGCGAGCTCCTATCTCCATCCGGGCGTCGGCGAGGTCATTGACAACTGCCAGCATGTCCTCTTCGGCTGCTGCACAAATGTCCTCGGATTTTACAAACGCATCGGCATCGCAGAAAAAATCCACTTTACCAGCGAGATGACATTGATCGAGCCTGGCGGCCGCCGTTCCAGGCTCGGCCCATCGAGAATTGGTCCGTGGGCTCTCCCTGCGCCATTGTGGGGAATGCCCAAAATGATGGCTGCCAATGCATTCACCTGGGCTGATCGAGCTGCGCTCGCGCGCGCTTTCACCGCTCTTCTCAAACCCGACGCAAGCCACTCAACGGAATCACTGGGAAGCTGGCTGCGCAAGCAAAAGCAAACCGAAGGCGCAATGAATCGTTTCTGGCGCCTGGTGATTGCCAGTGCTTTCAACGCGGAGATCGACACAATTCAGCTAAGCTACGCCGCCATGATTCTCCGTGAGGGATTCATGAACTCGATCGAAGCCGGCAGCATGGGCATGAGCACTGTTCCGCTCAGCCAGCTTTACGCGTCTGTCCCTTCTTATCTCGAACAACGCGGCGGCCAGGTCCTCCTCAACGCAAATGTTGAACAGGCCAGCTGGGATGAAGAACTCTCGCAATGGATCGTCTCCACACGCGACGGCGAGCTGCGCTCTGATTTCGTCGTCATCGCGTTGCCCTTCGAAGGTCTAGCCAAACTCCTCCCCAACCTTCCGCCCACGGAGAAAGCAGACGAACTTGCCGCCCAACTTGAGCGCCACGAGCACTGGCCCATCTGCAGCGTTCACCTGTGGTTCGACCGCCCAATCACCGACCTTGAACATGCCGTCCTGCTCGATCGCGAAATCCACTGGATGTATAACCAGTCTCTCCTCCAGAATCGCCCCGGCAACTACATCGAGCTCGTCGTCAGCGCGACACGCGCCTTTGCCGCGCTGCCCCGCGAAGCTGCCATCGAGCAAGCCCTTCGCGAACTCGCCGAATATTTCCCGGTGGTGAAGCAGGCCAAGGTCGTCAAAGCCGCTCTCATCAAAGAGGTCCGCGCCACCTTCGGCGTTCCTCCCGGAATCGACTCCGCGCGCCCGGGCGCCATCTCGCCGTGGGAGAATCTATTCCTCGCAGGCGACTGGGTCCGCACCGGCTGGCCCTCCACCATGGAAAGCGCCGCCCGCAGCGGCCATCTCGCCGCCGAAGCAGTCTGCGCTACCGCCGGTTTCTCGCAGACGATCCTCGACCCCGACCTCAAGCCAACCGGATTCATGAAATTTCTGAAATCTTGAAGGGGGACAGGGAGCGGGGAACTGAGAATCAAACCGCGGGCATAAATGCGGTTTTCCAAGGACACGACTCGAGGCCCGGGGCGCGCTATGATCCGGCCGCGTGCCGTGACGAGCGCATGAATGCTGGGCTTGAACAGCTTGCGGAAAACCTAAAAGGTTTCGTTTTGTAACAGGGCATGACTTTAGTCGTGCCGCTGATGACCCCATGAATGCGCGGGCTTTAGCCCCGGAGGGATTTCTTCTCTGCCTCGCTTCTAATGCGCCAGCAAATAAACCCCAATACAAACCAATACCGCAGCAGTCCATCGGCGCCGATCGACATTCTCTTTGAGGAAGATCTTTCCCGCCACCGCATTGGTCACCAGCGTTAGCGATGCCGATGCCGGCGCCACCAGGCTCAGGTTTAGATGATTGAGCGCAAACAGCAGCGAGAAGAACGCCAGCGTGAGAAAACCAATCCCCCCAAAAAACAGTGGGCAGCTGACAACCGCGCGGACCGCCCCCGAAAATCCTGATCGCGCTCGAATCTCATCGAGATCCCCAATCGACTTCATCGCCGCGGCAGTCAGCACCTCGCCCGCCGTGGAGCACAGCACCACGCACGCAATCATCGCTGCGGCCGACCACACTCCAACATGAGCGGCGCCCATCATCGCGTCTGGACCTCTTCAACCTGCGGCACCGGCCGTTCTGTCAGGGAAGGCCCTTGTGCAACAAAGCCGACGCCCAGCGTGATCAGAGCTATCCCCGCCCATCGTTCCAGGGAGATCGACTCGTGCAGCCAGAAGCGCGCAAAGAACGCAACGATCACATTTCCAAACGCAGTTGCCGGGAGCACAAACGTCAGATCAGCCCATGAGAGCGCGGTCAGATAGCTCGCAAAGAAGCAAATCAGCAGCCCGATCCCTAACGCGATCCACGGCGTGAACACGGCCGCGATCAGCGTTGCCGGGTGCGCAATCGACATTACCGGCAGCATCGTCATCCCGCGCGACAAACAGGTATCACCCAGGGGCGCGCAGATGGCTACCACCAGGAGAATGAGATACTGCCGCGGGGCTAGGCGTGTCTGGGCCATCGGCGATTGATTTCAGATGCACAGGATGCGTCCGAGATGCGAGCTTTCCCACACTTTTATCGCAGAAGACAAAGAATGGCTCGGAACACAGAAAAGACAACCCGTCGTTGAAATGGATGCTTAGGCGCCTGCCTTGATCGGTGCTGGCGGGTCGGCCTGATGGCTGCGGGCTTCCTTCACCATCTTGTTGCGCTGGGCGCGAAGCTTCAAGAACGCCTTCGCCTCAACATACAAGCGGGGCACATCGCGATTCACGATTGCCTTCCAGACCACGCGGAAAGCAGCCTTGGGCCGGAAATAATACTCATCGTAAAAGCGGTGAACCATCTCCATCACGTAATCGGTCGGCAGGCCGGGATACTCAATGTGCGCCATCTGGTGGCCGCCCGTATCCTGCATCGTCTTGTTGGTGATGAAGCCGTTCTTTTCGGCGTAGTCGTAGAACTCCGTGCCGGGATATGCATGCGCGATCGAAACCTGAATCGTCTCGCAGTCCAGGCTCTTGGCGAAGTTGATCGTGTTGCGAATCGATTCCTTCGTCTCGCCCGGCAAGCCAAGAATAAAGTCTGCATGCACCACGAGGCCCAGGTTATGGCAGTCGCGTGCAAAGTCGCGCGCCCGCTCCACCGTTGCGCCCTTCTTGATGTTTTTCAGAATTTGCGGATCGCCCGACTCAAATCCGACGATCAGCAGCCGGCATCCGGCGTCTTTCATCGCCTTCAGCGTGTCGTAGTCCGTGGTCACGCGCGAAGTGCAGCTCCACGTGATGCCGAGCGGCTTGAGCTTCTCGCAAAGTTCGATCGTACGGACTCTCTGAATATTGAACGTGTCGTCGTCAAAGAAGAATTCCTTCACTTCAGGAAAGTTCTCCTTCGCCCACTTCAGTTCAGCCGCCACATCGTCGGTGGAGCGCTTGCGCCACGCATGCCCGCTCAGCGTCTGAGGCCACAGGCAGAACGTGCACTGCGCCGGGCAGCCGCGCGTCGAGTAAAGCGCGATGTAGGGATGAAGCAGGAACGGGACGTTGTACTTCGTCACGTCCATGTCGCGCTTGTAAATCTTGGTCGCCCAGGGCATCGCATCCAGGTCTTCGGCTTGCGGGCGGTCGGCATTGTGCACGACCTTCCCGTTGAGCTTGTAGCTGATGCCGAGAATCTCGCTGAGCGGCTTGCCCTGCGCAAACTCAACCACCGAGTAATCGAACTCGCGGCGGCAGATAAAGTCGAGCGCAGAGCACTCGTTCAGCGCCTTGTCGGGCGAAGTGGTCACCGGCGGCCCGACGAAGCAAATCTTCATCGCGGGATTGGCGGCCTTGATGGCCTCCGCAAGGCGCTGGTCGCCTTCCCAGCCCACCGTGCTCGTGAAGAGAACAAGGAACTCGTAATCCTTGCAAATCTCGATCGTCTCTTCCGCCGACACGTGGTGCGGGTTAGCATCCAACAGGCGCGACCCTTCGAGCATTCCAGCTGGATAAGCAAGCCAGACAGGGTACCAATACGATTCAATCTCGCGGGTTGCGGGCCAACGCGAACTGGCGCCTCCGTCGAAATTCTCAAACGAAGGAGGATTCAATAACAAGGTTTTAAGCGGCATAGGCATCTCTTCCAGTCTACCTTATAAGACGCTTTTAAAGTCCCATTTGATGCTCTTAAATGGCCGGGTCACACCGAAGGTCAACCCTGTGTTAACCACCGGACCCACACAGATTTTAAAGACTTAACACCCAATTTGACCCTTCGAGGAGATAGAATCGCGGAACCCGGAAAGCAGGATCGAATTCCGGGCTGAAAGTGGAGGGATTCACTCATGAAAATCATTTCGACCTGGGCTGTGAAGGATGGTGCCGTACAGGAAGCAGTCAAGCGGTTCCTGTCTGGAGACGCGGCGCCCATTGCCGGCGTAACACTGCTCGGCCGCTGGCACGCAGTTGACCTGAGCCGCGGATGGAGTCTCTATGAAACCGACAGCCCTGCACTCCTGTACGAGGGCGCCTCGCGCTGGGTCGAGCTGCTCGACATGGAGTCAACCCTCGTGATTGAAGACGCAGAAGCCGGCGCCGCCATGTCCAAAACATTCAAGAGGTAGGCGGCATCTCTGACCTGTCTCAGCTAAAGACAGTCTGGACCTTCCCATCCGGCCCCGGCCTGAACAACGGCTGGGGCTTTTGGTTGTTCGCCTCGAAACGCCGGTTCACTTGCCCTGCAGTTCCCGCAGCCAGTCATCCATGTGCCCCAGCGCCCGCAGCAAGTTCAGCCGCGCCTTGGCCAGTTCCAGTGAAGCATCCAGTGCCTCCTGATATTTCTGCCGCTCATCGATCCGCGCCAACTGCTCCGCTTTGGGAGTTGTTTGCGGCTGGGGATTGGGCCCGCTGGAAGCGCCATTGCCTGACTCCAATTGCGCCATTACCGCTTTCAGTTGCTCGGCGGCAATCTCCTGCTTTAGTCCAGCGACCTCCGCCAGTGCATCCAGTTCGCGCAGGCTGCTGCTCAGAGTTGCAATCTGCACATCATTCTGTTCCTGCGCCTGTTCTGCCTCAACCTTTGCCCGCAAGGCATCCGCCGCCGATACCTTGGCCTTGGCGCGTTGGCCAAGATCGAAGAGAGGAATTTGAATCTCGATCCCGAAGCTCACATTGTTGGGCGTGAAGTTCCGATAATAGTAGCTGTAATTATTCAGCTCGTCTGAGTCGTAGTTGTACACCGCGCCAAAGCCGATCTGCGGACGTGTCGCGGCGAGATAATCGCCCTTCGCCTGGAATTGCTTCGACGAAGCAAGAGCCCCCGCCGATTGCAATCCTGCCGTCGTCCGCATTGGCTCGTCTGCCTTCACTGCGGGAATCTCCGGAATCGAGGCATGCTCGGGCTTGATCGCATCCACCGGCAACCCGGTGAGCACCGCAAGCTGTTTCGAGAGTGTCGCCGCGCGCGATTCCAGGCGAAGCCGCTTCACCTTGAGTTGCGCGCGCGTGAGGCGTGCCTGCAATAGGTCGAGCGCCGAGTCGACTCCGGCTTCGGCACGCTGCTGTTCGATCTGAACCATGCTGTCTGCGAAGGACTCCTGCTTTTGCGCCGCGTCAGTCTCCGCGTTCACCGTGTCCAGTTCGAGATAGGCAGTCGACGCGTCGAGAGCCACCTGGTCCCGCGCATCCTTCAATGCCAGATTTGCTGCATTCAATCCCGCGCGCGCAGCCTTGATGTACTGACCCTGCGAAAAACTCAACACCAGCGACTGCATATTCGCGCTGCCAATCGATGGTTGTCCCGTTGGGAATCCATACGAATAACCAACCGTTGATCCAATCACCAGGTTGGGATAGTACGCGTCCCGCGTCTGGGCCAGCGAAGCGCTTGCCTTTTTGACGTCTGCTTCGGCCAGCTTCACGCCACTGGAGTTTCTCTGCGCGAGTTCCACAACCGTGGTCAAGGTAACCTGTGCGGATAGATCGCAGGGAAGCGCCGCCGCGAGCGCCAAGGCCGCCAGGCAAGCCCATCCGCGGCTTCGGATGATGGTGACGGAGTTTATCACGCGCGGAATTCCTCGCCTGCCATGCACCGCGCGGCCTCCATTGGATCCAGGGCCCGTCCGATGGTTCCATCATCCGTGGGCTTGAAGTCATGAGCCATCGCCATCGCCGCGGCTCGCTCCCGGTTCGCACTCCCTGTGTCTCCGACGCGTTCCTTCAGTCGGGCCAGGCGCAGGTGCGCAATAAAAACCGGAGCCTCCTCCGTATGGTTCGTGCTCGACAAATACTGCTCCAGCAACTGCACAGCAAGATCGGAGTTCCGCCTCGTCTCGATCAGAATTCCCGCGCCGTCGTAAAACGATACCGCCGCATGCTGATCCTTCTGCGCGGCATCCCTCGCGCTTTGAATCGCAGCT
The DNA here is from genome assembly GCA_963791505.1 of uncultured Acidobacteriaceae bacterium. Taxonomy (GTDB): domain Bacteria; phylum Acidobacteriota; class Terriglobia; order Terriglobales; family Acidobacteriaceae; genus Telmatobacter. Next base: position 63,916 of record CAWBSV010000060.1, read on the forward strand.
TCCATTTCGGGGTACTGCTTGCGCCGCTCATAAAACACCGCGAGATTGATCCACTGCTCAGCTGGATGCGCAGCCGCGGCAATCGCCTGTCGATACTGTTGCTCGACCGCCCGATAATCCCGCTGCTGTTCGGCGATCAATGCGCGCAGCAGGTGTCCGCGAGCCGCATCGATCTTGTCTAGCTGCTCGGCAATGGCCTGGGCCTTGTCAATGCCGCCCCCCACTACGCCAGGTGCCTGCTGATAAAAATTCCCCACGTCAGAAAGAGCCTCGACATTCAGCGGGTTCAGACGCACTGCCTCTTCGAACTCCGCGCGCGCTCGCTTCGCCAACCCGTATGCACTGATAAACGATGCCTGCGCCGCCTTGCGTCCCAAAGCGCGGCCCAGCCAGAGGTGGTAGTTCGAGTTCCGCACATCCAGTTGAACCGCATGTTCGCAGGCTGAAACCGCTGCATCCCATTGCTCAAGGGTCATGCGGACGCGGCATACCAGATTCCCGGCCGCCGCGCCCTCCTCGGCTCCTGCCGGCGCCGAAGCCAGCAAGCCGAGCGCCTTATCCGCCTCGCCTGCCTGGAGGGCAGCCTCCGCCTCGGTAAACACCGCTTTTGCTGAAGGCCGCGAAGCGGGCGATAGGGCCTGGGCCTTCGCATTGCGCGTCAACTCAGACGCCGTCAACGCAAGAATCGGAATCGCCGCGAAGAGACCAGCGATGCGCATCGATCTCAGGAGGTCAAAGGCTTTCACCGCGCCACAACCTTGATCGGAACCCCCTCCTGCAGAGGCAGCCCATTCGTGGTCCCGGTCGCTACAACATCCCCGTCTTGCAATCCAGAGAGGATCGGCGCCAGAACAAGATTCGGGGTTCCAACCGTCACAGGGGTGCGCACCAGCGAGTCACCAACAACTTTATAAACGAAGGGCTCGCCTTTTTCCGAGTGAAGCGCCTCGCGGGGAACTGTCAGTACATTGGGTTCGCTCGAAGTGGTCACCGCGACATTCACGTGCGTATCGGGCAGCAGTTGACCGTCTGCGTCATCGAGATCGACAAGTACTTCACCCACGGTCCGCGTTTCGTTTGCGTACGTCTCGACGGTGATCGGCACACGAGTGATGTGTCCGTGCCATACATGGCCGGGCTTCGCATCCCACTTGATCAAGACGGGCTGTCCAACCGCTAAGCGTCCAATCACCGGCTCATCGAAATAGGCTCGAATGCGCTCGTGGTGCAGGTCCGCAATCTGCGCCAGCAACTTGCCATCCTCAACAAACTGGGTGCGCGCCGCATCAAGTGTGTACACCGTGCCCGCCACAGGCGCTCTCGGCGCCGTTTTCGCCAGAGCATCACGCGCCACAGCCAGGTTCGTCTCCGCCTCAGAAAGCGCTGCTTGTGCGCGGGCCACATCGGAAGGCGAATAATGGTTGGTTGAGCTCTGTTGCGCGCCATGAAGAACCGCGTCGGCGGAATCAAGCCGCTGCTGGGCCGCCGCTACTTCGCTGGCCGAGGCTGCACCCGTCGCCTTCAGGCGGGTCAGAGCGTCCAGGTCATGCTGTGCCTGGTCGCGGTCAATGCGCGCGCGGCTCAAATCCGCCTCCGCCGTCTGGCGCTCCTGCAGCGACCCATTGTGGTTGACCGACTCCAGCGCCGACTGGGCACTGCGTACGCCACTCTCTGCGCTTGCTACCCGCGCCCTCGCCTGCAAGTCGTCAAGCTGCAGCAAGACTTTGCCGGCAGGGACCTGGTCACCCTGCTGCACATAGACGGCAATGATCGTGGTGGCCATCGGGCTGTGAACTTCGTAATTGATCACTGGTTCAACACGGCCGTTCGTGCTGACCGTATTTTCGAGCGGCTGATGGCTCACCCGGGCTTCGCGAATGGGCAGCCGTTCGCGCAGATAAGACCGCGCGGCAAAAAAGACGCAAACCGTGAGCACAGCCGCACCAACCCACAACCACACGCGACCAGATTTCGTTCTTTCTTCAGCCATTCCTATAACCTGAGTCAGTATATAGGACTCAAAATGCTGCCCCGAAGGAGCAGAAAAATCTGGACCTGTGCCCATTTCTCCACTCCAAGGTGCTGATCGTACAATCCAACCATGGCTCTGGAACCGCGCTATACCGACGAACATGCGAAGGCCGGACTGGACTTCAAATTCCCCGCCATCGAGACCTGGGAGAACCAGTTTCCTGGTTACGAGATTCTGATTGATGATCCGGAACTCACCTCCGTCTGCCCAAAAACCGGCCTGCCCGACTTCGGGCTCCTGACCATCCGCTATATGCCCCGCGCGCGCTGCCTCGAGCTGAAGTCGCTGAAGGAATATCTCTTCAGCTACCGCAACCTCGGCATCTTTCAGGAGAACATCGTCAACCAGGTCCTCGAAGACGTGGTCAAAGCCTGCGACCCGGTCTGGGCTGAAGTGAAAGGCGTCTTCCGTCCCCGCGGCGGCATCGGCACCACGGTCGAAGCTCGCTGGCCGCGGCCCAAAGGGTAAGCCGAGGGCGCGTGTCGACCCCACAGAATGCAACCCGCCCGCGCCTGAGCCCCGCCGTCGGAACGCTGATCCTGCTCATCGGACTCAACCTCCTCAACTACATCGACCGCTACATCCTGCCCGGCGAAGTCTCCCTCATCCAGCGCGAGTTTCACTCCACCGATCAGCAGATGGGCGCTCTCACCACCGCGCTCTTCTTCACCTATATGTTCTCCGCACCGCTCACGGGCTGGCTGGGCGACCATTTCCGCCGCAAACCGCTCATCATCGGCGGCGCCGTCTTGTGGAGTCTCGCCACCCTTGCCACCGCGTGGGTCCACAGCTACCAGACCCTCTACATTCGCCACGCATTGGTTGGGATCGGCGAAGCGACCTTCGGCATCTTTGCTCCCGCCGTGCTCGCCGACTTCTACCCCGAGCGCGATCGCAATCGCATACTGTCCATCTTTTACATTGCGATTCCGTTAGGCGCGGCGCTCGGTTACTCCGCAGGCGGCGCGATGGGCTCGCAGTGGGGCTGGCGCGCTCCCTTCTTCATCTGCGCCATTCCAGGCCTCGTCATCGCCGCACTCTACGGCTGGCTGGGCAGGGAACCAGAGCGTGGCGCAACCGACCACATCCGCGCCACACCCGATCGCACCACATTTCTCGGGCTCTTCAAGAATCCAGCCTTCCTCACCGCAACCTTCGGCCTCGCCATGCTGACCTTCGCCATGGGCGGCATCTCCAGTTGGATCCCCGAATTTCTCCGTCGCTTCGCCGGCCTTTCTGCTGCCCGTTCGAGCCTCGTGGTCGGAGCGATCACGGTGATTGACGGAATCGCCGGAACAGCGGTAGGGGGTTGGATCGCCCAACGCTGGCTGCGCACCAACCATCGCGCTCTTTATCTGCTCTCGTTCTGGAGCGTCGCGCTCACTTTGCCCTGCGGTGCTCTGCTCTTCTTCGGCCCGCGGGCATGGGCCATCCCCGTGCTTCTCGTGACCGAGTTCTTTCTCTTCCTGAACACCGGCCCCCTCAATGCCGCCATCGTGAACTCAGTTTCCGGTCCTGTCCGTGCTACCGCAATCTCGCTGAACCTTTTCTTCATTCATTGCTTCGGCGACACGTTTTCGCCGCAAATCATTGGCGCCATCTCCGACAAAACGAATCTTCGCTTCGCCCTTGGCACCACGCTCATCTTTCTCGTACTCTCCGCCGCATTTCTCATCCTCGGCGCCCGCTTCGCCCCACCCCTCGAGCCAGCCGCGTGAGCCGGACTCAATCTCAAAAGTGACTTATCAATCCACCCGGAAGCGATAGCCAGAGTCAGGGCACGACTTCAGTCGTGCCGAAAGCCGGAAAAAGAGCGGGGGCTTTAGCCCCTGCGGCCTTTACAACGGCGTTGAGAAGCTCAACCGCTAGGCGATACTGACACCATGCATCTCCCGCATCTTGTCATGGTCGGCCTCACAGGCCTGGCCTGGCTCCTCGCCCTCGGCTGGCTCCGCCTCGCCGTGGCTTCCTTGCGCGGCATGCCCACCCTTCCTGACTTGACCCGCATCGACCCATCCACCTTGCCCGCTCTCCCCAACACAGACGCACCCCACCTGACCGTCCTCGTCCCCGCCTGCAACGAGCAGGAGACCATCGAGGCGACCCTTCGCTCGCTCCTCGCCTCCACCGGCATTCGCCTTCAGATCATCGCCATCAACGATCGCTCGATCGACAGCACCGGCGAACGCATGGACAAAATCGCCTCCACTCCCGCGCTATCAACCAGCCACGAATTGCGCATCCTCCACAATCAGGAACTCCCGCAAGGCTGGCTGGGCAAGCCACACGCGCTCGACCTCGGCGTCCGTCAGGCGACCGCTCCCTGGATTCTCCTCACGGACGCGGATGTCGTGTTTGCGCCGCGCGCGCTCGAACTTGCTTTGCGCCATGCCATCGCCACAAATGCCGATCACCTGGTGCTGCCGCCCATAGAGCCACGCGGTGGCCTGAGCGGCGCTGCGATGCGGGCGACGTTGCCAGCGCTGGCCGGCTGGAGCGTGCGTCTTTGGAAAGTGAGCGATCCCAAGGCCCGCGATTTTCTCGGTGTCGGCGGCTACAACATGATCAGGACCGAGACCCTGCGCTCCATCGGTTGCTTCGAATCTCTTCGCATGGAAATCATCGAAGACTTAACCCTCGGATGGCTCGTCAAGAAAGCCGGCTATCGATCCACGGTTGCCCTCGGTCCCGGCCTGGTTACTATCTGGTGGATTCAAGGATGGTTCGGGATTGTCCGCAACATCGAGAAAAATGGGTATGCCATCTTCCGTTATCGGACGACCGTCGCCGCCCTCGCCATCTTGGGTCTGCTCATCCAGGGTCTGCTTCCGCTCGCCGCCATCGCCGCGGGTGGATGGGCCGCGGTCGCCGGCCTGCTCGTTTACGCGGGCATCGCCGGCGTGATTTTTTCCAACCGCCGCCTCACGGCTGCGTCGCCTCTGTGTGCTCTCTTATTCGCGCCGTGTGTGCTGATCATCGCCTTCGCGTTTCTTCGTTCGACAGTGCTCACCCTCAGCCGCGGCGGAGTCATCTGGCGCGGAACCCTCTATCCACTCGCCGAATTGAAACGCCAAGCGATTCGCTGGAAGTCCTAACCCGCAATTCTCCCAACGCGCGTCAACGGATTTGTAGCGCTGGCCTCCTGGCCGGCTGTTGCGTGGGTCTCCCGACCCACGCTGAGATCAAACATCCGTTTTTCCCTTCGTCAGATCCGACGAAAAGCAACTATTTACCCAGCGTCTCCCGCACGCGTGCGTTCATGAACGCTCGTCCACCACCCTGCGATCGCAGATTCGGATCGGCAACCGGTGGCCGTGCCTGCCCACCATTAAAGCCCCGCGCCAGCGCTGGATTCGGCCGGAACCGAGGCGGTCCTCCGCGAAGCTGCCGCGCATGGCTCAAAACAATCCCCGACCGCCCATGAATCGACTGAACCAAGCCGCGAATATGGATATCCATGTCGCGATACTCGGCCAGTTCGCCGACCACGTCGCGGTCATCCTGCAGGCTCACGATCGTGAACCGGCACGCATCATCCGGCGTTTGCGGCGTGCACACGTCCAGAAACCGCGTTCCATCCGGCAACTGCACCACGTCGTACACGTGCGCCGCAATGCAAACATCCTTGTTAAGAAGTTTGCCCGCCTGATCAACCGGAACACAGTTCTTCGGTGCTGACCATGCAACCAAAGGCACAGCGGCGAGCAAAAGACAAAACCAGCGCAGGCGATCCACGGCACAAGCCTTTCCGGGGAATGTCTAAAGAATATTGCGGAAGCGCCTGGAAAGAATGTGACGCCTGCGACTCAGTTACGCGGCTGCAATCACTCGCTCGGCAAGCGTTTTAGGAGCGACAAGGACGTAGCTTCCCATCAGAAGCTCCTTCACCTCGTCCCAATCTACCGTTCCCACATCGAGTCGCAGGGCAACCCACCCGCGCGACGCGATATAGGCGGGCAGATAGAACCGGCGCGGCTGCGCTTCAGCCAGTGTCTTGTTGTCCCCGGCCAGTACTTTGCAGGCGATGGAAACAATCCCATCCCCATGGTGGTCGTTCAGAAAGTAAGCGAACGTTGTCTTGCGTACCAGAAACTGCGCATGCGACCCCTTCAGAACCCGGGTTGTCTCGGGAAGCGCTGCAGCAATCTTGGAGATTTTCGCAAGTACGTCACTTTGTCCAGACTTGGCCATGGTGACCTCGTTCACATTCGAAGCAAAATGACGCTTTCATCCTGAGCGAACTGGGCCCCAAGCGTTCTCCAGCATGGGGTGAGTTCAAGGACTTGATGGAACCTATCGCACTCCCACCAGTTCCTTGCTCTCCGCGTTCTGCCCATAGTGGCTCTCCACATAACGATCGAGAATCTGCTTGAACTCGGCCACGATTCCGTCGCCACGGAGCGTCGTGAACAGCTTCCCGTCCACATACACCGGAGCCACCGGATCCTCAAAGGTTCCGGGCAAACTGATGCCGAGATTGGCGTGCTTCGATTCGCCGGGCCCATTCACCACGCAGCCCATCACCGCAAGCTTCAGCTCCTCAACGCCCGGATACCGCTTCCGCCACTCCGGCATCGAAGTGCGCAAATAGCTCTGAATCTGCTCCGCCAATTCCTGGAAGTACGTGCTCGTCGTTCTCCCGCACCCCGGGCAACTCGTCACCTGCGGCATAAAGCTGCGAATCGAAAGTGACTGCAGAATCTGCTGCGCCGCCTGCACCTCTTCCGTGCGATCACCGTTCGGCTTCGGCGTGAGAGACACACGAATCGTGTCGCCGATCCCCGCCAGCAGCAACGGCGCCAACCCCGCAGTCGAAGCAATCAGCCCCTTCGAGCCCATCCCCGCTTCCGTCAGTCCAAGGTGCAGCGGATAGTCGCAACGCGCGGCCAGGTTGGTGTACACATCCACCAAGTCACGCACCCCAGAAACCTTGGCCGAAAGAATAATCTGGTCGTGCCGCATCCCATACTGCTCGGCAGCCTTGGCCGAATCCAGCGCGGAGACAACCATCGCCTCCATCATCACCTCGCGAGCGGGAAGGGGATTAGCCAGCTTCGAGTTGGCATCCATCATCCGTGTCAGCAGCGCCTGGTCCAGCGACCCCCAGTTCACCCCAATCCGAACCGGCTTCTGATATTGGACCGCAACCTCAATCATGGTGCGGAAGTTGTCATCGTCCTTTCGGCCAATCGACACATTGCCGGGATTGATCCGGTACTTGGCCAGCGCCTCGGCCGTGGCAGGAAACTTCTTCAGCAGCAAATGCCCGTTGTAGTGAAAATCCCCGACAATCGGCACCCGAAGACCGCGCTTTTCAAGCCCATCCACAATATGAGGAACAGCAGCCGCGGCATCCTCATTGTTGACCGTGACGCGAACAATCTCCGATCCCGCCTGCGCCAGAGCCGCAACCTGCTCGATGGTGCCCTGCACATCGGCCGTGTCCGTGTTCGTCATCGACTGGACAAGGACCGGAACCTCCCAGCCAACGCGAGCCTGACCAATTTTGACCGTCGGTGTCTTCCTGCGCTGAATCTCCGCCATGCTTCTAGTTTACTTGAGTCGCCGATTCGCGAAAAACGCCCGCAGTTTTACGCTTAATCCGCAGAACCGATCTACCAACCCCGCTGCCCCCGCACCACTCATTCGCCCATACCTCTATCCCGCCCCGATTCTTTCCACAGCCCCGCAAAAAGTTTCCACAACACCGCACTTAAGACACGTGACGAATGAATTTTTAATGTTCAAGTGATTTAATAGCAACATGGATGTAAGTAAATGCAATAAAACAACTAAACAGCTCAATATGGCAAGATCTAGAGCCCAATTTTCGGGCCAGAGCTCAATCTATGGGACGCGAGGGAGTCTTCCGGTTTGCTGCGACGCTCTCAATCAAATTCTCTCGAAATTAAATTGAAGTGCGATACCCTGAGGCGATGCCCGATCCCATCGCAGCCGTCTCCAACGCCGCCCACGGGGATCAGCGATCCTGCGCCGTTTTGCTGCGTGGGCTCCGCAAGGCATTTACTGACGTTGTGGCCGTCGATGGGCTCGCTCTCGAGGTTCCGCGCGGCGAATGTTTCGGGCTGCTCGGCCCAAACGGAGCAGGGAAGACAACCACAATCGAGATCTGCGAAGGGCTTACCGCGCCCGACGAAGGAACTGTCGAGGTGCTTGGGCTCAACTGGAGCAACAATGCCAATGAACTGCGCCAGCGCATCGGAATTCAACTTCAGGAGACGCAGTTTCCTGAAAAGCTAACCGTCGAAGAGACCCTTCGCCTCTTTCGCAGTTTCTTTCGCACTGGCATTAACGTCGACGAGTCCATTAAGACTGCCCAACTTGATGAGAAGCGGCGCTCGCGCGTCGGCGGACTCTCCGGCGGGCAAAAGCAGCGCCTCGCCATGGCCTGCGCCCTCGTCGGCGATCCCGAACTGCTCTTCCTCGACGAACCTACAACCGGTCTCGATCCCCAAGCCCGCCGTCATCTGTGGGACCTTGTCGATGAACTGAAAACATCGGGCCGCACCATCATTCTGACCACGCACTACATGGACGAAGCCCAGCGCCTGTGCGACCGCGTCGGCATCATGGATCATGGAAAAATCATTGCCCTCGGCACGCCGCAGCAGTTGATCGCAACCGTGGGCGGCGAAGACATCGTCGAGTTTGCCGTCGGTGAGCAGGCCAAAGTCGACACCTCCACCCTCCTCAACATCGAGGGCGTCGAATCGCATCGCGTCGATGCCGGGCTGCACCAGCTTTCCGTCAGCGAACTCCACAAGGTCGTTCCCCGCATCTTTGCCGCGCTCGCGGATCAGGGCCTTCACCTGTCCGAGTTCCGCACCCACTCCGCAACCCTTGAAGACGTCTTCGTTCGCCTCACCGGGAGGAACCTGCGCGATGAATAGTCTGGCGATGAGCAGTCTTTATCAATTAACAATCGCGCGATTCCGGCTCGTCCTCCGTGAGCCCGAGGCGGTCTTTTGGATCTTCTTATTCCCGATCCTGCTGGCAATCGGACTCGGCATTGCATTTCGCAACCGCCCCGCGGACATTCTGAACGTTGGCGCAACAACGCCGCATTTGACGCAGGCTCTCGCAAGCGATAAGGGCCTAACCTCCGAAACGATGAGTGAGGCAGAGGGCGCGCACCAGCTCGCCACTGGCCGCATCCTGCTACTCGCCGTCGAGACCCCGCAAGGCGTGACCTACAAATACGACGACACGAATCCTGATGCGCGGACTGCCCGCCTCCTAGCTGATCGAGCCATCCAGACCACGGCAGGGCAGCAGCCGGCCGTCAATGTGCAGATCGATCTGGTTCATGAAAAGGGTGCACGGTATATTGACTTCGTCGTGCCCGGCCTCCTTGGCATGAATCTCATGGGCTCCGCGATGTGGAGCCTTTGCTTCGCCATTGTCGAAGCCCGGCAGAAGAAGCTGCTCAAGCGTCTCGTTGCCTCGCCCATGCCGCGCTGGCAATACCTCGCGTCTTTCCTCATCTCGCGCATGGCCATGTTGATCATTGAGGTCGGTGTGTTTCTCGGGTTTGCACGCGTCGCTTTTGGCGTCCCCTTCCGCGGCTCGCTCTGGCAACTCGTCTTTGTGTGCGTCCTCACTTCGATGGCCTTTTCTGCACTTGGCCTGCTCGTCTCATCACGCGCCAAAACGATGGAGGCGGTCTCCGGCCTGATGAACCTCGTCATGCTGCCAATGTGGATCCTTTCTGGAATCTTCTTCTCAGCCACACGATTTCCCGCGGTCATTCAGCCCTTCGTGCGCGCGCTCCCGCTCACCGCCGCCATCGATGCCATGCGCGGAAACATGCTGCAGGGTTTCAATTTCAGTCAGATCAGCATGCAGGTCGGCATCCTTGCCTTCTGGTTCGTTGTTCCCTTTGCGGTCGCTCTGCGCATCTTTCGCTGGCGATAGTTTCCGCCGCCATTCAAGCGCTGTTCAATCGATCCTCGTTGTTCCTCTCTGTGCAACCACACATTAGTGGATTGCATCTCTCCTAATGGCAGTCCGTGTGTTTCTCTAACCCTATCTTGTTGACGACATATGTTCTGTCTGCACCAATCGATGCAAGATTCAATGACTCTTCCGGCTTATTGCGTTGTACGTTCATGCTAGTGGTCCGCAATAGCTCAACCCAGCAGCGGGCACTCCGAGTCATCCCTGACACGCACTCCACGCGTCGTTTCGACATCATTCAGTTCCATTTGCGGAGGTTAATACGCATGGATTTTAGTGGCTTAAAGCACCTTAATCGCATCGCCGGTCTTTCGGTTCTGGCTCTGCTTCCGCTTGCTGGGGTTGCCCAGGTTACGCCTACTGGGCAAGGGGGCTTGACGGTGGTCAATCAACCATCAAGATGGGATATCTTTGTCGGTTACAGCTACTTGTCGCCGCACGGTTCCGTCACCTCTCCTTATTCGGGAGGTCCCTACTCCTACGACAACATCAACTTCGGCGGCATCATGAGCGTAGCCCGATTCTTCAACAAGAATGTTGGACTCGAGTTTGTTGGCGACGCGCACAGCGAGTCACAGGACCCCCACGGGACCCAGATCTTCAACTCCAATGACGATTTCAGCGGCGTATCCGGCGGCGTAGTATTCCGCGTCCCCATGAACCGCATGACACCCTTCTTGCACGCTGACTTCGGCGGCGAACGTGTCGGCGGTCCCAATGATCAGGCCGACACCTGGGGCCCGGTCGTCACTGCCGGCGGTGGATTGGATTACCTCACACCGGCATTTCACCACCACATGTCCATCCGCATCATTCAGGCGGATTATCAATACACCCATGTGAACTTCGGCAATACCTACTACGGCGGCGTTGCCAACCCCAGCATCCTGCGCCTCAGCGCAGGCGTGGTCTTCAAGGTGGGAACGGTTTTACCGCCTCCGCCAATCATCCTCAGTTGCTATGCCACGCCGACTACCGTCTTCCCTGGCGACCCGATCACCATCACTGCAACCCCCGGAGAACTCAATCCGAAATTGAATGCGATCTATTCCTGGTCTGGCGACGGGGTTACGGGGACGGGAACGACCGCTGCTGTCTCCACAGGCGGCCTCGCCCCCGGAGCTTATCAGGCAAAGGGCGTCGTGAAAGAAGGACGGCCCGGCAGGGAAGGCCTGAAGCCAGGACAAACTGCGGAGTGCACTGCGGGATTCACCGTCAAGGCTTTCGAACCGCCCACGTTGAGTTGCTCGGCAAATCCGACTTCTCTAAACCCTGGTGGAACCAGCACCATTTCCGCGCAGGGCGTGAGCCCGCAAAACCGCCCCCTGACCTACTCCTATTCAGCAAGCGCCGGAACCGTCAGCGGCGGCGGCCCAACTGCCCAGTACTCGTCGGCGGGGGCGCCCACAGGTCCCGTTAACATCACATGTAATGTTCAGGACGACAAGGGCCAGACCGCAACCGCCAGCACTTCTGTGACGATTACGGCGCCGTATGTTCCGCCCGCACCGCACACCCAGGCACTCTGCTCCATCAGCTTTGCCAACGATCCCAAACGTCCTACCCGCGTCGACAACGAAGCTAAGGCTTGCCTTGATCAGGTTGCCATCGACCTCCAGAATCAGGCAGACGCCAAGCTTGTCCTCGTCGGTCAGGCCACTACAAGTGAGAAGGCACCGCCTAAGCGCAAGAAGGCCGTGCAGATCGATGTGGCCGCGCAGCGCGCAGTCAATACCAAGGACTACCTCGTCAAGGAGAAGGGAATTGACCCGAGTCGCATCAGCGTTGTCGTCGCAAGTGCTGATGGGCAGACGGTCGAAGACTACCTGGTTCCCACTGGCGCAACGTTCACGTCCGACGTGCAAGGCACAACCCCCGTCGATGAGTTGACGATCAAAGCCCAGCCGCGCAAGCCGCTGACGCATCGTTAGTCTCAATATCCCCGGTGATTAATTGCCGCCGGACTTGGATGACGAGAAACAAGAAGCGAGGCTGACTCTCCGGTCAGCCTCGTTTTCTTTGGTTTCCGTATAGATTTGAACAGTACTTTCAGTGCATCCCCCCAGGAGACGGCGCGCTCCAAAACCCTACATTTGATATATCGTTCTGACGACGTTGCTCGAAAGTCGTAGGCCCGTGAGCCCAAAGTGATGCGGCAATCTCTCGCCTTTTGCGTCCATCTTGTTGGAGACTGAGAGATGGTGAGCGCCGATCACCCGCGCCAGGTCGGCCTTCCCGGTTCCGCTGACTGAAATCATCTTCAGGAGCAGTGATCGCATGCAGGAATTGAAATGGTGGAAGCAGGCGGTCATTTACGAGGTCTACCCCCGCTCCTTTCAGGATGGCAATGGGGATGGAATCGGCGACCTCAACGGCATTGAGAAGCGCCTTGATTATCTGGTCAGGCTCGGCGTCGACGCCATCTGGGTCTCCCCCATCTATCCGTCTCCGATGGCCGACTTTGGCTACGATGTCTCCGACTACTGCGGCATCGATCCCATCTTCGGAACCAACGAGGACTTCGATTCGCTGCTTGAGCAGGCCCATCGCCGCGGCCTGAAAGTCATCCTCGACTTCGTCCCCAACCACACCTCAGACCGTCACCCCTGGTTTCTTGAGAGCCGATCTTCGCGCCGCAATCCCAAGCGTGACTGGTATATGTGGCGCGATCAGCCCAATAACTGGCTCAGCAACTTCGGTGGATCCGGCTGGGAACGCGACGATAGCACGGGGCAGTACTACTACCACTCGTTCCTCAAGCAGCAACCCGATCTGAACTGGCGCAACCCCGACGTCAAATCTGCCATGTTCGACATCCTGCGCTTCTGGATGCAGCGCGGCGTCGATGGCTTCCGTGTCGACGTGATGTGGCTGATGATCAAAGACGACAAATTCCGCGACAATCCTCCCAATCCCGGCTACCGCATGGGCCAGCCCTTCAACGCGCGCCAGTTGCAGCTCTATAACTCTGACCGTCCTGAAGTCCACGAGCTAGTCACGGAGATGCGGGCTGTCGTCGATGAATTCCCAGATCGAGTTCTCATCGGAGAAATATTTCTTCCTATCCACCAGCTTGTCACCTACTACGGTCGCGATCTCAAGGGCGCAAATCTACCCTTCAATTTTCAGTTACTGCAATGTGCGTGGAGCGCCGAGGCTATAGCCCAGGCCATCGCGGACTACGAAGCCGCGCTTCCCAAAGGTGCCTGGCCCAACTGGGTTCTAGGCAACCATGACAACGCACGCATCGCATCCCGCGTCGGCGCGCGCCACGCGCCCCTGGCGGCCATGTTGCTCTTCGCCCTGCCCGGCACACTCACCATCTACTATGGCGAAGAGATCGGGATGACCAATGTGACCATCCCGCCCGAACAGATTCGCGATCCTGCCGAGAAGTGTCAGCCCGGCCTTGGACTCGGCCGCGATCCCGAGCGCACCCCAATGCAATGGGACAGAACCTTCCATGCCGGTTTCACCACCGGTATGCCGTGGCTTCCGGTCGGCCCTGATCACACTACAGTCAATGTCGGCATGATGGAACAAAACCGCGGCTCCATCCTTCACCTTTACCGGCGCCTTATCCAGTTGCGCAAGGCACATCCCTGCCTCGTGCACGGCGAACTCCATTCGGTTCGCGCCGACCAGAACGTGCTCCGCTTCGAGCGCGTGGGCGAAGGGGAACATCTGCTCGTGCTCCTGAACCTCGGAGCCGGCCCGGTGCAATTACCGACCGCCCCGGGAAAGATCCTCGAATCCACATCCCCCGAGCGTGCCGGAAAAAAAGTCGGCGCTGTCGTGGACATGATGCCCACCGAAGGCCTCGTAATCGCCCTCAATAAATAAATTGAGCGGTCATTGCGGCGATAGAAATGAGTCAGGGCCCGACCTTGGTCGGGCCGCATGTCGCTTTTTATGAATGTGGGCTTTAGCCCCGGCTGGAGATGCCGCTGAAACGCGCTGCCATCCAAGAGAATTTCGACAGAGCGAAGCACCGAATTCCCAAGACTCCAGAGTGGAGAACAACAAGCTTTGTTCGCCGCCTCGACGTGTCAATTCCGCTCAATCCCAAGCCGCTTCAACGCCAGCCTCGCCGCATGAAATCCGCACATCCCATGCACCCCGCCCCCCGGTGGCGTCGATGAGGAGCACAGATAAAGATTCGGCACTCCCGTCCCATACGCCCGCCAGCTAGGCCGGAAGAAGAACTGCCTCAGCGTCATTGCGCCACCAGAAATATCGCCGCCAATCAGATTCGCGTCCATCCCCTCGAGCCCCGCCGGCGTTGAAATCCTCCTCGCCAGCACGCACTCGCGGAACCCCGGCGCAAACCGCTCGATCTGTGCCTCAATCCTCGACGTCATATCCACCGTCGACCCGTTCGGCACATGGCAATACGCCCACAGCACATGCTTCCCCTCCGGCGCACGTGACGGATCGAACATCGTCGGCTGCGCAATCAGCACGAAAGGCTTCTCGGCATGCAGTCCGCGCGACACTGCGTCCTCCGATGCAGCGATCTCCTCGTATGTTCCGCCCAGATGCACCGTGATTGCCCGCCTGCATTCCGGCGCGCGCCACGGAACCGCCTCCGAAAGCGCGTAGTCAATCTTGAACGAGCCCGGACCCGGCTCAAACCGCTCCATCGCGCGCCGAAAGCCACTCCCCACCCGCTCCCCGGCCAGCTTGATCAGCCCCCTGGGCGATAGATCACAAAGCGTCAGCGTCTCATCTCCGCCCAACGCGCGAAGTTCCGCCGTATCGATGCGACGCGATGTTTCGATCCTCCCGCCGAACGTCTCAAGGCAAGCAACCAATGCCTCAGGGATCGCCCTCGCCCCGCCGCGCGGAATAGGCCACCCCACCACATGCGCAGCCGCACCCAGCACCAACCCAATCGCGGAACCCAGAGGCTCATCGAAGTTCAGAAACGAGTGGGCCGCAAGCCCCGCAAAAAGCGCCCTCGCCCGCGCAGTCTCAAAATGATTGCGTGCCACCCTCTTTGCAGGCTGAAATCCAATCAGCCCAAACCGCGCCATCAGGAACGGATGTCTCGGAATCCGCAGCGGTGGCCCTAGGCTGTCCTCCGCAAACTCCGCCCAATGATCCACGAGCGGCCGTACCAATCCGCCCCACGACCTTCCGTCCGGCCCCAGCGCCCGCATCGCATCGCCCAGATCGCGCTCCAGCACCACCGCCGACCCATCATCAAGCGGATGCGCCAGCGGCGCGTCCCCGTGAATCCACTCCAGGCCGTATTCCTCAAGCGGAAGCTTCGAAAAAAACGGCGATCCCGCCGCCATCGGATAGACTGCTGATCCAAAATCGTGCAGAAATCCAGGCAACGTCAGCGGCAAGGTTCGCGCTGCACCACCTGCCTCCGCCTCCGCCTCATAGACCTCCACCTGCACTCCCGCGCGCGCCAGCACAATCGCTGCCGAAAGCCCATTCGGTCCCGCACCAATCACCAACGCGCGCTTCATGGTTCCGTCCTTCCGCGATCAGTCATGCGGCGGCAACTCATCAGGATAGGCGACCACAGTCGGCTTTCCACCCGACGTATAGGCCAGCACCGGCGCATAGACTCCAAGAAACTCGCGCCTCCACCAGTTTCCCGTTCGCCGTTTCTCATCCATCGAGGTAAACCAATACTGCCACAACACCGCGCGCACCTGGTGCGGCGGCGCGTTCTCAAATGGATTGCCTTTGAACAACGCAAGAACATCCAGATCGTTCACCAGCAGCTTTTCTTCCGTCAGGGGGACCATTTCGTTCTGCTGCCAATCGCCCAGTGACGCGAACCACAGATTCCATTCGAAGCGTGGCTGATACGGTGCGTAGATGCCCGGCGCCTCATTCAATGCTTGAGGTTTATAGCGAAACGGATAAGCAGTCCACGTGTTGCCATCCATCGATCCTTGAAACTCAATCTCGTAGCGCCCCCGCGTCATCACCGCAAACAGGCCGTATTGATTGGCGATGCGGAACGGCTCAAGAATCTCGACCGGCAACGTGGGCAGCGGAATTTGCGCCATCGCCAGCAGCTCCGCCGTGGTGTCGTACCCAACCCAGGTCAGCGTCAAGGCCGCAACGCCC
>CAWBSV010000061.1:0-50117 GCA_963791505.1 uncultured Acidobacteriaceae bacterium
CTTCCGTATCACGGTTCTGGATTGCGACGGTGTTGCGGAAACGAATGGGCTACGAAGGACTCGTGTTCTCAGACGATCTTGAGATGGGCGGAATTTTGAAGTTCATGGAGATCGAAGACGCGGCACTCGCGGCAACACGCGCAGGCATGGACATGCTGGAGATCTGTCATAGTCCGGAGCTGATTCTGCGCGCGTACGAAGCATTGGTTCGCGAAGCCGAGAGGTCGGTCAGTTTTCGAACCCTGATAACCGAGCGTGCGAACCGAGTCTCGCGGCAGCGGAAGAAGCTGGTAGGGGCGTGCTTGCCGGCAGGCCTGGCTGCGAAACAGGTGGCGAGTTTACGGACCCGGATTTTGCGCTTCGGCGACATGGTTTCGGTAGGAGCGATCGGGGCATGAGCGGACGAGCGATGAATGTCGCGGGGATCATGAGCGGGACATCCGCGGATGGGATCGATGTAGCGATCCTGCGAATTCGCGAAGGCAAGACGAGTCCGCATCTCACACTCCTGGCGCATTGCGGATTCAAGTATCCAGCAGCGCTGCGGCGGGCGGTGTTGGCGGCGATGAACGCGAGCTCGACGTCAACAGCAGAACTGGCGCGGCTGAACTGGCGGCTGGGCATCGCCTATGCCGAAGCTGTGAAGGCGACGCTCACGAGATATCCCCTCGAACTCGATCTGATTGGGTGCCACGGCCAGACGCTCTATCACCAGACCAAGCCTGCCGAGTATGCGGGGCGCAAGTTTGCATGCACATGGCAGGCGGGCGAGGCGCAGGTGATCTCTGCGGAACTGGGAGTGCCAGTGGTTTCGAATTTCAGGCCGGCGGACATGCTGGCAGGGGGATTGGGAGCGCCACTGGTTCCGCTGCTCGACTATGTGCTGTTTGCGCATCCGAAGCACGGCCGGGTGCTGCAGAACATTGGCGGCATCGCAAACATGACGGCGATTCCAGCAGGAGCCTCGGCTGCGCAGGTGATGGCGTTCGATACGGGGCCGGGCAACATGGTGATCGATGCGTTGGCGCAAGAGCTGCTTGGCAAACCATACGACCGCAATGGCGCTTCGGCCGCGAGAGGCGCAGTGCTGAAGCCGATGTTGGCCAGGGCGTTGCGCAATCCTTATTTCAAACAGAAGCCGCCACGGGCCACGGGGCGGGAGCAGTTTGGACGCGAATATGCCGCGGCGTTTCTTGATGGTTGCCGCAAACTCAGCAAGAAACCGGAAGATGCGCTGGCAACAGCGACGGCGCTGACTGCGGAAACAATCGCCGAAAGCTACGAGCAGTTCGTGACGGAACGCATGATCGGCCATGTGGACTACATTGTGTCCGGTGGCGGGGCGCGCAACAAGACGTTGATGACAATGTTGCGCCACAGGCTGGAGCCACTGGGGTGCGCAGTGACGACGAGCAATGATTTCGGCTTGCCTGCAGAAGCGAAGGAGGGTGCCGCCTTTGCCCTGCTGGCCTGGGAGACGTGGCATCATCGCGCGGGGAATATCCCCGCGGCGACGGGTGCGAAGCGGCCGGTGATTCTGGGGCAAGTCAGTTATGTATAAGAGCCTGGCCGTCGCGATTCTATCGGCGCTGGCTGCGCTGACTGGTTGCCGCAATGCTCCGCGGGATCCAAATACGGTTGTCTTTCTGATCGAGAGCAGTCCCGCCAATCTTGACCCGCGCGTGGGAACAGACGCGCAGTCGCAACGGATCGATGCTTTGCTCTTCGATGGGCTGGTGACGCGCAGCGAGAATTTCCAATTTACGCCCGGGCTGGCGGAGAGCTGGGTGCAGCCCGACCTTCAGACGCTCATTTTTCATTTGCGCGGCGATGTGCATTTCCATAACGGTCAGCGGATGACCGCGCACGACGTAGTGTGGACGCTGATGTCGATGCGCAACGGAGCAGTAATCTCGCCGAAAGCCGCGGCATTTTCATCGATTAACACGATCGAAGCTCCGGATGAGCGCACGGTCGTTCTGCATCTGAAACGGCCGGACAATTTTTTACTGACCAACCTCTCGACGGGCGCTATCGGCGTTGTCCCGGCTGGAAGCGGAAAAGATTTCTGGCAGCATCCAGTCGGAACCGGCCCCTTTCGTTTTGTACGCCAGCAGATCGATCAGGATGTGGTGGTGGAGCGCAATCCTCAGTGCTGGTCTGTGGTTCCGAAGATCGAGCGCGTGCGATTTGCGGTGGTGCCGGATGCGATCACCGAGTCGCTTGAGTTGGAAAAAGGTTCAGGCGACCTGGCCGTCAACTCCCTGCCCATGGATTCGTTGCGGATACTCGCCGCGCGCCCGAACCTGGCGATCGAACAGCGGCCTGGAACTGAGATCCAGTATCTCGGCTTCAATTTGCGCGACCCCATTTTGTCGGACGTGCGTGTGCGGCAGGCGATTGCATTGGCAATTGACCGGCGACTGATTATTCGCACCATGCTCGACGGCCGCGCGCAGCCCGCAGTGAACTTGCTTCCGCCGGGTCATTGGGCCTTTGCGCAGAACGTCGCGGAGGGCATTTATGATCCGGCGCGGTCGAAGGAGTTGCTGGATGAGAGCGGACACAGGGACGGTGCGAACGGAGTGCGGTTTCATTTGACGATGAAAACGAGCACAGACGAGAGCGCGCGCCTGCTGGCAGCGGTGCTGCAACAGGAGCTGGCGCAGGTGGGCATCGCCGTCGATCTGCGCAGCTTTGAAACAGCCACCTTTCTTTCCGATGTGCGCAATGGAGCGTTTCAGATGTATTCGTTGCGCTGGGTGGGCGGCAATGAGCAGCCCGATATTTTCACCTATGTTTTCGCAACGGCGAGCTTCCCCCCCAAGGGCGCAAATCGTGGACGCTACTCTAATCCGAAGCTCGATGCGCTGCTGGAAGATGCTTCGCGCAGCTCGGACCAGTCAAAGCGACGGACCGAATATATTGAGGCTCAGCAGATTCTTGCGCGGGATTTGCCTGCAATCAATCTGTGGTACCGCGATGCGATCGTGGTCCACAGTCGTCGATTGACGCATATTGTGCCAACTGCATCCGGGAGCTACACCTTTTTGGAATCAGCGGAACTCGCGAAGTAGGCCTTGATCGATACCTGGCAACGAACCGGAAACTCAGAATTATCTCGAAAAAGTACCAAATCAACGTCAACCAAGACAACCTTTTACCGTCGCAGGCACCCATTCACCTGAATGTGGGATCGGTTTGAAGTTCATTCAACCTTTTGGCGGACTGGCTCGTCTACCCGAATAGACCAAAACCTCCGCCACGGCGCGTGCCGATTCTGTTCCGTGGAGAAATGTGATTATGAAAAGCAAGATGAAGTTGGATGCTCGGTTTTCACGGCTGTTGACAGCTCTGCTGCTCGCACTAGGATTGGCGCCCCTGATCAACGCACAGGCGCCGAGCCGTTTTCTCGGCACCATCGCGGGGATCAGTGGAACGACCTTGACGGTGAAGACGGATGCAGGCGATGTGCGGACCGTCGATGTTCCGGCCACAGCAACTCTGAAGCGCATTGAGCCGGGACAGAAAGATCTGAGTACCGCGGCAACCATCCAGTTCAGTGACCTGGCCAACGGCGATCGCGTGCTGGTGCGCCTCGATCCGAATGGAACCGGCGCGAATGGGCAAGCACAACAGATTATCGCCATCAAGCAGGCCGACGTCGCGCAGAAGCAGCAGAAAGATCGCGAAGACTGGCAGAGACGCGGGATTGGCGGCCTCGTCAAGAGCGTTGACCCGGCGGCTGGCGTCATTCTGGTGACAAGCGGGGTTGGAGCGACTTCGAAGACAATCACTGTGCACACCACCAAAGCCACCATGCTGAAGCGTTACGCGCCGGCATCGGTCAGCTTCGATGCGGCTGTGGCTGCCCCCATCGACGCAATTCATCCCGGCGACCAGTTGCGCGCGCGGGGCACGAAGACCGCGGACGGAATGTCTATCGATGCCGATGAAGTGATCTCGGGGACGTTCCGCAATATCTCAGGAACGGTCGGCGCGATTGATCCGGCGACTTCGAGTTTCACCATAAAGGATCTCGCAACCAAGAAACAGCTCACCGTGAAGATCACTCCCGATGCGCAGATGAAGCGGCTGCCCGACATGATGGCGAAGATGCTGGCCGCACGACTGAAAGGCGGCGCGAGTGGGACCGGGGCGGGTGGCGGAGCGGGTGCATCCAGTGCCTACTCAGCCCAGGGGCAGCGCGGCGGCTCGGGCCAGTTTTCAGGCAGCGGCACCATGGGCAGCGCAAACAGGCTGGGTGGCGATTCGGGTGGGCAAGGCAGCGGTCTGGGCAGCGGCGGGAGTGGCACCAGTGGCGGCGGGGGATATGCCGGCGGTGGCGGCCAGGGCGGTGGCGATCCGAACCAGATGCTGAGCAGGTTGCCTGCGATTCAATTCTCTGACTTGAAGAGAGGCGAAGCGGTGATGCTGGTGTCGACCGATGGCACAACCGACGTTACCGCAATCACCTTGCTGGCAGGCGTTGAGCCTTTGCTTGAAGCGCCCGCAGCGAGCCAGAGCCTTTTGAACAACTGGAGCATGGGTTCCGGCGGCGCCGAAGCCGCAGCAGCGCAATAGTCCAACCAAAGAATTCATAGAAACGAAGTGAGGACACGTGTACTCAAAAATGCATAGGTTTTTTCGATTTTCCGCGGTCGCAGTTTTAGGATGCGCGCTTGCGCTGGCGGCGCACGGACAAACTCCGGCGCCGCCGGTGCAGAGCCCTGCCGCGGCACCGGCCGCGACAACGGCCACTTTGCGTGGCCGCATTACCGATCCAAGCGGAGCGCTGATTCCAGGTGCGACTGTGGCAATCCTGACGTCCGCAGGAACGACCGCGACGACAGCGACGGCGGATGCTTCAGGCAACTACTCGGTGCCGAACCTTGCGCCAGGCGGTTACATTGTGCGGGCTTCTTATGCGGGGTTCGCGGATTCAACCTCCCCGACCATTCAGCTCGCCGCGGGCCAGATCAAGCGCGTCGACATCGCCATGGCCATTGAAGTGGCGCAGCAGAGCGTAACGGTGACAGACGAGTCGCCGACGGTCAACGTCGAAGCCGGCGGAAATGCGAGCGCGCTGGTGCTCAAGGGCAAGGATCTCGACGCATTGTCAGACGATCCGGACGAGCTCTCGAATGAACTGCAGGCGCTGGCCGGGCCCTCAGCTGGTCCAAACGGCGGACAGATTTACATTGACGGATTCACAGGCGGCCAGCTTCCCCCGAAATCTGCGATTCGCGAGATTCGCATTAACCAGAACCCCTTTTCAGCCGAGTTCGACAAGCTTGGATACGGACGCATCGAGATCCTGACCAAGCCGGGGACCGACAAACTGCATGGGCAATTCTTCGTGCAGGGCAACGACAGCTCATTCAACACCGGCAATCCGTTCACGCAGAATATTCCGGCCTATGACAGCTATCAGTTCAACGGGTCGGTAAGCGGGGCGCTTTCGAAGTGGTCGTCGTTCTTTATCAGCGGCGAGCAGCGCAACACCTCCGACGCCTATGTCTACACGGCACAGCTTGAGCCGTCCCCTGCATCCCCGGTGACGGGCGGGGTCTACAGCCCGCGCGTGCGCACCAATATTGCGCCGCGCGTCGACCTGCAGTTGGGGTCGAAGAATACTCTCACCGTGCGCTACCAGTTTTATCGCGACGCCGAAAGCGGCGTGCTGGGTTCGACCACCGATCTGCCAACACAGGCAAATGGATCCACCTCGATTGAGCACACTCTGCAGTTGAGCGATGCAGTAGTCATCAACGATCACATCGTGAACGAGACGCGGTTTCAATACATTCGCGACACGGCCAACGACACGTCGGTTAGCGCAGCGCCGGATGTACAGGTTCCTGGCTACTTCAACAGCGGCGGCTCGCCGAGCCAGCTCTCAAACGATCACCAGGACCATTTGGAGCTGTGGAACATTACCACAATGTCGGTGGGCCCCCAGGCCATCAAGTTCGGCACGCGCATTCGCGACAATCGCGACGCCAACACGACGAACGCAAATTTCAACGGAACGTTTAACTTCAGTTCCCTTGCCTCCTATAACCTGCTGCTGTCCGACCTTGCGAACAATGAGACTTTTGCCGAGATCTCAGCCTCTTGCACTGCGAATCCGACGGCAACATGCGCTCTGCCGAACAAGCTGACCTACACGGCGGGACCGGAAGCGGCGGCTGGCGAATGTCTTCGATGCGGCGTTGTTCTTTCAGGACGACTGGAAAGTGAACAAGAACCTGACCGCATCCGGCGGACTGCGTTGGGAGTCGCAGAACCATATCTCGGACCACAGTGATTGGGCGCCCCGTGTCTCCTTCGCGTATGCGCTCGACGGACATAAGAACGGGGCAACGCCCAAGACGGTGCTACGCGGCGGCTTCGGCATCTTCTACGACCGATTTGCGCTTGGGAACCTGCTTGTTGCCGAGCGCCAGAGCGGGGGCACAAACAGCCAGCAGCAGATCGTCATCACCAATCCAACCTGCTTCACGGCGACGAGCCTGAGCAGCATCAACCTGGCGAGTTGCGGGTCGCAAACCACCAGCGCGCAAACCATCTACCAGGTTGCGCCGGATTTTCATGCGCCTTCGACCCAGCAGACAGGCGTGAGCATCGAGCGGCAGCTCACCAAGACGATAACCGGCACCGTCACGTATCTGCGATCGAACGGCGATCCACCAGTTGGTGACACGCGATGCCAACGCCTACGAACCGGGGACATACGAGTTCGGCAGCTCGACCCTGACCGGCGTGCGGCCGACTTCGTTTCCCGGAATCATCGACCAGTATTACCCTGAGGGCGTGTTCAAGCAGAATCAAGTCATTCTGAACATGAACGCGCGCATCAACCAGAACCTGAGCATCTTCGGGTTCTATAACTGGACCAATGCGAAGACAGACGGGAGCGGCGGATCGAATCCTTCGAACTCGTATAACCTCAGCCAGGACTACGGACGCGCTGCATTCGCATCCACCAACATGGTCTTCATGATGGCCAATTACACGGGCCCGTGGGCCATTCGCTTCAACCCGTTCTTGATAGCCCAGTCAGGAAAGCCCTATAACATCGTGACCAGCAATGACCTCACAGGCGATAACTACTTCAACGATCGTCCCGGGCTGGCAACCTCAGCGGAATGTTCCTCGGGTAATTCGCAGTATGTTGAGACCTCATTTGGCTGCCTGGATACCATTCCGCAGCCCGGCGAATCTATCATCGGAGCCAACTCCGCCAATGGGCCGGCGGCCGTCGCGGTTAACCTGCGCATTAGCCGCACGTTTGGAATTGGACCGAAACTCCAGTCGGCGAACAACAATAATCAGGGTGGACCTCCTCCCGGCGGTGGACCTCCGGGGGCGGCGGACGCGGCGGCGGTGGTGGACCCGGCGGTGGTGGACCTGGTGGCGGCCTTGGGCCGGGTGGACTGAGCGGCGGTGGCGGTGGTGGTCGCGGCATGTTTGGTGGGACCAACACCAACCACAAATACAATCTGACCTTCAGCGCGCAAGCGTTGAACCTGTTCAACGATATCGATTACGGGCAGCCTTCAGGTAGCGTCATTCCGACGGCGAATGGCGACGGCACTTACAACGCAGGTCCGCGGTTTGGGCAGTCGTTTAGCCTCGCGCGAGGAATTTTCGCTTCGCCAACCAGCTCGGCGGCGCGACGGATCTTCTTCCAGGCGGTATTTGCCTTCTAACTTAACGGCGAGAAGAAAATCAAAGGGCCGAAGCAGACATGCTTCGGCCCTTTTGATTCTTGCTCGGTTCAGGATGACATGGCTATTTGCCGGTAGAAAATCTCCCATTCATCAGCTTTGGTTTCAATGTTGAAGTGTTCGTTGATCCGCGTGCGCGCGAATCGGCCCATACCCTCCAGAAGCGGCGATGAGAGCCCCATGATGTGAATCATGGCGCCGGCAAGCGCGACGGAGTTCTTTGCCGGCACAAGCAAAGCGGTGTCACCCGCCAGTTCACACGCGCCACCGACGTCGGTTGCGGCAACCGGTTTCTCCATGGCCATCGCTTCCCCGATGGCGAGGGGCATTCCTTCCCAGGCTGAGGCCTGGACAAAACCGTCTGCGGCGTCGAACAGGGACGGCATGTCGCGGCGAAGGCCGAGAATCTTGACGCTGCCGCTGACGCCGAGCGAAGCAATGTGGCTGCGGAGCCATTGTTCCTCCGTTGCGGTGGCTGGACCGGTAATCCAAAGCCGCGCGTGGGAGTGAGCCTTGGCAACCTGGGCAAAGGCGCGCAGCAGGTTGGGGTAATCCTTGGCGGGAACGACGCGGCCTGCCGCGAGCCAGACGAAACAGCCCCGTAAGTCCAACTCGGTGCGGACACGATTGCGGCGTTCGAGATCCGGTGAGAATTGGTGAGCATCAATCCCATTCTGGATGACTGTGCACTTGTTGCGCGGAACAGCACCCACGCGAATGAAACGATCGGCCGCGGCCTGGCTGACCGCCGTAGTCCCGACGCTGAAAGGATCGGTGAAGCGGTAGGCGAGCATGCGCAGCCACCCACCCTCGTAGACATTGTGGATGGTGGAGACAACGGGTATTTTGGGCGTAGATCGATGAAGGATACGCGCAACCATGTTCGCGTGAAAGCTGTGACTGTGGACAAGGTTGGGCCGAAATTCCCGTAGCAATGCGCGGCCGCGCGCGAACCCTTGCAAGAATGAGACAGGATTCTTGCGCATGTTGAGATGTGTCACCGAGAGGGTCGTCGGCCATTGCTCGGGGAGGGGCGGTCGCAGGACCATCAGGGCCACGGAGTGTCCGCGCCGCCGCATTCGCTCCGCGAGGTCAAGCGCCTGACGTTCTGCGCCGCCCATGCCGAGCGAAGTGAGCCCATAGATGATTCGCATCGTGCCTGCGTTTCCCTGAAAGATGGTGCTGTCTCAGGATAACGTCTCAGGACAGAGGTCGCGTCAGCGGCGCTTCTTGCCCAGCAAGACGCGGCCAAGGAATGCGTCGAGGGAGAAGAGGCCAGGACCGAAGACGAGGATCATCAACGCGGCGAACCAGTAGGTGTAGGGATCTGCGCCCAAAAACTTGTCGGGTGCGGAAAGAATATGCGTGAAGGCAAAGTGGTCCCCTGTCCAGTAGGCAACCGTCATGTTGATGAAGAGCACGAGCGCGGTCAGTCGGCAGCCGAGCCCGGCGGCGAAGAGAATGCCACCGACAAACTCCACCAACGACACAAAAAGCGCCGTCGTGCCAGGCATCGGCAGGTTGAGGCTTGCAAAATACTGGGTGACCATGGGCAAGTGGTGGAGTTTGCCCCACCCGTCCTGGGCAAATTGCCAGCCCCAATAGAGCCGCACCGCAAGTAGAAGCGGGTTTTGCAGAAGGTTCGCAACATACGCAAAACCCGCATGGCCTTTAGCGGCGGTATTGACAAGCTTGGGCATGGGTGTCGTTCCTTTTCATTTCGGGAGTCAGAGTTCGGCCTGCTCCGGCGCTCTTGTTCAGGACGGTTCGTTCACAATCGAATCAGGGACTCGGTTTCCGGAGCGCAGATCCAGCCCAGTTCGGCCCAGTGCGCAAACCAGGCACCCACCATCGCCGGCCGTCGCGCAAGAGCT
This sequence comes from uncultured Acidobacteriaceae bacterium, assembly GCA_963791505.1. GTDB lineage: Bacteria > Acidobacteriota > Terriglobia > Terriglobales > Acidobacteriaceae > Telmatobacter. The sequence continues at coordinate 9,608 of CAWBSV010000061.1, forward strand.
GAGCGAGAACGATCAAATCCCGCCTGGAGCGCTTCGCCAAGTGTCAGCCCCTGGTCGAGAGCTGCGAGGGTCAGAAACTCTTCGCGTTTGAGGCGGAGATAGTAGACGGAGTTATTGACGCGATGTGCCGCGACGAAGGTAGGCTTTCTCGCCAGCCTGGCGAACTTTTCCGGAGGAATGACTTCGGCTCCATCGTCCGCTTCGCGACCGGCCTCGCTCGGCTGCTGCTTTTCGCGGTCGTTGAGGTCGATGACAAGGTCGTCAGCGGGATGCTCGAGCGCGATGAGGCGAAGGTGTGGTTGAAGAGCGAGACGCGAGTTGCCATCAAGGGTTGCGATCTGTTCGGCGGTCAATGGCTCGCGTTCAGCATTGTCGAAGGCCTCGACAAAAGCCCATTCAATGCGCGCGACATCGATGGCAAGGCGATGCCGCCGGCCCGCTGCTTCGGGGTGCGCAATAAGCCAGTCGACCAGCTTCGATCCAAGATTGCGCAGCGAGAAGGAGCGGCTGGGGTGGTCCTGAAGATACTCGATTGACAGTGCCTCGAAGGCAGCGCCGCCGAGAATCCTGCGCAGGGCGCGGTAGTCCTCGGCGAGGGCATCTTTGACGCGAAACCAATATTGCTGGTTGTAAATCTCGAGGCGTTCAAATGGAGTGAGTCGGCTGTTAGGCGCGATGAAGGATGCGGCCACGTCCGTCATCGCGCGACCGTCAACGAAGTTGGGCCGCATCTGCTCATCGGCCGTGAGAGGCTGCAGGATGGCGGCGGCCATCTGACGCTGTAGGTCGGCAAGGGGCGAGACTCGTGTCGTAGCAGTGCTCATCGCGTTGCCTCGGCGAGTGCTCGATCGGCTTGGTGCAAATACCGGCTTGCCTTCAATGCTTCGGAATGGACTTCATCGAAGCTGGGTATACTGCTGTCCCACTCGAGCAACGTGGGCGTGGGGCCACACCGTTCGATGGCACGCGCATAGAGTGCCCAGACAGGATCGATGACTGGGTGATCATGCGTGTCGAGGATGTACTTCTCGTACTTCGAGTGGCCGGCGATGTGGATCTGGGCAACGCGTTCAGCGGGGACGGCGTTGACGTAGTCCATGGGGTTGAACTCGTGGTTCATCGAGGACACATAAATGTTGTTGACATCAAGCAGAATGCCGCAATCGGCGCGCTCGACCACTTCAGTCAGAAATTCCCACTCGGTCATCTCAGAGGCGGTGAAAGCTGCGTAGCTACTGACGTTTTCGACGGCAACCGGGATTTCGAGGTAATCCTGCACCTTGCGAACCCGCTCTGCCGTGCGGTCGACGGCTTCCCATGTATAAGGCAGGGGCAGCAGGTCATGCGTATAGGTGCCATCGACGCTGCCCCAGCAAAGATGATCGCTGAGCCAGGGAGTTCCGGTGCGGCGCACGAGCTGCTTGAGGCGCTTGAGGTGTTCGGGATCAGGAGCGGTCACTGATCCGAAGTACATGGAGACGCCGTGCTGGACGACGCGATACTGCTCAAGGATCTGATCGAGGATGGCGAGCGGGCGACCGGCATCGCACATGAAGTTTTCCGAGATGATTTCGAACCAGTCAACGACAGGCTTCCGCGAAAAGATGTGGTTGTAATGCGGGATGCGGAGCCCGATACCGACCCCGTGATCCTGAAACGCATTGAAGCGATTGCCTGCCATCTTCTTCCTATTTTTTGGTTTTGATAAGCGTCCCAGTCGCTCCGGGACGGCTCAGCTCAGGATGACGGATCCATATTTCTGAAGAACTGTATGGCGCGACCAAGTGAAAATCGTGTCGCGCCATACATGAGGCGAAGCCGGGTTTAGACGAGGCTGGGTGGCTTGGAGCCATCGGTGGCGCAGCCGCCCTTGCCCTTGCAGGAGTTCTTGCCCTTGCAGCCCTGGTCGCCGGTGGAGCAGCCGCCGGTACCCTTGCAGGAGTTTTTGCCTTTACAGGAGTGCTTTGCAGGCGGGGTGTCCTGAGCCGTGAGCATGACGCCCGCGCTGGCCGCGTTGACCTTGAGTGAGCCGTGGTTCGACGTCTGAGCAGCAACGGAGGTTCCGCCGATGAGGCCGGAGAGAGCCGCCGTCAGGAGCAATGCATTCATAGGAGTCTTCATATATTTGACCTCGTTTTGGTGGGTTATGGCGGATGGGGTCCGCCGGTTGTCGCCTCGCGTGGGCGGCCGATTCGCCGCACCCGCACAATCCGTGTCACGCAACTGGGACTAAGGATCGGGGGAAAAGGTTACACAGGATTCTTCCCACAGAGGACTAAAGTCTTCCTCCATCCCGTCCTGTGTCAAGTACGACCAGGCCCGATGGTTGGATTGGCAGCCATCTTGGTGCATACGCTACCCTGAGGTTCAGTATGAAAATATGCATTCTGGATGAATCCGCGTGAAAGAGACATTTCCCGAAACACCCAGGCCGATTCGTGTAGTTGGACGAGTGAGCGTGGTGATGGCGCTGCTGCAAAGTTTGTGCACGGCAGTGCTGACAATCAGCGGAATTCGTGTGGCCATCGGGTTGACCGCGCTGGCTGCAGCGAGCGGGATTTACGCACCGGCGAAGGGATTTCATCAGGATGCGATTCGGATTCCGATGCTGATTCTGGCGACTGTGGGTGCGGTCGTAAATCTGGCGGTGCTGGCGTGGATTCGGCATCTGCGCAACCGGCCTTCGGCCGCATGGCGAAGGCGGGAGTTGTCGGTGAAGGAGCGCCGGTCGGAGAGGCTGCAGGTGGTGCTGGCCTTGGTCACTCTGGTGCTCGTGGGGCTTGAGACCTGGACACATCCGATGGTGCATCGGACCGGGCCGCCGCCGGCGGTGAGGCAGGTTGGGTATTTAGGTTAGCTTGGGTTTTAGTTTTTGGGTTAATTTCTTGGGTTGATAACGATAATTGAGATTGAAGGAACGCCCGTGGGCTTTTCTTCGAGGGCAGAATCGAGCAAAGCGCGCTTCGCCCTATTCATGCCGCTCGAGTCCGCTGCGGTCCCACTTCGCGCAGTTTGCAGCAGCCTCGTAAGTGCTCTGCAAGAACTCAAGCAGCGCGGCATCGGGGTCGGGCAGAGCACGCATCGTCTCGTAAGGAAATACAAACTCGCCCATTTCGGCGCTGAAGGATGCTCCGGCAGGTAAGATCGGCGTCTCGCGATAGCCGGTCGGTTCGGGATAGGCGTAGCTATAAAAGAACGGCTCAATGCCGGGAGCTCCGGGCCAGAATCCGCAACTCGATACTTCATGCGAGTACGCATCGCGCGTGACGCGATCGGGAAGGCCCGGCATGCTCTTATGCGGGGGGGCAACTCGGCCCGAGAAACGCGTGCAGGCCAGATCCATTGCGCCCCAGAACAGATGAATCGGACTGACCTTGCCGATGAAACCGGCGCGAAACACGCAAAAGACGCGCGTGGTCTGAAGAAGAATCTGCCAGAAGCGATTGGCGTAAACCGGATCGTACGATTGATGCGTTTCGTCCTGATCGAAGGGGATCGGGTCGGCCACTTCACAGGGGACCGGGTAGATCTTCACCGGCATGCCGAGAGCCTCGAGATCGGACATCAAGCGGCGATAAAACGCCGATACGGTTCTGGGTTGGAGCGCAATGTTGCGCCGTTCGCCATCGCTGGTTTCGATCATGAGGGCGTGTTCAATGAAATCGAAATCGATTTGCAGCATGCGCGCGCCGTAGGGCATCAGGCCTGTGCTGAGGCCCCAGACCGTCGGATAGAGGGTCACGTTCCAGCAGTGGTTGAGGGGCGGGGTGAGTTCCATGCGGATTTTGCCGACGATCTGCATGCACATCTGCAAGGTGGTGCAGGTGTCGCTCCATGCGGATATAGGAAGGTCGGGCCAGGCGTTCGTGGTGGTCATGGATGCCTTTTGAAAATCGCTGCGTTCAGGATGACGCCCCTCGATTCTAAGAGATCGAAGTTCATGATGATCCGGAGAGTTTGAGTTCGCGATCCAGACGAGCGTGGAGGCGGTCGCTGAAGCCGGCGGGAAGTTCAAAGACGCGACCGTCAGCAATGAGGACAACGACGTTGCGCGTGGAGTCGAGCACAGCCGAGCAAATCTCGCAGGTCTCAAGATGGCGATCGATCTGCGCGCGCAACCCCGCCTCCACCTCGCCGTCGATGTAGGCGGAGATGTACTCCCACACGTGTTGGCAGTCGATCCTCATTTTCGACCCCCAAAGAAGCCCTTGCGTTTGGGGGCAAAACCTCCAAGTTTGGGCGCCAGGTCGCGCTGCAGCAGTGCACGTGCTCGATGCAGGCGTACCTTTACTGCCCCCTCCGATATGCCCAATGCAACCGCCGTTTCGCGAACGTCCATCTCTTCGATGTCGCGCAACAGCACGACGTTACGGTAAATCGCCGGCAGGCCTTCGATGGCAGAACGCAGCAGGCTGCCGAGTTCCTTGCGTTCGAGTGCTTCCTGTGGCACTTCGCGCCAACTGGTGAGGATGGCAGGGGTGTAATCCCCGGTCAGCTCATCGGTGTCGGCTTCCAGCGAGTCTTCGCGGCGAGTGGCGGTTTTCCGCAGGCGGCCGAGGCCTTCATTCCGCGCGATGGAGAGTACCCAGGTGCGGAATTGCGAGTCGCCGCGAAAATTCTTCAGGTTGAGATAAACCTTGATGACGGTCTCCTGCGCCGCGTCTTCGGCCTCGGATTCATTGCGCAGCAGGCTGAGCAGGAGAAAGTAGATGGAGCGCTCGCAGGGCCGGATGAGCTGATGGAAGAGATGCTTTTCGCCCGCAAGAATGCGCGCGATGCACTCGATCTCGGACTCCGGACTGGACGCTGTCATGCTTGCTCGGGTACTCCACCATCCGGGTTTCGCGACCGCTCAAGCGGAGGAAACCTGTTCAAGAGAAATATAGCTTGGCGCCCCTGAATGGGTGTGAGCCTGCAGTCAAAGTTGAGGGCGCGATTTTTCTTGTGAAAGAAATTGTTGCCGGGAATACTTGTACGCAAATTACAAAATGGGCTGTACAATCTCAGCGAGGAGACCCATGGCCGGAGATATTCAACTTACGTGCAGCGATTGCGGGCAGGATTTTACCTTCACCGCTGCGGATCAGGCGTTCTTTCAGGAACGTGGTTATTCGACCCCGAAGCGTTGCAAGAATTGCCGTCAGGCAAAGAAAAACGACCAGGGGGGCTCCGGCTACCGTTCGGCTCCAGCACAGGGAACACCTGTGATTTGTTCGGGTTGCGGCCAGCCTACAACAGTGCCTTTTGAGCCGCGTGGCGATCGACCGGTATTTTGCCGGGACTGCTACCAGGCCCGCAAAGGCAGCGGCGGCGGTGCCGGCGCGGGAAGCTCGCGGGGACGTGGGCGATTCTAAGCATCGCCCAACTCCAACGAACTTTTTGTTTTGAACGTTGCAACGGTTTTCAGGGTTCTATTCGGCGAATGGTTCAGTGAGTACGCCACGCCTCACGTTTTCCCTGCCTGCCGCTTGTCAAGATGAACCGAACTACAGCGAATTAAAGATGGGCAGCAGGGTAAACCGGCTGCCCATTTTTTCGTCCCGCTCCATTCTCCTCGACGCGCATCGACTTCAGGCAGTTAGCCAGTTAGGCTGCTAGATGGACACGGGAAGCCTCGCCGGATAAACTGGCGCTCTTGGAGCGCCAACCCCATCGTAGGCTTCCAAGGTAATCATCCAACCACATGCCCTCCCAATTGTCTTTTGCAGGATTTGCCTGGAAGAACCTCTTGCGCCGCCGGCTGCGCACGTTGCTGACGCTGTGCGGCATCAGCATGGCGATTGGCGCTTTTGTGGCACTCGTGGGCTTTTCGCGCTCCTTCGAGCATGAGTGGATGCGGTTGTATTCCAGTGCCGGCACCGACATTGCGGTGGTTGAAAAGAACTTCCTGAATACACAAGTCAGCGAGAGCTTGACTCCGAAACTGCGCGCCGTACCGGTGGTTGACCGCGCCGAGCCCATGATCTTCAACCTCATGGATCTGACTCCGGAAGTGAACGCAATTGTTCTTGGCTGGCTTGATGATTCCTATGAATTCAACTCTCTCAAGTTCATATCCGGCGGCCCTTTTCACAATGGAAAATCGGAAGTCATCCTGGGTGAAGTGCTGGCGCGCAACCTGAGCAAGGGCGTTGGCGACAAATTGGAAATGCAAGGTTCCACCTACACGGTCACCGGCATCTTCCAGGCGGGAAGCGCGCTTGAAGCGGGCGCCGTCATCATGCCGTTGGATCAGATGCAGGAACTCAGCAGTACGCAGGGAAAAGTCACCGGATTTCATGTTCGGCTCAAACCCGCGCCGACTGGGGAGTCGCCTGAGCAGTACCTGAAGCGGTCGGAGGCGGAGATAGAACAGGCGCTTCCCGGCCTGAATGCACAGCCGGCCTCAGAGCGCGCCTCAAGCAACCAGTTCGTCGAGCTAGCGCACGCGGTGGCCTGGGGCACCTCGTGCATCGCCCTTCTGATGGGCATTCTAGGCATCGCCAACACCATGGCGATGTCAGTGTTTGAGCGCACGCGCGAGATCGGGATTCTGCGCGCCATCGGGTGGAAGTCGTGGCGCGTGGTGCTTCTGATCCAAATGGAAGCAGCCGTGCTCGGACTCGCAGGCGGAGTGCTGGGGCTCTTGCTCGGATGGGGTGCGCTGCGGCTGCTCTCGTATCTGCCACAGACCGCCAGCATTGTCTCGGCTTCGCTTTCCCCGGGACATTTCGTGGAAGCGATGGTCATTTCGTTGCTGTCGGGTTTGCTTGCCGGCGCGTATCCGGCATGGCGCGGCGCGCACCTGTCGCCGGTGGAGGCTCTGCGCCATGACTAGCGAGCAAACGGGGCCGCAGTTGGAAGTGCGCAAACTGCGCAAGAGCTATGACGAGGGACGCATTGAAGCGCTGCGCGGCGTCGACCTGAGCATCAATGCGGGCGATTATGTTGCAATCAGCGGTGCCAGCGGGAGCGGGAAATCCACCCTGCTGCAATTGCTGGGCGGCCTCGATGTGCCGACCACGGGCGAGGTGCTCTTCAAAGGGCAGCCGCTTTCAGCCATCGGCCTGGATACCTATCGTGCCCAGCAGATCGGATTCATCTTCCAGGCGTTTTATCTGCTGCCGACATTGCGGGCGATTGAGAACGTTCAAGTCCCGATGCTGGCCACGGGCGTGGATGCGGGAACGCGCGCAAAGCGAGCCGAGGCGCTGCTGGTCGAGATGGGTTTGAAGCATCGGCTGAATCAATACCCCAACGAGCTATCGGCGGGCGAGCGGCAGCGCGTGGCGATTGCGCGCGCGCTGGCCAACGATCCGAGCATCCTGTTGGCGGACGAACCGACTGGGAATCTGGACAGCGTGAACTCGGCGCACGTGATGGAGATTCTCAGAGGTATCCAGAACGCGCGCGGGATGACGCTGGTGATCGTGACCCATGAAAATGACATCGCACACGCGGCCCCACGGCACATCCGAATCAGCGACGGAAAGATCGTGGCATGAAGAGGCTGTTGCTGGCTGCGATCGCAACGGGTCTAGCAGCGGGTCTGGGCGTGCAGGCTCAGGATGCGCACACGGTTGTCGATGCGATGCGCGCCAACGTCGAGAAAACTGACTTCCGCGTGACCGGACATCTTGTACACGTCGCCGCTGGTGGAGCGCGTACAAGCTATCCGCTCACCATTCAGGCGCACTGGTTTCCCGGAGAGCTTCGGGTGCTGGTCAAGGTGAATGCTCCCTCGGGAGCGAAAACGGCAGCGAACCAGGGAGCGCCGGTTCACTTTCTGTTGGAATTGAAGCCGAATGCAGCGGCCACCATCCGCGTCGCGCATCCAGGCGATGCGGCGGCTGTGACTCTGCCCATTGAAAAGTGGACGGATGGGGTAGCGGGAACCGGCTTTGCCTTTGAAGACTTCTTCGAGCAACAGTACTTTTGGACCGGGCAGGCAGTCGTTGAACAGGCCAGGTATGGTGCGCGGACGTGTAACGTGTTGATGAGCACCCCTGGAACCGCGGACAAGACCCACTACGCGCAAGTGAAATCGTGGCTTGATCGCACCATCAACTTTCCGGTCTATGAGGAGAAGACGGTCAAAGGTTCGAGCGGGGGTTCGAACGCATTGAAGCAATACACGTTTTTCGGGTTGCGGCAGGACGGGGGCATCTGGTCGGCCAACCAGATTGAAGAAAAAAACCATGGTCAAGACGGCTCAAGCCTGCTTATCATCGATCGAGGCACCCCAAAAGCGCACTTAGGACTCGCGGACTTCGGTCCCGAGCAGCTCGCCCGCTTCCCTTAATCGGGCTTCAGGACCCATTCATGTACCTGCTTCTCGCCGCCTTCCTCGCCGCAACAGCAATCATCGCAATCGGATTTCTCTACCAATGCATCGGCTCCATGCGCGACCGGCGTCGCTTTGCCGGGGCTGGCCGGTGGGTCGAGATTGGCCGCAAGTCACGGCTGTATCTGCTGGAAAAAGGCTCGGGCGGGCCAACGGTCATCTTCGAGGCAGGCATCGCGGCCACCAATCTGAACTGGTTCCATATCCAGGAAAGCGTGGCGCAGTTTACCGGCACAGCTTCGTACGATCGTTGCGGGCTGGGCTGGAGCAGCAAAAGCAAGACGGCGCGGACGCCGAGCAACATTGCGCAGGAACTGCATGAGATGCTGCAGCAGGCGGGTATCAAACCGCCGTTTGTGCTGGTGGGCCACTCGTTTGGCGGACTCGTAATGCGGCGTTTTGCGCTGCTCTTTCCCGAGGACGTGGCCGGGGTGGTGCTGGTCGATCCCATGCGCTGTGAGGAATGGCCGCCGATGGATCCGACCAAGCAATCGCAGATCGATCGCGGCAAAAAGCTTTCGGGCTATGCGGTGCCGATTGCACGCTTTGGCTTGGCGCGGCTGGCAGTGACTTCCCTGCTCTGCCGTTCAGGAAAAGTATCAGGGAAGCTAGCCGGCGCAGCGGGAGACGGCGGCCGACATGTGCTCTCGCGCGTGACCGAGGAAGTTCGCAAGATGCCGCGCGAGGTTTGGCCCGTCGTGGCGGCGCACTGGTCGCGCCCCGCGTACTACGTGGGGATGCGTTCGCATGTGACGGCTGTCCCGGACACGGTGCGCGAGATGCAGTGCGCGGAGCCGATCCGTGATATCCCTGTGACGGTGCTGACACCGGGCAAGTCCACGCCCCTTTGCGCGGCGCGGCTGCGCGACATCGGCGACAACGTCGAGCAGGTGATAGCCCTGGAAAGCGCGCACTGGATCCATCTCGACGAGCCGGATCTGGTGATTGATTCGATCCGGTCGATGGTAGAGACGGCGGTCGCCGAGCCTGTGGCCGTGCTGGGATAGCGCGGCGCCACGGAGGGAGCGGGAGGCTTCAGCCTCCCGAAAAAAGGGCCCTGCGATTCAATGTGGCTTTAGCCACGGGTCCTTTGTCCGACTTGCAGAGGCTTTTTCACAAAACCGTCCCGCCCTTACCGCTCCCCTGCTGTGAACGGCGTCCAGGGCCCGGCTTTCATATCTTTCAGGATCGGCGTCATCCACGCATACTCGGGGTGCGCGGCCAGGAATGGCGCGGCGTAAAAGTCTTCGCCGCAAGGATGGCCGGCGTGACCGATCAGCTCCATCTTGCCGGCTAACTCGGAGTCAGTCACTTTGCCGGTAACGGCGCCGCCGGGATAATACGGACCCCAATCGAAGACAGGAACGCCTTCCTTCACTTTGTCCACATGGCCGCAGAGGGAGCGACCGTCGGCTTCCGTTTTTCCGGTGTAGCTGTCGACGTGGTCGGAAAGGAACTGCTCAGCAACCTGGACGTCGATGCGGCCGCGGGCTTGCTCGATCTGCTTCTCGGCCGTGACGCGGCGGGCATTGGGCGAGCTGGACATATTCTTCAAGTCGAAGCCGTCTGTCTCAGTCTTAATAAGCTCGGGATCCCGCGCAAAGTTGGTGCTGACAAAGTAGCCGTCTTTGGAGCGCCACAGCGGCGTGTTCTTCAAGCCCAATTCAAGATAGGCGACCTCGCCGGTTTTGCGATCGCCGATGAGCCAGTCGTTGGCGTAGCCGCCGTTGTTGCCGTCCTTGATGAGCTTCACATACTCATCAATGGAGCTGCCGTACTGCAGCGCGCGGCGCGAGCGGACAAATTCCGGTGTGCCTTCCGGGTCCCAGCCGACGAATTGCGTGATGGTGGTTTCAGTGATCATGAGGCCGGCGTCGTTGACGCCGAAGTCGTCCTGGCTGGTGATCACGCCGGGCAGGCCGTCCACCAGCATACGATGGCCGTGTTCGGGCTGGATGTCGAACATGACGGTCCAGCGCGCGCCTTCAGCATAGCTCGACCAGTTGTTGTGGGCGATCACGATTTTGCCGCCCTTCGTATAGCTGCCCGTGGCAATGAATGCAGAACAGCGGCCACTGGGTACGATGTGCGGCGCGTTGGCGGCCTTCTGCGTCTTGTTGAGCCAGGGGACGTAATACTCAGGCAGCTCGATGCCGGCGTTGAGAGCGACGATGTCCCAGACATCCAGCTTGACGCCTTTCGATTGAACGCCTTTGGCGATGCCTTCCAGTTCCTGCTGATATTCGGCGTCGATGTGCGGCCAGAGCATGGTTTTGCTGGCCTGACGGAAGAACTCCCAGTCGCGCTTGGTCGAATGCGTGTTCTCGAGCTTGATGACGGCGGCGGTGTCAGCGATTTCATTGGCGAGAAGCTGACCGTGTTGGAAGCCGATCTCTGCGGGCGTGCCCTGAAGATGAACAAAGATCCAGCCGCCCTTCTCATAGCGGTAGGCAGGGCCGCTCGTCGAGCCGGCAGCGGCGCTGGCTGAAACTGCGCTTGCGCTTACGAGAGCGAGGACGGAGACACACAGAGCGCGGGCAAATTGAGAGGGCAAGGCGATCCTCCGGGATGACGCCAAGATACCACGGCGGATCGACGGAGAGGACGGAGGAGGTCAACTCTCCAAAAGCGCGAAAAAACTGCCGCAGCTAGCGTTTTTTGGCTGGCTTGGCGGTGGGCTTCTTTACAGGCGGCTTGGCCGGCTTCGAGGGCTTGGCAACGACTTTCGACTTCGGCGGCGCGGGCTTTTTGGCGGCCGTCTTCGCTGGAGCCTTGGCGGGGACCTTGGCTTGTGCTTTGGGTTTGGGCGCCGGCTTGGCCGGCTTTGCAGCGGGCTTTGTCGGAGCTTTGGCGGCCGCCTTGACGACCGGCTTGGGTGGGGCTGCTTTGGCGGGCTTGACGGGCTCGGCCTTCGATTTTGCAGGCGGCGCCTTTGGCGCGGGAGCAGGCGGCTTCGGTGCCCGGGGACGGCTTTGGTCTCAGCCTTGGCCGTGGCGGCCGGCTCCGACTTGCCGGCCTTAACGGACGCGGTCTTTGACCCACCCTTTGCAGCTGATTTGGTTGCCACTGGAACCGGCTCGGGAGCGGACTTGGCTCCCTTCTTGCCTTTCGGCGGCGTCGGCGGTTCGTCGTCCTCGTCGATTTCGTCGTCGCCCTCTTCGGCGTCGGGATCCTCCTCGAGATCGCTCTTCGGGATCGTCAAGCCGAGATCGATTTCTTCGTCTTCGACAACAATGTCCTCAATCTCGTCGTCGTCTCGAGATCGTCATCGCCGTCCTCGTCGTCGTCGAACGAGCGCTCCTTGACCTTGGGCTCGGCGCCGCGCTTGGCACGGGTGCGCTTGATGGTGATCTGCGGCGGCGGCGCGGGCGGCGAATGCGGCTCGAGGAAGGCCCGGGCTTCTTCCGGTGTTGCGAGCTTGCCATCGATCAACTGCAGGAAGATTGTGTGAATCAGGTCGGCATAGCCCGGCAACTCGGGCGTTATGCGCATCTCCTGCATCAGGGCGTGGGGAATGCGCGTCTTCGCCTCGGGCCAGACTTTGAGGAACTGATGGAAGCGATCTTTGACGGCCGCATCCTTGCTTGTGAATCCAAGCCAGAGAACCGCTTCAGGATCGTAGGTCGTAAACAGTTTGTAGCTTGCCGAGGGAGTTGCATTCTCCTTGGAGAGCAGCACCTTGGCGAACTTGGCAGCCAGGGAGTCGAGGCTGTTCCACTCTTCGACGAAGCCGGGGCGCAGCATCTGCTTTTTGAGCGCGGCCAGATCTTTCGACGAAAGCTTCGCGGTGAGCAACTGCATCTGCGCGGCGGATACGTCGGCATGAACCCCCTGCATGAGGAGTTCGACCACCAGGTCGTGAAGCGCGGCGAGTTTCTCCGCGTCGGCTTTGGCGACGGTCCAGGCAGGAAAGAGAACCTTCATCCAGCCGGCGTTCTCGAGTGCCTGCAAGACCTTGAGGCCTTCTTCTTCGTGGCCGATCTGCTCGAGCTCGGCGCTGCGGGCGGTCTCAGAAAGATGTTCGATGACGTTTTCCGCAACGGCATTCTCATAGCGCGTCTGGGTACGCTGATCCAGATCCCAGCCTAGCCGCGCGGCGTAGCGTGTGGCGCGAATCAGGAGGGCTGGCTCTTCAAGAAATCCGTAGTTTGAGACCAGCCGAAGGCTGCGCGCCTCGATGTCGGCGGCGCCATTGAGCGGATCCATGAGAAGGCCGAAGGAACCCTCGTTCAGCGAGATGGCCATGGCGTTGACGGTGAAGTCGCGGCGGCGCAGATCCTCCTGAATAGAAGCCAGATGGATAACCGCTTTACCGGGTTTCGGATATTCGGCTCGATGGGTGCTGATGAGATCGACGCGGACGGTGCCGGGGAAACACAGATAGAGGCTCTTGGTAGTTTCATCCTCGCCCCAAAGTTTTCCGCCAAGTTTCTCAATTGTTTTCTTTAGCTTGAGCGCATTTCCATGAACTGCAACTTCAAGATCGCGCACGGCATGGCCGCTGGTGAGATCGCGTACCGCATCCCCGGTGAGGAAGAGGATCATCCCCGCCTCACGGGCTGCTTCTCTTACTTGGCGCAGTGCATTCCGTTGGTCGGCAGAGAGCCGATTTTCCAACAGATAAATGTAGTCAGGCATTCTGATTTCCCTACTTCCGTCCGGCTCAGTATCCGCCCGTGTGCGAGAGTCTCAAGTGTCTCATGTTGTTGCTGTTAGGTCTGACACCGACTGAGACGGCAAACCAGTACATTAACACAAAGTTGACCGCTTGGCTAGGCATTGTTGGTCAGGATGGAAGGGCGGACTCATCGCGCAAAGTGCTCTAAACATGCGACAATCCTGGGCGATGGCCTCTCAACGCAAGCCGGTGGTCGTCCGCAAGTTCTCGCGGGACTGGATTGCGGGCTATTCGGTCGCAAGCCTGGAGACGGAAGGGCCGGAACTCGAGCTTCTCGACCTCTCGGGCAAGGTACTGCGGATCGGCTGGGAACAGGTGAAGTGGGTCTGCTACGTTCGGGACTTTCCCAACGGGGAGACGCAAAGCCCGGAAAGATTGCTGCAAAAGCGGTTCTCGACACGGCCGCGCACCGCCGGGCTCTGGCTGCGGATGACGCTGACGGACGGCGAGGAGCTGGAGGGTCTGGCCGCCAACGACCGGTCTCTGGTGGGCGGCATGGGGTTGCTTTTGACCCCGCCGGACACGCGATCGAACACCCAGCGGATCTTTGTGCCGCGGCAGGCGATCCAGACGCTGGAAGTGGTGAGCCTGATCGGAGTGGCGAGCCGGAAGAAGGCAGCGGCAGCGCAGCCGAGCGAGCAGCCGGGGCTGTTCTGACAGTGAACAGTGCAAAGTGCACAGTGAACAGTGGACGGTGAGCCATTCTGCTCCCCCAATCTCGGAACATTTGAGTGCGAAAAGCCTGTGCTTGCGTGCAAGGGGTGTCTGTAGACAACTGATTCTGCTGGTCTTGGATGGGTTGCACGGCAGCACGGGCTTTTTTCAGGGTGCTTTTTCCTGTTTACCAACTCGGCATCTTAACTTGCGCTTGTGCGCTTCGAGGTTCGTGGTATCCCAGGTGCCCAAATGCGAGGCACCTCCACCCCACGGACGAAGACCCGTCCGCGGGGGCCCCGGCCTGGGGCACCCAGCACCTGGGGCACCCGGCGCCCTACGCCAGGGGGACAGTGGACAGACGTGTTCTGAATCACCAAGCAGATTTCGGTTTACTTGTTTTCAGTGGGTTGCGGGAATCAAGGGGGGGTGGGGGGGCGTCTTTTTGGCGAGTTCGCGAGTTGGCCACGCTGCGCGTGGGTGGCGGGTTGGCGTGTGATCTGCGCCTGGGAGCGTCTGGTTTGTGATTCAGCGAGTCAGCCACGCTCCGCGTGGTAGCGAGTCAGCAAGTCGGCGTAGAGAGTCAGCAGGTCAGTCTGAGTCCAAGGCTACGCAATCGCGAGAGATAATATGCAAATTTTCCAGAATAATTTTGTGTTTGGAATGAACAGGTTGTGGGTGATTTAGAGGATCAGGGTCTTGACAACTTTCCAGCACAGCGGGCTTCAGCGGGAATCCATTACAATCGCAAGCAATGAAGCTAGGCGAATTGGCGAGCAAGCTAGGAGCGGAGCTTCGCGGGGACGCGAGTCTGGAAGTGACTGGTGTCAAAGGGCTTGAAGAAGCCGGTCCGACCGAGGTCACGTTTGTCGCCAATCCTCGCTATGCGAGCCTGGCGCGGAACACCCGGGCGGCGGCTGTTCTGGTTGAGCCGGGGTTTCAGGAGATTGGCGCGGCCACGCTGCGCATCAAGAATCCCTATCTTGCTTTCTCGCACGCATTGGCTTTGTTCTATCAGCCGCCGGTTTACGCGCCTGGAATTCACGCCACAGCGGTGATTGATCCGACAGCCGTGATTGGCGAAGGGGCGCACATCGGCGCGTATGCGGTGATTGGGCCCCAGGTCCGGCTGGGTGCGCATGCAACCTTGCTGCCGCACGTTGTGCTTTACCCCGGCGTGAAGGTGGGGTCTCACTTCTTTGCGCATGCGCATGCGGTGGTTCGCGAGAACTGCGAACTGGGCGACAACGTGACGCTGGAGAATGGCGCCATCGTTGGGTCAGATGGGTTCGGATTCGCGAAAAATGACAAGGGCCACTGGGAGAAGATTCCCCAGTCGGGCCCGGTGCGACTGGGCGATCGCGTCGATGTGCAGGCCAACGCCTGCATTGACCGCGCGACGGTGGGCGCGACCGAGATTGGCGACGGAGCGAAGATCGACAACCTTGTGCAGGTGGGACACGGATCGAAGGTGGGCGCGAATACGCTGCTGTGCGCGCAGGTGGGGCTGGCTGGGTCGTCGGTGATCGGCAAGGACGCGATTCTTGCTGGGCAGGCTGGTGTCGCGGGCCATTGCTCATTGGGGGACGGAGTCATTCTAACGGCGCAATCGGCTGTTTCGCATGATGTGCCCGCCGGCAAGATGATCTCGGGATCGCCGGGCTTCGACAATCGCGTGTGGCTGCGGGCGGTCGCAATCTTCCAGCGCTTGCCGGAGTTGTTGAAGCGGCTTGACCGGTTGGAGAAAAAGGTCAAAGCGCACGAAGGAGAAGGAAGCGGAACTTCCGTTCAAGAAGTGGACGCATGAGGACGATGGTGGCCAGAAACCTGAGGCGCATGGGGTGGGGCGCGGTTTGTGCCGCGGCGCTGGGGGCGTGCCACTCTTACCATGTGGATACGACTGTTGAGAATCGCAGCGGAGCTCGCGTGAGCGAACTCGAGGTTGATTATCCCAGTGCGAGCTTCGGAACCAATCGCCTGGAACCCGGTTCCACCTTTCAGAGCCGTATTCAATTTCGGAGCTCGGGTCCACTCAAGGTGACTTACACCGCTGCGGATGGACGACAGGTGCAGGTAACGGGACCCTCGATGGCGGAGCGTCAGGAAGGGCGACTCGACATTGTGCTTTTGCCCGGCGGCAAGGCGGAGTTTCATCCGCATGTTACGCCAGCGCCCTAACTGACTCACGGTAGTAATGACTTGTTGATCGTATTGGGACGATTCGCGTCGTTTTCCCCTGTAAACTACATCCGTTAACCCCATGCAGAGGAATGGATTTGCACGAGAAATCCCTACCAGGGAGCTACCCTGAATCGGCGGGTGAGACGGCCGTGTCCGCAGGCGCACGTCGCGCGAGCTGGTTGCATCGCAACCGGCTGGCGGCGAACCTCGCCTTTTGCTTCGTTGCGTTGACCGCTTCCACCATGCTGGTGGGATTTTTTGCAAAGAATAACGACGGAACCAATGTCATCTGGATTGCCAATGGACTGATGCTGGCCTACCTGTTGCTGGCACCGCGCTGGCACTGGCCCTATTACCTGATGACCGGGGTTGCTGCGCTGACGGTCGGAAGCGCGCTGATCGGGGAACACTGGCGCAACATTCTCATGTTCAACTCCCTCAACTTCATTGAGGTTTTGATCGGGGCGGTTCTGCTGCGACCACGGTCACTGGTTTTGCCGCGCTTCACAAACTGGTCTTATCTGCTGCGCTTTGTGCTCTTCGCGGTGATTGCGGGTCCCCTTGTGGCGGGGCTGATTTTTACTGTGATCTCGATGGGGTTGTGGCGTCAGGACCCGACGACCACGCTGATGGGATGGCTGACGGCCGACTGCCTGGGAATCGCGGTTGCAACGCCGATGTTCGTCGCAATCTTTCAATCGGATATCAAGTTTGGCCTTGTGTGGCGGCGGAACTGGTCGTATCTCATCCTGCTGATGGGCGTGACGTGCATTGTTTTTGCGCGTGGACCGGCTTCGTACCTGTTCCTGATCTATCCCCTGCTGTTGTGGGTTCTGTTTCGAATGGGAATCGGGTGGGCGGCGACCGGAACGCTGTTTGTCGCGGTGGTGGGGGGATGGTACTCAGTGCATGGAAGCGGCCCGCTGGGAGCGGGTAGCTCTCTCACGCAAGTGGATCGCGCGTTGATGCTGCAGATTTTTGTCGCGGTGGCGATTGCGATGCTCTACGGGGTCTCGGTGGTGATGGAAAGCCAGGCGACCTCGGAGCGACGGCTGAAAGAGATCGCTTCGCTGTTCTCGCTGGTGACGGATAACTCGCGCGATGCGATTCTGCTCACCGACTTCGATGACCATCGGCTCTACATGTCGGCCGCCATGAAGCGGCTGTTGCAGTGGAGCGAAGAGGAATTTGCCAAGCAGCGAACGATCGAACTGGTTCATCCGGATGACCGGCGCAAGGCGCTGCGCGTGATGCATGAATTGAACTCCGGCGGCGAGGGCGCGAGCCTCGAATGCCGCGTGCTCAAGCGGGACGGCCTGTATCTATGGGTCGAGGCGAGCTTGCGCGCAGTACGAAATCCGGCCAAGGGGGTTCCGCGTGGCGTGCTTAACATTGTGCGCGATATCAGTGAACGCAAGGTTTCAGAGAAGCGGCTGCAGCAGGCCTACAGCGCACTGGAAGCCGCGGCCGACAAGGATCCGTTGACGGGACTGGCGAATCGACGCCGTTTCGATCAGTCTCTCGCCAGCGAATGGCGCCGGGGTGTGCGCGAGCAGAGGCCTCTCTCTCTGCTGATGATCGATGCGGATCTGTTCAAGTCGTACAACGACACATACGGTCATCCGCGCGGAGATTTTTGCCTGCGCCAGATTGCCGATGCTGCTTTGGAGGTTGTGGTTCGTCCCGGCGACCTGGTGGCACGGCTGGGTGGCGAAGAGTTTGCGGTGCTGCTGCCCAATACTGAGGAGAATGGCGCGTTGATGGTGGCGCATGACATTTGCGCGGCCGTGCGCAGGCGGAATCTGGAGCACAGCGGAAATGCTACCGGCATCATCACGGTCAGCGCGGGTTGCGGAACGATCGTTCCCAGCTTTGGACAGCATCCGCAGGAGTTGATCGAGCTTGCCGACGAGGCGCTGTATTTGGCGAAGCGGAGCGGCCGCAACCGGGTGTGCGTGGGCGAAGCGGCGGAGGGCAAGGCGTCGACGCCGGTTGACGCGGAGGATAAGCTTTAGCCGGACTTAGCCGCGTGGGGTGGGAGCAACTGGGTTCGGGTTTCCCACCCATTCCACGATGAAACTGTGGAATGGATGGGGCACCGGAACGTCTGGACCGCTTAGCGGACCATGCTTTGGAAGAGCGGCGAGTGGAGCAGGCTGGCGAAGTCCGCGTCCGTGGTGGCGAAGTGGACGGACAGGCGGCCTGAGTCGGAGGCGATGTTGGTGGCGCTGAGGGCTTGCTTTTCCGCTTCGGAGCCGCTGACCTTGCGCACCAAAACAGCCGCGGTGAGCAAAGAGGAGATCGTGGCGGCCGCGAAGGAATCGCCGGTCGAGATGGTCAGGTCGAACTTGACGCCGTGCTGGAAGTCCATCGAGTACCAGGAGCCCTGCAGGCGCTTTTGGACGGTCTCGAAGTCGGTGACAGAACCGGCTTCGCCGAGGACCTGGCGCATCATGGTGCGGGTTCCCTTTTCGTCGAGGATGCTCCAAAGCGGCTCGGAGTCGACGCTGCGCATGGCATCCATCATGGGCTGGTTGTTGAGCAGGCTTTGCGCGACGCCATCGCGGGCGTCGAGAGCCTTTTCAATGGCTTCTTTGCCGCCGAAGACCATGGTGGAGGGATCGACGAAACAGACCATCATGCCAGTGCGTGCGAGCGGATAGAGCTTGTTGGTGCGGATCAGCGTGGCTTTGAGCTTCTGCTTTTTGAAGTTGGCCAGAATGTCTGGCAACGAGAACTGCCCTTGCGCGATGCCGACGGTGGCCAGCGCGTCGCTGCCGGCCGAGGGATGAAAGAGCGCGAAGGCGAGCTGATCGACGTCGTGGTTGTCATTGAGGCCGGACTTTTTGAGCGCCTCGTCGAACTGCTTGAGATCGGGCGGCATGACGCGGTCGCGCAGATCCATGGCAGCGGTTGAGTTCTGCATGGCGCGGTAGTCGATGACGACGAGCTGCTGCACGTTGTTGGGGACGGCGGTGCGGGCATCGGTGGACAATTGAGCCGCGGAAGCCCAGGAAGCAGCCGCCACAAGCAGGGGGACAATCGATCCTTTTGCCAGAACTTTCAACAATTTCTTTCCTCCGGATTTCGCGCCCATCGATGAGCTGACGGGCGTCAGAATCGCATGGGGTAGTTTGGTGAGTCAGAGCTCCATCGCAGAACAACCGCAGATTCTTCGACTCACCACCCTCGAACTGAAGTACGTTCGGGGCCCCGTTCGCTCAGAATGACAGCACATTGTGCTGCGAATTTCAGACTCATGACACTAGCGGTATTTTACCGTTTTCGACCTTTTTTCAGTTTTGGACTAACCATGTTCAGGCCAATCGAGCGGAGCATTGAGCCGATGCTCCAGGATCTTCAGATGAGGCTCAAACCCATTTAATAGACGCATCCATTCACTTTCCCGCTCACATGCAGCTTCAGGAATCAAGCCGATCACCTCACCCTCGAGCATTTCGGCGCGGTGGCGCTGGGCGAGTTGGGAGACGGTCGAGAAGACCTGGGAGATGGGCGTGGACTTGAAATCGGGGATGTTCATGGAGAGTTGCGCACGCCCGTGGGCCAGTACGCCCATGGCTTTTACGCCTTTGATTCCACCGGATGAAGCTTTGAGGTCACGGGCAATGGCGCGGACCATGGCGACGTCTGTGGAGTCGAAGTAGATGTTGTAGGTGACGAGGAACTTGCGTGCTCCTACGGCACAGGCGCCGGCGGTGGGGTGCAGGCCGGGGCCGCCCAGGTCGGGGCGGCGGGAAGACTCTTTGCTCACAGCATCGCGCAAGCCCTCGAATTGGCCACGGCGGACTTCTTCGAGATTGACGCGGTCGGGGCGGGCTGCGGCAGCTTCGTAGAAAAAGACGGGCACGCCGAAGCGACGCCAGATCTCGAGGCCGGCCTGGCGGGCGAGAAGGACGCACTGCTCGAGCTTGATCCCCGTGATGGGGACGAAGGGGATGACGTCGGCAGCGCCGATGCGCGGGTGCGCACCTTGCTGGCGGGTGAGATCGATGAGGTCGATGGCCTTGCCTGCGCCGCGCAGAGCCGACTCGACAACAGCCCCTGGTTCGCCGGCGATGGTGACGACGGAGCGATTGTGGTCCGGGTCCATGGACCAGTCGAGCAGGCGTACTCCTTCGACGCGCATGGCGGCAATGATGGCCTGGACGCGGCGCGCGTCCCTGCCCTCAGAGAAGTTCGGCACGCATTCGACGACAGGAGTGCTCATCGTGCCTGGCTCCTTGCGCGTGCGCGAACTGGGAGGCTGTTTTTCATTTCCAGAAGGTGTAGCCGACCTGAACCTGGATGCTGGCGTTGACGCCGGGGTTGCGATCGCCGAGAGAGGCAGACGAGATGTGCACGGCGTTCACTCCAAGGTCAATGGAGCGGCCGGGACGCGTGAAGTAGTGAATGCCGAGGCCGCCCTGAGGGGCAAAGTTCCAGACAGAGGTGCCGCCTGGCGTGCCTTGAGGAACGAGCACATCGGGCGGGAACTTGTGGGTGGTGTAGATGAGGCCGCCGGCAGCCTGAAACCAGGGTTGGATGTGGCGGGAATGGCTGAGGAAGTTCCAGCGGAAGATGACGGGCGTGAGGCTGACGCCGTGATACGTGCCGCCGCCCACGGGCGCGTAGAAGGGCTCTCCCCCGGCATCGTAAAGCTCCTGATGCGGCGCGGGGGTAAAGGCAAGCCAGAGGGGCATGATGTTGGCGGCCATGCCGAACTGGCCGCTGAAGACGCCGGCGTGAATCACTGGAGTGAGGGTTCTGCCCAGTTCAGCGCCGGCCCAGAGGAATTGAAAGTCGGAGCGATCACCGACGCCGGTGCCGCCATTCACGAAGGGGCCATACTCCCAGTTCGGGTGTTCGCGGGCCTGGGCGACGGGATTCGCGGCCGGCTCGTCTTTGACGAGAGCGGGGTCTTGGGCGTGCGCGACGATTTCAAGAGAGCAAGCGGCCAAAATGCAAAACAGAGAAAGCCTTAGATATCTATTCAACGCGCTGTTCCCTTCCTATCTGTGAAATTCCCTTGGGGGCTAAAGCCCATACTTCATGCGCCCATTACGGCACGACTGAAGTCGTGCCCTTTCAAAACCCACATCTTTAAAACCACTTCTGCAGCCAGCTCTGGTCTATCCGCAGAAAAGGCCGCCACGTCTGGGCGGCCTTCTGAACGATGGCTGCTCAAAACGATCAGCCTGCCGCGTGCTCCATCTGCTCGGCATCCATATCGAAGTTGGAGTAGACGTTCTGCGTGTCGTCGCAATCTTCGAGAGCTTCGAGCAGGCGGATCATCTGGTTGGCGGGCTGGCCTTCGAGCTTGGTATAGGTAGAGGCGACCATGGTCACTTCGCTCATGACGGTGGGAATGCCGGCGGCCTTGACGGCTGCCAGAACCGCATCGTAGGCGGAGGGGTCAGTAAGGATCTCCCAGGTGTCGCCTTCGTCGTTGAGATCTTCGCCGCCGTGCTCGAGGACGATGTCCATCAGCTTTTCTTCGGTGGCTGCATTCTTCTCGACGGCGATCAGGCCTTTTTTGGAAAACATGAAGCGGACCGATCCAGATTCACCGAGGTTGCCGCCGTTCTTTGAGAACGCGTGGCGGATTTCGCTGACGGCGCGGTTGCGGTTGTCGGTGGTCACATCGACAATGATGGCGACGCCGCCGGGGCCGTAGCCCTCAAAGGTGATCTCTTCGTAGCTGAGGCCTTCGAGTTCGCCGGTGCCGCGCTGGATGGCGCGTTTGATGTTGTCCTGCGGCATGTTCTCAGACTTCGCGGCCAGGACAGCGGTGCGCAGTCGAGCGTTGGTGTCAGGGTTACCGCCGCCCTTTGCGGCGACAGCGATTTCCTTGAGCAGGCGGGTGAAAATCTTGCCGCGCTTGGCATCGAGCGCGCCCTTTTTGTGCTTGATTGTGGCCCATTTGGAATGGCCGGACATAAAACCCTCTTGATCGACGGAAGTGCTGGCGCAGACGAGCGCTCAACCCTTCGAGTATACCATTTGGCCGGTTCGTCTGGCCTGGTTGAAGGGGGTGAGCTTTCCCTCCCTCAGGGATAAACAGGCGCCCGAAAAAGGCCTGTTCTCCTCCGACGCAATTCAAAAACATCCCTCAGCGGCTAAAGCCGGCGCGGATTTCGAGCCATTTATGGCACGACTGAAGTCGTGCCCTTTCAAGGCCGGCCCCAGGTAGAGCTCTTTCCGCAGCCTGTAAAGCCCGTACCTTTCAAACCGGGGATGAGGCTCCCGCTGAGGTGTTTTCGGCATTCATGGCGCGTACAGGGGCAGACGGTTGAAATTTCAGGGAGGACACTCATGACCACGACTGCAGAAGGCGCACTGCCCGGGGCCTATCCGGTAGCAACGGCCGCACCCGCTTATCCCCTGTACGACTCCAGATCGGTGGCGCTGGCCACATTCCTCGGATCCCCGATCGCCGGGGGAGTTTTGATGGCGATGAACTACAGAAGGCTGGGGCAAGCCAGCAAGGGCGCTGTGACCGCTTTTCTCTGCCTGCTGCTTACGGGGCTCGTGATCCTGGTGAGCTGGAATATTCCCAAAGGGGTGTACACTGCCCATCGCGCTGGCGCTGATGTTCGGGATGCAATGGGCGTCGCGTGCTTTGCAGGGAAAGGCGATCGAGAGCCATGTGGCCCAGGGTGGGCAACTGGGATCGAGAGGGACGGCCGCGCTCATCGGTCTGGCGTTCCTGGTGATTGTCCTTCTGGCGGTCTTCATTCCGGCCTACTTTCTTGGGAACGGACCCAGCATTGTCGAGAACACAAAGGACAACGTGTATTACACGGGCACGGCCACCAAGGCGGATGCGCAGACGCTGGGTGACTACCTGAAGGACGAGAGATATCTGCAGGGCGAGGGCGCGGATGTGATCGTGTTCAAGGGGCAGGACAAGAGCGGCTATAACGGGACGATCGTTTCGTTCATCGTGAAGGAAGGTTCGTGGAACGATCCGAAGATGATGGGAATCTTTGAGCAGATGACGAGGGAGGTTGCGCCGAAGCTGGGCGGGTTTCCGGTTGAAGTCAGGCTCCTGAACAAGGATCGGGACGTTGAAAAGGAGTCATTGGTCGGCAAGGCTGACATTGCCGGCGGTGATCACATTTACTCCTTCGGAAAAGCAACCGACGCCGATGCGCATGCGCTTGGACTGGCGCTGACCAAGGCTGGATTCCTGGAGGGCAAGGGCTTCGACGTGTTTCTGTGGAAGCAGCCGGAAGGAACGACGATTGGCTTCGTGGTGTCGTCGGGGGCATGGGATGATGCGGCGATTGTGGCCGACTTTGAGCGGATCGTGAAGCAGGCTGCGCCGTCGGTGGGAGGTCTGCCCGTGCATTTGAAGCTGATGGATGCCCAGATGGAGACCAAGAAGGACGAAGTGGTGCAGTGAGGAGGGGTTAGTTGTTAGGGGTTAGGGGTTAGGGGTTAGTCGTCAGCAGCTACCGAGGTTTAATCGCGGTTCGCTGTTCCCTGTTTCGTGTTTCTGGTTTCTTGGCTTCATGTGGAACTCCTCGCGCGCAATCTGGATCGAAAGCTCGCCTGATTCATCTCTTGACTGATGACGGGTTACGAGAGTGCCCGGATTCAGCAATCAGATCATGGTCGATACAGGAGAATTCATGCGAGTTTTTGTTACCGGCGCAACCGGGTTTATCGGTTCTGAAGTGGTGAAGGAACTTGTCGGCAAGGGCCACCAGGTGCTGGGCCTCGCGCGATCGGACGCGGGGGCGAAGGCCCTGGCCGCTACGGGGGCCACGGTTCAGAGGGGCGATCTGGATGATCTGGACGGCCTGCGCAGGGGCGCGGCTGAGTCGGACGCCGTGATTCATACCGCGTTTAACCATGACTTCTCGAAGTTCGCGGCCAACTCGGCGCAGGATAAGCGCGCGATCGAAGTGATGGGGACGGCGCTTGAAGGGTCAAACCGGCCATTCATCGTGACCTCAGGGTTGGTGGTGGCGAAGAAAGGCTTGATCGCAACCGAGGACGATGGTCCGATTCCCCCTTCTGAAACCATGCCACGCGCCTCTGAAGTGACGGGTGCGGAGTTTGTCGCGCGCGGGGTGAAGGCGATGACGGTGCGTCTGCCGCAGGTGCATGACGTGCGCAAGCAGGGATTGATCAGCTACGCGATCATGGCCGATCTTCAAAAGGGCGTTTCGGCCTACGTGGGCGACGGATCGAGCCGGTTTGCTGCCGTGCACGTGTTGGATGCCGCGCATCTCTACTGTCTTGCTCTCGAGAAAGGCGCAGCAGGCGCGCGCTATCACGCGGTGGCTGAGGAAGGCGTGCCGATGAAAGAGATTGCCGAGGCGCTGGGGCGGAGGTTGAATCTTCCCGTAGCGTCGCTGACGCCCGAGAAGGCGCCAGAGCATTTTGGCTTTCTGGCGCACTTTATGACCATCGACTTGACGGGCTCAAGCCAGAAGACTCGTAAGGAGCTGGGGTGGGAGCCGAAGGGGCGCGGGTTGATTGCGGACCTTGATGAGTTGGTGCTGCCGGAGGCGTAGCGCACGCGGTTTGTGGGGTGAATCGAACGGCGGTTAATCCCCGGTCTCAGAATCGAGACAGGAGGCGCCCGGCGTTCGTTGAATCCCAGGTGCCCAAAGGCGAGGCACCTGGGGCACCCGCGCATGGCTGAGGGCCGGGAGGCCCTCAGGACAGCCGGCCGGGAGGCCGGCGCTACGGCTTCCGGTTCCCATCTTGAGTCGGCTGGATTATCCTTTTCCTCAATTACAAACTGGCTCCCATGAGGTGCTGAGTGAAAAGGGTCGTGGTTACCCTGCTTGTTGTATTTGGTTTTTTGTTTTCAGCCGCAACGTCTCAAGCGAAAGGTACGGGCGATTCCCAGCCGAAGTCGGGATTCGTCCGGTTGGACCGGGTCACCGCTTCCCGGGCACTGCCCAATGGAATTGAATTGCACGCCGGCACGGCGATTATGCAGATCACCGCGCTGCGCGACGACATCGTGCGGGTGCGCGTGGGTCCCGCGGGCCAGTTGCCCGAAGACGCGTCGTGGGCGGTGCTGCCCGGCTCGCGCACGGCGACAGTTGCGGTGAGCGCTCAGCACAGCGGGTCGAGCGTTGGCTTCAAGACGGCGAAGCTGCGCGTCGAGGTGCAAAAGGATCCGCTTGCGATTACGGTGACGGACCTGGATGGGCATGTGATCGCGGAGGATCTGCCGGGACGGCCGGTTGAGTATCACGGCGCGAGCTTTCGCGTGTATCGCAAGTCGCCGGCGGATGAGCACTACTTCGGGCTGGGCGACAAGCCGGGGCCGCATCGACCGGCGCAACGAGGCCTTCACCGATTGGAATACCGATGCGTTCGGCTGGCAGGAGTCGACGGACCCGATCTACAAGTCGATTCCCTACTTCATTACGTTTCGGCAATGGCATTGCGGCGGCGACGTTTCTCGACAACACATGGCGCGCAAGCTTCGACTTCAACAAGGAATATCGCGACGGGTATTCATTTGGCTCCGAAGCGGATCGCTCGACTACTACATCCTGTATGGCCCGGAGCCGAAGGCTGTGCTGGCGAGGTTGGGCGTGGCTGGTGGGAACGACGCCTCTGCCTCCGCTGTGGAGCTTCGGGTATCAGCAATCGCGCTACAGCTATTATCCCGAGGCTGAGGTGCGGCGCATTGCGGCCGAAGCTGCGCAGCGAGCGGATTCCGGCGGACGTGATCTGGCTGGATATCGATTATCAGTTGAAGAATCGGCCGTTCACTGTTGATCCGGAGCGGTTTCCGCACTTCGATCAGATGATCAAGGATCTGCAGCGCCGAGCATTTTCACACCGTGGTGATTACGGATCTGCATATCGCGGACCAGCCCAACATCGGCTACAAGCCGTATGACGAGGGAGCGGCGGGCGATCATTTTGTCAAGAATCCCGATGGGTCGACCTATGTGGGCGATAGTGTGGCCGGGGAAGGCGGTGTTCCCTGACTTCACGCAGAAGGCGTCGCGCGACTGGTGGGGCACGCTCTATGCGGATTTTGTGAGCAAGGGCATTGCCGGATTCTGGAACGACATGAATGAGCCGGCGATCTTCGAGGTTGCGTCGAAGACCATGCCCGACGATGTGCAGCACCGCATCGAGGAGCCGGGTTTTCAGACGCGGGTCGCGAATCATCTTGAGATTCACAACGTCTTCGGCATGGAGAACAGCCGCGGGACGTTTGAGGGGCTGCTGAAGCTCAGTCCAGATAGCCGGCCGTTTGTGATGACGAGGGCCAGCTATGCGGGCGGGCATCGCTATGCGGCGACATGGACGGGCGACAATTCGAGCCAACTGGAATCATCTGCGCCAGACGACACCGCAGCTCATCAATCTTGGCTTGAGCGGGTTTGCGATGGCCGGGGCGGATGTGGGCGGATTTGCCGCGTCGCCGCAGCCTGAGCTGCTGACGCGCTGGCTTGAGGTGGCGGCGTTTCAACCCATCGATCGCGATCACACGGCCACGGGCACCAATCCGCAGGAGCCGTGGGAGAACGGGACGCCGGAAGACGTGAGCATGCGGCGGCGCTACATTGAGGAGCGCTATCGGCTGCTGCCGTACATCTACACTACCGCGGAGGAGATGAGCCGGACCGGGCTGCCGATCATGCGGCCGCTGTTCCTCGAGTTCCCGATGGGCATGGGCGACGGAGAGCCGCTGGATCTCTCGAACAGCAATTCATTTCTGCTGGGGCCGGATCTTCTGGTGGCTTCGAGCCCGTTCCCGGACGAACTGGATAATTACACCGTGATGCTGCCGCCGGTGGGCTGGTACGACTATTGGACAGGGGTCCGCATCGAGGGCAGCGCGGGACGAAAGGCAATCGACAATACACAGGTCGCGCAACCTGAGGTGACGCTGAAGAACACTTGGCGGCAACTTCCGGTGTTTGCACGCGCGGGGTCGATTGTGCCGGAGCAACCTCTGGTGCAGAGTACGGATGAGAAGCCGCAGGGGCCGCTGACTCTGCGGGTTTATCCGCCGCTGCAGCCGGGCAAGGAGTGCGGCGGGAGCCTGTATCTGGACGATGGCATCAGCTATGCGTTTCAAAAGGGCGCGTGGCTGCGCGCGGACTTTACCTGCAAGCTGACGGCGCAGGGATTGACCGTGACGGTTGAGAAGCATCGCGGGGATTTTGCGCCGTGGTGGAATCAGATTTCGATTGAGGTGTACGGGGCGGGCAAGGCGGCGACGGGGGCAAGCGCGGTGTCGAACGGGGCGCCGGCTGCGCCGATTACGCCGGGATATGATGCGGAGCATCATCGCATCACGGCGCTGGTGCCGGATGATGGGAAGGGGCTGGAGTTGCAGGTGGCGTATTGATTTGGGCTTCCATGTCTTGAGACCGAGCGCCTCTGCGGTGGCAGAGGAGATTGCTGCCGCGGGGCGGCTTCCTCTTGCAAAGGCACGGTTTGTTTCTCTTGAAGCCGATTTGAAAGTTGAGCCGCGGTTGCCTTTTGGTTTTGTGCGGGATCGCTCGCGTACGTTGCTGGGACGCAGTGAAGCGGTTTTCGAGGCAGCCAAAGCGGCTTTTCGAGAGTGGCGAATGTTCGACCTCGGCTGGGTGCGGGTCGCGAATTCTGAAGCGACCATCACGCGCGGACAGATTGTGGCGGTCGAGGTGAAGGCGCTCGGTCTGTGGTCGATCAACCTGAGCCAGGTTGTCGAGATCGTTGACTCCCCTTCGCGGTTCGGGTTCATCTACGCGACCACACGCGCGCATGTGGAGGAAGGCGAGGAGTGTTTCCTGCTGGGGCACAATCAGGAGACCGATGAAGTCTGGTACGAACTGGAGGCTGTCTCGCGGCCACGCGCGCTCATGGCGCGGGTCGGATTGCCGATCACGCGGCATTTTCAGCATCGCTTCGCGCGGGATTCGCACCGGCGCATGCGCGAGGAAGTTGAGCGCGCTGGGGCAAATTGTGAATAACCCGGCGGGGTCTCATGTGCCAGAAAACGATTCGACGCAGCGGGCAAACTGATACCCTGAAGGCATGAAATTTGGGGTCCTGGTATTTCCCGGCTCGAACTGCGATCACGATACCTACAACGTGATTGCCGAGATCGGCCATCAGCCGGTCACTTTTCTCTGGCATGACTCGGAGGATCTGCAGGGCGTGGATGCGGTGCTGGTTCCGGGCGGCTTTGCCTATGGGGACTATCTGCGCACCGGGGCCATTGCGCGATTCTCCCCCGTGATGCAGTCGGTGAAGAAGTTTGCCGCGGGCGGGGGCCTGGTGATGGGCATCTGCAACGGGTTCCAGATTCTGACGGAGGCGGGCTTGCTGCCCGGCGCGCTGATGCGCAATGCGGGCCTCAAATACATCTGCAAGCAGGTTCATTTGCGGGTCGAGACCACGAATAGCCCCTTCACGAATCAGCTCATCAAGGGCGAAGTGCTGAAGATGCCGATCGGGCATATGGAGGGCAACTACTTTTGCACGCCTGAAGATCTGCGGGCGCTCGAAACTGAGGACCGTATTGCTTTCCGCTATGTGACGCCGGCGGGCGAAGTAAGCAACGAGGGCAATCCAAATGGCTCACTCAGCAACATCGCGGGGATTCTCAACTCCGGACGCAATGTACTGGGGATGATGCCGCACCCTGACCGCTCGAGCGAGACATTGCTGGGTTCCGCAGACGGCTTGAAGATTTTCTCCTCGATGATTGAGGCGCTGGCGACGCGATGAATTGCTCGAGCGATCCAAAGTGTGGTGAGAGTGAATTGCACCGAAGAACAACCGCAGATCCTTCGACTCGCCAACCCCAAACTCCTCAGGGGCTAAAGCCCGCGACTTTTAGCTGCGTTTGCGGCACGACTGAAGTCGTGCCCTGTTACAAAGCGGTTTATTCGATAGGTGATAGAAAGACACAGTCGCGATGATCGATATTCATCATCATCTGATTTATGGGGTCGATGACGGGCCTCCGGATGTGGAAACGTCTCTGGCGATGGCGCGCGAAGCAGCCTCTGAAGGCGTGACGGACATCGTGTGCACGCCGCATGCGAGCGACTCCTACCCCTATCAGACAGAGGTCAACGTTGCGCGTCTTGCCGAGTTGCAGGGGCTGCTGAAGGATGAGATTCGGCTGGTGCTGGGCTGCGATTTCCATCTGAACGCGGACAATATTGTGGATGCGATCGAGAATCCGTTACGCTACTCGATCGATCGCAAGGGATATTTGCTGATCGAGTTTCCTGACATGGTGATCCCGCCGCAGTTGACCGAAGCGATGCGCCGCTTGCAGGATGTGGGCTACACGCTGATCATCACGCATCCGGAGCGCAATCAGGTTCTCTATCAGCGGCACGATCTTCTGGGCGACTGGATGCGGCAGGGCTGCCTGGTTCAGGTAACTTCGTCGTCGTTGTATGGGCGCTTTGGCAAAGCAGCGGAGATGTTTTCTGCAGAGTTGCTGGAGCGCAACTGGATTCACTTTGTGGCGACGGATGCGCACAACCCGCAGTGGCGTCCTCCGCACTTGAAGAAGGCTTATGACTTTGTCGCGAACAAGGCCGGCGAAGAGACGGCGCGACGGCTGATGGTCACCAATCCGCGGGCGGCGCTGACCGGGGCACAATGGCCGATTCAGCCTGAGCCTTTGGGCTTGTGGGAGAGAGAGCCGCTTAGGTTCGATCCGAAGAAGATTCCGCACAACGGCAAGCGCGGGGCGAGCAGGCGGACCGGTGATTCGGGGGATGGGGACAAGCCGAAGGGATTCTGGGGCAGGCTGTTTTCGAAGTGAGGTAATTGGTTACCCGAGGCCCAGACCGCCGTCGACGGGAAGAATCTGGCCGGTCACAAACTTTGGTCCCGCCGCGAAAAACAGAACAGCCTGCGCGACATCGTCCGGCGTGCCATTGCGCTGCATGGGTGTTTTGGCTGCGAAACGGGCGGCGGATGAGTCGGGATGGTCGCTCATGTCAATCCATCCGGGAGCAACACAGTTGACGCTGACCGCGGGCGCGAAGGCCTTGGCCATGGCTTGGGTGAGCATGTGAAGCGCGGCTTTGGAGCTGCAGTAGTGGGCGTGGGTGGGCCAGGCGCGCAGGCCGCCAAGTGAGCCGATGTTGACGATGCGCCCTTCGGCGGCGCGCAGGTGCGGCAAAGCTTCCCGCGAGACCAGGAACGGGCCGCGCGCGTTGGTCTCGAAAACCGCATCCCAGGCGGCGAGGGTCATCTGGTCCAGCGGAGCGGTCTCAAAGATTGCGGCGTTGTTGACGAGCAGATCGAGACGGCCGAAACGCGCCGCAACTTCAGCGATCGCGCTTCGGACCGAGGCTTCGGAGCGAACATCGCACTCGATGGCAAGGGCGCGCGTTCCCTTTCTCTGAATCTGATGGACTGTTTCCGCAGCGTCATCCGCCGACTTGAGAAAGGTGATGGCGACATCGGCGCCCGCATCGGCGAGAGCCAGAGCGATGGTGCGGCCTATGCGGCGCGCTCCGCCGGTGACGAGCGCCGATTTGCCTTGAAGCGTTTGGAGAGGTTCGATCGGTTGGTTGGCCATCGCGCGTTCTAACTCCGGCGGCACGGGGTGCATGTTGTGCCGCGGAGCTGTTACTTAGGCTGCGGCTGAGCGGATGGCGCGTTCGCGGGCGGCGCAGGCGCCGGGTCGGGTGAGGCGGGCGGAGTCTTCGAAGGATCCGTGTCCGAGTCCGGCCTCTGTTTCAGGGTCGGATCAGGCAGCGTTGCCGGGGAAGTCGTGGTGCTCTTCCCTTTCAGCTCGGCCGCCGTATGGGGCTTATAGATGGAGTACTGCTCGCCGGGCCGCTTCATGCGAATCTCGATCGCCATCGCATCGTGATCGATCTTGTAGTCGTCGCCAAAGGTCTGGAAGCCGCGGGCGATCACCTGGAGGCGAACTGTGTCTCCCATGGGCAGCACATCGATGATGGCTTTGCCATCTTCGTTGGTCTTGAGCTCCATGTTGCCGGTGTCTTTTTCACCCTGCATGGGATGAAAGACGACGGCGGCGTTCTCGATCGGTTTGCCATTGACGTCTTTGAGGATGGTGACTTCAATGCGGGCGGTCGGCGGCGGGGCCTTGTACTTGCGACCGCGTTTGTCGGTGTCCTGGCCATGGGCGGCGACGGACGCGAGCAGACCGAGGGTGACGGCGAGGAAGAGAGAGCGACGAGTGAAACAGCGATACATGCCCTCATTGTACCGCTCGGGTGGAGTTCCAGACTCAATCGGCAGGTCCGGCAAAGAGAATGTAATTCCCATCGGGATCTGTGACGACGAACGTGCCGGCGCCCCAGGGCTCTTTCTTCAAACTCTGCTGAAAGGAAACACCGGCGTCCTGAAAGCTTAAAAAGAGCTGTTTGATCTCGTCAGCGCCGGCGACGGTGATTGTGGCGGAGAGCAGGGCTTCGCGTTCTCGAATATCCGCGGCAAAGACGGGTTCGTCGACCAGCCTCAGATTCAGGAACGCGTGATCGCGGGCGACCTGCCCGTAGAAGGGCGGATCTCCATAAAGGAAGGCGACCTTGAATCCGAGTTTCTGCGTATAGAAGTCGCACGAAGCCCGGATGTCGGCAACGAACAATTGCGCCTGGGTAGAGTTGAGAATGGGGCGGGCGGGAGTCGGCAGGGGTTCGAGCGGCACGGGGGAGCTCCTGAATTGATCTGGAGTTTGCTTGAAATTTACATTACGTGAGCGTCATACACTCATATTTTGGCCGTTTTCCTCTTGACAACAGCGCGCCTAGGCCCCTATCTTTAGCAATTGGAAGCCTCGACTGCTAGCACACCGCCGGCGCGATTGCTCTTCCAGCACGGGATGAATTGACCGATCCGCTGGGACAGCAGCTTCCAAGAGTCTATTTGAAGTCCATATCACTCACAAAACCAGGATCGGGGCTCAACCCTGACCGGGTCTGAAGGAGAAGCGAAGCAATGGCATCAACATCTGTAGCGACGACGTTTACCCCCCTCCACGACCGCATTCTTGTCCGTCGTCTGGAAGAGGGCGAGACCGTCCGCGGCGGGATCATCATCCCGGACAGCGCCAAGGAAAAGCCCCAGGAGGGTGAAGTGATCTCCGTGGGCAAGGGCAAATCGAACGATGAAGGCAAGGTCTTCCCTCTCGATGTGAAGGCGGGCGACAAGGTTCTCTTCGGCAAGTACTCGGGCACCGAGATCAAGATTGACGGCGAAGAGTTCCTGATCATGCGCGAGGAAGAAGTCCTCGGAATCGTGAAGAAGTAGGCGCGCTGAAGCGCGCCGGTTCACAGTTCGTAGTTCGCAGTTCACAGTTCCTCAGAATTAAGAGATACCGAACTGCGGATGCGAAGCGAAGATTCAAATACTGTGAACTACGAACTGTGAACTAAGAACTGAGATATGAACCAAGGAGATTTGGAAAATGGCAAAGCAAATTTTGCACGGTGAAGATTCCCGTCAGGCGATTCTGCGCGGCGTGAACACGCTGGCGGACGCCGTGAAGGCGACGCTCGGTCCCAAGGGCCGCAACGTTGTGATTGAGAAAAAGTTCGGTTCGCCGACCATCACCAAGGACGGCGTGACGGTCGCGAAGGAAATCGACCTGAAGGATCCGCTCGAGAACGTGGGCGCACAGTTGGTGCGCGAAGTGGCCTCGAAGACCAGCGACGTTGCCGGCGACGGAACAACGACAGCCACAGTGCTGGCCCAGTCGATCTTCAAGGAAGGCGTGAAGACGGTTGCCGCAGGCGCGAACCCGACGGCTCTGAAGCGCGGCATCGACAAGGCCGTTGTGACGATCATCGGCACCCGCGACAAGGACGGCAAGTGGACCGAGGGCGGCGCTCTTGGCAAGCTGTCGAAGCCCGTTGACGAAGGTTCGGTTGCCCAGGTGGGCGCGATCTCGGCCAACGGCGACCAGGAGATTGGCGACATCATCGCACATGCGGTGAAGGTTGTCGGTAAGGACGGCGTGATCACCATTGAAGAATCGAAGACGATGCACACCGGCCTCGAGACCGTGGACGGCATGCAGTTTGACCGCGGCTATCTGAGCCCGTACTTCGTGACGGACGCAGAGCGCCTTGAAGTGGTTCTCGACGAGCCGTACATCCTGATCTACGAGAAGAAGATCTCGGCGATGAAGGATCTGCTTCCCCTGCTCGAGCAGGTTGCTCGTGGCGGCAAGCCGCTCTTGATTATTGCGGAAGACGTGGAAGGCGAAGCGCTGGCGACTCTGGTGGTGAACAAGCTGCGCGGCACGCTGAACGTTGCGGCCGTCAAGGCTCCCGGCTTCGGCGATCGCCGCAAGGCCATCCTGGGCGACATTGCCATCCTCACCGGCGGCAAGGCGATCACGGAAGACCTGGGCATCAAGCTGGAAGGCGTGAAGCTCGAGGATCTGGGCCGTGCAAAGCGCATCACGATCGACAAGGACAACACGACGATCGTTGATGGTTCGGGCAAGCCCTCGGACATCGAAGGCCGCGTGAAGGAGATTCGTTCGCAGATCGAGAAGACGACCTCCGACTACGACAAGGAGAAGCTGCAGGAGCGGCTGGCCAAGCTGGTGGGTGGCGTTGCCATCATCAAGGTGGGCGCGGCGACTGAGACCGAGCTGAAGGAGAAGAAGGCTCGCGTTGAAGATGCTCTGCACGCGACGCGTGCGGCTGTTGAGGAAGGCATTGTCCCGGGCGGCGGCGTGGCCCTGGTTCGTGCGATTCCCGCAGTGGACGCGTTGATCAAGACGCTGGAAGGCGATGAGAAGATCGGCGCGCAGATTGTTCGCCGCTCGCTCGAAGAGCCTCTCCGCCAGATCGTCGCCAATGCCGGCGAAGAAGGCGCAGTGGTGGTGGCCAAGGTTCTTGAGTCGAAGAACCCTGAGTACGGCTACAACGCGGCGACCGGCAAGTTCGAGGACCTGGTCAAGGCCGGCGTCATCGATCCGACCAAGGTGACCCGCACGGCACTGCAGAATGCAGCGTCGATCGCCGGGCTGCTGCTCACCACCGAAGCACTGGTGGTCGAGATTCCGGAGCCGAAGGCTGCGCCTGCGGGCGGTGGCCACGGCGGCGGCATGGACGGCATGTACTAAGGCACCTGCGGTGCGGCCAAACGCGGCTTCGCCGCCGAAAGCCAATCGCTACTCCAAAAGCCTCCAGCTCCGGCTGGGGGCTTTTGTTTTGTCTATAGATCGAAGGATGTATCTCCGTCCCCTCAAACGTAAACGCCCGCCTGCTGTGGCAGGCGGGCGTTTCTATACGTGACGAATCGGGTTCGAACTTTGGCTGAGGCCTTTGCCGCAACTTTTTGCAGAAAAGTACTGCACCAACGAATTCGACAAAAACTTCGTGTCCTACTTTAAGAAGCTATGGCAATCTCGCTGACAACCGGCTGGGGACGAAGCGACTTCAGCCAGCCAGCGGACAGCCATGCACCCGGAATCGAGAACTCGCTCCATCCGCAGTCGAGACAGACTCGAACGTCGGGAGAAGGCGTCATCGGGGGGTGGCTCAGGCTGCGGCCGCTGTTGCGATAGAGCCGCACTTCGGCGGGAATCAGGGTGAGAGAACCGGACTGACACTTCGGACACATCATGCAAACACCTCAAAACAATTGCCCCGGGGCAGGATACTGGGAGGAGTAGAGCTCAAATGTAATCTGGTTCTGTCCACTTTTCAACAGGCTAAGTTGCCTATAACGTGTTTCTTTGGAGAATTTCTCTACACTTTAGTTACATTGTTTTTGTGCCGTGAATATGCTTTGAACTTGATTTCGATGAGGTGGGATTGTCTGATGCTGCGATTCCCTGCCTCGATATTGGGGCAAAACGCAAAAATCGGGACCCCCGAAGGAGTCCCGATTTTGCCTTGCACTCGTGAGAGGCGCGTTAGAAGGTGAGGTGCAGACCCATGGTGACGGCGCGCGAGCCACCGATGGTTCCAAGCACTGAGCCGAAGTTGGCAGAGTTGTTCGGGCAGCCTCCGGCTACGGAGTAGACCGCGACACAGGTACCGGCGCCGAGCGGCGTCAGCGTGGGAACCTGCAACGAGCGTCCTGAGCCGGTCGTGTACGGAATCTGGTCAAGGTTTGCCTTTGCGGAAAGCTGGTCGGCAGGCTGGTTGCTGGTGACGATCTGCCCATAGTTCACATAGTAATAGCTGCCCGGCTGGCAATTGTAGTCGTTCGCAATTGCGTACTGGGTCGCGGTAGCGGAGCAGGCGGAGTTCTGCCGGATCTGCCCCTGGTCCATGGGCACGTCAAGGCTGGAAGTATTCGTCAGGTTGAAGATGTTGAAGTCATATTGGAGCGCCATTCTCTCGTTCAGCACAACGTTCTTACGGATCGAGATGTCGGCGCGCTTTTGACCGGCCTGACGGAAGAGGTTGCGTTGCCCTGGGGCGAAGTCGGTTTCATAAATGTCGACAGGATCGCTCGGGTTGGCCCCCGGTGACGAAGCGCTGGGAACGCCATCCTGTCCAGGCGTGACGTAATTGATGGCAACCTGGGTTGGGTCGATGGCGGGAATGTAGCTGCCGCCGCTGCCGCGGAAGGGGCCGCGGTTTCCAGTCAAAGCTGCCTTGGGATTGCCGGGGTTCTTGATTCCCAGAACGGGGTTCATCAGGTTGGGATAGTTGCCGACGTAGATGCTGCCGACGGCGCCGTAGAACTCATAGAGCGAGTAGGGCTCGCCACTCTGCAGGATGGCGATGCCGGTCAGGTGCCAGTCGTTCAGGAAGTAAGAGGCGGCCGAGTGATCCTTGACGATCTTCGGCGAGTTGACCATGAAGTTGGCGCTGAAGACGTTGGTGCGGTCGAAGTCGGATGACGCCCAAGAGTTGCTGCAGGTCGTTGGGGTCGTTGCCGGTGAAGAACAGGCCGATGTCGCTCTGCTCGTCGAGAGAATGGCTCCAGGTGTAGCTGGCGCCAACCTGGAAGTTATGCGAAAGCCGTTTCTCGAGATGGGTCTCAAGCGCATCGTAGGCAGAGTTGCCGACCGTCTTGAAGAGCGCCGCGTTGGGGTTGTAGCCCACGTAGGGAGCGCGGAAGTCGGTGTTGCCGCCGTCGTGGCTGTGTTCCAGGGCTCGGTGGCGATGGGGTCGTAGTCGTAGCCGTCGCTGGTCGAATTCTGGTTCAGAACTTCGAATCCGTAGGTGGAGGTCTCACCCCAGATCGGGATTGGCTGGGTGTGGCGATGGCCCGGCTCGTTGAAGGGAGGGGATGACCGCGTGGCGGCCGCGGTTGCCGGTGTAGCCGATGGTGACGGCCAGGTCGTTGGTGGGCTGCCACTGCATGTTCAACGTGTAGTTGATGGTGTAGGGCAGCACGTTGTTCTTGTCGTAGGCGCCGAAGTTCAAGCGTCGGCGTGCAGTCGGTGTAGCCTTCCTGGCTGTCGACGCCGCCGCAGTTCTTGCCGTAGTACGTCGACTGTCGCCGGTCATGATGTTGAGCTGGTTCTGCAGGGCCGTTTTGATGACCGCAGGATTTGAGCTGGGCGGGACGTAGGTCGATCCGGTCAGCGCCGTGCCGAGCGGATTGGCCAGCGTCTTGCCGTTGCCCGTCGACATAGCTGGCCAGCGGCGCAGACTCGGTGACACCGAACGGGCCGCCGTTGCCGCTGCCGGCCGGCTGCGAGAGGTAGCTGAACAGTTCGCCGCGGTCGTAGTAGATGCCGCGCGCCGCCGCTGAACACGACTTGCCTTTGTCCATGCTTGGGCGACCAGGCGAAACCAACGCGCGGAGAGATGCCCCACTGGCGGCCGGTCAGGGTGGAGTCGCTCGACGCCCGACGGTGGGGTCGATACTTGTTGTTGCCGGCGACGACAAAGCCGGCGTTGTTGACGGTGAAGCCGGTCGTGGTCGTTTCCGGTCACGTTGTACAGAGAGGGATCGAAGTTGAACATGTTGCCGTATTTCTCGGTCAGGCCGCCGTGGTAGTCGTAGCGCACGCCGGCGGTGATGCTGAGGTTCGGCAACGATCTGCCACTTGTCCTGCAGGTAGCCGTCGAATCTCGTTGGAGCGGTAGTAGCGATCGGCGTTGTTGTGGCCGCTGACCGGGTCGATGCTCTCAAGGACGCTCGAGCTGCTGCACCTATGCCTTCGAGGAAGCTGTCAGAAGTCGTCTTGGTGCTTCGACCTGCGCGAAGCCGTTGCGGTTGTTGTCGATGTTCAACTGCGTATAGCTGTAGCCGCCGCCGGCGACGATGGTGTGCTTGCCCAAGGCGAAGATCACGTTGGTCGAGGGATTGAGGCGGTTCTGGTAGATAGCCCATGTTCGACGAACGAGCTGTACGGGCCGACCTTCGAGGCCGGAGCTGTCCGCTGGAGAGACTGTCGACTGCAAAGTCCTTGACCAGCAGCCCGGGACAGAACGCCCTGGTGTATAGCCGGCGAGTCCGGTGCCGATGCCAAACGCGTGGTCCCCAGCCGGAGTTGGCGAGCGTCTGGCTGGTAGAAGGCTGTAGGAACCCATGCGGGCGTAGCCCAGCGCGCTGTTCCCAGTTGAGGCGCGAACCGATGGCGATGGTGTTGTCGATGGCGCCCACCTGCGAGCCGTTGTTCTGGCCGACGGGGAAGCCGCCTGTCTGCGAGAAGCCGAAGGGCTTGGCGACGGGATCGTTCTGGTAGTAGTACTTGAACGAAAGGCGGTCGGTCCTGGTCACGTCGTAGTCGACCGAAGCCGTGGCCTGGTCGGCCGTCAGCATCGAGGTGCCCAGCAGGGTCACGTTGGGGACACCGATACACATACCGGCCCGGTGCTCTGTGCGGAGGGATCGAGGAGACTTCCGTTGGGCAGGGTGGCACTCAGCAGGGCCTGCGGCGATGGGATCAACAGTGCCGCTGTCAGCGCCTTGCCGTCGTTCCAGCTCTGGCCCGCGGCGATCAAGCCTGCGGTTGAGCGGTCGTCGGTAAGACCGGCAGGGCACGGTCAACTGCGACATGCCGGTGGCTGGTCGGAGTTATACCGATGCTGATAGGCGAGGAAGAAGAAGACCTTGTTCTTGAGGACGGGTCCGCCTACGGTGCCGCCGGTGGTCCAGCGATGAAGAGCGGGATTGGCCAGCGACTCGGGAAAGCGCCGACGCCCTGCGTGGCGAGCTGGTACTGCTGATTGAAGAAGAACGGCGCCGCATTGAGGGCGTTGTTGGCGAAGCTGCCATAGAGTCTGGCCATGCCAATGGTTGGTTCCGGTCGCGGTGTTCGCGTCGATCTGCGCGCCGCTCGTGGCGCCCTGCTGCGCGTCGTACATCGAGGTGTTCACGCGCAGTTCCTGCAGTAAACTCGGGCGGCGGCGAGGGCAGGCTGTTGCCGATGGAGCCATAGACCGAAGTGCCTACCGGCGAAGAACCGCCGACATGACTGCTGCCTGCCGAGGAGGTAGCGGAAGTGCTGCCGCCGCCGATGTTGAAGTTGTAGCGCTGCGAGTGTCGAACCGCTGGAGCTCTTGCCGTTGAAGAGATTGGTCGACGTCGACACCATTCACCTGGAAGGTATTGGAGGTGTCGCGCTGGCCGTTGGCCCAGATGGGCTGGTTGCCCAGGCCGGCATTCGAGTCGAGATTGGCGAGCAGCTCAGCATTGACGCCGGGAGAAAGCACCGCGAGCTGCGTGAAGCTGCCGGTGGCCAGAGGCGTGATCTGCGATTTGCGCTGCGTCGAGCGTGTAGCCGTTGGTGGCGTCGGTGGCGTTCAACATGGGGTTCGCGGTGACTTCAACCGACTCTGAAGCTTTGCCGATTTTCAGGGAGACGTTGATGGTGCTTGCGCTCGCTTCGCGGACGGCGATCCCGGATACCTGGGTGGTATCGAAGCCGTCGTGGGTCGCTTTGACGGAGTAGGTGCCCACGGCAGGTTGAAGATCTGAAAGAATCCGGTCTTCGAGGTCGTTGTAGCCTGGGTGACGTTGATGGCATCATCCGTGACGGTGACCGTTGCGCCGACAATAGCGGCGCCGGTGGCATCGACAACGGTGCCGTTCATGGAGCCCAAGGTCTGCTGGGCGACGAGTTGAAGCGAGCAGAAAAGCACGGCCATACAACACAGACCGAGCCGGGTGACACTCCTCCGAAGAAAGCGATTCATACAATCCTCACAGTCTATTTGTGGTTTTTGGTTGGCTGTCGATCGCGAAAAAGGCGAATGAAAAGAATGGCCTGCTGGCAGCGCGGGGGGAAAAAGCGCTGTTTGCACAACCAGTGTATTGAAGGATGGAATCTTGAATTGTTAATAGACTGTTAACGCGCGAGGTGGATTTGGAGACAAGATCGCTGCGAAGTTGTCCTTTTCAACAATTTGTCGGGACTGAGAGAGAGCGCGGGGAATCGTTTCCTGAGAATCAAAGGGTGGGATAGAAACTGCTGATCCATCCCTGCAGGAGGGCCGGGAAGCAGCCGAGGAGGACGACGGCGGCGGCGATGGCGACGAGCACGATGAGCGTTACGGGGTGAACGCTGATTTTGGATTCGTCGACGGGCTTCAGGACGTAGGCGCGTTTGAGGACCTGCAGGTAGTAGTAGAGGGAGACGGCGCTCATGGCGATGGCCAGGGCGACCAGGGCGAAGGGTACGGGGCCGGCGCCAACGCTGAGGACGGCGGCGAAGAGATTGAATTTGGCCCAGAAGCCGACGAGGGGCGGGATGCCGGCGAGGGAGAGGAACAGGACGAGGAGGACGGCGGCGAGGAGGGGGTTGCGCTTGTGGAGGCCGAGGAAGGCGTCGAGTTTGTCGGAACCGGTGGCGCGTTCGACGACGGCGACCACGCCGAAGGCGCCGATGGTGGTGAGGCCGTAGGTTAGGACGTAGTAGAGGACGGCGTGGGCGCTGATAAATGTTGGGCCGACCGTGGCAGCGAAGAAGCTAAAAGGACTTCCCTGTCCCAAATAAGAACGCTGGGAGGCTACACCCAGCAAGATGTAGCCAGCGTGGGCAATTGCAGAGTAGGCGAGCAGTCTCCGCACACTCAACTGCGCTAGTGCAGCAAGGTTGCCAGCAATCATGGAGGCTGCTGCGACAACCAGGAGAATCGAGGGGAGAGCTTGCCATGTTTGGTATTCGTTCCGCAGATACCCCTCAACCATTTGTTTTGCGCCATTGATTGGACCGCCCGGCATGAGCAAATGTCCGCTTATTGAAAGCAGCAGCGCAAAGCTAGCCACTTTTGAAACAGATGCAATGAATGCGGCAGCAGGGGCAGGTGCGCCCTCGTAGGTGTCGGGGGCCCAAAGATGAAATGGCACCGCTGCAACTTTGAAGCCAAGACCGGCAACGATGAGAATCCAAGCAACGTAAAGGAGCGGGCTCGCTCCGGATTCCCCAATGCAATATCGGATCGAATCAAGGTTCGTGCTGCCGCTCAGGCCATAAAGATAACTGAAGCCGAAGAGCAGGAAAGCTGCGGACATTCCGCCGAAGAGGTAGTACTTCAATGCGGCTTCTGCGCTTTTACCTGAGGATTTGGCAAAGGCCGTGAGGATGTAGAGACCGATCGAGAGCAGTTCGAGGCCGATGAAGATAACGAGGAGGTCCTGGGCACTCGCTACAAGCAGCCCGCCGGTCGCGGACATGAGGATTACCGCGACGAATTCGCCGATGTGTTTCGTAAAGACCGAGTCGAAGAGCAGAAGCAGAGTGATCGCGGTGAGGACGAGAATTCCGCATTGTGCTGCGGCGGAGATGCCGCCATTCGCCAAGACCAGGTCGCCGTCTA
>CAWBSV010000062.1:0-15309 GCA_963791505.1 uncultured Acidobacteriaceae bacterium
CCCTCTCCAATCCCCTTGGCGCCAAATGGGCCTTCTGGATGAGGTATTTCAATGAGTACGGGAATGATCGGCGGGATGTCGAAGCTGGAGGCCATTAGGTATTCGCCTAGCGATGGATTCACGACTTTGCCATTGTCGTCAAGGACCAGATCCTCGATCAAACCTGTGCTGCAGCCGATACCGACGCCACCTTCGACCTGGCCCTCGCAGGAATTAAGGTTCAGCGTGCGGCCGGTGTCGTGTGCCGAAACAATACGATGTATTGTGATTTTACCAGTGTCTTTGTCGACCGACAACTCAACGCCCTGAGCACTATATAGCCAGAATGCGGTGATCCGGCGTCCTTGACCGGTCTCCAGTATGAATGGCGTCGTGTTGGCGGGAACGTACGAACCGCGTCCCACTACCGGTCCGTAAGGGCTGCCTGCCCGCACGCCAGCGAGCTGCTTGAATGAGCAGAACCGGTTCGTGCCCCGCACAATAACAGTGCTGTCAGCGACGTCTAGCTCCTCGCGCGGCGCCGCGAGTAACTCAGCCGCTTTGTCGAGGATTTGGTCCTTCGCATCCGTCGAGGCTCGGATGATTGCGTTGCCCATATTGAAGGTCGAACGGCTTGAAGAGGTCGACCGATCTGGAGGGGTAACAGCAGTATCACTTGCGATGAGCTTGACATCTTCAAGTCGCGCGCCGACGGCCTCGGCAGCCAATTGTGTCATGACAGTCCGCGAACCCTGCCCCATCTCCGTGGTGCTACACATAACGTTGAAAGTGCCATCGTCATTCATTTGGATGAAGGAGCTGGATCCAGACGGCGCGACACTGGATTTAGCGGTCGAAACGATCGCACGTCCCACCCGTTTTTCTTCGGCTTGTCCCAATCCATCGCGCTGACACAAGCCTCCAGCGTCGGCTTGAGGCCCACCGCCTGAGGACGCTCACCGGTAGCAGTCTCATCGCCGTCGTGGATCAAATGCCGTCGCCGCAATTCGACCGGATCGATGTTGAGGCCCCGAGCTATCTCATCCATATGCAATTCATAAGCAAAAGACATCTCCATGATCCCGTAGCTACGAAATGCGCTGGTGACGACCTTGTTGGTGTAAACGCAATAGCCATCGATCCACTGATGAGGGATTTTATAAGGACCTGTCGCCGAATAACTCCCATTGCGGCAAAGTAAGGGACCGCACGTCGGCATATCCTCCGGTATCCCAAATTACTTCCGTCTTTCGAGCAACAATGGTTCCGTCGCGCTTAACGCCGGACCGTTGCTTGACAATAACGGCCCCCCGCACCCCGGCAGCGGTGAAAACTTCTTCGCGAGTCATGACGAATTTGACCGGTCTTCCATCGCATTTCATCGCCAAAGCAACCAGAGGCGGTTCTGCTTTGAGACCGTGCTTCGCTCCGAAGCCGCCACCGAGATAAGGCGCGATTACCCGCACGCGATGCACCGGCCATCCAAGCGCAATTGCAAGGTCATCAGCAGCAAACCAGGGCGATTGCTGGCTCGACCACAGTGTTAGTTGTCCAGCTCGATCAACCTGGGCGATGGCGGCGTGCGGCTCAAGCGCGCCGTGATTGAATGCCTGTGCTTTATAGATACCCTCGAAAATCTCGTCTGCGTCTTTGAAGCCCGCCTCGATATCACCACGGCGCAGCTTAAAATGGCTTAGGATATTGCTATTGGGGACCGGCGTAAAAAGCGAGTCATCCAGTTTGTAGCTCTTGAAGTCAGGATGGAGAAGCGGAGCACCCGACAATCGCGCCAGTTCTGGGTCGAATACTGCCGGTAATGGTTCGTAGTCGACCTTCACAAGAGCGGCCGCTTCTTCTGCTACATCCTCATCCTCGGCGGCGATGGCGACTACCGGCTCGCCGACATAGCGGACGCGATCGATCGCAAGGAAAGGTTGGTCGCGAAGCGGAAGATTATATCGATAGGGCGCGTCCGCGCCCGTCACGATGGCCCGTACGCCCTTCACTTTCCAAGCTTGGCTTAGGTCAATACTGCGGATAATTCCGTGTGCAATTGGCGAACGAACAACTTTTGCCATAAGCATGCGCGGGAAGGAAATGTCAGCGGTGAAGACAGCTTGGCCAACAACTTTTTCGAAGGCATCCACTTGCTGAATGCGAGCACCCAAAATAGTCGAGTTAGCCATCGTTAAACACCTTATCTATTACGTATACCGATCAATGGGCCCGGCCAACTTCTCCGATCG
Source organism: uncultured Acidobacteriaceae bacterium (assembly GCA_963791505.1). Lineage (GTDB taxonomy): Bacteria > Acidobacteriota > Terriglobia > Terriglobales > Acidobacteriaceae > Telmatobacter. The sequence continues at coordinate 2,226 of CAWBSV010000062.1, forward strand.
CCCGCACGATACGGACGTATCCCGTGCAACGGCAGAGATTTCCGCTTATCGCGCTGCGTATCTCCTCCTCGCTAGGGCTTGGCGTTGCCTCCAATAAAACAGCCGAAGCCAGCAGCATTCCCGGTGTGCAGAAGCCACATTGCACAGCGTGATGCTTCAGAAACGATTCCTGTAAAGGGTGCAGCGGACCTTCAGGCGGACTCATACTCTGCACCGTCGAGATCTTCCGTTCCCGCGGCATCGATTGCGAGCGTAATGCAGGACAGAGCGAGTTGTCCGTCGATCAGCACGGTACATGCGCCACAGCCGGCTGACTCGCAACCTTCTTTGACGCTCGTACGGCAGCAGCCGTTGCGGAGCGCATCGATGAGAAGGTCGTGTGGACGCACCGAAACCTCGATGGCCTCATCGTCGACAATAAGTTCAATAATTTGTCTTGGCGAGCTGCGTCATTTCCTGTCTCCAGCCCTAAAAAGAGAAGCTAAGGTGCGGCGCAAGGTCATTACGAGCACGTGCCGGCGGTATTCTGCCGATGCTCTGAAATCGTGTGGAGGGTCGGCCCATTTACCTATAGCGGCGGCCGCGGCATCAACGGAACTATCATCGAAACGTTTGCTGGAAAGCGCCATTTCGACTTCCGGGCAACGCGCGGGCATCGTTCTGCCGCCAACGGCGGCGACGCGAACATCGTACAGATAGCCATTGGTCAATCTCGTTGATATTGCAACGGACACCAAAGGCAGGTCGAATCCGTTCTTGAAACAAAAACGCTCATAAGCAAGATGTCTATGTTCGCCGGTGGTTTCAAGATCAACGCTGCGATTACTTCGCCCGGCTGTAATGCGCCATTGCCAGGAAATTTCGCATAGTCGACGACAGATATCCGACGTCGTCCTGACGGCCCACGTATATCCAGCTCTCCGCCACACACCATGAAAGAGCGGGACCAGGTCGCCCACGCTCCAGCCTTGTGCAATATTGCCAACGACCGTTGCCGCCGATCTGATGGCCGGCGAAGCAATCTTCGAGATAACTTTCGCAATCCGGGGAAAGTCCTGGGCAAACCGTTTATCGACCGCGAGCCGTGCCAAGGTTACTGCAGCTCCGATGCGTACTCCGTCCTCATCGAAGGTCAATTCGTCGAGGCCTGGAAGGCGGTTCAATCCAACGACCACACTAGCCTGAAGACGGCCGCTCCGATATCGCGTCAGCACATCGCAACCACCCATTTTTGCGACTGCTCCCGGCTCGGCCAGAAGCTTAGTCGCAATCGCCCAATCGATCGGACGCTCGTATTCAAATGCCATCATGTTTCCCGTCATGCCGTTCTCCTCGGGATCGCGTCAATCAAAATGAATGCCGCCGTTAACCTCGACGACCTCGCCCGTCATGAAGCCCGCGCCGCTACTGCCGAGAAAGATCGCGACCTTCGCCACATCTTCCGGTTGAGCGAGACGACCAAGCGGTGTCCGCTTCGCGATGCCATCAATAAAATTCTGGTCCCAGCCGGCCGACATGCCGGTCATGGCCAGTCCCGGGCAAACCGCGTTCACCTTGATTTTCGAGGGCCCAGGTACAGCGCGAGCGTATGAGTGAGAGCTATGACGCCACCTTTGGGCGCCGCGTAGGCAGGACCGCTCACCAGCGATCCCATGCGTGCTGAATCCGATGCCGTCAGTACGATATGCCCGCCACCCTGCGCCCGCATGTGCTTGACCACAGCCTGAACGACCAGATAGCTGCCGCGAAGGTTGACGTTCATCACGCTGTCCCAAATTTCCGGCGTGAGTTCGTCGAGATTGTGCCGATCGAGAACCGCTGCGAAATGCAGAAGGCTATCGACCCGGCCAAATTTTTTCTGGCAGGCGTCTATCGCGCCTTGAATTTCTTTTTGCTGCGAAATATCCGCTGGTGTCGTCAGCACCCCAGGCGAACCGTTATACATCTCCTCGAGACGAGCCTTGTCACGATCACATGCCGCGACTTTGGCGCCTGATTCCAAAAGGATCTTGGTCGCACAGGCCCCGATACCACTGGCTGCCCCGGTGATGAAGAATACTTTGCCTTCCAATTCGAGATTCATGCGCACTCCATGTTTTTTGTTGGACTTTGTTGCTTTTTGTTCTCGATTGCGGGGACGACAACGTCTGCGGAATTCACGGACCGCCGGCTTGGTAGGCGGAATTAAATCGAGCCAACCCGCCCGGGGCGGCGATCAGGAACACGACGATCGCAAGACCAAATACGACCAGATTGAGTTGCGGCGCGTTAAATCCAAGTACGTGAACATCGTCGCCAAGCACGGTGCGTAAGACTGGCGGTAGCGCCGTCACGAAGACCGCGCCGAGCACGGCTCCCCGGACCAAGCCAAGGCCGCCGATGTTTGCGGATGTAAAGGTTCAACTCGCGAAAGATTTGCAGCAGAGCAAGGGAAATCAACTTCGTTCCGCACTCGACTCAAGATTGAGGAAGAACGCAAAGATTGAAGAGCTTTAAGTAGCAAGACTGCTTGAGAGGTCGAGCAGAGCCAGCCCAGATGGCGATTGTTGTTAAGGGATGAACGGTATTTGAAAGGTAATACCCCAACAAACCTGACATATGGGCGGCCCTGCCAGAGCTCTCAACCGAGAGAGGAGGGCACAAAGTGACAGTTTCTCTGCGAGTCGCGTGGATCGTTCCAGCTGGGCTTCTGCTTCTGGCCCTCCCGATGAGAGCGCAACTCAAGTTTGAGGGCGTTAGCTCTGACCTTTCGGGTACCGTGTCCACCGGATATAACGCCGACTATGGCAACATGACCAGTTCTGACCACAGTTGGGCTGTGGGTGGCACGGGTACCTTCTCGGGATCTTTCTATAATCCCAACTTCCTCACCTTCAATGCCACTTTCTTCCTCAACCAATCGCGAGCTAACTCTGACTTTCAATCGATCTCCGACGCGAGCGGAGTCAATGTCACGACCAATATCTTCTCCGGTAGCCACTATCCAGGTTCGGTCAGTTATTCAAAGACCTATAACGCAGAGGGCAATTATGCGGTACCGGGGCTGGCAAATTACGTGACACACGGAAATAGCGATACGTTTGGCGTGGTATGGAACGAGAACATTCCTGATATCCCCAGCCTGTCAGTCGGCTTTCAGGCGGGTGGCGGAAATTACTCGGTCTACGGCACCGACGACACAGGCACGAATAACTTCAAATCGCTGAGCCTGCACTCTTCCTATCGATTTGCCGGATTCAACATGGGCACCTACTACACACTTGGTGACGGTGACGCACTGATTCCGGAGATTGTTTCAGGCGTGACCGACTCTGAAAGCCACTCCAGTTCCTCTGCATACGGGTTCAATGTCTCTCACCTTCTCCCCTTGCAGGGCTCCGCGGCCGGCAGCATCAACCGGACCACGTACGGAAGCTCGTATCTGGGGACCAATATCACAGGCTCAATCGACACCATGAACGGCGCGGCGGCGATCCATCCATCTGAGAAACTCTCGGTTTCTGCGAGCGCGAGCTATTCCGACAACCTCACCGGCCAACTTGTCGATTCCGTCATCGCTTCAGGGGGAGCGGTTGCTGGACTGAACACCAGCCAAGGATCCAATTCGCTGGACCTGATGGGGAACGTGAGCTACAACTTCGTGAAAAACCTTCAGACGTCAGGCTTCGTCGAGCGCCGCGCGCAAAGCTTCCTCGGCGAAGAGTACGGGGTGACTTCGTATGGAGGAAGCTCAAGCTATGGGCGGCCGCTACTGAATGGCAGTTTCAGCGCCTCGGTGACGGTGGCTGATAATACCTCGGATCAGTCGGGAGAGAACTCACTCGGTTTCTCAAGCAGGGTGAATTTTGCTGATGAGATTCTCGGATGGCACATCTCCAGTTCGTTTGGCTATTCGCAGAACGTGCAGACACTTCTGATCACGTACATGAATTCGTTTTACAACTACTCAGGGAACGTGAGAAAGCGGTTCGGTCGTTTGAATATCAGCGCCGGCGCCGCGGCCGGGCGAACCGCGCTCACCGAAGATGCCGGTACGGCAAGCAGCAGTCAGAGTTACAGTGCAGGGGTAGGATTCAGTCCCTGGATTACTGCAAACGGCAGTTATTCCAAAGCAAGCGGTCAGGCGCTGGCGACAGGTGCGGGATTGATTCCCGTCCCGGTTCCATCCCCCGTGATTCCTTCCGATCTGCTCAGCCTGTACGGAGGAGACAGCTATTCGTTCGGGCTGTCGAGTTCACCTGCCAAGAAACTGCTGATTTCCGGAAGTTACTCGAAGTCGATCAGCACGACTTCAGGGAATGCCATTGCGTCTTCAAACGCAAACACGCAATACAACGCGTCTAGTTCAATACCAATTTCGCAAATTGAATTTCAATAGTGGATTCGATCGGCTGCAGCAGGGATTCAGTGGATCGAGCACCGCGCCAGAGGTTATTTCTTCCTTTTACTTTGGGGTTTCGCGATGGTTCAACTTCTTTTAGGGACGGAGACACGGATACGGCGTAGCACAGTCTTGATTTTGGCTGTTGCGGCGATGTGCCTTAATCCGGGCTGGGCGTCCGCGAAATCCAAGACCAGCGTTCATCCTGCTGCGCCGCCACCCTTGATGCTCATGGGGGGCCGCAAGCTTGTCTGGGAACGCAGCTTCGCATCCGAGCTTGAGGTCAAGCCGGACCGTAGCTTCTGGACCAAGCTGGTTGATGTGGTGGCGGGATACCCAGAGTTTCACTCCATGGTGCGGCCCTACAGCATTGTGGTTGATTCGCGGGGGCGGACGATCATCACCGATCCCGGCGCGCAGGGCGTGCACATCTTTGACTTCCCGCAGAAGAAGTACAAGTTCATTGAACGTGCGAACGCGGAGAAGGATCCGATGCGTTCGCCGCAATGCGTAGCCGTCGATGCGCAGGACAACATTTATGTAACGGATTCAGACGCCGGCAAAATCTTTGTCTTTGATGCAAACGGTAAGTACAGGCGCGTGATCGGCAGCCTGCGCGGACATGAAGGGTATTTTGAACGGCCGACGGGGATCGCCGTGGACTCGGTGGCGCAGCGTATCTATGTGACGGACACGTTGCGCAACAAGGTCTTGATTCTGGACATGCAGGGCGCGGTGTTGCAGACGATCGGGAAGCGCGGACGCGGCGATGGCGAGTTCAACTTCCCAACCGAGTTGCGGCTGGATGGGCCGAATCTGCTGGTTGTGGATGCGATGAATTTCCGCGTGCAGATCTTCGATCGCTCGGGTAATTTCCAATCGGCGATTGGTCAGATCGGCGACAACACGGGAGCGATGTTTCGGCCGAAGGCGGTTGGGGTCGATTCGGAAGGCGATCTGTATGTCGTCGACGCGCTTTGGGGCGTGGTGCAGGTCTTCAATCGCCAGGGACAGTTGCTTTATTACTTCGGATCGCAGGGAACGCACTCGGCAGAGTTTCAACTGCCGACGGGGCTGTTCATCGATCATGACGATCGGGTTTTCGTAGTGGATTCGTTCAATCGGCGCGTCCAGGTATTCCATTATTTCGGCGTGAAGCAGCCGACGGCGGAGGGTCTGAAATGAGGATTGTGAAGCTCATGGCCGGGCTTTCGCTGCTGATGGCGGGCATCAGTCTGCAGGCACAGATTGCGGGGGACGTGATTGGCGTCCATAATCTGGGGCCAGGCAGCGGATCCCCGGTGACCGGCGCTCGTCCTGATTCTGCTCGTATTGTCATGCGCCGCACTCGGGCTTGAACAGCGGTCTCTGGAATCAGACGCTGACGACGCAGATGTACTCGGTGTACGCGAGCGACACGGAGGCGAATGCCGGAAGACAGCCGACTCTCGGCTACTCAACGAATCAATGCCTGAGCTGTCACGATGGGACCGTTGCGGTTGGATCGACGGTTGCCTATGGGCAGGTGACGACACGCGGATCGATGTACCCGACCGGATGTGTTCGGCTCGAACATGCAGACATCGCATCCGTTCAGCCTGACGCTTCCCTTGAAGGACAACGTCGACCTGAACGCGCTGCTGGTCTCGAACGGGACAACCGGCGATCCCACTGGAGCGGTCAAACTGATTCACAGACAACGTCGAGTGCATTTCGTGCCACGATCCGCACGTGCAGGCCAAGGACATGCTCTCGCAGAACTTTCTTGTGAAGGATAGCTCCAGCGGCCAGATGTGCCTTTCGTGCCATGATCCTACGCGGCAGATGAGCGGAAAGGTCAACCCGCTTGCTGATTGGGCTACAAGCGCCCACGCTCTTTCTACGGATAAACTGTCGCCTTTGGCGAACCTTGGAAGCTATCCAACGGTTGCCATGAGCGCCTGCATCTCGTGCCACGCTCCGCACAACGGGAGCGGGCCGTCGCAGTTGCTGCGCGGCCAGAACGAACAGGATTGCATTACCTGTCACAACGGCGGGGCGAACGTCTCGCCGGCCGCGCCGAATGTCTTCTCGGAGTACGCAACGCCCAAGGTGGGGCATCCTTTCCCGACATCGACGAACCAGCATGATGCCGCGGAGGCTACGCTGCTGAACAACAACCGACATGCTACTTGCGTCGACTGCCATAGCGGCCACGGGATCGCAGGCTGTCGGGATCTTTCCGCCGCCGCCGTTGCTTCGCGTCTCGCAAAAAGATGTTGCGGGGATCAGCGCTGTGGATGGAGTCAGCGCGCTGGCTCCGGCGGTGAATCAGTATGAGAACTGCCTGCGGTGTCACGGAACCAGCACCGGCAAACAGATTCTGCCTATCTATGGATACGCGCCGATTCGCGCGGTTGCAGCCGGGGACCCGCTGAACCTGCTTCCGCAGTTTGCGGCGACGGCCACCTCGAGCCATCCAGTCACGCATGTGAGCAATAGCGTCCTCGCCCAGCCGAGCCTTCTGCCGAATATGTTGAACCAGGATGGCATCACGCAGGGCAGGGCGATGGGCAACCAGATTCTCTGCACGGATTGCCACAACAGCGACGACAACCGCGAATTTGGCGGGGCGGGTCCCAACGGGCCGCATGGGTCGCGGTGGACGCACATTCTTGAGCGCCGCTATGAGTTCAGTCAGGCGCCGGCGCCGGGACAGACGATTACGAATCTGTTTCCGAATCCCGATCTGAGCGTGGCCGGCCCTTACGCCTTGTGCGGCAAGTGCCACGATTTGACCAATCAGATTATGCAGAACACAAGCTGGGCGCAGCACAGCGAACACATCAATGATGGATTCACGTGCTCCACATGCCATACCGCGCATGGGATGGGCGCGACGAGCGGAACCATTACAGGGGAGCGGCTGGTGAACTTCGATGTGAACGTGGTTGGCGCAAACGGCACGCTGCCGATCGCCTATAGCCGCGCCACAAATACCTGCACGCTGACGTGTCACGGTACGACGCACAATTCCGATGGAACGATCTCTTCGGCGATTGGACGCCGGCGTCTGGGAGGAAAGGGTCTCCATGCTCCGAATTAACGACGAATCCCGCATCATAGCGGGAGTGATAAAGGGCCTGAGGGCCGCGCTGCCCCTGCTGCTGCTTGCGGCGTTTGCTGCGGTGATGCCGAGTGCGCACGCGGCGGTTCACCCGGTTCCGCTCGATAAGAACGTTGACGCGAAGAAGTGCCTGGAGTGTCACGAGGACAAGACGAAGGGAAAATCGGTTCACTCCGCCATGGGGACGGGGTGCCTGAGTTGTCACGAGGTCCGCGTCAATAAGGATGTAACGCGCGTGAAGCTGACAACCGCGACGCCGTCGGCACTGTGTTTGACGTGCCACGCGGACAAGAAGGCCGCTGACATCAAAGGAACCGTGCATCCGCCCGCGGTGCGGGATTGCCTTGGCTGCCACGATCCGCATACAAGCGACAACAAGAATCAACTTGTTAAGCCGGCATCTGGCGGGGAGAAGGAGAATCTTTGCCTCAACTGTCACAAGACAGGCTTGAATGTTCCTGAAAAAGGAAGCCGTCACGCGGCGCTCGACATGGGTTGCGATACCTGCCATGTGACGCACAAGACGGGCGCGGAGCCAACTCAGGAGAACCGGTTCCATCTAACCAAATCGGCGCCTGCGCTCTGTCTTGATTGCCACGATGCCAAAGATGAGTCACTGCAGAAGGCCCACCAGGGGCAGCCGTTTGCCACTTCGAACTGCACAGAGTGTCATGATGCGCATCAATCGGCTGCACCGAAGCTGATGACCAAGTTCCAGCATCCGCCCTTTGAAGCGCGGAGCTGCGAGATGTGCCATGCGCCGGCCAAGGATGGCAAGGTCGTTCTGACGCAGACCGACACCAAAGCCCTCTGCCTGACCTGTCATGATGACAAGGCCAAACTGATTGACGGCGCCAAGGTGCCGCATCCTGGGGCTGCGGGCGATTGCACCGATTGCCACAGCCCCCATGCCAGCAAAGAACCTGGACTGCCGAAGACAAATGGTGTTGCGATCTGTCTGGGATGCCACACGGATATTGAGGACCAGGGCAAGAAGGCCTTTCATCATCAGCCTGCTTACGCGCAGGCATGCAGCACCTGTCACATGCCGCACGGCGGGGACAACGATCATCTGTTGCGCGCCAAAGGCAATGCGCTCTGCCTTGAGTGCCACGGACCTGATTCGGTTGCGCAGCCAGTTGCCGGGCAAGATCTGCTGACGATCTTCAACGGGACGGTTAAGTTGCCGGGCGACTACTACAAGAAAAACAAGGTACCGCTCTTGCCTCTGCGTTTCGGCCTTGGCCACCCGGTCGACTATCACCCTGTCTCCGATGTGATGGACCCGGCAGATCAGAGCAAGATCAAGACGAAGCTCAGCTGTCTCTCGTGCCATCAGCCGCATTCCTCCAGCCAGCCTGCGTTGCTGGTGAAGGATCAACAGAACAACATGGCGTTTTGCGACAACTGCCACAAGAACAGATTGAACATGAAAGACACTGCAATTCCTGGAAAATAACTGGAGGTTACGATGATCGACTTTCTCGCTGCTCTGCCCCGCATCCGCAAGCCAATCGCGATTCTGAGCGCGCTGGCAATCGTATTAGCGCTTTCGCTCTCAGCGCACGCGGACAAGAAAAAGAAGGACGCGACGCCCGCGACGCCTGAGGTCACGCAGCGCAAGTTTCCTTTCGATCCAACGAAACTGGTGTGGCCAAGCCCGCCCAACGTCACGCGCGTTCGCTGGCTCGATTATTTTGCCGGGGCCAAAATTGACTATTCCTCGGCGGCCGCTTCAAAGCCCAAGGCGAGCTGGATGGATCGCCTGGCGGGCGGCCAGTCTCAGGAAGAGAAGTTCAATGCCAAGACCTTCCCTTTCCAGCTCATCGGGCCGAACGGGATCGCGGTGGACTCCAAAGGGCTGGTGTACGTGGCCGACCAGCGCGTGGGGGCTGTCTTCATCTTCAACCCCGAGACGCACGATACGCAGATGATCCGGAATGGATACGAGGCGCATTTCGGCTGGATCAACGGACTGGCAATCGATGACGATGATCGCCTCTTTGTCTCGGACGGCAAGATGCGCCGGGTGCTGATTCTGAACGCGAAGCATGAGGTGGAGAACCAGATCAGCGAAGGGTTAGTGGATCCGGTTGGAATTGCGCTCGACACGGCGAATCGCTTTCTCTACGTCGTCGATACGCAGCAGGACCAGGTGCTGGTTTACGACGCGGACAGCACGAAGCTTCTAAGGCGGATTGGGACTGGAGGAAAGAACCACTTCCTCACCACTCCGGGGGATTTTGGCGCACCCCAGGGTGTTGCCGTCGACCAGGATGGAAATATCTATGTGACCGACACGCTGAATAACCGCGTGGAGATTTTCGACGCGGATGGGAATTTTGTCAGCCTTTTCGGAAAACACGGAGATGGCCCCGGCTGCTTTGCGCGCCCCAAGGGAATCGCCGTCGATAGCGACGGACACATCTGGGTGGCCGACGAGATGGAGGATCGGCTGCAGGTATTCAACAAAGACGGGCAACTACTGACCTATATCGGGATGAATCACGGCGAGTTGCCGGGGCAATTCAAGGCGTTGGTCGGGGTTGCGATTGACAAGAAGAATCGGGTTTTTACGTCGGAGCAATTTCCCGGACGCGTGCAGATGTTCCAGTACGTGACGGACGCGGAAGCTGAGGTTGCGAAGAAGAAGAAGGAAGAAGAGCTGCAGAAGGCTGCGGATCGGCGCCAGAAAGCTGGGGGTGCGGCTCCGGCTGATTCTGCGCCGGCGAAAACGCCTGCCGCCGCAGCGCCTGCAGCCCAGTAATTTTGTCGAATTCGAATCATGATTTGAAGACAAAGCTGCACCGGGCCCTCTAAAGTCATTCGGTCCGGTGCAGCTTTTTTGTTCATCAGATTTGTTCGCAGAGCAATGGGGTATCTTCTTATCCAACTGGTGCTGAACCCAGGAATGGTCTAATATCCTTGGCACTCTTGAATCGCAACTAAAGACTGCGCGAGACGAAATGATCCCGGCCAACTCTGACTTTTATAAGCGGCTCATCGACCACATCAGCGACGGTGTCTATTTTGTCGATCGCGAGCGCAAGATTCTCTATTGGAATGACGGCGCATCGCGGTTAACCGGATACAAGGCGGAAGAGCTGATCGGGACTCATTGCTTCGATGACATTCTGTGCCATGTGAATGACCGCGGGCAGAGGCTCTGCCAGGAATATTGCCCACTAGCCGAATGCATGCAGGATGGCAATCCCCGCGAGGCGCGCGTGTTTCTTCGCCATAAGGCCGGCAAGAGGGTGCCTGTTTCGGTGCGTGTGCAGCCCATCAAGGAGTCGGACGGACGGATTATTGGAGCGGTGGAGATTTTCAGCGACGACTCGCAGCAACGCGAGGCGATGCGGCGGACCGAAGAGATGCGCAAGATGGCGACGCTTGATCATCTGACGCAGATTCCGAACCGGAGATATCTTGAGACGGCGCTGCAGACGGCGCTGAATGAATATCAACTTCATCGAAATCCATTTGGCCTGCTGGTAATCGACGTCGATCTCTTCAAAGAAATCAACGATGTTTTTGGCCATGCGGGCGGTGATATGGTGCTGCAGCAGACGGCAAAGACGTTGACTGCCTCGCTGCGGCCGACCGATGTGCTGGGGCGCTGGGGCGGAGACGAGTTTCTGGCAATCATCCGGAACGCGAACATGGAGATGCTGCAGCACGTTGCGGAGCGATGTGTTTCGATGGCTCCGCAGATTACGCTTCCCAGCGATATTGGAGAGATCAAGTCGATCTCCTTCTCAATTGGGGCGACGATGGTCAAGCCGGACGAGAACACGATCGAGTTGATTCAACGCGCCGATGAGATGATGTATCGCAGCAAAGCACAGGGGCGGAATCGAGCGAGCGTCGGGTAGCACCGCCAGTTTGAGATTGGCGCTGGCGCGCGACTATGCTGTAGGCGTGATGTTGCAGCGCAACCCGGCACATTTTTTCCGGTGGTTGTTCGACTCACGCTACGGATCGCCGGGCCGTCTCTTGCCGCGGTGGATATTTCTGCGCGCGCTGGCGGCGATCTATTTCTCTGCGTTCTATTCCCTGCTCTTCCAGATCAAGGGCCTGATTGGGCCGCAGGGTATTTTGCCGGCACAGGATTATCTTGCCGGCAGTGGCGCAGTCGTATGGCGGATCCGCGCTATCTGTATGCGCCGTCGGTGTTCTGGCTCTCGGCTAGCTCTGCTGCGTTGATGACGGTGACCTGGATCGGGCTGGTCGCGGCGATCACGGCATTCTTCAATGTCTGGCCGCGGGTGAGCTTCTTCGTTTGCTTCGTGTGCTTTCTTTCGTTTGTCAGCACGGCGAGTGTTTTCTCGAATTATCAGTCGGACGGAATGCTGCTGGAGGCGGGATTCATCGCATTGTTCTTCGCGCCGAGCGGGATTTGGCCGGGGCTGGGAGCGCACAGCCCGCCTTCGCGCGCGAGCCTGTTCCTGCTGCAGTGGGAGTGGTTCCGCATCTATTTCGAGTCGGGCGTGGTCAAGCTGCTGAGCGGCGATGTGGAGTGGCGCAACCTGACCGCGATGGATGAGTACTACCAGAATGGTCCGCTGCCAACGTGGATCGGCTGGTACATCGAGCATCTTCCGCACTGGTTTCATGCGGCGAGCGCGGGCGGGACGCTGGTGATGGAGCTGGGGATTGTGCTGATGATCTTTTTCCGCGCCGGGTGCGGATGATTTGTTTCTTCATCGTGACGCCGTGGGAGATCGGCGTGATTCTCACCGCCAATTACACGTTTCTGAATTACCTGGTGCTGTCGCTGGGATTTCTTTTGCTGGATGACCGGGCTCTCAGGCGGCTGGTGCCGCGACGCTTTCGGCCGGCTGAGCTGAGAAGAGACGCTTCGGCCGGCGCGTGCGCGGGATTCGTGGGGCTGTCGCGGCGATTGGGTTGGGAGTTGCGGCCTTGATGCTGACCTGGGTTGGGTACGATACGACGGCGGAGCTGCTGGCGATGGCGCAGATTCCGCTGCCCACGTTGCCGGTCGAGATTCTTGAGTCTCGCCGCGGGCGGCCTGCTGGCGATCGCCTGGGGAAGCGGGCGCTACGATTGGTTGCTCGACGACGGTCGCCCGCGGCTGGCGGCGGTCGGGTTGCTGGCCGTTGGATACGGCGCGCAGCTCGCCAACCGCACGCTGCTGCCGCGCCTCTACGGCTGGTTCCACGCCTCGCTGGCCGTCGTGACGGTGCTGGCCTTCTTGCTGGCGCTCCGGCTGATCGTCGGCGCCACGCCCCGCTGGCGCGCGGCCCTGCTGGCGGCCGTCGCCGTCGCGGGCTGCCTGCTGGGGATTCACCAGCTCCGCGCCAGCCAGGTCCTGCGCTACGCCGCCTATGAGCGGACGGCCCTGACCTCGCTGGCCTTGCGGGCGGTGCCGGCGCGGCTGCGCAGCGAGCCCGTCACCGCGGGCGAGCGCCCGGCGGCCAATGCCATTTGCCGCCGCTGCCGGCCTGCCTGCGCCGCCCCGAGGCGGACGTCGCTCATCACGATTGACGTTCTCCGGGCCGACCACGTCGGCGCCTACGGGTACGCGCGCCCGACCACGCCGCACATCGACGCGCTGGCCGCCGGCGGGACGCGGT
>CAWBSV010000063.1:0-3871 GCA_963791505.1 uncultured Acidobacteriaceae bacterium
GCAGTTTTTGCCCGTCCGCCCAACGTGGAAGGGCTTGACTTACGAAGTTCATGGAGGACGACGCAATACACGCTAGGCAAACAAGCCGGCCTTGTCATTCGTCGCAGAGCGCACTGTCCACGTAACGGGGCCGGCGATAACGTTCCACCTTTTGGTCGAGGGCTTAAAGCGTCTGCGAGACCTGCTCCTGAGGATCGGCCGCTGAATGCCTTGGATTTGCGTTGCGGTCCATGACTCGTAGTTAGCAACAAGTTTCGGGATGTCGGAGACGAACTCGTCGAACTCTCTCGCTGCTATTTCTGCTGCCCCGGCACAATGGCTCTCAATGAACTTTGCACGCGAGTACGGCGCCAAATACGCCGATCCATTGACGCCTCTAGCAAGCACCCACCACAGGACTTGCGCTTGACCGAAATCGAAAAATGTAGGCGAAGGGCTGTCCGCCCATTCCCGCAGCAAAAGACAGCCATCGGAAAACGTCTTCCGCAAGTTTGGATTCCCACCAACTGGTATGCCGTCTTGCCAGGCATGACCAAACTGCTCGATGTCTCTTTTGCGTCTAGTTCCGTCCACAACCCAAATCAACTTTTTATAAAAGCTATCTCGAGATCGGCGCTCTTCTGGTTTGAGGTATGAGTGCTGGAACTCGATGATCCAACCACGAGGGGTCTTCACGTCTGCGATATGACGTTCACCGGTCTCAGCATGCTGGACAAGCTCTTGCCAATCATCGGGAAACTGGCTTTTCCAAGCGCGATGCCATTCCGTTTCGTTCTCCCACCACGGATCGCAAAGTCGATTCCCCTGGTGAGCCCAGTGTCGTACCCGGATTTCTCCGCACCTCGCGACCATCAAGCATCCGCAGCTAGGACACTCGCCCGAAAGATTGGGCCGAGCTTCTTCGCGTTGCCCGTTGACGAGGGCGAACTTCATGGCTTGTTCACGCCCGCCTTTTCTAGGTGGGCGACAATGGCCGATGGATTTTCAATAACCATATAATCGCGCGCGAGCTTTGCGGTATTGCTTGGCCACCTTCGAAGCAAGGTGAAAGAATAATATCGCTGACAGCGCAGCAAAGATCATTTCGAAGGGTCCTTCGACTGCCGCGACCATCGGGCCGTAGGGTCCCGAGGTGTCTAAGCTGGTTATAACCCATGTCCCGAAAGCAAAAATCAGGGCCGGTACCGCGCCCGCTGCAGCGATCGAATATTCCAATTGCGGGGTTATCTCGAGTACGAGACAAAACTCCGTGAACCATTCTTTAATACCTGACACGGTGGGCTCCTAACTGAGATGGCTGCCGTTGAGGACAGGTTGAATCCCCTGAATTGACGGGATCGTCAATTCCTCCGCCTGAAGTGTTCGCGCCTGCAGCTCCACCTGCTTCACGACCACGATTTCCGCTTCCTCCGGGACCGTCTTCAAGTCCTTTAGCCGGCGCGCCGAAACCAAGACCCGAGATTCCAAGGTGCCTGTTGACCGGTTATAGGCCTCAACGGCCTTCGTGAGGCCGGTGCCCACATCGGACCAGTGCTTCGCAAGGCCGGAAAGCCTGTCGAAGAGCTCTCGCCCCACCTTGGCGATTTCCTCGGCATTTTGCGCGAGCTTTTCATGTCGCCAACCGTAAGCCACCGCTCGAAGCAACGCGATGAGCGTTGCCGGTGTGGTGAGGACTACTTTTTCGGCCGCACTGGATTCGAGAAGTGTCGGATCCGCCTGTAATGCGGCGCTGTAAAACACTTCCCCGGGAACAAACATCACCACCATTTCTGGTGTCGGGGTGAATTGATCCCAGTAGGACTTGCGTCCCAGGGCGGTAACGTGCCTGCGGAACTGCTCAGCGTGTTGAAGCATGCAGGCGCGTTGCGCCTCCTCATCCGAGGTTTCAAGCGCTTCCAGGTACGCCATGATTGGCGTCTTGGCGTCGATTACGATGTTGCGACCACCAGGCAGTTTCACGACCATGTCGGGCCGTAAACGTCCATCCTCAGTTTCCCGGTTCGCCTGCTCGATGAAATCGCAGTGATCGAGCATGCCGGCCATCTCGACAACTCGCTTGAGTTGCATCTCGCCATAACGACCCCTGACCATCGGCTGACGAAGTGCTTTCACCAGGCTTCCCGTTTCTTTACGGATGTCAGGCAGCGTTGCCTCATTCAGGGTTTTCAATTGATCATGAACAGCGGAGTATGCCGCCACTCGCTGAACTTCAAGCTCACCGAGCTTGGTATCGACCTTCGCCAACTGATCGCGAATCGGCTGCACCAATTGGTCAACTGCCAATTGCCGCGCGTCCAGGCTGCTCTTGGCCTCCCCCTGCAGGGTTGCCAAGTTCGACCTGGCCAGTTCGAGGAAGGACTGATTGTTGTTCCTAAGAGCATCCGCAGATAACGCCTTGAAGGAGCTCTCGAACGCTTGCTGAGCCTTGTCTAGCAACTCGCGTTGCTCTTTAGTGGCCAGCTGACTCGCCACCAAGGAAGTTTCAAGTTCGGCGGCCCGAACAGCGTGCTCCTTGACTTGGCCCTGAAGGACTGCAAGCTGGTCTCTCAATTCAGGTACTTGGTCGGCAATTGCTTCCGCCGCCGCGCGAGATCGAGACTCCGTGATGTGCATTTCTCTTAAGTCCGCGACTGCCGCGCGCTCCACGGCGATATCCTTCTCGAGTGACTGGGCATGTGTTAGGACCGAATCGATCTGACTTTTGCTGGCCGCATGCACGCCGGCCAGCTTGGATGCGTGAATTAGCCACGCCAGCGTGAATCCGCAGGCGCCGGCCACGATGGTGGCAATGATTAGGTAGGTAGCCACGGCAATCTCCCTCGGTTTGGTCTGACGGGAAGCTTGCTCTGCCTGAGTCTCAAAACATGAGACTGGCCTTATGTTAAGGGGTGTATTGGCCGAGTGCGGCACCGAGCTGTTTGGCGACTTCCTGGCGCAGCGATTCTGGGGCGATGACTTTTACATGGGGTCCATGCCGAAGGATCTCCATTACCAACTCCCGGCTGTCTCGATAGGGAACGGACAACTCGTAACTCCCATCCTCTAAGTATCTCGCCGTCTTCTTTGGATGCCATGCTTCGTCAGCGACCCATCTGGCACGTTCCATTGTGAACAGGAGCACCGCGGTTTTGTCCGGCCGCCCGCCGAAAATGCCAAATGCGCCGCCGAAATGTTCGTCGAGCTCGCTTTCCGGTATTCCGCGAGCGGCGGTGTCCTGCACATGGGCATTCGACATGCGATCAACCGAGAAGCTGCGCAGCTCCCGCTTTACCTCGTCCCAGGCGTCCATATACCAGGCCTCTCTGTAGTGAACGACCCGTTGAGGTGAGACGACCCTGTCCGTATGTTCATCCGAACCGCGGGCGTGGTATCCGAAGCGCAGTTGTTGGCGCCGTAAAGTCGAGGACAACACCGCCGCAAATGCTGTGCCGGCCGGACGCGCTACGAGTGCTGGAAATCGTAAGCGAGTTGAGGCTTCTTCCAAGTGCAGGCGCTTGTGTTTAGTAAGTTCGTTCAAGTGACGAGCGAGGGCCTTGATCTCCTCCTGCAGAATTCCGCCGCCTGAATCCTCCGCCAGTCGCTGCATGAAGACCAACGCCTGCAGCTCGGCGGCGGAGAACCACAAGCCGGGTAACTCGAAGGTCCCCGACGCGGTTGAAAACCGATATCCGCCCGCATCGCGGTCGAACTCAAGCGGCGCGTGCAGATAATCTTTGAAGAGCGCGATATCTCGATTCAGCGTGGCGCGTGAGCAGCCGAGCTTCTCCTGAAGGTCACGAGGCGAGATGGCGGACTTTCGTCCGTCTAAGACCGCATGAAGTCTGAAGATTCGTTCAAATTTATCCATTTCCCCAAGGGCCCCAGCTGAGAA
>CAWBSV010000064.1:0-9641 GCA_963791505.1 uncultured Acidobacteriaceae bacterium
CTGCGAACCTGGTCGTGCAGGTTGGCCGCCGGCTTGTAGCCACGATCAACAATCGCACCCAATCCATTGCCCACGCGCGAGTGGCACGGCGTGCAGTAGACGTTGAACCGTTCCTGGCCGCGCTTGAGCACATCAAGCGTCACCGGAAACGGCATCATATTCTGCTCTTCGCGATAACCATTCGCCCCCTGAGTCACGCCGGTATAGAAATAGCTATCTTCGTGCAGTTCATTCCGCGCCACGGTGTTCGCCACCTGAGGCCGCGCACCGCGATGATCCGCAAACATCTCTGACCCGCGTTGCGGAATCAGCTTCGGCTGGTCCTGCATATCGTGCCGGCAACCCGCGACCGTAAGCAGCAACGCGCCCAAGAGTGCTACCACAACTGGGCGATCGGCCATCACCTGCGAACTGCGAACTATGAACTGCGAACTGTTCCGGAGGCCTTCCATCAGTACTCCACCTCCACAACCGAGACCGGGCCAAAGCTTTCCAGATACGCGCGCCCTTCAAGCAGATCAAACTTAGGGTCAAGAGCCTCGAGGCACAAAAAGAACTTATCCGTTGTCGCGCCATTGCGGAAGTTCGGCGCATTAAACAGCGGATGATACAGCGATGGAAGTTTATTCAGCGCCAGCATGCCGAAGGCTGCAGAAAGTCCGGCCCAGAGAATGGTCCATTCATAGGCGGGCACAATAAACGCCGGCCAAGAGTACGTCGGTCTGCCCGCAATATTTAACGGATACGCCAGCACCGAAACCCAGACTTCAAGGCTGAACATCGCGGCCAGGCCCATCAACGCCCCGATGAGCGTCACCAACGGTACCTTGTTGCGATGGAAGCCAATCGCCTCGGCAGCTTCTTCCACAGCGTACGGCGTATAGCAGTCCATGCGCCGCCATCCATCTTCGCGCGCCTGCCGCGCGGCCCGGATCAGGTCGCCCGGTGTGTCGAATTCAGCCAACAGGCCGTACGTTCCTTCAGTTGGGGGCATCAGTCACCAGCCTCCGCTGCGGCTTTGGGCTTGATCTTTGCCCCCGGCAGCATCATGCGGATCTCAGACATTGGAATCATGGGCAGGAAGCGGACAAATAACATGAACAGCGCTGTGAACAATCCAAGTGTGCCCACATAGATTGCATAATCCCACTTAGTCGCACGATAGGTTCCCCACGACGACGGAAGAAAATCGCGATACAGGCTAGTCACGACAATGACAAAGCGCTCGAACCACATGCCCGTATTCACAACGATCGAGATAAAGAACATGAATGAAATGTTGGTTCGTAGCTTGCGTGACCACAGCGTCGTCAGCGGAATCGCCAGGTTGCACGTGACCAGCACCCAGTAGGACCAGCCCATCGGGCCAAAGGCGCGATTCCAGAACATGAACGCTTCCCAGTGGGAAGCTGAGTACCAAGCCATGAAAGCTTCCATGCCGTAGCCGTAGCAGACGATGAAGCCGGTCGCCAGCATGACCTTGCCCATGTTGTCGATGTGGCGTTCAGTTACCAGCGCTTCAAGGTGATAAAACTTGCGCAGCGGAATGGCAAGAGTCAGCACCATGGCAAAACCGGAATAAATGGCACCCGCCACAAAATAGGGCGGGAAGATAGTCGTATGCCACCCGGGCAGCACCGCAACTGCAAAGTCGAAGCTGATGACGGTGTGAACCGAAAGCACGAGCGGCGTCGCCAGGCCAGCCAGAAGCAGCGATGCTGTTTCATAGCGCATCCAGTGGCGAACCGACCCGCGCCACCCCAGCGAGGCCAACCCATAACAATACTGCGCAAATTTCGATTGCGCGCGATCACGCATCGTTCCAAAATCAGGAACCATGCCGATGTACCAGAAGACCACAGAGATGGTTGCGTAGGTCGAGACCGCGAATACGTCCCAGAGCAGCGGCGACCGGAACTGCGGCCATACGTTCATGGTCACCGGCAGTGGCAACAGCCAGTATCCAAGCCATGGGCGCCCCACGTGGATCAGCGGGAACATGCCCGCACAGACCACGGCAAAAATCGTCATCGCCTCTGCAAACCGGTTAATCGAGTTGCGCCAGCCCTGTTTGAAGAGCAGAAGAATCGCAGAGATCAGCGTCCCGGCGTGGCCAATGCCGATCCACCAGACAAAGTTGATAATTGCGAATCCCCACGCCACCGGCTGCGTCACCGCCCAGATACCGGTGCCCTTCAGGAACAGCCAGGTCACGGCGACAAGCAACAGGGTCGCCCCCGCCCCACCGACGCTAAAGACCGCGAACCAGCCTAAGGGCGTCGTCGGCGTCAGCACGATCCCGGCAATCTTCTCCGTGATCGATCGAAACGTCTGGCCTTGCCCAATGACGCGGTATTCCCCGGTCGCTGGATCACTCCCCGCTTCTCGTATTGTGTCCTTCGGTGTCAGGTCGCTGGTTGCCATCTTGGCCTATCGCCTCTCAACCCTTCGCCGGTGTATGCTCCACCGGTCCTTCTGCCAGTTCCTGGTTCGGATTTATCACCGCGGCAATGTACTTCGTCCGCGGACGCGTATTCTGATCGGCTAGCACCTGGTAGCTGCGCTCATCGCCATGCAGTTTCGC
Organism: uncultured Acidobacteriaceae bacterium; assembly: GCA_963791505.1. Lineage (GTDB taxonomy): Bacteria > Acidobacteriota > Terriglobia > Terriglobales > Acidobacteriaceae > Telmatobacter. Next base: position 2,585 of record CAWBSV010000064.1, read on the forward strand.
TATCTTGCTTCCCTTGTCGTTGATATTGCCAAACGTGATCGCCGACGCCGGGCACGCCTGCTGGCAGGCGGTCACAACTTCGCCGTCCGCGATTGCGCGATTTTCCTTGTCGGCTTCAATCCTGGCTGCGGTGATGCGCTGCACGCAATAGCTGCACTTCTCCATCACGCCGCGCGACCGGACCGAAACATCGGGATTGCGCGATAACTTCAGACTCTCCGTCTCGAAGTCCGAGAAAAGCAGAAAGTTGAAACGCCGCACCTTGTACGGGCAGTTGTTTGAGCAGTAGCGCGTGCCCACGCAGCGGTTGTACACCATCGCGTTCAGGCCTTCGGGCGTGTGCACCGTGGCGCCCACCGGGCAAACCTGTTCGCAGGGCGCATTCTCGCAATGCTGGCAAGCCATGGGCTGAAAATGCGCGCGGGGGGCGGCCAGATCCCCTTCAAAGTAAGTGTCAATGCGCAGCCACTGCATATTGCGGCCGATGCGCACCTGCTGCTTGCCGACCACGGCAATGTTGTTCTCGGCGTAACAGCTCACAATGCAGGCGTTGCAGCCCGTGCAACTGTTCATGTCGATCGACATGCCCCACGCATTGTCCTTGTAGGTCCAGTTGGGGAACATCGAAGTTCCCATGTCGGGCGTATCGTGCCCATCGCCCTCATGCGCAAAGTCAGGATGAGCCTTATATTCATCCAGTGTCGCGTAGCGAATGATGCCGCGCTCGCCAAGCGCTTCATCCGCTTCGAGTGAGTTGTTGGTGTGCGTATGATCCTGTCCATCCTGGCTGAACGTCGCGCTGCGTTCATCGCGAAAGTGGCTCTTGGTGACAGCGAGTCCCCACTTGCCATCGACCTTCTTGAGGAGCCGGCGGTATAGAACGGTGCATCGACGCCGCGAATCAGATAGGCATTGAAGCCCGCGCCCGAACCAACGCGGCCCGCTGCCTGCCGGCCGTAGCCGAGGTAGACGGTCACTGAGTTATCTGGATGCCCGGGAGCCGCGATCATCGGCGCCTTGACCACCTGCCCATTCGCGCTCAACTCGACAATGTCGTCTTCGATCGAGGCGTCCTAGCTCGGGTAGCGTTGCGCCCGAGACAAGCGCGGCATTGTCCCAACTCAGATTCGTTACAGGCTTGGGAAGCTCCTGCATCCAGCCCACATTCGACCAGCGGCCGTCATAGACATTTGGATCAGGACGGAAGATGATCTCGATCGCATCCTTTGAAGAAGGAGCAGGAACCGCACCCTGGAACGCGCGGGAGCAGCCCTTCGCTGCCCTCTCCGGTGCGGTCTTCTCCGAAACGGTGTCCTGAATCCAGCCCGCATGCAGCGCCTTGCGCCAGCCGGTTTCAAAGTCGCCCTTGATGGTGGACTTCCACGTCTGCCGCACCGCTTCATACGCACTCAACTGCGGCTCATCGAGCAAGGTCTGCAGCACATCATGCGCGGTCTTGCCGCCATAGAGTGGCTCAATGAGCGGCTGCACAAGCACAATCGAGCCATCATAGGTGCGCGCATCGGACCAAGACTCAAGGTAATGCGCAGAAGGAATATGCCACTGCACCTGGCGCGCCGTCTCGTCGTAGTGCGTTCCAAGATGGGCGACGATCTTAGCCTTGTCGATCAGGCTTGCGAAATCGATGCCCGCCGGCGCGGTGTAGACGGGATTCAGATTCAGAATGACGAGCCAGTCAACCTTGCCGGCATTTAGATCGGAAACCAATCCCTTGAAGTCCGCAATCTGATCGCTCAGCACCTGAATCGCTGAATCCGATGAAACCGTTACAGTCTTGCCGACGTTGCCCAGCGCGTTGTTGATGGCCAGCGCCGATGCCGCGACCGATGCATCCTGATACAAGCCCGGGATCACCGCGCTCTTGCCGGCATTGGCCTTCAGGTCCTTGGCCAGCGCGGCAAGAAACTTCTGCTGCGCGTCGGTCCAGCTATAGGCCGGCGCCTGCGGACCCGATGCGCCCACCGCACTCGCCAGCGCTGCTGCGAATGCGGGAATCTCACTCGCCCGCAGACCCAAGCCGATGCTCGGCCTTCAATCCTGTCGTCGTCGGCGTGCTCTCGATCGCATAAAGCCGATTCAGCTTGTCTGGAGCCTTGCGCCGCTTGGCATACTCGCCCACCAGCTTGTGGAATCCCGGATACGACGCGCCCGACAGGAAATCCGCATCCAGCGAAACAATCACATCGGCATCCGCCAGCGCATATTGAACGCTCGAACCCTGCGTCAGAGCAGTGCCCGCAACGGCCGGGTCATATTGGATGAACTTCGCCTTCGGCCATGCCGTCTGCGCTGCCTTCCATTGCCGCGCCAACGTCGGCGAGGTGATGGTCGCGCTCATGAAGTACATGCCGGTGCCATCTTTGGTTGAGCCCATCTTCTGGCGCAACTCTTCGGCAAACTCCGCCCACTCGCGGTTCTCATCCATGTACCGCACATGCTGCGAACGGTCCGGATCGTAGAGCTCGAGCAGCGTCCCCTGGGAATACGGGTCGGTCGATCCTGAGTTATATGGGTGCTCCGGATTTCCGTCGACCTTGATGGGCCGGAACTGATCGCTCTTCACCAGCAGCGGCACTGCGCCGGTCAAGAAAGGATGCGCCGTCGCAAAATAATTCGGCTTGCCGAGGATCAGATCTTCAGGCGCTTTGACGTAGGGATAGATCGGCTCGTCCGGCTGCTTGGTACAACCGGCCAGCCCAGCCAGCGCCATCGACGCGCCCATCAGCTTCATAAAGCCGCGGCGCGAAACCGGATCGACCCACTCCTGCGCCGCCGAAGGAAATTCCTTTTCAACCGCGGCCTGAAACTCTGCCGTATCCGCCAGCTCGTCGATCGAACGCCAGTACCTCTTACCACTGACGCCTTTCAACTCGGCGCGCACCTGGTCCAGCGTCATCGGCTCAACCTGAGTGTTCTGCGCATTCTGCAAAGCGGTCCCCGCTGATTGCACTGCATCCGTCCTCTGCCCATTCCTTTGCTCGCTCATCGGTGGCAGACCTCGCAGCTCGTCAGTTCCTTGGGCGTCCGAATCTTGTAACGCTCGACGAGAAAATGACCGAGATCATCCTGGCTGGTGAACTTCTTATAAGAGAGCGGCGCAACCGGCATCACAGCTGCCGCAACATCGCCGGTCAATCCGCGCGAACCCCGGAGCGGCAGTTGCAGCGACGCCACTTGCGCGCCTGCTCCCTCAGGATTGTCGGTTGTGCAGCTCACGCCCTGGGCCGTCGGCACTCCGCTCTGCACATCGGAAACCGCGCACCACACCGGCCGCTCTTGCGCCGGCTTCTCCCACGCCATGTTGTACAGCTCGCTCGTTGGGCGAAGATGTTTCGCCGGATTGCGGTGGCAGTCCAGACACCACTCCATCTGCAGCGTGTTCTGCGCATACATCAGCGGCATCATGTCGACGCGCCCGTGGCAGGTTGCGCAGCCCAGGCCTTTGTTCACGTGAATCTCGTGGCTGAAGTACACAAAATCAGGAAGGTCGTGCACCTTGGTCCACACCACGCTCTGTCCCGTCGCCCAACTGGCCCGCACTGGCTCCAGCAACTGCGCGTTCGTCCAGATCTGCGCGTGGCAGTTGATACAGGTCTTGGTGGGGGGAATGCCCGCGTAGCTCGATTTCTCCACCGTCACGTGACAGTACTGACACTGCAGTCCGAGACCCTGCACATGATGCTTGTGACTGAAAGGCACCGGCTGCTCCGGGCGCTGCCCTTGCCGCGTCACCCAGGGCGAGCGCTGCAACTGGTCGAGCGTAACCCCCAGCGCGATCACGATCAGCCCCGTCAGCACCAGGCTCGCGCGAGCCAGAGCGTTGGAGCTGCGGTCAAATATCTGCGCCATGAATGCTTTCCCTGCTTGTGTTGTCGTTGATTGAACGTGCCCGATGTGCTGACGGTCACACAGGTTGTGGACAAACTACATTCTTGGACAAGATTCGGAGAAGAGGTAGAGGAACCCCGAAAAATCAATATAGCAGCCAAGCGACCCGGGGCAAAAGCATCCAACACCAAAATATGAAAAAAATGTTGCTCAAGAAACCGCTGGGTAATCCGCTGAAAAGAAAACCTGTTGTGATTAAGCTCACTTGAAGAGAAACCATCTCTGCCCCCTGGCACGGTGCGTCCCAGAGACTGAGATGTCTCACCAAAAATAGCACACCAATTTCTGCTCCCTCTCGCTCGTCGCATGCGCGCAGTGAAGCGCGCAACCTTCAACCTTCGCTGCAAAGTTCCTGATGCTCAGATCGTTGCCGTCCCAGACTCTGTCGCTTTCAGAGATCAACTCGCCGCTGGTGCGAGTCGCGGGCCAAACGCGTCGCCATAGACGGCAAATCGATTCCTGCGCGGGCAGGCCCAACGTGACGATGCTTTAAAATGCGAACCAGCACGCTGCCAGACCTCGGAACCAATCCCGCATTGCGGAGCAATTTTTCCTCAAAATTGCGGCTCGCTCTAGCGAGCCGCAATTTTGAGGAAAAATTGCTTCGCAATGCGGGATTGGTTTCGAGGTCATGGCAGCGCGCTGGTTCGCATTTTAAAGCATCGTCTGCGTTGGGCTTTCTCACGCAGAAATCGATGTGCGGCTATATGGCGACACGTTTGGGGCTGGGACTGCAGCTACGGCGAGCCGCGAACTCTGATCAAGAGACGAGTCTGGGTCGGCGACCGATTTGAGCATGCAGGAGACTTCTGCCGCGAAGGCTAGAGGCGATCGCGCGGAGCATTGCGCGTATTCGGGAGCGCGGAGTTGCAGAAATTTGTGTGCTATTTTTGTTGAGATATCTCAGTCTCTGGGACATAGCGCGCCAGGGGGAGGAGAGGAGTTTCTCTTCGAGAGATCCTAATCACAACAGGTTTTTTTTCAGCAAATTACCGAGTGATATCCGGAGCAACTTTTTTTTCATATTTTGGTGTTGGATGCTTTTGTCCCGGGTGACTTGGCTGCTATATTGATTTTTCGGGGTTCTCTACCTCTTCTCCGAATCTTGTCCAAGAATGTAGTTTGCCCACAACCTGTGTGACCGTCAGCACATCGGGCACGTTCAATAAACGACAAAACAAGCAGGGAAAGCATTCATGGCGCAGATATTTGATCGCAGCTCCAATGCTCTGGCTCGCGCGAGCCTGGTGTTGACGGGGCTGATCGTGATCGCCCTGGGGGTCACGCTGGACCAGCTGCAGCGCTCGCCCTGGGTGACGCGGCAGGGGCAGCGCCCGGAACAGCCGGTGCCTTTCAGTCACAAGCATCATGTGCAGGGGCTGGGACTGCAGTGTCAGTACTGTCACGTGACGGTGGAGAAGTCGAGCTACGCCGGAATCCCGCCTACCAAGACCTGCATTAACTGCCACGCACAAATCTGGACGAACGCGCAGTTGCTGGAGCCGGTGCGCAACAGCTGGGCGACGGGGCAAAGCGTGGTGTGGACCAAGGTGCACGACCTGCCGGATTTTGTTTACTTCAGCCACGAGATTCATGTGAACAAGGGGCTGGGCTGCGCAAGTTGCCACGGCCGCGTGGACCAGATGCCGCTGATGTACGCGCAGAACACGCTGCAGATGGAGTGGTGCCTGGACTGCCATCGCAATCCGGCGAAGAATCTTCGGCCGACGAGCGAGATTTACAACATGGCATGGGAGAAGCCGGCGAGGACAGGCCGGTGTGGTGCTCGGTGGGCGATGAGAAGACGGGCGTGCCGACGGCGCAGAGCGTGAGCTGCACGACCAAGAATCCGAGGGAGCGGGCGCGGAGGTGGCGTCGCTGCAGTTGCCGCTGCGGAGTTCGCATGGATTGACCGGCGATGTTGCGGCGGCGGTGATGCCGGTTGCGCCGATGACCTATGAGAAGTTCACGAGCCAGGATGAGCTGGGGCATTTCCTGGTCGATCATTACAAGATTCGGACGCCGAAAGAGCTGACCAGCTGCGAGGTCTGCCACCGATGAGCGAGCCGAAGGAACGGGCAGAGGACGGATGCGGTGCAATCAGGCGGGGAACGGCTGTGCAGAATTCGCAGGGACGACTCAGGTTGACGCCGATGACGCTGGTGCAGGTGCGGCAGAGCTGAAGGGCGTGAAGGGCAAGCGCTATTGGCAGTCGATCGACGAGCTGGCGGATACGGCGGAGTTTCAGGCGGCGGTGGAGCGGGAGTTTCCTTCGGCGGCGCAGGAGTGGGTCGATCCGGTTTCGCGGCGCGGCTTCATGAAGCTGATGGGCGCTTCGATGGCGCTGGCGGGGCTGGCCGGTTGCACCAAGCAGCCGGACGAGCCGATTTATCCCTACGTGAAGGCGCCGGAAGATCTGATTCTGGGCAAGCCGAATTATTTTGCGACTGCGCATCCGTTTGTGACCGGCGCGGTGCCGCTGCTGGTGAAGAGCGATCAGTTCCGGCCCATCAAGGTGGACGGAAATCCGGAGCATCCTTATAACGCAGGCTCGTCGGATCCGTTTACGCAGGGCACGCTGCTTGATCTTTACGATCCGGACCGTTCGCAGCATGTGACCTATCGCGGCGAGAACCGCGAGTGGGCGGAGTTTGCGCAGGCGCTGCGGCTGAAGGTGGCTGCGTCAAAAGATGGCACCGGGATTTACTTCCTGAGTGCGACCATCACTTCGCCGACGCTGGCGCGGCAGTGGAAGGCGGTGCAGGCGGCGTATCCGAAAGCGAAGTTGGTGCAGTATGACCCGGCCGTTGCGGGCACGCGCTTGAAGGCGGGCCGAGCACGCAGTATGCGCTGGCCGACGCGGACGTGATTGTTTCGCTGGACGCGGATTTCCTTTCGGGCGCGTCGTATCCGGGCTTCCACAAGCTGGTGGGCGAGTACGCCAAGCGGCGCAAGGATCCAGACAAGCTGAACCGGCTGTATGCGATCGAGTGCACGCCGACGACGACCGGGTTGAAGGCCGAGCATCGGCTTGGGTCTGCGGGCGAGCGAGATTCCGGCATTTGCGGCGGCGCTGGCGGGTGCGGTGGGCGCATCGGGTCCGCAGGCGCCGGCTTATAGCTGGACCGACGCGCAGCGAAACTTCCCT
>CAWBSV010000065.1:0-14529 GCA_963791505.1 uncultured Acidobacteriaceae bacterium
AGGAACGCAAGAGCGTGTTTTGGGCGGTTGCCCTCAACGACGCCATAGACCGAGAGACCGTCGAGCTCTACCGTTCCAAGGAAATGCTTGCCAGGAAGGAACGCGAAGCCAAAACGGCTGATGAAACTGCGCTCATCGGCGAGGAAAAAATCCGACATCGGCGGCACCTAGAAGAATTGCGCCGGCTCATAAAGGCCGCCTGCCTCGCCGGCAGCGTCAGTTTTCGAGGCAATGACCGGAGCCCCGACGATCGGGCCATGGACATGGGCAAGAGCGCATCCGACATCCTGAGCGATCTGCTCCCGGAGGTATTCGATCGCTTCAAGGAAGCCGCTGCCAGACCTACTGACGTGAAGAAGGGCGTCGATGCGCTGTTTACTGCGGAGAACCTCCAAGGCCTGCCGTCGGTCTTCGGCACGCTCGGGACTCTTGCGCGACGAAAAGGGGAAGACGGTCTTCCGGGTTGAAAGCGGCGCTTTGGCCGAGGTGCTTTCGCGGATCGAAGAGCGGGCCAATTACGGGGACACCGCGAGCGGTCGACTCCTGGCGGATGAGCTGGCGAAAGAGCCCTTCGGGTGGGATTTCGAAGTGGTCCGGCTGCTTGTGCTCTCGTTGCTCCGGGCGGGAAAAATTCAGGTGACCAGCAAAGGGCAGACGATCGACTCTGCTACTGGGATTGAAGCCCGCGACACGTTCTCTAACAACAATGTTTTCCGCCAGGCCTCCTTTCGGCCAAAGAAGGGCATCGAGTTCCAGGAGCTCGTTAAGGCATCTGAGGCCTTCCGTGACACGTTTGGAAGCGAAGTTCGCGAACTCAACGCCGGCGCCATCGTCTCCGAGCTTCGCAAGGAGATCGCGCGGCATGAGGATCTGGTTGCATCGGCGCACAGTCAGCTTGTCGCATCGAGACTCCCCGGTGCTACGGTCCTCGAGGGCGCCATCGGTCAAATGAAGGCGGTCCTGCGCGGTACAGAGGACAACGCGATTGCGACCTTCAATGCGTCGCATAGGTCGATCAAGGACGCAATCAAACGTGCGACCGAGTTGGACCAGGCACTGTCGGAGCCTCGCCTTCGGGATCTTGATCGAGCGCGTGACGCTTTGAAGACCTCTTGGCCCTTCCTGCGTGCTGAATCCGATGTAAGCGAGGATCTGCAAGCCAAGGCGGCGGAGCTTGAAGATCTTCTCGCGCGCGAGACCTTTTACCGGGAATTGCCTGCGATTGAGCAACATGCGTCGGCTATCGACGCCGAGTATACGCGCCGTTTCGCTGAAGCGTTGGAAGCTCGGATCGCTATTTACACTGAGGCGCTTGTTCGGCTGGCGCACACGCCGGGTTGGGATGGGATCGATCAGGAACAGCAGCACAAGCTGGCGACTCCGTTGGAGCGCGGAAAAATGCGGGACCAGGATCGGGTGCCAATTATTCAGCTTCGCTCGGAGCGGGACGCCTGCGAGACCCGTCTCCATGACGCCATCTCAGAGCTTCACCGAATCGTCGATGGTGACCGTGTCGCGACGGTCAGGCTGGGCGGCTACTTCTCTGGAGGAATCGAAACCGAGGAACAGCTCGATGCCGCGCTGGCCGGCATTCGGGAGGAGTGTTCTCGCCTGATTGGCACCGGCAAAAAGGTTATTGTCCAGTGATCGGCACGGGCGATGGATAAGTCGACGCGTAACGCCATTGAGCGAGCTACTCAGCAAGCGCGGAGGCTGCTTGATGATGATTTCTCGTCCCAACTCGAAGGCACATTTGACGTCCTGCGAAGTGGCGTCATCGCCCTAAAGGGTGGTGCCCATCTATCAGCCCGCCAGCAATTTCAGCGGGAGAAAATCACTGCTGCGATCGAACACAAGCGTGCGGCCGGGGCCAGTGCCGTCGAAGCGATCACGGATTATGTGCGGGATGCCGCCTTTACGACGCTCAATCGCTTTGTCGCGCTGAAGATGCTCGAAGCCCGTCAACTGGTGCAGGAGTGCATCACGAAGGGAGAACAGTCCGCCGGCTATCGAGAATTCTGCGGCATGGCCCCCGGCGTCGCCCTGCTCCCAGATAGCGCCGGCTACCGGCTGTATATTGAGAGTCTTTTTGACGAACTTTCGACTGAGGTGAAGGTACTCTTCGATAGGCGAGATGCCGTTTCTGTCCTTTGGCCGCGGAGGCAGGCGTTCGACGCGCTTCTCGAAACGCTTAACGCAGCTGACGTTGCTCAAACGTGGTCCGAGAACGAAACCCTTGGATGGGTTTACCAGTACTTCAACTCTAGCGAGGAGCGGAGCGACATGCGCGAGGAATCGCAGGCTCCGCGCGACGCCCGTGAACTGGCCGTCCGCAATCAGTTCTTCACCCCGCGGTATGTTGTCGAATTTCTCGTTGACAACACGGTCGGCCGGCTTTGGGTTGAAATGACGTCGGGCGCGACGCTTCTCACGACTCGGTGCGTGTATCTGCGAGCACCAAGTGAGCCCTGGCCGAGCCGTGAGCGCAAGGATCCGCGGGATATCAGGGTTATAGATCCGGCGTGCGGATCGGGCCATTTTCTCATTTACGCATTTGATCTCCTTGCAACGATTTACGAGGAGGCTTGGTCACTCGAACCGGTTCGCGCTTCCGATGGATCCAACCTTCGGGACGACTTTCCGAACGTCGAAGATTTCGTATCGGCTATACCATCACTCGTGTTGCGTCACAACTTGTTCGGCGTCGATGTCGATGCTCGATGCGCGCAGATTGCGCAGCTTGCGCTCTGGATGAGAGGGCAGACGTGGCTGAGTCAACGCAAAATTGCATCGGAATTCCGAGCGCCCATCGCGCGCATCAACATCATTGTTGCTGAACCCATGCCAGGGGAGCCGGACCTGAGGAAGGGTTTCATCGCGAGCGTTCAACCACCGGCGCTCGCGAGCCTATTTTCGGCAATCTGCGACCGCTTGACGCTAGCTGCGGACCTCGGTGTTCTGCTTCGACTCGAAGCCGATATTCGCGGCCTACTTGAAAGGGCCGAGGCGGATACCCGGCAGGGAACGCTCTTCGAGCCATCGAGCCAGGTCGCGCAGGGCTTTTGGCATGAAGCTGAGAGCGCCCTTCTGAATCAGCTCAAAACCTACTCTGAGGCAACGGTAGGTGGAACGGGCACGCGTAAGCGTCTCTTCGCGGAAGACGCTTCCCACGGAGTCGCCCTAGTTGATTTGCTTCAACTTCGATTTGACGTAGCCCTGATGAATCCGCCATTTGGAAAAGGCTCCATTCGCAGCAAGGATTACTTCGATACACAGTACCCCAACTTCAAGACGGACATTGGCATTGCGTTCGTGTACCGGATGCTCGAATTATTGACTTCGGGTGGCCTGCTGGGTGCAATCACATCCCGTAATTTCCTGGCTGTCGATACATTTAAATGGTTTCGACAGAAGGTCTTGCTTTCGAAGGCTCCCCCGGCTGTGTTGCTTGATCTCGGTTACGGTGTCCTTGACGCAGCAATGGTGGAAGCGGCGGCGTACGTTCTTGAGCCAGATCGCGCGCGGCCGTCGGTGTTTTACCGTGCATTGGAGTCACGCGAAAAGGAGATCGCCGTCAAGGAGTACTTCGAAGGCGGCACTGTCCGACGAGATGTAAGTAGCTGGGAACATTCGATTGGCGAATTCGGGTCTGTCCCACTCCATGTGCTGTGCTACTGGCTTCCGAAGAGTGTTCTTGCGAAGATCACCTCATTGCCGGCTCTCGCCCAGTCGGGAGCGGCCGCGAGGCATGGGTTGCAAACGACGGACGATTTTCGCTTTCTAAGATTGCGCTGGGAGGTGGAGACCTCCACTCCAGGTCGGTGGGTGCCAATCGCTAAAGGTGGGGAATACCAACCATTTTGGGAGGACCTTACCCTTACCGTGGATTGGGGTAAGGGAGGCGAGATCCTTAAGACGTTCCTGGCCGACAAGCGGCTTCGACTGCAAGGGTCAGCGGATTGGACCCCGTGGCTCAATCACAGTGAGTTCTACTTCGAAGAGGGCTTGACATATCCCGAGAGGACCACGAGCGACTTTAGCCCGCGCGTATTACCAGCTGGCGCCGCCTTCAGCGGAACAGGAATCGCGATCCAGTTTCGCGAGAGGACACATGCTCTCGCCTATCTAGCCGGCTCGTACACGCGCGTGTTCAAAATGGTTACGGAGAGCTTTGTCGGATCAGGGGACAATGCCTTCTCCGGGTCAGCTGCAAAGAGGTATCGCTCAGGCCTACTGAATCAGATTCCTGCTCCCCTTACGCACGTGGACCTGTCGCAATGCGAGGAGATACGCCAAAGCATATCTATTTACTGGAACATCGCAGCGATGGACGAGACGGCCGCGACATTCGCGGGGACACATATCAGAGCAGGGGGAAGTCTGGCGGAGTCCGCGGCGGATGTAGTTCGATGGAGGTTGCGGGGGTTCGCGCGGGTCCTCAAGCACAACCTCGCCGTAGAAATGGTGGTCCGAGACTACTACGACTTTGATGAGCGAGATGGGACGGTGCTCGATGACCTCGTAGGCCCGCATCCCGAGCTCTATTGTGCACTTCCCCCTGAAAGGGTAAACGAGGCCCTGTCATTATTCGCGTCCGATTCAGACGAGTTGATGGCGCGCGCAATCTCTGCGCTTGGTGCGCGGCGTCAACTTACAAAGAAATCCTTCATTGCGGACAGAAGGCTTGAGCTGATCTCACATTTGATGGGCGTCTCGGCTTCCTCGATAGCCGAACAGCTTGCAGCGGCGGCTCCCCCCTCGCGCATAGATCTTGAGCGCGCAGCTTTGGATGAGGTTAGTTTTGCTATCGGTGTTGCATTTGGCCGATGGCATTCGAACGCCCAGCCAGATTTAGATCGAGTCATTTCCTTAGAAGAGATCTTTGCGCCGCCGGTTTCGGCGGCGTCAGCGGGGAGGAATTTAAGTCCGATATTGGTCGATGATGAAGGTCATCCACGAGACATCGTGGCGGCGGTACGGCTCGCGCTTGAGGAGCGCTGGGGTTCCAAAGGCGATTACGTTTGCGCCGAGATTGACGAGTTGCTTTGTAATGCGCAGGGTGATCTGCGCGATTGGATTGCCTATAAGTTTTTTGATCTACACATACATCGATATCAGGATGCCCGGAGGAAGGCTCCTGTATATCTGCAGCTCGGCTGCCAATCGCGACGCTACTCGGTATGGCTTTACTACCCGGGTATCCGGCAGGACACGCTATTCGCCGTTCTACAGGACTGCGTAATTCCCAAAATTACTCACGAAGAACGACGGCTCGCTGAGCTGCGGGGCCCGTCTGTTGACGGCTCGGCGGCGCAGCAGCGCAAAGCCATCTCACAGCAGGAAGAATTTTTGGCGGAACTCAGAGGCTTTGCGGTCGACCTCAGAGGGGCGGCCGCGTTGTGGTCTCCAAGTCCGAACGACGGTACTGTTGTTGCGTGCGCTCCTCTCTGGAAGCTTTTTGCCGGCCATCGAGGTTGGCAGACCGAGTGCCAAGATATGTGGTTCCAGCTCGAGAACGGCGAACTGGACTGGAGCGGCACGGCCTTGCGACTTTGGCCCTCCCGCGTTGTCGAAAGGAGCTTACGCGATCGCAGCCTCGCGCTCGGGCATGGTCTTGAGGAGATATTCGGCGAAGCGCCAGGCAGCGATCGAGTAACTGCAACCATTCGAGAAAGGACGTCTCACGCAATTGGCGCGGCTCTCGAAGTGGCTAGCGATAACGGCGGCCGCACGGGGAAGCGATCTAGGGCGCGTCGTGGGGCTCAGGGATCCGCGGCCAAGGAAGAACGCTAATGCATCCCCTGCACGATTATGTAGCCAAACAGCTAGTCGAGAAACTTAAGTCCCGAAGGGTGGTCGTTTGGTACGACCCTCGCCATGAATTCGCGCCCTTTGTCGCGGAGATGCGGGGAAGCGCACGGACCAGCGATGAAGCCGTGTCCATCGTGGTCGCTTGCCTTCCGGCGCGTCTTACCGAATACGATGGCTCCATGTTCGAGCTTCGCGCGGTTGTTGAGCCCTTGGTCTGTGCCGACGCGCCGCTCGAGTACGTAATCGTGTACCTGCCTGGATGCGAGCGCGATCGACACGGCTCCGTACTAATGGAGCTCGAAAAGGCTGGAGACTGCTATGAGCCGCAGCTGAAACGGCTCGCGCGCAACGTATTACGACAGCGTTACACCGACGGCGTCATCGACGAAATGCTGGCGCCTGACCGCATATCTTACGAGGACCTCGCGCGCGCAACGTCGCATACATCGACAGCAGAGCCGCCATCGGTTCTGAAGTCGATTTTCCACGGCGCATTCGGGAATGAGGGCATCATTGCATCGTGGCTTGCAAGCGACGAGCGCGATGCCGAAATCGAGGCAAAAGAAGCGACCCGTGAGCTGACAAAGCTGGTGCGCTCAAAGCTCGGACTTGAGCTTCCTGGCGACGCCGTATTACCAAAGCTGCGGTCCATCACACTGCGCTACTGCCTGGCAGGTGAGTTCCGCTGCGACCTTACCGGTCCTCCACCTTCGGTTCTTGACGGGGTACCAGCGCCGAAGACCAAGGACGAGGAAGCGGCAGTTCGCGAGCTCGCCCGTCAGCTTCGCTCGAGATTCTCTGACGTTTATCCCGCGATAGCCGATCGTGTGGAGGCCGAGCTGGGGCTTCGTGCCGCTTCTGTCCCTGCCCTCGCGCACGGGTCGATCGATACCTTCCGATTTGAGGAACGTGTGCTGCTAGCCCTTTGCGGAGATCTGGTTTCGGCGATGAAGTTCGACGAGGCTCTCGAAATTATCGCTGGCCGGGAGCACAGTTTCTGGCTGGATCGTGATGTTGGACGGAAGGCGCAGTGGGAGGCCTGTCGCCGCATGGCCGAGTTGGGGAGCCTAGGAGTGACCGTGCGGGCAGCGATAGCGAAAGCCGGTGGCGACGCCAGAGCCTGGATTGACGCGTACGCTGCCAAGAACGGTTGGTTCAGATTGGACCAGGCTCAACGCCGTCTCGAGGCGTGGATCGCAAATCTCGACGACGAACCAGATGAGCGTCCCCTCGGTGTGGTGCGAGCCGTCTATGAAGACGCCTGCCGTGTCATGGCCGATGGTTTTACGAAAGCGCTTGTCGCGGCAAAGTGGACGGTCTCGCCCTGTTTGCATCAGACAAAGATATTCAGCGATATTGTCTCTGAACAGCCGAAGCCCGTTGCGTACTTCTTCGTCGATGCCATGCGTTTCGAGATGGGCGTCGAACTCTCTGAACGGCTTCCAAAGTCCGCAGAGGTCAGCGTCCGGCCCGCCGTTTGCGCGCTCCCCAGCATCACGCCTATTGGTATGGCCGCGCTACAACCCGGGGCATCGTCTAGTTTCAGCGTTGTCGAACAGGCGGGCACTCTAGGTGCAAAAATCGACGGCTCGTTCCTTCCGGACCTGACCGCGCGTAGGAAATTCGCGGCTTCGCGCGTGCCAAGGCTTGCCGACATTGCTCTCGACGAGCTGCTTAGTCTCCAACCCTCCCGACTTTCGAAAAAAATCGACGGCGCTCAGGTCATCATCGTGCGGTCCCAGGAGATCGACCATGCAGGGGAGCATGGGTTCACGTTCCAAGCTCGGCAGGTGATGGATACCGTCATCGACAATCTGGCCAGGGCCATCCGCAAGCTCGCCGCGGCCGGCGTCGAGCATTGCGTGCTGACCGCCGATCATGGGCATCTGTTCTTCCCATCGGACCGCGATGAGTCCATGCGGCTCGACGCGCCAGGGGGCGACGAGATTGACCTGCACCGTCGCTGTTGGATTGGGCGCGGCGGCGCAACCCCGCCTGGTTGCATCCGCGTTACCGCCACCGCACTCGGGTATGAATCCGATCTGGATTTCGTATTCCCCATTGGGAGCGGGGTCTTCAAAGCGGGCGGGGATCTCGCTTTCCACCATGGCGGCCCCTCGTTACAAGAAATTGTTATCCCGGTGGTTACGGTCCGCATGAAGGCGGGAGAAACAGACCGGATGAACGTAGGACCAGTGACGGCAACGGGCCTGCCTGACGCCGTCACGAACCGCATATTCAGCGTCACGATCCATCTGGCGGGGAAGAATCTGTCCCTCTTCTCAAACGAATTGGTGGTCCGACCGCTGCTAATTTCAGGGGGAAAGCAGGTTGGCGGAGTGGGTATGGCCATCGACGGCGATTTTGATCGTGCCACAGGCTGCGTGAAGCTTGCGGCCGGTAAGCCCGTCACGGTCGCGTTCTTGCTGAGCGATGAGAGTTCACCCTCACTTCGAGTAGTGGTTCAAGATCCGACAACAGACGCGGAGTTGTACCGTTCACCCACCGACATCCCGGTTCGTTTCGGAGTTTAAGCATGAGCATTGGTTCACCGCCGGCCCGCGATACATTGGACAACAAGGCGAACCAGCTGTTTGCCGGAAAGGTTGTACGAAAGGACCTCGTCAGAAAGGTCAAGGTCGGGGCAAACGTCCCGGTCTTCGTGCTTGAGTTTCTGCTCGGCAAATACTGCGCATCGTCAGATGAAATCGCGATCCAGATGGGATTGCAGGTTGTTAACGATACACTAGCAAACAATTACATTCGGCCTGACGAGTCTGCGAAGGCGCAAAGCAAGGTCAAGGAAAACGGACGGTACTCATTCATCGACAAGGTGAAGGTCCGTCTGGTGGATTCCGACTACTGGGCCGAGGGTGTAAATTTCAACAACAAATTTCTGCACATCCCAAGCCAATATGTGCGCGACTACGAGCGCCTGCTCATGGGCGGTGTGTGGGCGCAAGTCGACATGCGCTTCGAGTCCGACGAGGAGTCGAAGGGTAAGAATCCATTCTGGATCGACAGACTTGTACCGATTCAGATTGCGACATTTGACCTCGATGAATACCGGAACGTTCGCAAGCAGTTCACCACGGACGAATGGATCGATCTCATTGTTAGGAGCATGGGGTATGAGCCCGGGGGGATGTCTCGGCGGCTCAAGCTGCTTTTTTTGGTCCGGCTCATCCCTCTGGCGGAGCGGAACTACAATCTCGTTGAGCTTGGACCTCGAGGCACAGGCAAGAGCTACGTGATTCAGGAAGTCTCTCCTTACACCGCCCTCCTGACGGGTGGGACCACGGTCGCAAATCTTTTCGGTCACATGTCAGGGCGCCAAAAGGGCATGGTCCAGATTTGGGATGTCGTCGGTTTTGACGAGGTCGCGGATCTTCAAAAGATGCCGAAAGAAGTCATCACCACGATGAAGACCTACTGCGAGTCAGGCACGTTTCAACGCGGACAAGAGGCTGTCGCGGGTGATGCTAGCATCGCAATGTTCGGTAACACCAATCAGCCTATCAACGTCATGGTGCAAACCGGCCATCTTTTCGCGCCTATGCCTGACACGATTCGCGACGACATGGCGTTTATCGATCGACTACACTTCTATCTCCCCGGTTGGGAGATTCCGCAGATGCGGAATGAACTGTTCACAGACCATTACGGGTTTGTCGTTGACTATCTCGCCGAAGCCTTGCGCGATATGCGCAAACACAATTTCACGGAGATCATTGACCGATACTTCTCGATGGGCGCGCACCTGAATGCTCGCGATCGTAAAGCCGTCCGGAAAACCGTGTCTGGTCTGATGAAGATCCTGTTCCCGCACGGCGAGGTAACCCAGGAAGATCTTGCGGAAATCCTTGAACTTGCTCTAGAAGGCCGGCGGCGCGTGAAGGAGCAGCTCAAGAAGATGGGCTCCTTTGAGTATTACCAGACATCTTTCAGCTATACCCTGCAGGAAACCGGCGAGGAGCGGTTCGTTGGCGTCCCGGAACAGGGCGGGCGTGACCTGATCTCCAGTGACCCGTTGTCTCCGGGTACCGTATATACAGCTGGAGTAACATCCGAAGGAACGGTGGGCCTCTACCGCTTAGAAGTTTCTGTTTCTGGCGGGACCAGCAAGTTGAAGATGGCGGGCGGCATCTCCGGTGTGATGAAGGAATCGGTGCAGCGAGCTTTCAGTTATGTACAGGCGAAGAAGGTAGAGCTGGGCATTGCACGTGACCTTGAGATTTCCGACATGCATGTCGAGGTCATTGATCTATTGGGCAATCGTGTAGAGGCGGAGATTGGGATCGCGTTTTTTGTCGCAGTCTATTCGGCACTGCGGAAAGCGCCGGTCAGCCCAGCATTACTCGTGCTCGGTGATATGAGTGTTCAGGGAAATATCAAGCCACTTCGATCCCTCACTGAGCCACTCCAGGTTGCGAGAGATAATGGGGCAAAGCGTGCGCTCATCCCAATCGAAAACAAGCGTAGTTTTTTGGATGTCAGCGCCGACATTATGGAGCACGTCGATCCAATTTTCTTTGGCGACCCTAAGACCGCAGCTGCAAAAGTTGTTGGTGGCGCGTAAACGAATTGCCGGGGCGCTAACCCGATTTATTTGGTTATCGAAAATGCGAATCTCTGCGCTCTGGGCCTAAGATCACGAAAGCAAAGTTCCATGCGCGTGATTCAACGAGCGATCAAATAGTGCTCGGGCGGTCGCACAAGGAGGATAGCGTAAGAGAGTGATCGGGCTCTCAATTTGTAATCGAACGTGTGGTATGACTCGCATAGAGCGCTATCATAAACCGCGTCAGGACGCGCCGCAGCGTGCACATGGAGCGTGAGGGAATTACGTGCCGATCACTATAAGCATTCGCGATGTGAAGGTTGAATTAGAAGGGCGGCAACTGAAAAACCCTGAATTGCCGTTTCTGACTGCGCTGCCTGCGTTCATTCGAATTCTGATGTTTCAACCGAGTGGTCTCGTATTCGCTGACTCAACACGCGTGGGTGTCGTGGACCGACAAGTGTTGGGTGTCGAGATGAAAGCATTCTTGCAGCGTGCGGTGCAGCTGGATCCGGATCTCATTGTTTGTCCGGAGTATTCCTTTCCTTGGCAAGCTTTGGTCGAGGTGCTCGAGCAGGGGGTATTTCCTACCGAGGGCAAGCTTTGGGCACTTGCGTGTGAAAGCGCGTCGCTCACGGAGCTCGCCCAGACTATTCAACAGATCACACCTCATGTGACGGTGGTATTTGACGAGCAGCAGTTGAGCTCGGCAGGAAGCTTTGTCGATCCGCTATGCTATCTGTTTCGAACCCAGCGCGACGATGGCACGGAGGCGAAGGTCGCCTTGGTGCAGGCGAAGACCTGTCCAATGGGTGGCCACCCGTTTGAAGCGCAACTCTTGAAGACTGGGAAATACATCTACCGATTCAAGAACGCCGATGATCCGAGCAATTGCTTGGTGAGTCTAATTTGCTCAGATGTCTTGCATCCTGATTTCGACTCCGCAATTGTCCCTCACTTGCAGACCAATACCTTGGTTCTACATCCACAGATGAACGATAGTCCCGAGGCGGAGGTGTTTCGATCGTACCGTCGTAACTGTTGTACCATCGCCCCGCGGACTTCTGAAGTTCTCTGCCTGAACTGGGCTCGGGGTACCCAAATCCTCGATCAAGCGCATGTCAGGCCTTTCATTGTGGATCCGAAGTCGATCTTCTTTCGCGATACTCAGCAGCTAATCTCAGATGATGGGCGAGTGATGCAGAATCATGCGAAGGGATGCTATCTGACCCACTGGCAGGAGTGTCGGACGGCCGCGTTTGTCTTTTCTCCCGATCCACACCTTTTTTACCTTGAGACCTCAAAGCCTTATATCGTCGGCCCGGCGCAGAGCGCCATTCGGTACGGGCCACGAATGCTCGAGTTATTCTCGTGGGACACAGCCTCGCAGGCGTTCAACCCTGCGGAAGCGAATGATCGGTTCAAATCGCATTGGATAGGCGATAATCCGTCACTTCAGGGGTTGCTTGAGCCACTATTGCCCCGTCATTTGGATGCCGAGCGTCTCATTCAACTCAGCACCGGTCTCGCGAAGGATATGGACTGGCCTGAATGGAAGTTTCTGCAATCGTTTCGACTTGCAGACGATGATACGGCGCGAACGTCTAACGCTGTGCTGGTCGATAGACGGCGTGGGTGGAGAATTTCGCCAGAATTGCCTAAGTCGATTTCTCGGATTCAATGCCCTCATCGGTGACCCGATGAAGTTCTCGGAAAGACTGGCCGCATTTAGGAGCGGAACGTTCGAGATTGCGTTCCGGGCGGATATCATTGCGAGACGATTTCGCAACATGCATCACGCGGATGGCAAGACCTCGGCGACCGCAATCTACTTGGGTGAGAGTCCGGGAAAAGACGCGATGAACGAGGTCAAAGTGCGAACCCAGGCCGCACTCAAGCAGACCGAGTCAGATGATGAGCTGATGGCCATTTGGTATCGCGACGCACACGGCGTACTTCACGATTTCATGGATCAGGACGTCCCACAAATCAATATGGATCCTGGCGCCAACCCCGTCAGCATCACGAGCGAGACCGCATGAATACTTCCGAGCTAATTCCGACGCTGCGGCAGTCATTCGCAACCTGCACGCTGGCATCGAGGGATCTCGATATGGTGCGCTGTGAGCGCGTCTACGAAAGCCGCCCGCGCAGTGTCTATTTTTTCCAGTCCGTACCGGCTCTGCCAAATAACGATGAGCTTGCCAAGATCAACCAGGAGGTCGTCAGCCCCTCGTATTTCAGGGCACAGGATGCCTCTCGATGGAACCATTACGTTGTATTCGTGGCTCAAGATTCCAAGAAGGCGAGCGCAGCCTTCCGTGACCGGCAGCGGGAATTGGAGGACGATAAAAGTTACGCGCGAAAGATTGTCATCTATCGCTCCGAGCTTGAGGCTTTCATCGATCATTCTTTGAGAAGGACGATTCCCAAGGCGCCCGGGGACTCAATCCTCACCGTATGGAGCCGCACGCTGCAAGCCGCTGGCTTAACACAAATCGAGGGTGATACGGCTCGCGCGCTTCTTTTACGAGATATTCGCGCAGGAAGACTAACCCCGGCGCCGCCGGGAAACGACGTCAAGGCGGCAGAAGCCCTCGCACCGGCATCTCCGGCGGGCCATTTCATCAAAGAATTCAAGCTGAATCGCTTCGGGGACCGGAAGATCTCCGGAGTCTATGAGTTCGGTCGCGTGAACCTGCTCCGGGGTGCCAACGGAAGCGGCAAAACGTCGCTCCTCGAGGCGATCGAGCACTTTATCTGCGGCGCGACTTTTCGTGCGCGCGGTCGTTCCGAGGACCTTGAAGCGAGCGCGATCTTCGGCAATCGTGCGGTGGCGAGATTTCAGGCGTTGTCGAATGCTAACGCTCAAGCGAAGGATCTTCGCTGGTATGGGCGGACTATTAACCGAGGCAATCGGCTATTTGAAGGATTTGCTCGGTTTAATTTTTTTAATACGGACGCTGCCGCGCATTTCGCGCAGGAAGGAAGCTTACCGGATTTGAAAGAGGCCCTCTCCATGGTGGCGCTCGGACCCGATGCGGCCCACACCTGGAACCGAATGGGTGAGTTCGAAGACGATATTGCCCGCGAACTCGTGCCGCTGAGCAACATGCTGTCAGAACTCGCGACGCGGGCAGCGAATGCCAGCGCCCGGCTCGCTGCACTTCAAACCGATTCTCCTCAAATTGAAGCACAGCGCGCGGCGCTCCACGAAGCTCTGCGGAAGCTTGAGTGGCCGCTGCAACACAATTCCGGCCAACTAGCGGCTTCCGACTCGTTTCGGGAACTCGCCGTGATTCGAGAGTTTGTGGAAGCCTCAAAGGCCCATATCGGCCTGCGCTCCGCTGCCAGCATGGAAGAGGCCGCGAGCGAGGTCACGAGAGACTTCGAAACCTGGACAGCAGTGGACACGCGCACTCGAGCACATGTACAGCACAGAGCGGCCCTTCGCCGTCGACGCGACACTCAAGAGCAACTGGGTGTTGACCTGCGGCGCCTGCAGAACTATGTAGAATCTGGCTTCCGCGAGCTGTGCGCGCGGGAAATTGCCTGCGTCAATCGCGTGGCGGTATTTTTGAATCGAATGGTTCCAGTGGCCAATCTTGAGTCCCTGCGCGTATTCGCGGCGCAGACAGGCCAACTCAACTCGAACTTTTCCGTGTTCCGCGGCGGCCTTGAAGAAAGGCTCGAGGCGGAGCGCCATAAGCTAGAGGCGAGCCGGCGACAGCGTCTCGAGATCCAACAGAGGATGCGCAGCACCGACGCACTCCTCGCCGATATTAGGCGTCTTGGGCACGAATTCGCCGCAGCCGAGCCGCACAGCGCGGCGTGTCCGCTGTGTCAGACCGCCATGGACATGGCCACTCTCATCTCAAAAATTGGCAGTGCCGCGGGACAGACCGTCCAATCGTCGGACTTAACAGTTCTATCTCAGGCTATCGGCGAGAGGAACGCGACCGTCGAGGGCCTAGTGGCAGCACAATTCACCTGCGATAGCCTAGCGAAGTCGGCTCCCGGCGCGACGGACATGGAGATGGATGAGTTAATCCGCTCTTCGTTGCGCGAGCATCAAGCTCTGCAGGAGGCGCAAGTTGAACTTGATCAGATCCGAACGGAGCTTGGCGTGCTCCAAAAAAATGGATTTGGCCAGAGGG
>CAWBSV010000066.1:0-20083 GCA_963791505.1 uncultured Acidobacteriaceae bacterium
CACTGGGACTGCGACGTGGTCGAGAATCCCCGGCAGGAGTTCACTGAACATGTACACCACAATGGCGTTGGATCCGAAGACCAGGCATGGATATACAAGAGCTTTG
Source organism: uncultured Acidobacteriaceae bacterium (assembly GCA_963791505.1). Taxonomy (GTDB): domain Bacteria; phylum Acidobacteriota; class Terriglobia; order Terriglobales; family Acidobacteriaceae; genus Telmatobacter. The sequence continues at coordinate 107 of CAWBSV010000066.1, forward strand.
CTGCGCCCGGTGCCCCATCCCCACACATCCATCATGAACACTGACAGCGTAAGCACCACCAGCGAATACCCCGCGGCCACAAGCACGAACGAGCTTGTCCACACATTTTTGTTGAGTGGAAATTCGAGCGACCACAGATAGCCCAGCACCAGGCAGACCACGGCCGCCATCGCTAGTCCGCCTGCTTTCTGGCGCGTCGTCCTCGGGGTGCGCAGCCACATCCCGGCCAACATGCCCAGCAGCGCGGTGCCGACTGCCGGCAGATCGCTGAGCAGCCCTTCGGGATCGCGCACGTTATGCGCGTCGGGGCCGCTCCAATCCAGGTAGAGATGGCCAGGCATCAATGCGCGGTCGATCCATGAGACAAGATTTTGCCGCATGTCCATGAACGGAATGTCGCGGCCCGGCACGCCCGCACCCGGCACCGGAACCCAGCGCACCAGCACCCAGTAGCCGACCAGCACCAGCACCAGCGCGATTGCTTTTGTGCCGGCCCGGTTGTCTACGAGGTAAAACAGGCCCACGACGAGATAGCAGACCGCGATCCGCTGCAGCACTCCATAAAAGCGCATGTGGGGCAGTTCGAAAAATGGAAAGCTGTTCACCACCACGCCCAGCAGGAACAGGATCACCGCTCGCTGCACCGTGTGTCGCGCCAGTTGCGCGCGTGTTGCGCCTTTGGCCAGCCGCGACTCAAACGCGAAGACAACCGAGGCGCCCACCAGGAACACAAAGGTGGGAAACACCAGGTCGGTCGCGGTCAACCCGTTCCAACGGGCGTGATTCATGAACCCCCATGAACCCTGGCCGCCGTTGTTGTTGACCATGATCATGAACGCGATAGTGATGCCGCGCAGCACATCGAGAGAGAGCAGGCGATGCGTCGGATTGGCGCTCTTGATCTCCTGGGCCATGCAATTCTCCGTTGGGACCAACAAAAATCTCGTACCTAACCCTACGCGCTGAGACCCTGCGGCGCCAATGCTCTCTCACTCCGGCTCGAACGTGATCGCCATGGGATGCTTTGGCTGATAGAGCCCAATCTCGCCGCCGCCGGGGAGCAGGATCTTGGTCAGAGAGCCCCAGCGCTCCTCATGTACCTGCGAACAGGTGACGCCTTTGGCCGTGAGCTGCGCGATCTCCTCGTTAATATCGCTGCACAGAAAGTAGAGTTCATGCTGGCCGTTTTTTTCGTCGGGATGGACAGCTAGCTCCGCAGGCGGCAGCTCAAAGATCAGCCAGCCGCGCCCCGCATCCACCGCGGTGAATCCAATTACATCGCGCAAAAAAGCACGATCTGCATCTGCGTCCTTGCTGTACACGATCACGTGCGCGCCGAGAATCATGCCCTCATCCTCCTCATCGCTCCCCATGAGCTTGCCACAACGGGCGCGGCTTCAGGAAATGAATCCCGAATCGAATCGGGTCAGACGCCCTGTCAATCTTCACGTCCTCGCTGCTACACTCCCCCTTCAGGGAAATACAAGCCGAACCGCATCAGCTTGTCTGGAGGCGTCAGGATGCCCGAGTTTCAACCCTTTGTTTCGCCCAGCGAGAATCGCCCCGAATTCACGCTTCGCGCCATTCTGCTCGGATCGGTTTTTGGCATCATCTTCGGCGCCGTGACCGTGTATGTGGGCCTGCGCGCCGGACTGACCGTTGCCGCATCGATCCCGATTTCTGTGTTGTCGATCAGCATCCTCAGGGCCTTCGGCCGCGCCTCCATTCTTGAAAACAACATCGTCCAGACGACGGGCAATGCGGGACAGTCCATTGCCTCGGGGGTGATCTTCACCCTGCCTGCGCTCATCTTTCTGGGATTCGATCTGGAGTACTCGCGCATCTTCTTTCTCGCGCTGATTGGCGGATGGCTGGGCGTTCTATTCATGATTCCGTTGCGGCGGCAGTTGATCGTCAAGGAGCACGAAAACCTGCAAATACCCTGAAGGCACAGCCTGCGCCGACGTGCTGATTGCGGGCGAGCGCGGCGGATCGCTTGCGGGGCGGGTGTTTCTCGGGCTGGGGCTCGGCGGCATCTACACCTTCTTCCAGAATGAGAATCTTTTCAAGGCGTGGCCGGGCACGCCGGAATATTCAACCCGACTTTGGACCGCAGCATATTCTAAAGGGCTCTTCGATTAAGGCGGACGCAACGCCGGAGTACCTGGGCGTGGGCTACATCATTGGGCCACGCGTGGCGGGCGTGATTTTTGCGGGTGGCGTTTTCTCGTGGCTGGTGCTGATGCCGCTGATTTATTTCTTCGGCAAGGAACTCAGTCATCCGCTCTACCCGGGCACCATTCCGATTGCGCAGATGGGGCCGAGCCAGCTTTGGTCCACCTACATCAGGCCCATGGGCGCGGGCGCGGTGGCAGCTTCGGGATTGATCACGCTGCTGCGCACCATGCCGACGATCATCAGCGCGCTGACTGAGGGCTTCAAGAATCTCAGGCCCAAAGCGGGCGTGGCGGATGCGGCCCCCGCAAAGCCGCTCCGCACTGAAGATGACTTGTCGATGCGCACGGTGCTGCTCGGCTCTATTGCGCTGGTGGTCTTCACGTTTCTATTTCTGCAGTTCAAGCCGGTACCCGGAGCGTATGTGGGCGTGTTGCCCAATCTCGCGGCTTCGCTGTTTGTGGTCATCTTCGGGTTTCTGTTCGTCACGGTCAGTTCGCGCATTGTGGGCCTGATCGGCAGCTCAGCCAATCCCATGTCGGGCATGGCGATTGCAACCCTCATGGCCACCTGCGCGATTTTTCTTTCCATGGGGTGGACCGCGCCCGCTTATGGTGCGCTCGCCATCACCATCGGCGGAATTGTGGCCATCGCCGCCGCCAATGCCGGCGATACCTCGCAGGATCTTAAGACGGGCTACCTGATCGGCGCTACGCCGCGGCTGCAGCAGATCGCGTTGTTTATCGGCGTGGTGGTTTCTACCGTTGTTATCGGGCTCACGCTCAACCTGATGAACACCGGTCTGCAGGAGTTTCGTGCGGCGGCTCAGCCCTGGGATATCAATGCGCCTCACTCCGGCGTCGCGCTGCAGGCCGATTCGCAGAGATTGCCGGAGCAGTTTCACGTGTTGGGAGCGGACAAGTCTTCGACCGTGCATCACAAATCGGAGTACATGATCCTGAACGCGCTGGGGTCGCCTGAGCTTGCCGACGGCAAATATCTTTACTCGCCCGCCTCGCATCAGATTGAGGTGCAGTGGATCCAGGGCATCGGCTCAGAGAAAGCCGCTGCGCCGCAGGCGCGCCTGATGGCCACGGTGATCAACGGAATCTTAAGCCGCAAGCTTGCCTGGGGATTGGTGCTGCTCGGGGTCTTCCTGGTAATTGCTGTTGAACTGCTGGGCGTGCGCTCGTTATCGTTTGCCGTGGGCGCGTATCTCTCCATCGGCACTACTCTGGCGATCTTCTGCGGGGGCGTGGTGCGATGGATCGCCGACCGCGCGCTGGAAAAGGCCGGCGCCGATACATCGGACAGCGAGATCTCGCCCGGCTCTCTCTACGCTTCAGGATTGATTGCGGCAGGCGGCGTGGTGGGGCTGTTCGGCGTGGCGCTGAAGGTGTATGAGAGCTGGATCGACAAGAGCGACATTCTTAACTTCCCGCCGATCTTTCCGCTGACGCTGCTTGATAACAACTATGTTTCGTGCGCGGCGTTCGCGGCGCTGGCCTTCTCGCTTTACTATTTTGCGCGGAAGCCGCTGAAGAAGTAGAAGCCGTCAGGAGCCTTCATGAATATTTCGTTCAAAGGTAAGGTGGCACTCGTCACGGGTGCAGCTTCAGGACTAGGCCTTGCAACGGCGACGGCGTTTGCGGAGTCCGGGGCCGCAGTGGCTTTGGCCGATTGGAATGAAAAGGCTGTGCAAGCTGCGGCGAAAGAGCTGGCCAAGCGCGGCTATAAGGCGCTGGCTGTCGCCTGCGACGTGTCAGACGATGCGCAGGTGGAAGCCATGGTGAAGAAAACCGTCGCCAAGTTCGGCCGGCTGGATGCGGCTTACAACAACGCCGGGGTTCAGAACGTTCTTGCGGAAACGGCCGATTCACCGCGCGACGACTACGATCGCGTGATGGCCATTAATCTTCGCGGTGTGTGGAGTTGCATGAAGTTTGAGTTGCAGGTGATGCGCGAACAAGGCAGCGGCGCCATCGTCAACTGCTCATCGCTGGGGGGTCTGGTCGGTGGCAACCAGCGTGGAACGTATCATGCCGCAAAGCATGGCGTTATCGGGTTCACGAAGAGCGCGGCACTTGAGTACGCAACGCGCGGCATCCGTGTGAATGATGTTTGTCCAGGTTTGATTCGCACCCCGATGAGCGACAAAATGGAGGCTGAGGGACAAGGGGATGCGCTGAAGGCAATGCTTGAAAACTTCGTGCCCATGAAGCGGGAGGGCCGACCGGAGGAGATCGCGCACACTGTTCTCTTTTTGTGCAGCGATGCTGCAAGCTACATTACCGGCCAGTCAATCTCAGTCGACGGCGGTTTCGTAATGCACTAAGAATCGCCAACAGCGCGAAATTGCATAGCAGGAGAGTCACATGGAAAAGCGCCAACTGGGTCGAAGCGGCCTTGAGGTCTCAGCCATTGGCCTGGGCTGTATGCGGGCCAGCGCCGGGCACGGACCCGTCTCCGGGACCAAAGAGGAGATGATTGCGGTGCTGCGCGGTGCGGTTGATCGGGGAATCACCCTCTTCGACACAGCGCAGGTCTACGGTCCGTTTGTGAATGAGGAACTTGTGGGCGAGGCGCTGGCTCCAATGCGGGACCAGGTCGTGATCTCGACGAAGTTCGGTTTTCAATTCGACACTTCAGGGGATCCGCACCCAACCGGTTTGAACAGCCGGCCCGAATACATCCGCCAGACTGTGGAAGCTTCGCTGAAGCGCCTTCGCATCGAGACCATCGACCTGCTGTATCAGCATCGCGTCGACCCAGCGGTGCCGATCGAAGACGTGGCAGGCGCGGTGAAGGGCTTGATCGCGCAGGGGAAGGTTCGCCACTTCGGTCTTTCTGAAGCAGGAGCGCAGACGATTCGCCGCGCGCACGCTGTCCAACCGGTTACTGCGCTGCAGAGCGAATACTCGTTGTGGTGGCGGCAGCCTGAAGAAGAAATCTTTCCTGCGCTGGAGGAACTCGGGATCGGCCTGGTGTCGTTCAGCCCGCTGGGAAAAGGATTTCTGGCAGGGTCGGTGACCGAGCAGACACAGTTCGATAAGGAAGATAACCGAGGCACGTTTCCTCGCTTCAGCGTTGAGGCCCGCACGGCAAACCGCGCGTTGGTCGATGCCATTCAATCTTTCGCCGCGAAAAAGAAGGCGACCGCGGCCCAGGTTGCTCTTGCATGGGTGCTGGCGCAGAGGCCATGGATCGTTCCCATTCCCGGCACGACCAAGCCGGAACGGCTTGAAGAAAACATTCGAGCGACAAGTGTGGAACTCACACCGCAAGATCGGCGCGAACTGGACGGTATTCTGGCGAAGATTCCGGTGGTCGGCGACCGGTACCCGGCGGAAGTGCAGCGGATGACCAATCGGTAGCGAATATCAGCGCTTAGGACGTACTTCCAAATTGGGCGGCGAGGTCAGGAAGACCAGCTATGTCGAATCGCGCGTAACAATACCGATCAGCATGCCTGCCGCCTGGAAGTACGTTCGCGCCCTTCTGGATGCCCTCCAAAGTGAAGCCAAGCTTTTCAGCAACTCGCCGGCTGGCCTGATTCCCAGCCGAGTGGGTCAGGCCGACTCGCCGCATGCCCAGCGCACCAAACGCATAGCGCACCAGGGCGTTTGCTGCCTCGGTTGCGAACCCCTGACGCTGAGCGCTTTTGCGGACCCAGAACCCGGTGTCGCATTGGCGGCCCTGCCAGTCGATGTCATGAAGCCCGCACCAGATGACCGCTGTGCCCGTCCCGGCCTCGTGCCCGATGAGCTCGATGCCCTGGCGCAGGATAAAGCTCGCCATAACATGCCGACTCCTGATCTCCATTGATTCGGCAGTGAACGAGTCGCGATTCTCGGCCCATCGCATCCATCGGTGCAGTTCGTCCCACGTCTCTGCAACGGCAGCCGACGTCACTGAACCGTCACCAGCTTGTTTGGGCCGGATGAGCAGACGAGGGGTGCGGATCGGCATCGGAACATCGATCAGGACCGGGTTTAAAGGGGTCATGCTTCATCAAGAGTGCGAAGGGAGGCACTGCGTTCCTGCGCCGAATCCAAACGCGGCTCGCGCCTTTAAGAGGCTGGCGCGGAACTCGATGCGGCGGCGCTCACGTTCTTCGCCCTTCGCATCGGCGTGCACCGGTCTCTCTTCTCCTTGCGAAAACCGGCCACGGTCGGCGCCCATCAGCGGGAAGGTTCCCCTATCGGATCTGAGATTGGATGTAAGTTGGATGCCCATCACAACAACTCCTGCTGAGACTCTACGGGAGATCATCCGGAAAGGTTCCGAAAAGCGCTGCGGTGAACCACGGATTCAAACAGATTTTGAGTGTGGTTGGGATTTCTCTTAGTGCTGCGGCGCGGCCTTGGGTCCGCGCAGCCGTTCACGGGCACGGGCGTTCACCTGCGCGGCCAGCTTCCACACCGTCTCGCGGGTGATCGCAAGCATCTCGCCGCGAGCCATCAAGGCGCGCGCCTCATCGAGGCTGGCTTTGAACTCAATGCGGCGCCGCTCGCGGTCTGTTCCTTCAACAAACGCCGCAAGTGTCTCTACCTCGCTGGGCGGCTGGGCTTCGCTCTGCGCAGCTTCCGATGCAAAAGTCTGCTGTTCCGGGGTCTGTTGCATTTCCATCGCTCCCCTTATGCCAAGGCTACCACCAGAATTCTAGATCAATTTCTGGAAACAGTGAACAGTGAACAGCGGACAGTGGACAGCAAGCAGTTCTCCGCTGTCCACTTCGTTCTCTTGAGTAAGAGACGTTTTGCGCCGGTCGCCGGTTAACAACAGCGCTCAGAAAGTTCTCCGCGAGGACTCACCCCTGTCTTAGAAGAACGCGCGCGGACAGGATATTCCTTCACCGGCTTGGCAGCGTTGCTTCTTTCGAGTGGCGCCCCTCAGCAAGCTGCAGAGAAAAGACGTCCCCCAGGGCTGATGCCTGATTCTTAAAACGAGGGCCGGGAGGCCCTCGGTACAGCCGGCCAGGAGGCCGGCGCTACCCAGGGCCCTGCTTTATTCACGGGGCTTCTTTCCATTGTCTTTGAAGTTCAGGGCAATGTAGGAATAGGAGTAGTTGTGTGCAGTGGCAACGTGGGAGAGAAAATCGCCGCCGCCGAAGAACCCGTAGCCGCCGCCGATGTTGAAGTGCCGGTTCAGCTCGTACCATGAATAGACATCTACCTCGGCGCCGATGTGCGTGCCGTTGTTCACCTTGTTGGTCACGATGGCGCTGCCCGAAGTGTTGTAGACCGAGTCAAGCGCTGAGACAGCCCAGAAGTTGAGCCCCTGCGCGCTCACACTCAGGCGCCGGTGCGGCTCAAAGGTTCCGCCGAAGCGCACCGCGTTGATGTTCTGCCAGCCAAACTGGTCCACGATGCCGAAGCGGTCGTGCGCCGAGGGATAAATTGTGTCGAAGGTTTTGTGCGTTCCATCCGTCGGATCGTTATTGCCCGAAGCCCAATCCTGCTGGGCAAAGAGACGCGGGTGCCAGGGAGCCTGATTGAAGGCATACGAGACACCTTCTTCGAAGGCCCAGGCGCGAATCGAGTCCGCCCCCACTGTGCCGTTCTCAACGATCACCTGGCCGGTAAAGTCGAGACCTGCGCCGGCCTGCCCTTTCAGGCGAACGCCGTAGGCCCACTCATCCTGTTTGCCAGTGGCTTTTGCCAACGCCGGCTGCACAACCGCCGCGGGTTGAACGCGCCACAGGACGAAGGGTTCTACGTCGGTGTGGGGCAGCGGCTTGATGATGCGGCCATACGCGCCGTAGATATTGTTGCCTTCCTGGCGAGGACTGACGCCCGAGGCCTGCGGCACCACCGCCGATGCTGCGAAGATGCCGAGGCTGGCGTGCCTGCTCTGCAAGTTCAGAACCGCCGCGTCATAGGAGCGCGCCTGGTCGCGCCACTCCGAGTTGGAGATGATGGTGTTGTTGTAGTTGATGATCTGGCGACCAACGCGCAGGCTGGCCCAATGCTTCTCCGGATCGCCGATTTCAGCATACGCCAGCTTCAGATCCCAGCGGTTCTCGTTCGGAGGACCGAGCGGGGGATTCTCAAAAAATGGCCGCGCATCCTGCAATTGCGCGGTGACGCGGATCCACGAGTTCGGCTTGATATCCGCCTGGAAACGGAAACGGTTCAGCTCATACGAGTCGTCGCTTCCGGTCTTGAAGCTGGAGTTATCGAAAGCCTCGTAGCGATAGCGTTCTTCGGCCTGGAAAGCGAGCCAGTGCGGCAGAGTCGCGTCCAGTTCTGTCACCGGTGCAACGTCGTGAAAATCGTAGCCCTCTGACGAACCCGAGGTCCGGAAGGCGGGCCCGTTCAAGTGGCTGAGCGGGTTTGAGGCCGGCCCGGTGATCCATCCGCCGTCTACGGCGCTGGTTGCGTGTTGCGTGGTTGTATCGTCCTGCGCCACCATCGGCACACTGGCTGAAGCCACGAGAATGGCTGCGGCGGCCCAAAGAATTCGCTGCGTCCTGGTCCGTTTTTCCTTGAAATTGTTGCTCATCTCCCCTTCATTTCTGCAATCGAGGGCCCGGGACAGAGGGCTCTCACTGCATGGAATGTTTCCGACTGTGGATGAGTCGCCAACACCGGCGACGAGCGGAGCCACGCGAAACGCAAAATCAGCGCGGCCTGCGGCAGCTCTTCAGAGAGCCAGCCGACATCGACAACATTGCCCGGACACACGCGTTGGATGGGGCCGGACAGCCACAATTTCAAGAAAGAGAGGAAGAGACACGAACACCTGCACCCCTATCAACAGTCAAAAATCATTCAGGTCGGGAAAAATACAGATCGCGCAACAGCCAGCGGGAGCTAGCGGCAACAGCAACGACACGCGCGATTGTTTGGGCAGGTCTTCATCACAGATTCACTTTCATTACCCTAAGCGACATCCCATTTCGTGTCAACGCCTGGCGACCGGCCTCAAGCACGGTCTCATCCTTTGACGGCCCCGTCACGCCGCGCGCTTATCATCCTTATTTGGAGGCATCACACCCCATGAACCTCACCGGCAACACGATTCTCATCACCGGCGGCGGCTCCGGTATCGGGCGCGGGCTCGCGGAAGCCCTGCAGGCACTGGGCAACCAGGTCATCATCGCCGGGCGGCGTCAGAGCATGCTCGACGAGACCACGGCTGCCAACCCGGGCATGAAGTCGATGAGTTTGGACGTCGAGAGTCCCGACGCGATTCGCACTTTCGCGGCCAAGGTAGTTGCCGAATTTCCTGATCTGAATATGCTCATCAACAACGCGGGCATCATGCGGGCGGAGAAGCTTGCCTCCCAGGCGACTGACCTGGCGGATGCTGAAGCCATTGTGACGACCAACCTGCTGGGGCCGATTCGGCTGACGGCGGCTTTGCTTCCGCATCTGATGAAGCAGACGCACGCGGCTATCATGAACGTCTCGTCGGGACTGGCTTTTGTGCCGCTGGTTTTTACTCCGACCTATTGCGCGACCAAGGCGGCGATTCACAGCTACACGCAGTCGCTGCGGTATCAGCTCAAATCCACGCCGGTTGAGGTGCTCGAGCTGATTCCGCCCTACGTGCAGACTGACCTGATGGATGGGGGCGACGATCCGCGCGCGATGCACCTCGACAAGTTCATCTCCGAGGTGATGCTGATTCTCGAATCGAAGCCGACGCCGCTTGAGATCTCGGTGGAGAAAGTGAAGCATTTGCGCAACGCGGAGGTTGAGAACCGGTACGACGAAACCTTCACAGGGCTGAATGGGGCGATGGCAGCGCGGTTTTAAGAACGAAGCGCGCATCGATCGATGGGTTCCTGGTATCCCACCCGATCATGATCGTGATACGAACTCCTGCGTTTTAGGAAGACAAAGCAATGAATGTTATGGAAACAGAGGATTTGGCGCAGCAGTTTGCCAGTGACAATTATGCCGGTATCTGCCCCGAGGCCTGGGAGGCGATGGAGGCAGCGAATGTGGGGCACGCAACCGCCTATGGCGATGATGTGTGGACGGCCCGCGCTGCGGAGGCCTTTCGTCAGCTCTTCGAAACCAATTGCGAGCTATTCTTCGTTTTCAATGGGACTGCCGCTAATTCGCTGGCTCTCGCTTCGCTGTGCCAGTCCTATCACGGGGTCATTTGCGGCGGCGTCTCCCATGTCGAAACAGATGAATGCGGTGCGCCGGAGTTCTTCTCGAACGGCTCGAAGCTCCTCATTGCCGGCGAAGGAGGGGTCGAAGGGAAGCTGACTCCGGTCGCGATTCGGGATCTGGCTCTCAAACGGCAGGATATCCATTTCCCGAAACCCAGGGTAGTCACCATAAGCCAACCCACTGAACTTGGTACCGTCTACACCGCTGACGAAATTCAGAGTATCTCCGCGGTCTGCAAAATGCATGGCCTCCATCTGCATATGGATGGAGCTCGCTTCGCGAATGCCTGCGCCAGTCTGCACTGCTCCCCCGCTGAAATCACCTGGAAAGCTGGAGTCGAAGTATTGTGCTTCGGGGGAACTAAAAATGGAATGGCTGTCGGCGAGGCCGTCCTTTTCTTCGACACTGCTCTGGCTGTCGACTTCGACTATCGGTGCAAGCAGGCCGGGCAACTGGCCTCGAAGATGCGCTTCCTCGCCGCTCCCTGGGTGGGCATGCTCCAAAGCGGTGCGTGGCTTACGAATGCGGAACGCGCCAACCAGTGCGCGCGTTACTTTGCTGAGAAGGTTGCGGCTCTCCCCAACGTGGCCGTTGTCTCCCCCGTCGAGGCCAACTCCGTCTTTCTCGCTGTATCCGAACATAGTCTCGCCCTGCTCCGTGAACGCGGGTGGAAGTTCTACACGTTTATCGGCGGTGCGGCGCGCTTCATGTTTGCCTGGGACTCTGACCTCGCCCGGGTCGACGCGCTCGTAGCCGACTTGAAACTTTGCACGCGCTAATTGCGCGTAACTGGCCTCCGGCTATTCGCCGCTTGCTATTGCTGTCCGGTTGCTTCTTCCCAGTTCGTTGAGGGGGAATTGGATTGACTGCAACTCCCGGTGCTTGAGCGAGCTTGCCGGCGCCGGATCGTAGCTGTTGCCCAGAACGCCCAGGTCGTCTTCGCCGTTCACTGCCCAGTAGGTCCAGCTGATCTGCTTCTGCTTGCCGAGAAAATCGACCAGCGAGGTGAACCACTGTCCCTGGCTTCCCGGCTCATTGCTCTGGATCGCTTGCGAATTGTTGGTAGTGCCGAATTCACCCACCCACACCGGTGCGATTTTCTGAAGGCTCAAGTAAGCCCAGTTGTGAATCCAAAGCGACTGCAAAGTGCTGCTGGTGGTCGAAGCGTTGAACCAGGGCTGCGGAGAAACGTCGGGCCCATATTCGTGCGTCGAATAAACCAGGCGGCCGGCCACCGGAAGCTCAACCGGGTACTGCCCTGCGCCGGCCAGGTTGCCTCCCTGCCAGTCGCAGCTGCCGTTGTAGCAATCCGTGCCTTCCACAAAGATGAGCAGGTTGGGATCGACCGCGAGAATCGCAGCGCCTGCACGGCTTGCGGCCGCGGGCCAGTTCTGCTTGACGTTGGTCGAAGGGCATCCAGCCGAAGTCGTGTCGCCGGTCCAGCAAGATCCGGTCGCATTGGAGCCGACCATCATGAATGGCTCGTTGCGCAGGTCCATGCCGATCACAATCGGATTGCCTTGCGCGTCTTTGTAGTTGCGATAGCGCGTCGCCAGCGCTTCCCAGTCGGCGATCCAGCTGCTCTCGGGATATTGCGCCGTGTACCAGAGGCCGTTCGGCTGGTTGTCGTCGCCGGCTTCAGAGCGATGGTCGTCGAGAATCACTTTCAGCCCATCGGCGCCCGCCGCGGCAATCACCTTGTCCATGATCTCGAGCGAGTTCAGCCCTTCGAGGTCGGCGTTGATCGAGCCGCTCTTGCTTTCGGTTCTGAAGTTCGTGGGGATAATCGGGGTCTCAACCATCTCGTTCGAGAATGGGAGACGGACGGTGTTATAGCCCTGGTCCTTGATGGTCTTCAGAACGTCGTGGTAGTCCTTCGCCCACAGGCCATGAACGATCTGATCCTTGGTCTCGAAGCCGTACCAGTTGATCCCCGCGATCCGCACTGGCTTGCCGCCGGCGTCCACAATCTCGTTGGCCCGGGTGTGCCAGTAGCCCGCTCCCTGAGCGTGTGCCGTCGGGTGCAGGAACGTGAATGCGCAGGCAATTAGAACAGTTGTTGCAGGGGGTGGCCATGGGGCGGGGTTCCTCTCGTCGTTCATTGGGGGCTTTCTCCAATCGAGCTATCCGTCTGATCTCTAGCGGATTCGTTTCTCGATGTCCCCATCCTAGGAAGTTGAACCTTTTCAGTGAATTACACTTCCGTCCGAAGGGCCCGGACCTTGGACACTTACGCGCGTAAGTTACTTTCTGGGGAGCGGCATAAGGATTGGATTGGCACCATACGGGGATGAAGGCGGGGCGCGCGAGGGGAGACTGGATGGGAGTTGAGGATCGCGGCGAAAGCCTTTAGAACGGCTAAATTGCCGAATGAGGTCGAATTGCGCCCACACCATCGGTCACACTGCTTGAATTACCGGGAAAACGGTGCCTGACCTGACCGGTGCGCGGTTACCCTTTGAGCCGCGGAGGCGGGTCCTGAAGCGAGCCATGGTTTTTTTGTGGAAAATCGGGGCGCGGGTCGCTGCTGCGCTTGCGAAAAACCACTTTCAACTCGCGACGCCAGTGCTCGCTGACCGCCATCAGCTCCCACTCCACCTGAGGGGATAGGTAGCGCAGCACCGGCTCATTCGCTGGATGAATGCGCAGCGCGGGTGCGCCCAACAGCAAACGCGGTTCGAGCTCAGAGATTTCGGTTCCATCGAAATATCCCTGGCGCGCAAAAGCTGAGAGCGCACGGCCGCCGCCTGCTCCGGGACGACGGTCCGCATTGAGAGCGCGGACGCGAATCCAATAGTCGAGCGCCTGCAGGGGAAGATGCAGATCTTCGTCGGCCTTCAGTTCAATGACCGTAAGCCGCGAATTGGCATCGAGGGCGAGTAGATCGAGCATGCCGCGATCGCCGGCTGAGAGGGCCGGAACCTGTGCATAGATCTGTCCGGCGCGTAAACCGGGAAGGATTTCGACAATCTCCTCTTTCATACGCGCCTCGAGCCATCGCTCCGGCTGCAGGCGGAAGAGCGCGTCGCCGTGGGTACCGCCGGCATGGCGGCTGTGAAACAGGCGCTTGAACAGCTCGCGGGCCAGCGCTTCGTTTTCTTCAATCAGGGGGGTCTCGTTGGCGCCTGCGCCGAAGGTGACTTCATCCTGGCCAGCAAAGGAGTGCGTCGCGCTCCCATGACGCACCCGCGCGAACTCCAGGCCATGCAGCAGCAGCCCAACTTCACTTGCAGAGGTTGCCCTGATCTCCACACGGGCTTGCGCGGCCGGGAGCAGCAGCCCCATCAGGCGCGCGATGCCGGCCTTGCATCGCTCGATCGCCGCATCTTGCGAGAACGCATGCGCCAGGCGCGACTCGAGATTGCCGGTGTCGCGAAAATCAACCTGGGTCAGGTCGTCGCTGCGCTCGTCGAGCGTGAAGAGCTTGAAGTCTGCGGCAGCGTGATTGAGCCAGGCCATGCGTTCGGCGGTGGTGCGCCACGCGCCTGGAGGCACAATCACTTTGAGTCCGCCAAAGTGCCGTCGGCCGTCGCCCTTCTTGCGGCAGTGGTCGAGCCAGAGGATGCCAAGGGTGAGAATGCCATCGATGGTTGCGCCCGACTCCGACTCGGAAACGCCGATCACCGCCTCGGCTGAGGTGCCGTGGACCAGCTTGCCACGCACGTATGCCGGACCGAAGCTGTGCTCCAGGTCCATCGCAGAACGAAAGCCATCGGTCTTCATGCCGAGGAAGGCGCGGGTCAACACGCGTTCAAGCAGCCTCTGGTAGGTTTTGCGGGCTGCGTCGCGCGTGGTCGGGGTGCGCCGATCGCAGGTGGGGACAAGCTCAAGCGCCTGGGGCTTGGTCACGCCCATGCGCCGCGTCATCAGGCGCAGGCATTGCGCGCGCGGCTCAATCTCAATCACCGATCGGGAGAGGTTCCGCTCTTCGCTCCACAACTGCAGAAGACAGCGGCCATGGTTTTCGCTGACGGCGTAGCGCGCGCTGCGCATGTCGAAGAGCACGCGCCCGTCCTCAAGCACCGCCGCTGCAGGATGGTCAGCCAGATACTCTTCGATGCTTCGTGTCAGAACGGCCGCACTTGCGCCAGCCTCGACGACGTTCATGTTGCTCGCCTACCAGCCCTTTCGGTCCCTCAGACTCGTGATGTGCGCGGTGTGGTGGCGCGAGTGCCAATCGTAGATGGCGAGCGCCTTGGACAGGGTTTGCCGCCCCGATTCTGGATGGTTGAAGCCGCGCTCAAAGTCGGCGTCGGTCATGCACTCGAGCAGGGCGATCCAGCGGGTGTGTACAGCGCCGAGCAGGGCGAGCGAGACATCGATGGGCAGCGCGCTGTCTTTGAGATTGGCCCATGCGGCTTCGTCGTAGGGCTTGATGGTCGGCCAGTCCTCAGTGAGAGCCAGCTTGAAGCGCACATACGAATTGGCGTGGCTGTCGGCGACGTGATGCACGAGCTGGCGCACCGTCCAACCGCCTTCTCGATAGGGGGTATCAAGCTGGGCGTCGGAGAGGCCGGCTACAGCCGCCTTTAATGCTTCAGGGAGTTGCCGGAGGATTTGAATCCGCGCAGGGCGCGCAGCGGGAGAGATGTCGGTGTTCGACCGGAACCGTCCGATCGGGTAACGGAGATCGTCCGCGACTTCCATGCCACGAAGTTAGCAGAGTGGCCGGGCTGAACAAAACCGGGCAGGGTTTCCTCGTCCCACTTTTTGAGCGTACCTGGGGCGAGGAACCTGATCGGAACTACGCGTGATGGTGACCGGCGGGGTGGTGATGGTGGCGGTGATGATGGTGCCTCGTGGCGCCAAGGGCCGGGGCGGCGAAGACCATCAGCAACAGGGCTGCGGCAAGATACTTTTTCATGCGTCGAATGTAGCACGGAGAGGTGTGCGACGAAAGAGCCAGAAGGACCACGCATCAAGAGAGGAACGGGTAAATCCCATCGTGCACGAGCTTTGCCCCGTGGTTACTTTTGAAGATCGATTTCAGCGTAAACTGAAGGTACGATGACCAGTCCCCTTCCCGCCCAGCAAAACAGCCACAAGCGCTACTTTTTTGAAAAATTTGGGATCACCGAACGGCTTTTGGAGCGCTGCCTTGGCGAGGCTCTCGCCGCGGGCGGCGATTATGCCGACTTGTACTTTGAGTCGGTGACCGCGATCGCGCTTGGTGTGGACGAGCAGATCGTCAAATCGGCCAGCCAGGGGACAAGCGCAGGGTGCGGAATTCGCGTTCTCTCTGGCGAGCGGACCGGCTACGCGTACACCGACAACCTGAGCCCCGAGCGCCTGCTGCATGCGGCGCGGACGGCAGCGTTGATCGCTTCAGGTCCTGCGACGCAGACGGTACAGGGGTTTGTGGAGACGCAGGCGGCGGATTTATATCCGGTTCCGTTGGGCGGATTTGATCTTGATCTGGTAGCGCGGCTCGAGCTGATCTTGCGCTGCGATCGTGCCGCGCGGGCTTACGATCCGCGCATTGTGCAGGTGCGGGCCAGCTACTCCGAGGAGTTGCGGCGCATCCTGATTGCCGCTTCCGATGGCGCTTTCGCCAGCGATACGCAACCTTTGTGCCGTCTCAATTGTTTTGTCATCGCCAAAGAAGATGCGAACCTGACCAAGGGTTCGACGGGGTGCGGCGGCCGCGCGGGGCTAGAGCAGTTTGTCGGTTCGAAGAGCCCGGAGAGCCTGGCGCGCGAAGCGGCTCGAGGGGCGATTCTGCAGCTTGGCGCTGTGGCCGCGCCTGCGGGCGAGATGGAGGTCGTGCTGGGGCCGGGATGGCCGGGGATCCTGCTGCATGAGGCCGTGGGGCATGGGCTCGAGGCGGACTTCAATCGCAAGAAGACTTCGGCGTTTGCGGGGCTGATCGGGCAGAGCGTGGCGAGTTCAAAGGTCACGGTGGTGGATAACGGAACCATGGAGGGCCGCCGCGGTTCGCTGAACGTGGATGACGAGGGTTCGGCGACGCAGGAGACGGTGCTGATCGAAGGCGGTGTTTTGAAAGGGTATCTGACCGACAAACTTTCGTCGCGGCTCACGGGCGCAGCGAATACCGGTTCGGGACGGCGCGAGAGCTATCAATCGATCCCCATGCCGCGCATGACCAACACCTACATGCTGGCTGGAGAAGATGACCCGGAAGATATCGTTCGCTCGGTGAAGCGCGGGCTCTATGCGGTGAACTTCGGTGGCGGTTCCGTCGACATCACGAATGGCAAATTTGTCTTCTCGGCGTCAGAAGCCTACCTGATCGAGGACGGCAAGATCACTGCGCCGGTGCGCGACGCGACGCTGATCGGCAACGGGCCGGAGGCGCTGAAATATGTATCCATGGTTGGGCACGATCTGAAGCTCGATGAGGGCATCGGGACTTGCGGCAAAGATGGGCAGAGCGTGCCGGTGGGGGTGGGCATGCCAACCATCAAGCTGGACAAGATGACGGTGGGCGGGACTGGCAGATAGAAGCTCAAATCAAACAGGAGAAACAAAGGCCGCCAAATTGGCGGCCTTTGTTCTTACTTCATCCCGCAACTGCACTCGAGCGGCGCAAGCCGCGTTCGGCCGCACCGCAGGTGCCTACTGCTGGGGCGGAGGCGGCGGGCCACCGTGTCCCATGCGCGTGTGCATGGCTTCGAACTTCTGCTTCTGATCATCATTCAGCACGGCAAGAATCTTGCCCTTGGTCTCGTCCTGGATTGCCTTCATTTTGGTGTGACGATCGGCCTGCGCAAGCGACTGATCGGCGAAAAGCTGCTGTGTCTGCTGATTGCGCGCAACCAGCAGCGGCTTGATCTGGGCCTGCTGATCCGGGGTCAAATCGAGTGCCTTGGTCATGTGCTGCAGTTGCGCATCAGGATCCATGCGATGTCCGCCGCGACCGCCGGGGTCCTGCTGCGCCTGGGTTTGTGCCGCGTTGTCCTGCGAAAATGCAGCAGTCGATGCAATGCCCAGGGCAAGCAGGCCGCTGAGTGCAAACGTTCCAAAGGTTCTCCGCATATGTTCTCTCCGTGTTCCTCTTAGGCCCGCTGCACGTGCTCGCCCGCGGTTGCCTCACCCTGATAGACGAGGTTTTTGAGTCCGCGACGGCAGGTTCGAGCAAAATTACTAATTTTTTAGTTGTCACTGAACGACTACGCCGATGCCTCAAGATATTTTCAAAGTTCAGGAGATTGGAGATGGCTCTTTATTCGTCGCTGCAACCATTGCTCCGGCCAGATTAGGCCGAAGGAAAACATGATTGCGCCCCATCCATAAAGCCGCGGCGGGACTCCAAAGAAGCCTAATAAGAGTATCGCGCCGACAATGACCATGAGAAGGTGCCATGCGCCCAGGACTCGCAGCATGGAATCGAGCGTAAACAAGCTGCGACGAGCGGCCACCATCACGCACTCCCATATAAAGAGAGGGCCGAGTAAGGCGAGCGCTACTACGAGGACCTTTGGCATGATCGAGGCTGTGCACGGGAAACCTAGCATACGACATGTGTGAGTGCAAAGAACAGCGTCACGGCCCGGCTCCCCTCGACGAGCTGTTTTGGTAAGGTTGACCCATGGCTGATGCTGCGCTCGAAACCCCTTCCACTTCCCTCGATCTCGAATCCCTTGCCGCCGACGTCGTCGCGCTGGCCATCAAAGCCGGAACCAGCGACGCGGAAGCCGTGATCCGTGAGGGAGATGAGTTCAGCGTCAACGTGCGCATGGGCCAGGTGGAGACCTTGAAGGAATCGGGCTCGCGGGCACTTGGTTTGCGCGTGTTTCTGGGTACACGGTCGGCGTCTGCCTCGACCAGCGACCTGACTGCCGACGGCATTCGCCTGCTCGTCGACGGAGCGATCGCTCTGGCCAAAGTCACCGAGGAAGATCCCTTCATGGGGCTACCCGACGCGGCGGAGTTCGGCTCCATCCCCGGCGATCTGCACCTCTGCTATGACGATGTCTACTCGCTTTCGGGCGCGGAGCGGATCGAGTGGGCGCGGCGGGCGGAGTCGGCGGCGCTGGCCGTCGACAAGCGCATTACCAACTCCGATGGCGGCAGCTTCGACGCCGCGACGGGCCGCAAGATTCTCGCTAACTCGCGCGGCTTTGTGGGCAGCTATCGCACCAGCTATGCCGGCGTTTCGGCGGCGCCGCTTGCTATGGATGAGAACGGTCACATGCAACGCGACGGTTGGTGGTCCTCTGCGCGGCGGCTCGCCGATCTCGAATCGCCGGAGTCTGTCGGCGAAGAAGCAGCGCGCCGGACACTGCGAAGGCTGGGCGCGCGCCGCGTGCCAACGCAGTCGGTGCCGATTGTGTTTGCGCCGGAGGTGGCGCGGTCGCTGATTGGATTCTTGTTTGAGGCTGCGTCGGGCGACGCGATCTGGCGCAGCTCCTCGTTTCTTGTCGGGAAGCTGGGCCATCCGATTGCGGCATCCTCTCTGACGTTGATCGATGACCATGGCATGTTGCTGCCCACCGATGCGGGCGGATTCGGCACCTCGCCGTTCGATGGCGAAGGGCTGCCCTCGCGACGGACGGTGGTGGTCGAGAAGGGCATCTTGTCGACCTATCTGCTCAACACCTATTCGGCGCGCAAACTGGGCATGAAGTCCACGCACAATGCTTCGCGCGGACTCGCCGGCGCCCCGGGCATCGGATGCGGCAATCTCTATCTCGAACCTGGCACGCAAACGCCGGCAGAGATTCTGGCCGGTGTGACGCAAGGCCTGTATGTCACCGGGCTGATGGGCTTCGGAACCAATGTCGTGACCGGTGACTATTCGCGCGGGGCGACCGGGCAGTGGATTGAGAATGGCCAGCTCACGCATGCGGTTGAGGAAATCACGATTGCCGGCAACCTGGCGCAGATGCTGATGAATGTGACGGCGATTGGCAACGATCTGGTGTTTCGGGGATCGGTGGCATCGCCGACGCTGCGCATTGATGGGATGACCATTGCCGGGGCGTGCCGATTAGGGGACGTTTATGACGTGTCCCGATCATCTATATAAACATTCTATGAAATCGGGACTATGCCGACCTCATGGTTGTATTTCAAAACGAAAGTCGGTATGGCAACCCCGTTTAAATAAAACCCCAGTCGTTTTAAAAACCATCTTCGAAAGGCGTATCAATTACCCATAAACTGAGATTGCCATACCGACCATCATACTAAAAGTCACAACGAGGTCGGCATAGTACCGATTTCCATAAAATTTATATTGAGAATCGGCACACGTCGCTAACACCAATGAATGACGCTCCTCGCAACAACACCTAACTGCCCACTACCTTATTTTCGCAGACTCTCGGTGATCCATTTCAGGTAGGCCGGGTTTCCCTGGGCCACCGGCACCCGCAGAATCTCGCAGACCTCATAAGGATGGTTTTCCCGGATCGTTTTTGAAAGGAGGGACCATTTTGATTTTTCCGTCTTGATGATCAAAAGTTCCTCGGGAGCGGTGACGATTTTCCCCTTCCACCAGTAGCGGCTGGAAACGCCGGGCAAGATATTGACGCAGGCCGCCAGTTTCCGTTCGACCAAAAGCCGGGATAATTTTTGGCTGGCGGCCCGGTGGGGGGCGGTCACCAATACCACGATGGTTTTCACCGATTAATTTCCCAAACCCGGATTCAAATCGTACATCCGCTCGCCGGCAGCGGAATTGGAGATCTCGACCGCCTGAGCCGGGGCG
>CAWBSV010000067.1:0-15070 GCA_963791505.1 uncultured Acidobacteriaceae bacterium
GACTGGTTCCACTACGGCGCGTTTCGTCAGGTGAATCTCGACTTCTTTACCGGCCAGACCACGCACCGGGGCGGAGGAAGCCAGGTGCCGCGGCAGGGCGCCGACGATTATCAGAACTTCCTCGATGCGGGTACTGCCGGCCACTGGGCCGAGGTGAACGGCTTCGACCAGTTGCCGTGGTGGAAGCGGTTCTCGACGCACCCGGCCTACGACGCATTCTGGCAGTTGCAGGCGCTCGACAAGCTGGTGGTCCAGAAACCGTCGAGCCTGCCGACCATCTGGTTGCAGGGGCTCTGGGACCAGGAAGACATCTACGGCGCAGTGCACTCCTGGGAAGCTCTGAAGCATGCTGGCCACGGCGCCAACAACCACCTGGTGATGGGCCCCTGGTATCACAGCCAGGTCAATCGCTCCGCCGAGACGCTGGGACCGTTGAAGTGGAAGGGCGACACCGCGGCGGACTTTCGGCGGGATGTGCTGATTCCATTTTTTGATACCTACTTGAAAGATCGGAAGCCTGCCGAAGAAATGCCTGCGGCGCTCATCTACAACCCGGCCCGCAATCGTTGGGACAAATTCGCCGAGTGGCCCGGTGCGGATGAAAAACATCTGACGCCCATGTATCTCGAAGAAAATCTCGGGCTCGGCACTCACCAAGCCACAGGGCGGCGAAGACAACTACGTCTCCGATCCGGCCAAGCCAGTGCCGTATCTGGCGCCGCCCATCGAGCCCAACGGAGGCAAGCGCTGGCCGACCTGGCTGGTCGAGGATCAGCGCGCAGTCGGAACGCGAGCCGACGTCCTTTCCTACGAGACACCTGTGCTTGATCAGCCAGTACGGCTTGAAGGCGCGCCTTTTGCCGACCTCTTTGTGAAAACGACGGGCACAGACGCGGACTTTGTGGTCAAGCTGATCGACGTTTACCCGCCCACCTACGCCGAGCAGCCCGAACTGGCCGGCTATGAACTGGCGATCAGCATGGACATCTTTCGCGGCCGCTACCGCAAGAGTTTCGCCGCTCCGGAGCCGATTGCGGCGGGCGCCATCGAGGAGTATCGCTTCCGCCTGCCAACCGTGAACTACGAGTTCAAGCCAGGGCACCGGATCATGGTCCAGATCCAGTCTTCGCTGTTCCCGCTCTACGATCGCAACCCACAGACTTATGTGCCGAACATTTTCTTCGCAAAGCCAGAGGATTTTCACGCCGCAACCATGACCGTCGAGCACGGCCCGCAGGGCGCGAGCGCGGTGCTGTTGCCAATCGTGACGGAAAAATAAGGGAAGGTGTTTCTGGCCGGGCCGCAACGGCCAGGATCAAAAGAATGACGCAGGGAATGTTCGATCTGACGGGAAGAGTCGCCGTCGTCATCGGGGGCACCACGGGTCTCGGCCACGCCATCGCCATCGGGCTCGCCCAGGCAGGCGCGGATGTCGTCGCAACCTCGCGCCGCCGCGAGCAGGTCGACCACACCGCCGCGGAGATCGAATCCCACGGCCGCAAAACCCTCCGCCAAACCAGCGACGTTGCCGATCGCGAGTCGCTCAGCATACTCCGCTCGGCCGTTCTCGCGGAATTCAAAAAAGTCGACATCCTTGTCAACGCCGCAGGAATCACCTTCAAGCAGGCAGCCCTCGATCTCCCCGAGACTGACTGGCAGCGTGTCCTCGACACCAATCTTTCCGGTACCCTCCGCGCCGCCCAGGTCTTCGCGCCCACCATGGTCGAAGCCGGCTACGGTCGGATCATCAACATCGCTTCGCTCTCCACCTTCGTCAGCTTTCACGAGGTCGCCGCCTACTCCGCCAGCAAGGCCGCGGTCGCATCTCTCACCCGCAGTCTCGCCGTCGAGCTCGCAAAAAAAGGCGTCACGGTCAACGCCATCGCACCCGGCATTTTTCCAACGCCCCTCAACACCAAAATCATTCAGGGCACGCCGCGCGGCGAGGAACTGCTCCTGCGTACGCCCATGCGCCGCTTCGGCGAAGCGCATGAAGTGGCCGGAGCCGCCCTCTACCTCGCCTCCGAATCCGCCTCCTACGTCACCGGCCAGGTTCTCGCTGTCGACGGCGGCTTTCTCTCCAGCGGCGTGAACCAATAAGATGGGAGCTCGATGAAGATCACCCGCGCTACCGTCAACGTCACCTCGCCCGGCCGCAACTTCGTCACCCTCAAGATCGAAACCAACGACGGCATCTACGGCCTCGGCGACGCCACCCTCAACGGCCGCGAGATGGCCGTGGTTAGCTATCTCGCCGAGCACGTCATCCCATGCATCATCGGCCGCGACCCGTTTCAAACCGAGGACATCTGGCAGTACCTCTACCGCGGCGCTTACTGGCGGCGCGGCCCCGTCACCATGTCCGCCATCGCCGCCGTCGACGTGGCACTCTGGGACGTCAAAGCCAAAGCGCTGAACACGCCCCTTTACAACCTGCTCGGCGGTAAAAGCCGCGAGGGCGTGCTTGTCTACGGTCATGCCAACGGCAAAGATACTGAGGCTGCGCTCGAAGATGTCGCCCGCCATCGCGACGCCGGCTTCCGCGCCATCCGTGTGCAGAGCGGCATTCCCGGCCTTTCATCCACCTACGGCATCAGCAAAGGCCCCGGCCGCTACGAGCCCGCCGAGCGCGGCTTGCCGTCAGAATACGAGTGGTCAAGCGAACTGTATTTGCGCCACGTCCCCCAGTTGTTTGCCCGTGTGCGCGAAGCCTTTGGCGAGGAACTGCATCTGCTTCATGACTGCCATCATCGCCTCACGCCCATTGAAGCCTCGCGTCTCGGCAAGGAACTTGAGCCCTACCACCTCTTCTGGATGGAAGACCCCACGCCCGCCGAATTGCAGGAGGGCTTCAAAGTCATTCGCGAGCACACCACGACCCCCCTCGCTGTCGGCGAAGTCTTCAACTCGGTCTGGGACGCGCACGACCTCATCCGCAATCAATGGATCGACTACCTGCGCATGACAATCGTCCATGGCGGCGGCATCACGGCACTCAAAAAGACCGCCGACTTCGCCGAGCTGTACCACGTGCGCACCGGATTCCACGGAGCCACCGATCTCTCGCCCGTAACTATGGCCGCCGCGCTCCACTTCGACACCGCCATCCACAACTTCGGCATCCAGGAACTGATGCCGCACAACGAAGAGACGGATGCAGTCTTCCCGCATCAGTACACCTTCAAAGATGGCCTGATGTTTCCCGGCGACGGCCCCGGCCTCGGCGTCGATCTGGATGAAGCGCTGGCCGCCAAGTATCCTTATCAGCGCGCCTACCTGCCCATCAATCGCAAGCTCGATGGAACTCTCACCGATTGGTAAGTCAACTGCGCGAGGAGAATTGAATGACCGCAAACAGAAAACTGCGCATGGGCATGGTCGGTGGAGGCCCCGGCGCCTTCATCGGTCCCGTCCACAAAATGGCCGCAGAACTCGACGGCCGCATCGCGCTTGTCGCCGGCGCATTCTCTCAATCGGCCGAGCGATCCCGCTCAGCCGGCGAGTCCTTCAGCCTCGATCCCGCCCGCGCCTACTCAAGCTATGAGCAGATGTTTGCCGAGGAGAAGAAACGCCCCGACGGCATCGACTTTGTTGTCATCGCCACGCCCAACCATCTTCACTTACCCGTGGCGGAAGCAGCGCTGGTTGCCGGCATTCCCGTCATGAGCGACAAGCCCGCGACCGCAACGTATCCCGAAGTTCTTGCTCTCAAGTCAGCGGTCGGCAAAGCCGGTCTGCCTTACGGCCTGACCCATACCTACGCCGGCTATGCCTTGGTCCGCGAAGCGCGCGCTCTCTGCGCCAGCGGAAAGTTGGGTGCAATCCGCAAAGTCGCCGTCGAGTATCTGCAGGGCTGGCTCAGCAAGCCGATCGAGACATCTGGACAGAAGCAGGCCGCCTGGCGCGAAGATCCCGCAATGAACGGTCCCGGTGGCTGCATTGGCGACATTGGCGTCCACGCGTTCCATTTGGTCGAGTATGTTACTTGTCTCAAAGTAACCAGCATGAACGCCACACTCCGCAGCGTCGTCCCGGGCCGCAGGCTCGATGACGACTGCAATGCAATTCTCCGCATGACCGGCGGCGCAAGCGGCACGCTCATTGCCTCGCAGATCGCCGCAGGAGAGCGCAACGCCCTCACCCTGCGCGTCTACGGCGAAAACGGCTCGCTCCAGTGGGCCCAGGAAGATCCCAACGATCTTCACGTGAAATGGCTCGACGGTCCTGAAGAGATTCGCCACGCCGCGGGCGCCTATCTCGACGCGAGCGCCCTCGCCGTGACGCGACTTCCAGGCGGCCATCCCGAGGGCTATATCGAGGCCTTCGCCGTTCTCTATCGCGAGTTCGCCGATGCCCTCTGGGCATGGAAGGCCGGCAACACCCACCCGCTCCCCGCGACCCTCCCCGGGATCGAAGCCGGCGTGCGCGGCATGCGCTTTATCGAGCGCGCGATCGAAAGCAACAACACCGCATCATGGGTCGATTTCTAGGAGAGCAACGATGAAGACCATCAAGGGACCAGCAATTTTTCTCGCGCAGTTTGCCTCCGATAACTCTCCCTTCAACTCGCTGGCCGGCATGGCGGGTTGGGCCAAGTCACTGGGGTTCGTCGGCGTGCAGATCCCCAGTTGGGATTCGCGCCTCTTCGATCTGAAACAGGCCGCCGAAAGCCAGGACTATTGCGAGGAGATTCTCGACACTCTTAACTCCGCCGGCCTGGCCCTCACCGAGCTCTCGACTCATCTGCAGGGACAGCTTGTGGCATCGCATCCGGCCTACGACGTGCTTCTTGAAGGATTTGCCCCTCCAGAGTTAGCGCAAGACTTGAAAGGCCGCGAGGACTGGGCTGTGCAGCAATTGCTCTGGGCCGCGCAGGCGAGCCAGCGCCTCGGCTTGACCGCGCACGCAACTTTTTCCGGTGCGCTCGCGTGGCCGTTTTTCTATCCTTGGCCGCAGCGCCCCGCGGGCCTGATCGACGAAGCGTTCACTGAACTGGGCCGCCGCTGGAAGCCAATTCTCGACGCCTTCGACGAAGCCGGCGTCGATGCCTGCTTCGAACTTCATCCCGGCGAGGACCTGCACGACGGCGTGACCTTCGAGCGCTTTCTTGATGCGGTCGGCGGTCATCCGCGCGCCAACATTCTTTACGATCCCAGCCACATGATTCTCCAACAGATGGACTACCTCGCCTTCCTCGACATCTACCACGAGCGGGTACGCGCGTTTCACGTGAAGGATGCCGAGTACCGACCCAGCGGCCGCTCCGGCGTCTATGGCGGTTATCAGAACTGGATCGATCGGCCCGGCCGCTTCCGCTCGCTTGGAGACGGGCAGATCGACTTCGGCGCGATCTTCAGCAAGATGGCTCAATACGATTTCCCGGGCTGGGCGGTGGTTGAGTGGGAGTGCTGCATCAAGCATCCGCAGGACGGGGCGGCGGAAGGCGCAAAGTTTGTCCGCAACCACATCATCCGCGTAACGGAGAAGGCCTTCGATGACTTCGCCGGATCGGGGTCGGACGCGGAGAAGAATAAGAAGATTCTCGGGCTGTAAGCACCCTTCATTAGTGCAGGGTAATCAGGAACAACCATATGCAGATGCCGATGGACGGACTTGCCGCTATCCCAGATAGCCCTGCGTTACCGCGAGCGGATCGGACTGCAAGGACAATCGAAGCGATCTCGCACGGGATACCAACGGATGCGAATCGTATCGAATCGTCCAGCGGCAGATTTCCATTTCCCACTTTCACGATGAAGAAGCACTGCAGGGATGCTGCCACTCCAAAGAGCGCGATGGCAGATAGGAATCCCGGTGACATTTTGGACATGCGCAAACATGCTAAGAGGGCTGGTAAGGATGACGCGCCAATTGCGAGAAGAAGTAGAAACTCCATCTGTGATTTAATGTGGCCGGCCGGGTCGGCATGGTACGCCCGCGGGCTTCAGGAGCTTTGTAAAGGCTGCCTTGTTGACCACGTAATATTGATCTCCCTCGCGAACGTTGCCAGCCCTGTCAATGTAATAAGTCACGTTCGGCGAAGAGACGACCTTCGCTCGTACATCGCGGGGCTCGTATTTGCGAACTGCAGGAGCGGCGCCTAAGAGCGTGCGAAAGTCGCGCCGATCGATTGAATAGATACATCCTTCTCGCTCCATCTCCTCTTCGGGTATTCCCGTGATCCGTTCAATTGCAAAGTCAAAATAATAGACCGTCGCGTCTGAATCCGCAGCGACTACAAAGCCTGCGTTATGCGCGACGCCTATTCGAGGCCATAGCACAAGCATAATAAGCGCCAAGATATGTCTTACTTTCAAGGGTGCCCCTTTTCTCACATCGCAATCCCGGCTGATCGATAGATCTCAGTGATGTATTGCATATCCTTCAGCCCTTCTTCCCCGGGGGACTGCGGCGTAAGATTGTTCTGCACGCAATGCGAAAAATGCTCCGCTTCGGCTTGGAAGTGGGAGGGGTCGTGCGCGGGATTCGGCTCGTCGACGTCCTTGCCGTCGATGAACCCGCGCAGACGAAGGCCGTCGTAGAAAAACGCGTTTTCGACGTCGAGCCATCCCTTGGCGCCGAACACGCGGAAGTATCCTGCCATGTTCGCGCCATACGAGGTGGTGCAACTTGCGACAATGCCCGAAGGAAACTTCATCGTCCAGGCAACATTCTCTTCCACCTCTCTGAATCGCCCGTCGTGATCGATGGTTGAGGCATAGGCAGAGATATGCGCCGGCTCCTCGCCCGTGAGATACCGGCACGCATTCAGCGAGTAGATGCCCACATCGAAGAGCGGCCCGCCGCCCGCCATTGCCTTGCTCAGCCGCCATTCGCCCGGAGCGATGTTAAACCCAAAGGCGCTCTCGATGGCCTGCACCTGCCCGAGGGCGCCCAATCGACACAGTTGGGCTGCGCGAAGATTGGTAGGCTCGTAGTGGCAGCGGTACGCAATCATCAGCTTCACCTTCGCCGCCTTGCATGCGGCAATCATCCGCTCGCAATCGACAACATTCGTTGCCATCGGCTTTTCGCACAGCACATGTTTGCCTGCCTTGGCTGCGCGGATCGTGTACTCGGCGTGCATCGAGTTGGGCAGCGCCACATACACCGCGTCCACGTTGGGGTTGTGGGCGATCTGATCGAAGTTCTCGTAGTTATAAATCGACGTCGCGGGAACCCCATACTGCGCCGCGATCTTCTCCGCCTTGTCCCGATGCCCGCTGACCAGCGCCGTGATCTGCGAGTTGGTGGTCATGCCCGCGCCGGGCATGAAGTGATCGGCGATGCGTCCCAGCCCGATCACCGCATAGCCAACTTTCTTCTGCGAAGTCTGGGCCATGAGTGGCGAAGCGAGCCGCGCAGCCACGCCGAGCGCGGCGAGCTTGCTGAAGTCACGGCGCGAAAAGTGAGTCCGGGAAAAATGAGTTCCAAAAAATTGAGTCATGGTCTGATCTCCATTTCAATGCGAAGCTAAGCATAGCCGACGCGCCCCTCGCCGAATCAAGTCTTCTGTACCGCCCCCAGCCCGGACCCCTAAAATCGTCGGATGGATTGTTTGATACTGAATGGCCAGGCTTTGACGCTGGCCGAGATCGAGGCCGTCGCCTGCAGCGGCCGTCCGGTTGAGATTGGCGCAGCCGCGCTGGCGCGCATGGCCGCCAGCAGGGAACTGATCGAACAGATTCTGGCCGAGGGGCAGACCGTCTACGGCGTCAACACCGGCTTTGGCAAGCTTGCAGACGTACGCATTCCGCCGGAAAGTCTGGCGCAGTTGCAGACCAATCTTGTACGCAGCCATGCAGGCGGCGTGGGCGCGCCCCTCTCTGAGCCCGAAGCGCGGGCCATGCTTCTGCTGCGCGCCAACGTGCTTGCCTGCGGACTCAGCGGCTGCCGCGCCTCGGTGGTTCAACTCCTGGTTGCGATGCTCAATGCCGGGGTGCATCCCGTCGTACCCGAGACGGGATCCGTCGGCGCCAGCGGCGATCTCGCGCCCCTTGCCCACGTAGCCCTGGTTGTCATCGGCGAAGGCGAAGCTTTCTATCATGGCGAGCGCATTCCTGGCGCCGAAGCGCTGCGCCGCGCCGGCCTCGCCCCCGTCGCCCTCGCCGCCAAAGAAGGCCTTGCCCTACTCAATGGCACGCAGGCCATGACCGCCGTGGGCGCGCTGGCGATGGCGCGTGCGCTTCGCCTTGCGCAGGTCGCCGATGTCGCCGGAGCCATGTCTCTCGAAGCGCTCATGGGAACGCCCACTGCGTTCGACGCGCGCATCCAGAATGCTCGCCCGCATGCCGGCCAGATCGCGGCCGGCGTTCATCTCACCGGCCTCATGCAAGGCTCGGAGATTCGCGAAGCACACCGCGAGCACGACTCCCGCGTGCAGGACGCCTACTGTCTACGCTGCATGCCGCAGGTACACGGAGCTGTCCGCGGCGTGGTCGATCATGTCCGCAGCATTCTTGAAATCGAGTCGGGTTCGGCGACGGACAACCCGCTTGTCTTCCCGGAAAATCCCGCGATCCCACAGATCGCAGGTGCCGTCCTCTCCGGGGGAAATTTTCATGGCGCGCCTCTCGCCTATGCGTTCGACTATGCTGCGCTTGCTCTCACCGATCTCGGCTCGATCACCGAGCGCCGCATCGACCGGCTGCTCAATCCAGATATCAACGAGGGCCTCCCGCCGTTTCTCTCCGCGACACCGGGACTGTCATCGGGCTACATGATGGCCCAGATCGTCGCCGCCGCACTCATCAACGAGTGCCAGGTGCTCGCCCATCCTTCTTCCTCGGGAAGCATTCCCACCAGCGGTGGCAAAGAGGATCATGTCTCCATGGGCATGACGGGCGCGCTGAAACTGCGCCAGATTGTCGAGCACCTCGAACGCATCGTAGGTATCGAGCTGATGTGCGCCGCGCAGGGACTCGAGTGCCGCCGTCCGCTGCACGCTGGCCCAGCAATCGAAGCTGCCTACGAGGCTGTACGCAGCGTTGTGCCGCATCTTGCGGAGGACCGCGTGCTCTCAGGCGATATCGAGGCGCTTGCCGCGGCGATACGCGCGGGCGTGTTCAACGCCTGGGCGAATTGAATGAGCCCGTCGCCTGGGCTGCGAAACGCCGTCCCTACGGGACTCGAGGGTTTCAATCGATGACGACGCAACCCCACGCTAAAGCGCGGGGCTATTGAACGCTGCGCCTACGGCGCGGTTTGGCGGCGATGAAATTGCGTCAATGTCATGTCCGGCCATCTAAGGAGCAGGGGGTGCGGGCGGAGGCTTCGGCACCAGGAGAGAAATCTCCGTGGCGCCGGCGCGATTTTGGATTTTGTCGGCAATCGCTACGCGTAGAAACACAGCACCCGGCGGCAGATCAATTTCCTGATGAAACTGCAGGCCGCTCTTGAGATAGGCCTGGTACTCATCCGGCTGCAGCAGCAGCGAGACAGGCAACGTTGTTTTGTCCACTGCCTTCGCCTCGCGGTTGTACACAACGACGGCGAGTGTAAGGCTCCCGTGTCGTATTCCATTCGCCGCCACCGGCAACGGAACTCCATGCAGATCGACAACCCAATTCACGCTGTAACGAACCATGCCGGTCTTGGCTGCCTTCGCCGCGTCCCCCTCGGTGGGCGCCACGCGCACCTTGAACAGAATGTCCGTGGCCGCCGGGGCGCCGCGCAGCAGAAGTGCGGTATTGGGCGCGGGATTGGCCAGCACATCCGATCCCGTCTTCGCGGGATCCTCAGCGTAATAGCCGCGCCGGTAGTCGAGCTTCACCTTCGGCGAGTCAACCTTCACGGTCAGCTTGCGGTACTTGTTGTTGTACGTCACGTCCTTCGGCACATAGCCAACTGTGTAGTAGTCCGTGCCCAGTTGCGTGACGGTGCTGATCTCGCTCGCCAGATCCAGGTTGTTATGAAACGTTCGTCCGCCGGTCGCCTCGGCCATCGTATCCATGGTCGAGTGCGAGGCGAAGGTGTCCGTCGCTTCGGTGTTCAGTCCATTGAGCGCGGAACCGGCGTTGCCGAGCGAGCTGTTGTTCGTCTGCGTGGACGAAAACATATTTGCATTGGCCAGCTCGTTCGGGTCGAGCGGATAGACCGCGACTCGCGCCAGTTTAAGCAGGTCGGTTGTCTTGCGGAGCGGCTCTTCGTAGTTGCGCGCGCTTCCTAAATCCGCCTCGGTACCGATTGAAAGCGGAAACGATCCGGAGAACCAGATCAGGCTCTTTCGTCCGGGCAGCGTGCTGAGATAAATGCCCAGCGAATCGAATGCCTCCAGAGTAATGCGCACACGGTCATCGAGCCGGGCCGCCTGCTCATGCCGCGTGAAGGGCGCGATCAGATCGGCCGCGCCGTTGAAGGCGCTTCCAATGCCCAGCTTCGGCATCGAGTCGACATAGGAGTCGTGGCCCGGGTCGTCGGTCAGGTGCGACTGCTTCTGCAATGCGTCGATCTGATCAAGCGCCGCAATCAGTGTGGCCGGATCGCTGTTGAATCCCTGAATCATGGTCAGATGCGTGGTGAGTGTAAAGATGGCGATCGGCTGCCCTGCCGGAATCTTGCGCAGATAGCTCAGCATGTTCAAGCGCACGCGCACCTGGTCGGCCGTCGGCGTGTTCAACGCATCCATCAGCAACACCAGCATCGGCCCCTGTTTCAGCGCGGATGCGTTGATGTTCGTGTAGACGTTTGGGGGTAGCTGAACAGGACGGGGAACGGGCGGGGTATAAGTCGGCGCCTGGTGCTCTTCGAAGAACGAAACCTGCTGCGGGGATCCGTTCTCCATCACCTGAAACTGCTCTTTGGTCAGACCTGTGACCGGCTTGCCATTGCGGTCGGTCACGACGACGTCGACGAGAACGTTGTTGACTGTCTGGTGCAGCGTGATCGACGGCTGCGGAGTCTCTGCCTGCGCCTGGGCGGGGGATGCCGACCCCTGCGCATGCGCGCCCGCCGCGAGTTGCGCTATCGACCAGACACCCAGCAGAATCGCAACCCGCATCCCGAACCAAGGTCTCCGCATGGCTTCAATTTAGCACCTGGCTGGTGGGCGCAGCAGGCTCTCTGCCTACTGCTTCACCTTCAATGCCGACGCCGGAACGGTGACCGATCCCATACGCCCCGAGTTTTCATCCAGCACCACCACGCGCACGGTCTCCACTCCCGGCGCAATCTCAAGCACCTGATTGAAGGGAATGCCTTCACGCAGATACTGCTGGTAGGTTCCCGGCTTCAGGCGCAATCCAATGGACTGGCCGGTCACGTGCGCCTTGGCGCCCGCGGCCTCGCGCTGCACCAGGTACACATCCACCTTGTCGGTCCAGAAGGCGTCTTTTTGCGCCAGTGCCAGATCGGCCGCAGCAATGTTCAGCTTCAAGGAACGCTTGTTCGCGTCCAGCACAGGATCTGCGGCTACGGCAATCTCCGCCGCGTCTTCAGGCTGCAACACGGTTTGCTTGAAGCGATCCTGCACGGTGGCAGGTTCCTGGCGGTAGAAGAATCCGGTGCGGTACTGCAGATGGACATCCTTGCGGCCCGGCATTTTGATGGTGATCATGTGGTACTTGCCGTCCGCTGCCATCGCCGGCGTAAAGCTCAGCAGATAGGTGGCGCGCCCATCGGCGGCGATGCCGTTCAACTCCATGACGATGTCGGAAGCGCGCCGGAATGTGCGGCCGCCTGTGGCGTCGGCGATCTCGCGATAAATCCCCTGGATGGAGTGCGTGTCCTGCTGCATCTGGGCGATGGACCGGCCGGGGGTCAGGTCGCGCGATTGATCGGTGTTCAAATCCCGGCCTGCGGAAGCCTCGGGCCCCTGCAGAGCACCTTGCCCAGGATACGAAAAGTTGACCGGGTTTGCCTCTACGTTGCGGGTGCCGATGGATGCATCAATGCCGCCTGCTTCAAGCCGTGAGGCATCGAGCGGATAGACGCTTGTGTGCGCATCGTTCATCGCCTCTTGCGCTCGCAGGGCGCTCGGCTCGATATTCCGGCTGCCCTTGTCGATGTTGATTGCTGACTTGGTCCAGTCGGCAAGCACATTGTCGCTTGCGATCCAGACCAAACTCTTATGGCCAGGGATTGCGGCAAGATGACGTGCCAGAAGCATCATCCCGGCAATCGCATTCCCGCCCGGATCGTCACCCATAGGGCGAAGGCTGGCGCCCAGCGGGGTCACGTTGACGTTAGTGTCGGACTCGCCAAGGCCGTTCACGTTGGCCAGATCCTCATAATGCTCGACGTAATCCATGCTCTGACGGTTGCGGGCTTCCTGCTCCTGCCCCAGCGAGATGTTCTGCGCGCTCGGCGTCCACTTCGCCAGCGCCGCAGTCAGCACTGCGTGGTCGTTGGTGGCTTCGTGCAGCAGTTGGATGGCGCCGGTGCGCATGACGTAAATGGCCACCTGCTCGCCGCCTTGCAGTCCGTTGAGGAACCGCTTCATCTCCTCGCGCACGTTCATCAGGTCGTCCCACGACAGGTTGCTGTCAATGAGCAGGACGATCGTGTTGCCCTGTTCCGGTGCAGCTCCCGACTTGAGATTCGCCAGGGTGTGATTCGAATAGGCGTGATGAACTTCGGGTGTGCCCGTCCCCTGCGGCGTTGCGGCAGGCGGTGTGCTCGCCGTCGTGCCGGCCGGCGTGAACGACTTTACGTCCACCTTGTGGCCTTCGTCGTAAATCTCAAGATCTTCCGGCTTGAGGTTGGTGATCGGCCGGCCCTTTTTGTCGAGCGCTACCAGGCTCACATCCACCAGCCGCGCCGTCACATGCAGCAGCGCGCCTGAGTCGGCTCCCGATGCCTGTGCCGCGGCGGTCGTAGGCAACCCTGAAACTCCCGTGACCGACATCTCGGGAAGGGAAGCCTCGGGTGGGGCGGCCTCCGCAACCGGCGTCATTGGAGTCACGGTCGTGACTGTCTCGCTCGCGACGGTCCCGGGCGGCGGGGCGGCCATCGTGCTTGCATCCACGGCTGTATCCGGAACCGGCGCTGAAGGCGCGGCCGGTGCGCTCGCAGTTGCTTCCTCTGTGGCGGCTCCTGGCGCGGGTGCCGGGCGAGTCGCCACCGCTCCAGTAGACGTCACCACCATGTTCGCGTTGCTGCGGAAGAGATGAAACTCGCGGAACGCAATGTCATTCAGCAAGGTCTGCTGGGGCTGGTGGGTAATCGAACTCAGGCTGGCTTTTTGTAAGCTCGGCAGCGCGCTCACCGAGTCGGCTCCAGGGGGTGGATTCAACGCCGCATGCATGGCCTTCAGGTCGGGCGCATCCGCAAGGGCGATTCCCTTGATCGGGCAGTAATAGGTCTTGCCGCCGATATCGACCGCGCCATATTCCACGGCAATCGACGCCTTCTCAATCGGATTGCCAGCAGGCAAATCCGAGATCACCGTCAGGCGGAGAATCGTTCCGCTGTCCGGGTCGATGGTGATCTCCCCGTGATAGCCGGTCCTCTGCGTGAGGATGTTGATCTCCATGCCATAGGACTCCGCCACGCAGCAGAAGCGGACATCGTAGTGCGACTTCTCTTTGGGCACCGCATATTGGAAGACCGCCTGCGGCCCATTCCCGCTCAGCTCCCAGTGACTCCACACAAGGTTGCTGCGCGCCGCATCGATCAGGACCGTTCCCATGATCGGGCCAAACTCGCCCCATGTAGTCATGCCCTTGTCCGGCGCCTGCGGCTTCTTGTCCTTCGTCTGCCCGGGATCCACAAACTCGCGGCCATCGCGATAGAGAACCGTCGCTCTCGATTTGCTCACTTCGCGCAGCGAATTGTCGGCAACCTGGCTTGCGTCGAGCGAAACCGGACGGCCCTCGAACCGCACCACATCCCGCGCCGCGAACAGGTTCGGCAGCAAAGGCAACGTCTTGCTCAGGTAGTTGACCGTGAGGCCCATCATGCGCCGCTGAGCGGCTTTATCCGGCGTCGCGGTTGCCGGAATATCGCTGGCGGGGGGATCGAGGAAAGCCGACACATCGGCCAGAGCCAGTAGCGCCTCTTTCGAGCGATCGCCGGGAAGAACCACTCGCAACTGCTCGTACCGCGCCGAGCTCAGCCGCTCGGTCAGCTCCAGGCCAGAAAGCTCCTTGGCTGCTTCTCCGTCCATCTTGGTCTGCGCCTTGGCGACGATCGCCGCCAGTTGATCGACGGTCACCGGATTGGAAGCCAACGCCGGCAGTCCCATACAGCCGGCAACGAGCAGGATCGCACCCTTGCGAAAAAGGTTCACAGATACCTCCGAACGGCACAACTCGGCGCACAGGTCGCCCCGCGCGCCTGACAAGTAGACATCAAGAGTTATAGCGCGGTTACTGCTTTATTGCACACTCAGATCGCCATCGGCATCAATCAAAAGGTCATCGCCCTGAATCTGGACCGAATGGATCTTCAGCCGGTTCAGCGTCACTTTGCCCGCCTGCCTCCAGCCTGAAGCTTTTCAAGCTCAGCTAGGGACTCGGCGAGCTTCTCATGAGGGGTGGGCATTGTACGCTCTCAAGTCTTTAGTGCTGCATTATATCAAGTCTTTAGTGATGTATATATACAAGTTTAAGATGCTGATCAAGGACAAGTCTCAAGCGATTTGGGGGCGTATAATTGTTTGATTTTTAATAGTTTACCCGCTGCGAAAACGCTGCGCCTCTACGTCCAGATTGACCCGTGCATGCGCATACATGGCGCTCTTTCGCGGGGGTAGCAAGGCGCCTACTGAGTCGGATCGCGGCCCAGAGTGGTCTGGGGGAGGTCGAAAGGCGAATCTCACCACCCCGGCACGGAACCTTGAGATCCTCGCCGACAGCGGATCCAGAACTTGCTAACCGAGGCTGTTCACCCTCCGCTGTTGCCTTTGAACTATAATGAGCGCTCTCAGAGACTTACGCTGTCGCCCACCGCTTTCGCGCGCCGGGGTTGCTGTGGCCCCCATCGGCAGCGCGTGCTTTGCAATCCGTGTACATAAACGTGTACATATCAGAAGGACTGGTTGGTGACAGCAGACGAAATCTCTAATGAAATCAAGCGTCGAAGGACGTTTGCAATAATTTCGCATCCCGATGCCGGCAAGACCACGCTGACC
>CAWBSV010000068.1:0-89327 GCA_963791505.1 uncultured Acidobacteriaceae bacterium
GGATATGAAGAGCTCTTGCGGAATGCTCCCGACAGCCCGCCCAAGATCTTTCGCGTCCGCCGCCTCGGTTCAGATGTCGTTGAAGATATCCCGACGGAGAATGCCAAGGCCGTCTTCTATGTGAATAATTTCGACGGCGACTTCGAACACAAGCCACTCCAGTTTCACACCCGTGCGCCCATTGTCCACGGCATCTGGGTGAGGCTTGAGTTCCTTGACGGCGAAGTCATGGAAGGAATTGTCCACAACTCCATTCGCTACCTCGTCGATCCGGGCTTCTTTGTCCAGCCTACAGATCCGGGCAGCAACAACAGGCTTGTCTACGTGATGAAAGGCGGACTTAAAGACTATCGCGTCCTCGGGATGCGCAAGCTCTAGTTCTCCGCCTCCGGCTTATCGAAGCTTCGCGAATTTGAGTCGCTCATGATCGAGTACTCAAGGATCTCCGCGGCCACGCCGGTTTCGTGCGGTGAGGTCTCTTCAGTCCGCACCGCGCGCCCATGACATCGAATCCGGCACGCCTCAGATAGCGTCACTTCCGGGGGAAGTTCAATCACAAAATCCAAGTCCTCGCCCACCTGGGGTCGATCGCTGTACGCGAGATAAAAGTAAACCCCGCGGTTGCTTAAATCCCGCGTCAGAGCAGGGATCTCCCGCTTCCCCAATGTCACTGTCAGAGGAGCCTGGATGCGAAAGCGCTCTCTCCCTCTCCGATCACTCCCGGATGGCGTATATCGATCCATTGCGTGCGTTCCCTTTCAAAAGTGCGGTCAAATGGCCCTGTCGCTTAAAGTCTTCCAGGGGAGCCTGCATCCGGCTAGCTGCCGGAAAATCCGCAAAAGAAGGGCCGAGGGCAGCCCGTTACGTTAGTAATTGAAAGCATGACTACAACGTTGTAGTGCAATCGGAATACCGAATTAAATCGTTTCAAATACAGGGATATTATTGCTTTCCACATATGCAATGTGCAAACAATTGCATACACTCACGGTAAACTCAGGTGTTCTCCTAAATCCATTTAGCCTGCCTGCTTCGGGCTTGGAGTCCATGCTTGCATGAGTTGACCTCCATTCGCCAGAGACTTCAAAACACCGTGCCAACTCAGTTAACTGCGCCTTGATCGGGCCAAAAGGCCGCCATGTCCCCGCCCGCACAAGGTGAATTCCCGAAATCGAACTCGGATTCGCCCATTTCCCTTCCCCGTTTGAGCGGACGTCATGGCCCTTTGGCGTGACCTCTTCCAGTGAGTCGCTCTTGTATTCTGACTGAGGATTTTTGATCGAGAATTTTTGATTCGAGGAGCATCGCTTTGGCAAGATATCTGGTTACCGGGGCCGCTGGATTTATTGGCCGTTCTATCGCTTCTGCGCTTTTGGCCCGGGGTGAAACCGTGCGCGGCATCGACAACCTGCTTGCCGGGAAACGCTCCAATCTTGCCGGTCTTGAGGCCATGGAATTCATCGAGGGAGACCTCGCCGATCCGGCAGCCTGCGCCGAAGCCTGCAAAGGCATCGAGATCGTGTATCACGAGGCTGCTTTGGCCTCGGTCCCTCGCTCCGTCGCCGATCCGGTCACAACCAACATCCATTGTGTCGACGCCACGCTGAATCTGCTCGTCGCTGCCCGCGCCGCGGGAGTGCGCCGCGTGATTTATGCCGGCTCGTCATCGGTCTACGGCGAGTCGCCCGAGCTGCCCAAGCGCGAAGACATGCTGCCCGAACCCATCTCGCCGTACGCCGTCGCCAAGCTGGCCGGCGAGCACTACGTGCGGACCTTCACCCGCGTCTACGGCATCGAGACCGTCGTCCTGCGCTACTTCAATGTCTTCGGTCCGTTTCAGGATCCGACGTCGCACTACTCCGGCGTGCTCGCCATCTTCTGCCGCAAAATGCTCGCCGGCGAGCAGCCCACCATCTATGGCGACGGCGAGCAGAGCCGCGACTTCACCTTTATTGAGAATGTCGTCCACGCCAATCTTCTCGCCGGGGATGCACCCGCGCAGAAGGTCTCAGGGCAGATGATGAATCTTGCCACCGGCCAACGGATCACCTTGAACCAGACCTACGAGATCCTGCGCGAACTCACCGGCTATGCCGGCAAGCCCGCCTATGCCGAGGGCCGTTCCGGTGATATCCGCGACTCCCTTGCCGACATCAGCCTGGCCAAAAAACTCCTTGGCTACGAACCCATCGTCGACTTCCGCGAAGGCCTCCGCCGCACCGTCGACTGGTACCGGACCATCGTCTAGGGTCCACCTGGGCGGCCTAGCCGCCCCAATAAATCAAGGTGCCGCAGAGCCTGCCCTGAGCCCGTCGAAGGGTCCCTCGCCTTTGGGGACCTTGATTCTCAATTCTTGCCTGTATTAGAATGTTTATTATAATTATCAGGTGGAGGATCAGATGCAGAAGCTCAAACTCACAGCCATTGGAACGTCCGTAGGAGCGATCTTTCCCAAGGAAGTGCTGGCGCGTCTCCGCGTCACCAAGGGGGACACCGTTTTCCTGACCGAGTCGCCCGACGGCTACAGGATCACGCCCTACGATCCTGAATTTGAGCGGGTCATGGAGATTGCCGGCAGGGTCATGCAAAAGCACCGCGATGCTCTGCGCGAGCTGGCCAAGTGAAGGAGCCGCGCTGGATTCCAGAATCTGCCGTGATGGCTATCCACGAAGCGCAAATAGCGGAACACGGCGGATTAAACGGCACTCGCGATAGAGGCATCATTCAATCCGCCATAGCCCGGCCTGCAAACATCTGGCACTACGAGTCTCAGGATATCGCTTTCCTGGCCGCTGCCTACGCTTATGGTCTGTCGAAAAACCATGGGTTCATCGATGGCAATAAGCGAGTGGCATTCGTCGTGGCCAAGACTTTTTTGATCTTGAATGGATACGATCTGGATGCAGACGACGCAGAAATCGTGCGTGTCATGCTGGCCGTAGCGGACGGCACCATGCCTGAGACCGCGCTGGCCGAATGGATACACAGCCTGCTTGCCCCGATCCGTTAGAACTCCCTAAGTTACCACTCAATCCTCTCCGCGATCGTCCTCTGACGGGAACTCCCTCATTTCTGCTCCAGTGTTCCAGGGGCGAGTTGCTCAATCCACGCCGCCATCGATTTCTTCGGCTCGCCCATCGCCGCATTCGACACGTCCTCCCACGCTTCCCACGTCTTCAGCCGTTCCGCAAAGGCTTCGCGGGCCCGGGGCAGAATTGAAGTGCCCAGGCCAAGTCGCAGCGGCGGATTCTCCGCGTCCACAAGCTTCAGGATTGCCTCCGATGTCGCCTCCGGATCGCCGCGTTCAACATGCGCCAGTTGCTTCAAGAACTGCTTCCTGAATTCCGCGTAGGGTTCCAGCGCCTCCGCGATTTGTGAGGATTTTCCGAAGTCGGTTGCGTAGGCTCCGGGTTCAACCAGTGTCACCTTCAACCCGAACGCCCGCACCTCGGAAGCGAGCGATTCGTGCAGCGCTTCGACCGCCCATTTCGTAGCGCAATAGAAGCCGATGAGCGGCAATGCTGTTATCCCCAGTCCGCTCGAAACACCGAGAATGTGACCGCTCCCCTGTTTCCGCAACAAAGGCAGAGCCGCTCGGAGTACTCGGACCATGCCGAGATAGTTCGCATCGAAGATGCCGCGGATCTGCTCATCGCTCGCTTCCTCCGTGGCCGCGAACAGGCTCGCTCCTGCATTGTTGACAAGCACATCAAGCCTGCCGAAGTGCTGGTATGCCTGGTGAACTGCCTCGACCACCTGCGCGGAGTCAGTGACGTCGAGGGCAAGCGGCAGCACCAGGTCGCCGAAACGTTCCGCGAGATCGGCTACGTCTGCCAGTTTGCGGGCGGTCGCTGTAACCCGATCACCGCGTTGAAGAGCAGCCTCAGCCCAGATGCGGCCGAAGCCGCGCGAGGCGCCCGTGATGAACCATGTCTTTTGCATTTCAATCCTCCGTGATTGTGGGTTTGGGCCCTAGGTTCAGACATCGGAATAGCGCATGTTTCCGAGATCGGTAAGCAACGAAGGGCCCGTAGGGTTCCATCCAAGTCTTGCCCGCGTTTGTGCACTCGAGGTCAATGGATCCCTCCCCGCGAAGAACCCGAGGAAGCCGAAATGTTCCTGGGCCTGCCCCGGCGCAATTGAAATAACGGGCACATTCAGCCCGCGGCCGATCGCGGTGGCGATGTCTTTGAGCGCCACTCCCTCTTCGGCAACGGCGTGGTAACGAGCTCCCGCTGTTCCCTTCTCAAGCGCAAGACGGTATAGCTGGGCGACATCGGAAACGTGCGCGGCAGGCCAGCGGTTTTGACCCTCGCCGACGTAGGCCGCGACTCTCTTCCCGCGCGCGATCGCAATCAGCGGTGTGACCAGGCCCTGCTTTACGGTGTCGTGGACCTGCGGCAAACGCATCACAATTGCGTGGATTCCGCGCTCCATCAATGCGACAGCCGTCACCTCGGATACACGAGGAAGGGATGGGGAGGAAAGCGGTGGATCGTCCTCTGTTGCGGCGCGGCCTTGAGCCACTCCAACCCCGGAACTGACGATGAACGGGCGATTGGAGCCCTGAAGCACAGCGCCGATGGTCTCGATGGCGCGCTTGTCCAACTCGCAGGCCTCCGCAAACTTCGACCAGTCGTGCCGGAAAGCGGTGTGGATGACGGCATCCGTCGCGGCTGCTCCGCTGCGCAAGCTTTCGAGGTCCTCCAAATCGCCTCGATGCGCCTGGGCGCCGGCGGCTTCAAGCGACTGTGCGCCGGCGTCCGATCGCGTCAATCCGAGTACGTGATGGCCCGCGCCGACAAGTTGTTTCACGACGGCTGAGCCGATGAATCCGGTCGCTCCGGTAACGAATACGCGCATGTGTCCTCCTGATGTCCTTCGACCTAAGCTTGACGAAAGGTGCCGCGTCGTCTAAAACGGAGGCATCCTCCGTATGAATAGATAACCGGAGATAGCCTCCGGTTGCAAGAATTTTGGAGATGACGAAAAAACAATCAACGCCCGTCCGGAAACCGCGTGCCGACGCGCTGCGCAACCGCGGGCGCATTCTTGAAGTTGCGAAGGGGGTCTTTACCCGGGATGGCGCCAATGCCAGCCTGGAGGAGATCGCGAAGCAGGCGGGTGTTGGACCGGGAACACTCTATCGCCATTTCCCCACGCGGGATGAACTGATCGAAGGTGTTTACCGGAACGAAGTGGAGAAACTCGCGGAGGCCGCGGCCCGTTTCGCCGAGACCCTGCCTCCCCTCGAAGCGCTTCGAGCCTGGATGCTGCTGCTGGTCGATTACATTGCGGCAAAGCACATCATTGCGCCCGCTCTGAATACCATTGCCGGCGGCCCGTCCAGGCTTCATGAAGGTTCGCGCACCGTGATCCAGCCCGCGATCGACGGGCTGGTGAAGCGAGCGAAGAAGAGTGGCGATCTGCGAAAAGACCTGGATGCATCCGACCTGCTTCGGGCGTTGATCGGCGCCTCGCATGTTGGCGCCGGCACTGACTGGCAGCAAAGTGGCAGGAGACTAGTGGATATCCTCATCGCAGGCTCACTGCCGCCGAAATAAACCGCGATTCACAGCATGACCTCCGCTTCGCGATCCTGGCTGATGCGTCTCATTGCCGATCGAGAATTGCGGCGATGCGGTCGGACGCCTTGCCATCCCAATAAGGCGGCATGGGGCGGCGGACATGGTCGCCGGCGATTGCCTTGTGAAACTCCGCACGCAGCAGATTCCAATCGCTGCCTATCAGCACGTTCGTGCCACGCGTCACGGTGACTGGGCGTTCTGTATTCGCGCGCAGCGTGAGGCATGGGACCCCGAGATAGGTCGTCTCCTCTTGGATGCCTCCGGAATCGGTGAGCACCACAGCCGCGTTTTTCTGCAATCCCAGGAACTCGATATACCCGAGTGGCTCGATCAGCTTGAAGTTCGGCCCGCATCGCGAGAGCCGCTCGCTCCATCGCGCCCGCGTTCTGGGGTGAACGGGAAAAACCAGCGGGAGCGTCGCGCTCAGCTCATCAAGCGCCTCCAGCATAGGGAGAAAAATCGCCTCATCATCCACGTTCGAAGGCCGATGCAGGGTCACCAGCCCAAACTCCCCCAGTTCTAATTCCTTTTTCGGCGCCGCGAACGCCGCATCCGCATGCGGCAAAAACTGGATCAGCGTATCGATCATGACGTTGCCCACCAGAAAGACGCGTTCCTCCGCGATCCCCTCCCGCGCCAGATTCTCGTTCCCGTCGATGGAAGGTGTGAAGAGCAGATGTGAAACCTGATCGGTGATGCGCCGGTTGATCTCCTCGGGCATCGATTGATCGAACGAGCGAAGGCCAGCCTCCACGTGCGCAATGCGAATCCCGATCTTCGAGCAAACCAGCGCCGCGCCCAGCGTCGAATTCACGTCGCCATACACCACCACGAAGTCGGGTTGCCGCGCCAGCATTACGGTCTCAAGCTTCTGAAGAATCGCCGCGGTCTGTTGCGCGTGGCTGCTCGAGCCAACATGCAGGCTCTCATCCGGCTCGGGCATCCCAAATTCCTTGAAGAACACTTCCGACATCAAGGCATCGTAGTGCTGGCCCGTGTGGACGAGGATCTGCGTATGCCCATGATGCGCGAGGGCACGATAAACGGCGGCGGCCTTCATGAAGTTAGGGCGTGCGCCCACGACGTGCAGGATCTTCATCCCACCGAATCTTTCCGGGAAGAGCTCTTTTAGCAGCGCACGATCTTGGGTGAAACGATGCCCCTGGTGGCATTTCTCGTGTCGACCACCAACTGCGACTCCTCGACA
Organism: uncultured Acidobacteriaceae bacterium; assembly: GCA_963791505.1. Taxonomy (GTDB): domain Bacteria; phylum Acidobacteriota; class Terriglobia; order Terriglobales; family Acidobacteriaceae; genus Telmatobacter. The sequence continues at coordinate 6,796 of CAWBSV010000068.1, forward strand.
ATCTTGCGATAGTCATATGCGGAGTGGTCGGTGACGATGATGACCGCGTCGTATTGGCCAAGGTCCTCGAGCGGCGTGTTGGTCATATTCAAATCGTAGTGTCTTCCCCGCCCAACACTGGGGAAAAACGGATCGTTGTAGCGCACACTGGCGCCCTTATCGCGCAACAATTCGATGATGGTGAGCGAAGGCGACTCGCGCAGATCGTCAATGTCGCGCTTGTACGCCAAACCCAGCACCAGGATCTTCGAGCCGTTGATCGATTTGCGATGAGCATTCAGGCCGTCGGCGATCTGCTCGAGGACAAAATAAGGCATCTCCCCGTTCACTTCGCCGGCGAGTTGAATGAAGCGTGTCTCGAAGTCGAACTCCTTCGCCTTCCATGAAAGGTAAAACGGATCAATGGGAATGCAGTGTCCGCCGAGCCCCGGCCCCGGATAGAAGGCCTGAAAGCCGAACGGCTTGGTCTTCGCCGCTTCAATCACCTCGTGAATATCGATCCCCATCTTCATGCAGAGTTGCTTGAGCTCGTTCACCAGCGCGATATTCACGCAGCGGTAGATGTTTTCAAGCAGCTTCGTCATCTCCGCCACCGCCGGCGTGCTTACCGGAATGACGCGCTTGAAGATGGAGCAGTACATGGCCGTGGCCAACTCCGCCGCGGCCTGCCCGCACCCGCCCACAATTTTCGGAACGTCGTGCCGCTTCACCGTCTCGTTGCCCGGATCTTCGCGCTCCGGCGAAAACGCAACATGCACGCCTGTTTCCTCGGCTCCATGCGCCACTCTGAGCCCGCTTTTGTTTCCTCGCTCCAGAAGCGGAACCACCACCTCTTCCGTCGTTCCGGGATAAGTCGTGCTCTCCAGAACAATCAACTGTCCCTCCCGAATGTGCGGCGCAATCGACTCGACGGTCATGGTCACGTAACTCAGATCCGGTTCGTGATGCTCATTGAGCGGGGTGGGCACGCAGATGATCACCGCGTCCATCTCGGCAATCTCTGCGAAATTGGCAGTTGCCTCAAATCCTGTCTTCTGGGCGCGCTGAATCGCATCGTCCTGGATGCGCACGATGTACGAGCGGCCTTGATTCAGCTTCGACACTTTGGCGGCATCAATATCGAATCCGGTGACACGGAACCTCTGCTCACTGAAGAGCAGGGCCAGCGGCAGCCCCACGTAACCCAGGCCAATAATGCCAACCCGCGCTTCGCGCGACTCCATCTTCAGTTTCAGTGCCGGCAAGGTAACGGCAGGAACAGTCGCCATATTCTTCAATTATAGAGAGCGGCAATTCGGCCCGATGTTACCAACGACCCATGAAACAGGGATCAGGGATCAGGGGTCAGGGGCCATGGGTCAGGGATCAGGGGAGTACAGGCGCGCGCTGGCCCTGAAGTTGTATTTCAAGATTCCTGACCGCTTTTGATAATCGAGTGTTGCGTAATCCCGTTCAGGAGTACCCGTTCATGAAGAGAATCCTTGTCGCATCCCTCGCACTCGCAGCAGCCATGGCAATACCAGCAAGTGCAATGGCTGACTCGTTCTCCTTCACGTTCACCGACCAGGGTGTCTCCGGATCAGGCACATTGCAGGGAACGGAGATCGCTCCCGGCGTCTACTTTCTCCAGTCGGGAACCATTTCTGTGACCGCATTGCCGGGCAGCGGATTCCTCTCGGGGACCGGAAGCCTCGACCCCTGCTCCAAGGGGTTTGAGAACTTCTCGGGACCAAGCAACAACTCGTTCTGCAAATACGGCCAGGGATTCACCAACGACGACCTGCTCTTCACGAATGGCGGTCCGGAACTGGACGGCATGGGCCTGCTGTTCCTGATCAGCACTCCGGGATCGAACGTCGATCTGCCGCTCAGCATCTGGGGCGCCGGCTCGAACAATTACAGCCTGGACGAAGCGACCAGCCTTGGTCCCAACCCCGACCACGACGGGCAAGCATACGGGACCGATGGAAACTTCACCACCGTCACCCCCGAGCCGCCCATCCTCGTACTCTTCGGCACCGGCCTGCTGATTCTCGCCCTCTTTCACGTCAAGGGTAACAAGGTTTTGAAAAAGAACCGCCTCGACTGAGAGCAAGAAGTTCTCCCCAAATTCCCAGGTTCTATAGCGCCACTCTCCAGAGCGGCTGCTGCGCGGATCTCCAGACCCGCACAGAGTGAAGTGCGCCCGGCCGTTCGTTCAGATCAGAGCCGGTCTCGCATCGCGCACCCTCCCGCCTGCGCGCTGCACCGTATCTGCGTGGTAGAAAGGTAGGTTAGAGCGTTCCGGAGCCTCCATGCAGAATTCCGTCAAGGTCCTCATCGTTGAAGACGAACCCAACGCACTGATGGGTCTAGCCGAGTTAATCTCCGGTTGGGGATACCGCACTGAAACCGCCCGTGATGGTGTCGAAGGATGGGAAAAGGCTCTCGCCTGGAACCCCGACATCGTCGTGACCGATCTCAAAATGCCGCGCATGGACGGCATCGGCCTCCTCACCAAACTCTCTGAAGAAGGATCGGGACTCCAGTCCAAAGTTGCCGTGGTCATGCTCACCGCCATGGGCTCCATCGATCTCGCCGTCGACGCCATGAAGCTGGGCGCGTATGACTTTCTGCAGAAGCCAGTCGACGCCACGCGCCTGCGCACCATACTCTCCAATGCCACCCGTCTGCGCGAAACCGAGATCGAGCTTGAAGTGGCCCGCCGCCGTCTGCGCGAAACCGGTGTCATGGGCGGATTGGTGGGCAGCTCGCGCCCCATGCGCCAACTCTTTGACCTCATCGAGCAGGTCGCGCCCTCCAACGTTTCGGTTCTCATCACCGGTGAGAGCGGAACCGGCAAGGAATTGGCCGCCCGCACTCTGCACGATCTCAGCCCACGCAAAGGCAAGCCATTTGTCGCAGTCAACTGCGCCGCTATTCCCGAAGCCCTGATCGAAAGCGAAATCTTCGGCCATGAAAAAGGAGCCTTCACCGGAGCAACAGAGCGCCGCGAGGGCTGCTTCGAGCTTGCCTCCGGCGGTACGCTCCTTCTCGATGAGCTGGGCGAGATGCCGCCCAACACCCAGGCCAAGCTTCTGCGCGTCCTCGAAGAGCGCAAGCTGCGCCGCCTTGGCTCCGGCGTCGAACACGAGATCGATGTGCGCGTTCTCGCCGCCACCAATCGCGATCCAGAAAAAGCCGTTGCCGACGGCCAGCTTCGTGCCGACCTCTATTACCGCTTGAACGTCTTCACCCTCATCATGCCGGCGCTCCGCGATCATCTTGAAGATCTGCCCGCGATGGCCGACGCCATGATCGCCGAGATGAACAGCAAGCACAACCGCAGAGTCTCGGGCGTAGCGCCCTCAATGCTCAATCGCCTCGTCTCCTACGACTGGCCGGGAAATGCCCGCGAGCTGCGCAATGTCATTGAGCGCGCCGTCATCCTCTGTCCCGACGGCGCTCCCCTCGATGCCGGTCACCTTCCCTCGGGCTTCGGTGCCTCAGTCTCGTCGAACGTCGTCTCCATCGATGCGGGACTGATCCCGGTGCGCGTAGGATCGACAGTATACGAAGGTGAGCGACTGCTGATTCTCCGCACCCTCGAAGAGACCGGGCAAAACAAAACGCGTGCCGCCGAGATTCTTGGCGTCAGCCTCAAGACGCTGCATAACAAGCTGAAGGAATACAGCCAGAACGCCAGTGAATGAGGGACAATCTCGACGGGTGATTTGAAATATCTCGGGTGCCCCATGTCCCGATTCTGGGACATGGGATACTCATCGCTCCATCGGACATGGGGTGCCCCACCCATCCACGGCATTATCGTGGATGGGTGGGATACCACGAACCTATCAATCGCTGCGCGCCGCCCGATTAGCCATGCCACTTAAAACCAAGCTCGTGCTGGCCATCACCGCCCTGGTGCTTCTCATCTCAGGCGTCCTTTCGCTCGTCTACTTCGTCCAGCTCCTCCACTCTTCTGTGCAGCAGTCTTACGACGAGAACCGCATGGTCGCGGATCAGGTTCAGTTCGCGGTGCGCAACGCCGTACAGGCGGGCCTGAGCGATCGCCAGGTCGACCCGAATAACCCCGCCGAATTGCGCCAGCTCGCAGGGGAAGCGGTGCGCGACAACGCGCCTCTGCAGGCCGTCGTCGAATCGGTCAATCGCTACTCGCTCACCGTCTACGACATCAACATTGCCGACAGCCAGTCCCTTATCCTGCTCAGCACCAATCCCGACAACGAAGAGAAGCCGCTGCCCATTCGCCCCAACTACACGCAGCTCCGCGACGCAAACCCCGTCAAGATGATCCAGGAGGTCTTCGGGCCGCCTCGCGTCTTTGATGTCGTGGTGCCGCTGGAACGCAACGGCGAACCCTTCATGACCATCCATGTCGGTGTGCGTACAACTCTGCTGCGCGCCTTCTATGCGCCCTGGCTGGCCGGCGCGTTCACCCTCATGGGCCTCGCGCTGTGCGCCGCGCTCATTGCCGCCATCCTTCTCAGCAACCTCGCCCTTCGCCCGCTCAAACAGATCAGCCTGCAACTCGACAAGCTCAACCTGGCGAGTGAAGCCGCAGCGGAAGGCGAGAAGGCCCGCAGTCAGGACGTGGCCACCACCGTCTCGCGCAAGATTGAGCGCTTCGGCGCACGCATGCGCAATGTCGAAGAAGTCTTCTCGACAATGAAAGAAAACCTCAACCAGGTTCTCGGCAATCTGCAGGACGGCATCCTGCTCTTCACCGGCGACGGCCGCGCCGTGCTCGTCTCTGAGTCCGTCCGCCGCTTTCTGCCCCTCAGTGACGGGAGCATCCTGGGCCGCCACGCTCACGAGATCTTTGAGGGATCAACGGAACTCGGCCAGGCGCTGCGCGATGCCTTCGATGCGGGAGTCTCCATTCATCAGCAGGAACTGCTCACGGAAACCGGCCGCCGCATCCAGGTCTCGCTCGACTTTATCGAAGATGAGAAATCTCCCGGCACGCTCGGCGCCCTGCTGACGCTCCACGACCTGGAATCGGCTGAAGCGGTTGAGTCCGACCTCGAGCTTTCACGGCGCATGGCCGCGATTGGAAGGCTCACCTCGGGCGTCGGGCACGAGGTCAAGAACCCCATCAACGCCATCGTCGTCCACATGGAGCTGCTCAAAAGCAAGTTGGCCGGCACCGGCTCTCCCGCCATGCGTCACCTCGAGATCATCGAGTCAGAGATTCGCCGCCTCGACCGCGTCGTGCAGATGCTTGTCGACTTCAGCCGCCCCGTCGAGCTGCAATTAAAAGAGCAGGATCTACGCTCCGTCGATCGGCGATGTCCTTGCACTCGCCCGCGAAGAGCTGGCGAGCCATAACGTCAACCTTTTGAGCCCCTTCCCTGACAAACCGGTGATGGTCAATATTGACGCGGACCTGATCAAGCAGGCAGCGCTGAACGTGATCCTGAACGGCGCACAAGCCATGCCCAACGGTGGCACTTTACGCGTGACTCTCGAAGAAGGCTCGAAATTTGCCATTCTGCGCATCGCCGACCAGGGCCCCGGCATTCCAGCCCGAGATTCGCGAGAAAATCTTCGATCTCTACTTCACGACCAAAACCGGCGGCAGCGGCATTGGCCTGGCCATGACCTACAGGATTCTTCAGTTGCACTACGGAAGCGTGGAAGTACAATCGAATCCAGAGAGTGGCACTGAGTTCCTGCTGCGAATTCCAACCATTCCTTCGGAATGGGGGCGCCGTGTTCTTCAACCCGCGGCCCATGGCGAGCAACCAGCAGTCGTCCAACATCAGGAAGGACCTTCGGGATGAAGTTGCGCGCTAGTTCCGTTGTGTGGCTGCTGCCGCTCTTCCTTTCTGGATGCCTGTTCAAGCCCCATCGGCAGCCGTCGCCAGGCTCCCGCTGCCGGCCAGCACGCTTCCGAAGCCTCAGGTCCTGCATCCGGAGTTTCCGCTGGCGGCCATCGCGATCCCGCTGGAGCCCGCTCGAAGACGACGATCCGGATGCGGAGGTGCACCGGCTGCGCCCGCCGGTTCACCACCACAGGCCTCCCGAAAAGCCGGCCCAGGTGGCGGAGAATCCCCCCGCCCCGGAGACCCCCGGAGGTCTCTGCGATTGGCCAGCTCTCATCCGGCGAGCCGACCCGGACCTATCATGAATCTTTGGAGCTGATTGCCGCCACCGAGCGGGGACTGAAAGAGATCAACCGGCCGCTCTCTGACCAGGAAAAGAAGACCGCTGTCCCAGATCAAGCAATACCTGAAACAGGCCCGGCAGGCGCTGAACACCGGCGACGTGGACGGGGCCGCAACCCTGGCCGCCAAGGCACAGGTGCTGTTGCGCGAGCTGACGCAGTAGACCTCTGTGCCCTCTTCATCGCGGTCTTATCGAAATGAGTGGGTTAGGCCGCGACACCAAAAGCTCGGAATCACGCGCTGACTCGCCGACTTGCTACCAAGCGCAGCGTGGCTAACGCACTCATCCGCATACCGCATTCCAATGAAATGAAAGAGCGGCCCGACGGCCTAAAGTCTTGGCCAGAAAAGCCATGAAACACCCGCTAACTCATTGATCCTGCTCCCGGCTTTCCTACCCCCGCACTGCGAAAGCCGAGTAGAACTTACACGATATTTTCGGGAAGAATTACACGATTGCGCGGTTTTCCCCAACTCCAATTTTTAAAATTTCGCCCTACGATGCAATAAACCATTGAATTTAAATAAGATGCCAATTTGCCTGTGGAAAACTTTAGAGTGGTTCCCGCCTTGCTTCAATAGGGTCGAGAGAACGTGCACAGCGATCATAACCGTTGTGTTCTAAGAATCCGCAGATCGCAATTCTGCGGAAATCACACGGCGAGGAAAAATTAAAATTATGAAGAGTTCAGCAACCACTTCGATTTATGGCCCCTTCGGCGCTTTGCTTCTGGCATCGGCGCTGGCCGTTCCTGCGCTTGCGCAGACCCCTTCGTCGACTTCCCCCCAGGACACTCCCCCAGCCGCAACTTCGCAGCAAACCGTGACTCCCCCGGTTACCCCCGCAAAAGAGGGCTTCTGGGGTCGCATGCAGCCCTTTGCTCGCAAGAAGTGGGTAAAGAGGCAGACCGATCCGATCAACGATCGTCTCACCGAACTCGATGACGTCAACGCGAAGAACGCGAAAGACATTCAGGATGTGAACGACCGCGCCCAGGCCGGTATCCGCAAGGCGCAGGAATCGGCAAATGCCGCCAGCCAGACCGCCTCGGCGGCCAGCGATAAGGCGCAGCAGGCCAACTCGACCGCGCAGGGCGCAGCAGGCCACGTCGAAACCATCAACGGCACCGTCAACGGTCTCGATCAGTACAAGCCGATCACCGAAGCCGACATCGCTTTCCGCGGTGGCTCTGTGATCCTGAGCGCCGATGCGAAAAAGCAGCTCGATGATCTGGCCACGACCCTCGACGGCCAGCACGGTTACATCCTCGAGATGGAAGCGCACTCGCCTTTGGGCGGCAGCGCCGGCATCCAGAGCTCGTCACGCCTTACCGCTGCCATTGAGCGCTACCTCGTGACCGAGCATGAGATCCCCGTCTACCGCATGCACGCAGTTTCGCTCGGCAACGCAAAGGATGCGAACGATCCCGACGCTAAGCCGATCCGTAAGAGCACGGTTCACATTCGCCTGATGGCCAACAGCCTTGGCACTCAGATGAGCGCGACCGCTCCCGCCAACACCACCCAGCAGCCGTAACGTTGGTTCACCCGCGCACGATGGAATGAATCAGCAGGACGGCATTAAATCCATAACGATCCAAGGAGCAAAGGATGATTATCAATAGATTTACATCGTTCGGATTGGTGGCAAGCCTTGCGGTGCTGGGTGCCGCAGGCTGCTCCACCAAGAACTATGTGCGCACGCAAACGGCGCCGTTGATCGAGCACACAGATACGCTCGATGCCAAGACGGCTGCCAATAACCGCAGCATCCACGAAACCGACGAGCGCGCCCAGGCCGGCATTGCCCAGGCCCAGAGCGCGGCAGACGCGGCCAACCAGAGCGCGCAGAATGCAAGCAAGTCTGCGGACGATGCTACAACCGCAGCAGTCGACGTAGTTCATCGCGCCGATTCACTTGAAAGCGTAGTGAAGGGCCTGGATAACTACAAGTCAGTCGCGGACGTGACGGTGACTTTCGGTTTCGACAAGTCGACGCTCACCAAGGACGATCGCGATCAACTGGATACGTTCGCCGCGCAGTTGGGCTCCGCAAAGAGCTACATCCTGCAGGTGACCGGCGGAACCGACTCAGTCGGCTCTGCGCAATACAACTATGAATTGAGCCAGCGCCGTGCCGATGCGGTCGTGCAGTATCTCGCATCGCATTACGGAATTGCCGCCCATCGTTTTTACCTGATTGGTATTGGCAAGGATAAAGAAGTGGCTCCCAACAACACAGCAGATGGACGCAAACAGAACCGTCGCGTCCAGGTTCAACTGCTGTCCAACATGGCTGCGCCTGAGCAAGCTGCGGGCGGCCTGTAAGCGTAGATTAAATTACACTAGATTAAAGAAGGCCGGTCCCTATGGGGTCGGCCTTCTTCTTTTGTGCGGAGTGGCCTCGAGGAGATAGACAACTTTGATTTTCGATGGGACCCCGAAGAATAATGTGGGTGAAACCGATGGGGTGCCGGAAGAATCTGGGTGATTTTCGATAGGAGCCCAAAGAATCTGGGTGCCCCAGGTCCCTCGCCTTTGGGGACCTGGGATACCACGAACCTCAAGCGCCCCCGTTCCAAACGAGACTAACGAAGTGCAGAAACAATCGCGTCCGCACTCCCCGTCTCACGCCCCGCGCCCTTGCTCGCGCGCAACGCCTTGAGCCAGTTCCTGTAAAGATGCGCCGCCGTCTCCGTCCAGGTATTCTCAATCGCAGCCGACTCAAGGGCCGCCGCCACGCGCGTCAACATTCCTCTGTCGCGTTGAACGATAGCTTCTTCGCGAAGCGCGTTCAACACTTCCTCCGTCTGCCGGCGAAAAATATCCCAGCGGCATGTTGGGATAATTCTCCATCTCATGCCGGAGATAACGCCCCACATCCCGCCGATACTCGCGCATCAGAGTATCGGTCTCGTATTCGGGATGCCCCTGAAAAAACACAAACACGCTCTTGTCTTTTTTGACGAACGTGTCGACGCCCGAATCGGCAGTCTGGCCGAGAATCTCATACCCGGCAGCAACAAGATCCTCGCGCGGCACTCCGTTCCATCGTGAATGTGGAATCGTGTAACGCGGCCGCAGTCCGTACGTGAGCCAGTGGTTCGAATCGCGCTCGCATTGAAAAAGGCCGAAGTTCTTGACCAGGCTCTTGCGCCTTCCGATCCCATCCAGGTGCAGCACGGCGGCATGCGCGGCGAGACACGACCACACCGCAGAATGTGTATTCTCCCGCGCCCAATCCAAAACATCAGTAAAGCTTTGCCAATACGCCTCATCGCGGAGGCTTGGCGTCGACGGCTCGCGCCCGGTCACGATCAGGCCGTCCAGCCGCGCACCCCAGAGAGTCTCCGTGCTCAGGTAGCTGTGGCCGCCAATCGATTTCTTTTCCGCCGCACCCGGCATGCTGGGCAACACATAAAGAACCAGCCGAACCGGAATATCCCCCGCAGCCGCAGAGAGAAGATCGACGAACTGCTGTTCCGTGTCGCGGAAGGCTCCCTCGCCCATGTTGTTCACCAGCCCAACGGTGACGACGGTACGAGTCGGCGTGCGGCCGAGCTTCCGCGGGCAGCTCCCATCGCGCGTCGCAATGTTGGTCTCTACCGTGACCGGCATGAATTCCCTTCTCCTACTTTGAAGCGGCAGCTAACGCCTGATCCAGGTCCTCAAGAATATCGTCGATGTGCTCGATCCCAATGCTCAGCCGAATCATCTCCGGCAAAACCCCTGCGTGAACCTGTTCCTCGGCGGACATCTGGCGATGCGTCGTTGAAGCCGGATGGCATGCCAGCGACTTCGCATCTCCGAGATTGACCAGCCGCGTAACCAACTTCAGCGAATCATGAAACTTCATGGCCGCCCTGTACCCGCCCTTGATGCCCACCGACATCAGCGAGCAGACTCCACCGGCAAAATACTTCTGCGCCAGCGCGTAGTACGGGCTCTCCGGGAATCCGGCGTACTTGACCCATTCCACCCGCGGATCATCGCGCAAAAACTCCGCGGCTTTGCGGCCATTCTCAACATGCCGCTCCACACGCAACGCCACCGTCTCAATCCCCTGCAACAGAAGGAAAGAACTAAGCGGGGATAGAACAGCTCCCGTGCAGCGCTGATACACGCTGCGGCAGCGGGCGATATACGCTGCTCTCCCAAAATGATCGGTGTAGACCAGGCCATGATACGACGCGTCCGGCTCGCTGAACATCGGGAACCGTTTCGCGTTTGCCTTCCAGTCGAAGTTGCCGCTGTCGACCACGATCCCGCCCAGAGTTGTCCCATGCCCACCGAGAAACTTGGTCAGCGATTCAGCAACAATATCCGCGCCGTAGTCGATGGGCTTCAGCAGAATCGGCGACGCCACCGTGTTATCGACAATCAGCGGCACGCCATGCGCATGGGCCATTGTGGCAAGGGCCTCAATGTCGCATATGTTGCCTGCAGGATTGCCGACACTCTCGCAAAACACCGCGCGCGTCTTATCGTCGATCAGCTTCGCGATTGCATCCGGGTGATCGCTCTCGGCGAAGCGCACCGTCACGCCCTGTCCCGGAAGAATATGCGCAAACAGCGTATGCGTGGTGCCATAAAGCTGCGGGACTGAGATGACGTTGCATCCGAGCTCCGTCACGTTCAGCACAGCGAAGTTCACCGCGGCCTGACCGGTCGCGGTGCAGAGTGATTCCAGGCCACCTTCGAGCGCTGAAACGCGACGCTCGAGCACTTGTGTCGTGGGATTCTGAATGCGGCTGTAGCGAAAGCCCTCCGCCTCAAGATTGAAGAGCGCCGCCGCGTGATCGGCGCTGTCAAAGGCGTATGCCACGGTCTGGTAGATCGGCACAGCGACCGACTTGGTCGTTGGATCGGGCTCATAGCCGCTGTGAATTGCGATCGTTTCCGGTCTCATATCTCCACCCGTGCTTCCGTTTTCGAGTTCTCTTGAATTCAGGCCGTTCTCTGGCAAGCCGCTTCCGTCACCAGAGTATTCATCTGGCCTACCACCCACTCAATGTCTTTCTCAGTCGTTTTGAAGCTGGTTACGCACGCACGCACAACCGGCACGCCGCCCACGCTTGCCTCGGACATCCACGCAATCTGACGCTCACGCATTCCAGCCAGCAATTCTGAAGGAGTAATGTCGTCCCTGTTAAACAACACAACCGGCAGCGGAGTCGAGTTGATGATCCGCCATCCGTGGGCGCTCAAGCTCTCGCGAAGAACATCGCCCATCCGCGTCTGGTGCTCGATCTTCGCGGCGTATCCCTCTTCGCCTTGTACGGCCAGCGCCATGAAAAGCTTCAGGCCGATAAACCGCCGTGACCATTGCATCGAATTCGTCAGCGGATCAAAGGTGATCGCCGCATCGCCGCCGTACGTCGCGGTCTTCGCCGGCATGTAGGTCACGTCCGAGCGAAATGCCTGCGCAACCGTTTCGCGATGCCGGCAGAAAAACATTCCTGCCCCCATCGGAACGGAAAGCCACTTATGCGCGTCGCAGGTAATCGAATCGGCCTCTTCAATGCCAGCGAGATAATGCCGCAGCTTGGGAGAGACGATAGCCGCTCCGCCCCACGCAGCGTCCACATGCAGCCACAAACCTTCATCCTTGCAAACGCGCGCAATCTCAGGCAGCGGATCAATCACGCCGGCTGCTGTGGTCCCCGCCGTCGCGATCACCATAAACGGAAGCAATCCATTCCTGCGATCTTCCGCGATACGGTGCTTCAGCTCTTCCACCTTCATCTTCAAGCCGGCATCGGTTCCGATGATGCGAAGATTCCCGCGGCCGAGCCCGGTGACATGCGCAATCTTGTTGTACCCGTGATGTGCCTCATCCGTAAGGTAGACGGCAGGCTCTCCTTTGAGGCTGCGCAGCCCGTGCTCACCGTAAGCAGGAAAGGCGCGCGTCAGCGCAACAACGATGGCCGACTGATTTGCTTCCATGCCGCCGCTGGTAAACGTTGCGATTGAATCTTTGGGTAGGCCAAACTTTTCCGTCAACCAACCAAGCGTGTGCCGCTCAATCTCGTTTGCCGCCGGAGAGGTGCGCCAGTTCGCCAGTTGCGAGTTGTACATCGCAACCAGCGTGTCAGCCACGACCGAGGCCAGCGTCACGCTCGGATTGAAGAGGCCGAAATAACGCGGGTGCGTGACCTGCACTTGCCACTTGCGCAGCATTCCCTCAACATCGTCGACCACTGTCTCCAGATCCATGCCACGCGCAAAATCGTAGCGCGAACCAAGATACTCGCGGATCTCGCGGGCCGTCACATCGGGCAGGATGGGACCGCCATCAATCGCCGTCTCAACCTTCGCGAACTCATCCCGCATTGAATCGATGAGCATCCTGCATTCTCTCCTGATCGTTCGGTCGAAATGAAGTCTATTAAAGCCGAACCTGACCGCTCTGAATCTCATCGTACAGATCGAAGTCGAGCGGCACGAAGCGACCCAACTGCGGATGATCAAAAAACAGCTCGTCCTCCGACGCCATCGGATCGTATCCCTGGCGGACCAGCTCCGTCTTCGAGTACTTAAACGTGCCGGTCATATCAACCGTGGTGCGAATGCGCAGAAACAGCGGCCGCGCATAAGGCGGCAGCCGATCGATCAGATGTTGACGCAACGCTTCCAGATCGAGCTCCGCCTCGCTCACCAGCGTAGCCATCCCCGCGCGCCCTTCCGTACCCGGGACAGCGACCCCATAAACATTGGTGTGCATCACACCGGGAAACGTGCCTAACGCTGCAGCCACTTCGGAGGTGGCGACGTTTTCGCCCTTCCAGCGGAAGGTGTCGCCGATGCGGTCGACGAAGTAAAAGTAACCCTGCTCATCGCGGCGCATCAGGTCGCCGGAGCGAAACCATGCATCTCCACGGACAAACACATCCCGCAGAATCTTTTTCTCGTTGGCTTCTTTTGAGGTGTAGCCCTCAAACCGGCTCGCGACATTGGCCGGATCATCGACGAGCTTGCTCAGCGCTTCGCCGGATTGATTCGGCGCACAGCGAATGCAGAATCCCTCTTCGTTGCGAACCGGCTCGCCCTTCTCAAAATCAAAGACCACAAGCGCCGGCGCAAAGCGATGCACCAGGTACGACGGGATGTGCCCAATCGACCCAGTCTTGCCTTGCGCGTTGAACAAGCGAGACGCTTCCTTCGGTCGCGGCGTAAAACTCGAGAATGCGCGGAATGCCGAAGCGCTTCTTGAACGGCTCCCACACCTCCGGGGCCAGCCCGTTGCCGCAGGCAAGCCGGAGGCGATGTTTTCCGTCCTTGGCGCTCGGTTCAGTGAGCATCAGATAGCGGCAAAGTTCGCCGATGTACTGGATCAGCGTGCAATCCCAGCGGCGCACATCTTTCCAGAAGCCGCTCGCGGAAAATTTCTCGCGCAGCACAACTGAGCCGCCGGCCACAAGCATCGCTCCCGGTCGTCTGCACTCCGCCGACACTGTGATACATGGGCAGGCAGTTATACATTCTGTCGGCCGGGGTCACTTCCATCATGCCCGCGAACCAGTAGCTCCATTGCAGAATGCGCCCGTGACTGATGCGTGCCGCCTTGGGCAAGCCGGTCGTGCCCGAGGTGTAGATGTAGAGCGCGAGGTCGTCGATTCCGACCGGCCTGCGTTCGTCGCCGGAGAGTTGCGCGTCAGACAGATCGGTAATTTCCTGATCGATTCGATTGAACTGTGCTGAGCGTCTCCGTGCGCGAAAATTGCGGGCTTATCGCTCAGGTGCGGAAGAGCCGCGTTCAGCGACTCGATAAGCTCCGCGGCCACGACCACGCATTTCGGCGAGACGGTTTGAATGCGAATGCGCCAGCGACGCGCCAACGAGATTCACGTTCAGCAGCGCGACCACTCCGCCCACGCTCGTAACGCCGAGCCAGATGGCCAGATATTCGGGCCGGTTGGTCATCAGCAGGCAAACAACATCGCCTTTGCCAATGCCGCATCTTCCGCGCCCAGCGCGCATATTGGTGCGTGCGCGCCGCGAGCGCCGCGTAGCTCAGGCTCTCGCGGTCAGACACAACCGCCGGCGCATCGCCCAATTTCGTCGCTTGCTCGTCGATCACATCGGGCAGCGTGCGCCGAGGATTTTTGGCGATCGGCGCGGTCAACTCCAGCGCCCGCAGCCATGCTCGGGCCGGGGAATATTCGACCTGTTGCTTCGTCTCCATCAAAAGTGTCTCGCTCATGCGGTGCTCCCCGCGTCGACCGTAATCACCGTACCGGTCATATTTTTCGAACGATCGTTCATCAAGAATTCAACGGCATTGGCCACATCCGCGACTTCAACCAGGCGCTTGAGAGCGCTGCGACGCGCAATCTGGTCGCGTTGCTCGGCGGTGAGCCCCTTGGTCATCTCCGTGTCCACAAATCCGGGCGCCACGGCATTGACCGTCACGCCAAGTTGTCCAACCTCTCGTGCCAGAGAGCGCGTGAAACCGTTCAACGCCGCCTTGGTTGCGGAATAAACCGAAAGCCCGCTATAGCCTGTCGAGGCGACGACCGAAGAAATGTTCACGATTCGTCCTCCTCCATCGGCCATCATGCGCGCGCACCACATACTTGGTGAGCACCAGCGGCGAAATCGTATTCAGCCGAAAAGCACTTTCGATCTCATGAATCTTCATCAGCGCCAAAGTTCCGTCGGCGCTTAAGGCTGCATTGTTCACCAAGCCGTAAATCGGCCCAAATTCCCGACGCAATCTCGTCACAAGGGCCGGAATTTCATCGATCGCAGAAAGGTCGAAGCTGACAAACTCCAGGGCGCCCTTCGACCGCCTCGCTTTTTGCAGCGTCAAAGTCTTCGGTCCGGTTGCGCGCAATTGCAATTGCTCGAAACCCCGTCTCAGCCAGGCGCCGGACAATCCCCAATCCCAGCCCACGGCTCCCGCCAGTGACGATCACGTTACGCATGCGGCCGAATCAGCTTTCCAGATTCCGCAACGGCCAGGTTCGGCACAAAATTGATGGCCGCGGGAACCTTGTGTTGGGCAAGCTCGCCACGGCAAAACTGAAGAATCTCCCGCTGCAGCAGCGACGCATTCGAATCGGCCGGCTGCGGCGGCTTCTTCAGCACCACATCCGCCACCACCAGACCCCCGATGATCGAGTTCTTCTTCATGCGCACCAGCGAGACACTGACCTCGGGATGGCGATTGATGACGGCTTCCACTTCCTCAGGATGCACCTTCATACCGCCGACATTGATGGTCCCGTCCTGACGTCCGACAAAGCGGTAGCGTCCATCGTGCAACTCGACAGCATCCCCGGTATCGACAAACCCATCCGCACCCTTGAGCACCGGCGTATGAGCGCCGAGATAACGAAAGGCAGTGCGCGCCGAGCGAATCTTCAATGTGCCGCTATCGAGATTCATCTCAACCTGCGGATTGCTCCCCACCACCTCCGGCGGAAATCCGGTGAGCGCGTCCTTCACTTCAAAAACGACTCCAGCTTCGGTCGAAGCAAAAGCATGAACCACCTTGGCCTCGGGATACGTCGCCCGCATCTGGTTCAGAATCGCCTGGTCCGAAATCTCGCCGGAGAGACGAACATACTGCGGAGCAATCTTGCCCGTCGCATTGCTCATCAGCGCGCCACGCCAGTGCGAGGGTGTTCCAAGAATATGCGTGACGCCGAGCGAGCCCGCGCGCGCCAAAAAATCCGTGACCGGCTCTTTCGCGCTCTTCAGCACCAACGTGGTGCCGCCCAGTGCCGCGCGGAGAAAAATCTGCATGCCGCCATAACGGCGAATGTCATAGAACGTTGCCCACACCGCCGAAGACGCTCCCGGTTGAATTGCGCCGCTCAGCGTGGCCAGCGTGTGCACAACAAGCTTAGGCACACCCGTGGTCCCGGAAGTGAGCAAAATCCATTCTGTTTCGATGGGATTTTGGCGGTCCAGTTCGCGGCCGCCGGCCTGCCAAGCGCAACGAACGCAGCGCACGTTGGCATCAACTGCTTCAACAGTAGGATCGTCGGTGAGAATCAGATCGGCTTCCGCCGTTGCGGCTGCGTAAGCCACGTGATCCCGCGACATGTCTGGAGGAAAGAGAACGATTCTGCGCGCCAGGCCGTCAAGCTGCATGAGAGCGGCGGCGGCGGTGAACTGGCTGATCACAGCCAGCAGCACCGACCGACCGCGCAAATCGACATGCCCCTCATTCATGACGCTGCCGGCAGCGAGCTGGCCCCAATTCGCTTCGCCCTCGGCGCCCACATTCAGGCGCGAAGATGAACCTCCGGCGGCAATCACCGTGCTACAGAGAGAATCTGGGTTATTTCGCGGCATTTTCGTAGAAACCCACGAAATCGCCAAATGTCACCGGAAATCGGGCGTCATCCGAGCTGAACGGATCAACCCCGAGCGAAGTCTCAAGCCTCACGACCACGATTGCGAAACAAAGCGAGTCCAGTCCTGAGTCGAGCAAAGCAAGATCGTCAGTAAGGGGCGCAAGGGTCTTGTTTTGCTCCTGCGCCACCTGTTGAATTTGTGCAATGACTTCCGATTTCACATCCACCGATTTCACATTCATGACCCGACTCCGGCTCCCTGGACTTGCTTATTACGCGGCCTTCTTTTGAGGCCCGTCGATGATGGTGTCGATCAGCCTGCGAAGCAGGGTGACGCCCTCGTAAATGTCGTCGCCTTTGCTGGGCGGATTCTTGGCAATCTCGAGCTGCACAGCCCGGAACAATTCGGCTGAGTGCTCCACATCGCAAACACCGTGAACATCGGTGTAGACCTTCTCGCTCGAGCCCTGGCCTTCCGCAAGCTCCGCCAGGTACGGCATGAACTTCTGGATATAGCCCTCAAAGAACGCCATCGTCACAAGGGACTTGACGCCGTTGAGCTGGCCAAGGAACAAGCGCATCTTGGTCAGGTCGCCATCAACCGCCATGGCATCGCTCTCTGAGGGGTACGCCTTGGCCGATACCGTGAACTTGCGCAGCATCACGGGATGGCTCTCGGTGATCTCTTCGTGCAGATTTTCCATGATGATCGGTCCCACTTCTTCTGACTTGGCCGCCATCATGGCCGCCGTCATCCAGTAAATAAAGTTGGGCTCAAGCACCGCCGCGTAACGCGCAATAATGCCGCGACGCTGTTCCGGGGTCAAGTTTTTGGGGTCAGGCAGCTTCGCAATCATCTCGTCGATCATGGGCGCAATCTGCTGCTGAACTGCATCTGGGGCAAGTGTCGTTGTGCTCAAGATTCCTCCTCACGGGTTCAAAGAAAATGGGGCCGTTCGTGTCAATTTCGATCAGGTTTCAGGGTGCAACCGCATTGAAACTTCAGATGGGTGTGTCGCCGAGCGCCGGAGGACAAGTCTCCTCCGCCAGCCCGGAAACAGGGTTGATGCAATTTCTTCCCTGGTATCGAGCGGGGAAACATCATTGTGCATCACTTCAGGTTCCCATTACAACCCTGTTGCAAACTATTGCAAAGGAATAGACTTCACTTCGAGAAGCATACATCTCTTTGGTGCATTTAGACTGGGACTTTAGGGGAACCGATACCCACCAAAAGCACTATCGCCATGATTGAATAGTTACCCCTTTGCCATTACCGTTGGGCGGGCCGAATGCACAGCTCGATCGGCCATCTTCCGGAAAGTTAAGCGAGTTATCACGATCCCTGTGGAGGAGTTACTTGATGAAAAAATCACGGCTGCCGCTGTTCCCCTTCGTCACTCTGGCCCTTGCACTCCTGGCAAGCGCCCTTCCCGCACCTGCCGCAGATTCCATTTCCCTTTCAGTGGACGCAACAAAGACCCCTCAGAAGTTCCTCTCCGTCCACCTCGTGCTCCCGGTAAAGCCCGGCCCTCTCACCCTGTATTACCCCAAGTGGATCCCCGGCGAACACAGCCCGGGCGGCCCCATCGCTAACCTCACCGGCCTGCACTTCGAGGCCGACGGCAAGCCGATTCCCTGGCAACGCGATCTGCTCGATGTGTTTACGTTCCATGTCGACATACCCGCAGGGGTGACACAGCTCGAAGCCAAATACGACTACATCGAGTCGCCCGGCGCCTCGGCTACCGACAAGCTCCTCATCTTGGAATGGAACGAGGTTGCGCTCTACCCGGCCGGCACGCCCGCCGAAAAGCTCATGTACCAGGCGACCATCCTGCTGCCCGATGGATGGAAGTTCGGCTCTTCCCTGCCCGTCGAGAACGCATCCGGCAACAAGGTTGAATTCAAGCCCATCTCTCTCGATCTCCTCGTCGACTCGCCCATCATCGCCGGCCAGTACTACCGCGCGGTCGATATCACGCCTCCCGGTGAGCCCATTCATCATGAGATCGACATGGCGGCCGACAGCGAAGAGGCTCTCAACATGAGCCCGGCGATTCAGAAGGAAATGACCAACCTTGTCGCCGAGTCAGCCAAGCTCTTTGGCGCGCGCCACTACCGCGACTACCACTTCATCTTCGGCCTCAGCGATCACGTCGCGCACTTCGGCCTCGAACACCATGAATCAAACGACAGCCGCCTTCCGGAGCGCGTGCTCCTCGGCCCCGATGCCGGCATGAGCCTTGGCGGATTGCTCTCGCATGAATTCATGCACTCCTGGAACGGCAAATTCCGCCGTCCCGCCGATCTGACCGTGCCTTATTACGAGCAGCCCATGGAAACCGACCTGCTCTGGGGCTATGAAGGCCTCACCGATTACCTCGGCCCCATGCTCGCGGCACGCAGCGGGCTTTGGACTCCAGATCAATATCACCAATATCTCGCCAGCATCGCCGCGCAACTGGGGCCCGGCCGCCCGGGGCGCACCTGGCGTCCACTGCTCGATACGGCGATCGGCGAGCCGATGCCCGGCGGTCGCGGCGGCTGGCTCAACTGGCGGCGCGGCACCGACTACTACGACGAAGGCGACCTTCTCTGGCTTGAAGTCGACACCGTCATTCGTCGCGAATCCAAAGGTCAAAAATCCATCGACGACTTCTGTCACATCTTCCACGGCGGAGCCAACAACGGACCCGAGGTCAAGACCTACACCTTCGATCAACTGGTCCAGACTCTCAATCAGGTCGTCCCCTTCGACTGGGCCGGCTTCTTTCATGAGCGTCTCAACTCCACATCCCCGCAGTCGCCCACGGGTGGCATCGAGAACGCAGGATGGAAGCTGGATTTTCAGCCTGAGCCAGCGCGGTTGAGCGGACGGCGCGGCAACCCCGGCGACATGTACTCCATCGGCCTGCAGGTCAGCGATGACGGCATGGTCAGCGATGCGGTTGTCGGCGGCCCCGCGTTCGAAGCCGGCATTTCATCGGGAATGAAGGTCATCGGCGTGAACGGCCGCGTCTATCGGCACGAATTGCTCGAAGACGCGATCAAAGCGGCCAAGGACAGCGCAAAGCCCATCTCGCTGATGGTCGTGATCGATGAATACATTCAAACCGCGAACATCGACTATCACGGCGGCCCGCGTTATCCGCACCTCGTCCGCGACGACGCCAAACCCGATCTGCTCGACGAGATCATCAAGCCGCGCATTGAGGCCGCCGCGAAACAATGAAGCGCTGAATTAGTGAAGAAACCCAGGGGTCGGAGGGAGCAGGAGGCTTCAGCCTCCTGAAAAGGCTCTCCTGATTCAATGTGGCTTCAGCCACGGGCCCTCTGTCTGATGGCGAGAGATTTAAGCACGGATCAAATCCCCGGCACCGGCGGGCAGCCGGGGAACTCCGTCAAAAACGTGTTCCCCTTATAGCCGAGATACTTGATGCCGATCTTGCTGGTGAAAAATCCGTCGGCGGTCATGTTACGAAGAAAGGCAAAAAACTCGACGCTCTCTTTCAGTCCAGCGTCCTGGTCCGCATGTTTGCGGTAAGCGATCAGGTCGAGAATCTCTTTCTGCTGCGCCACCGAGCAATCCAGATAGCCCTTGCCGAAGCGCGTTGTGCACAGAGACTCAAGCCCCTTGAACCCGCCGCCAAGCTTGGCTTGATACTCCATGTTCTCGCTGGTCAGCAGATCGATGAACTCCGGCGCCCCCGCTTCAACCGCTCCGCCTGAGTCGGCATCCGGCGGGAAGATCGTGTCCGCCAGCGCCTGCAGAGTCTTGTAGGTTCGCGCATCGAAAAACTTCGGCGCGTACCCGCCGGGCTGTTCCTTCTCCGCTTCGATCAGCGTGTGCGCCAGCTCCGCCGCCTTCAGCGGGATCACGCGGAGCACCGACCCTGCCACCGCCCCCATGCTCAGGGACCGCAACACCGCACGTCGCGAAACTGCGTCAATCGGCGTCATCTAGAGCTCCCCTTTCTTTGCCTGGTCCATCAGAAAATCAGACGTACGCCAGGCCAGCGCCATGATCGTCAACGTCGGATTCTTGTCCGGATTGGTGACAAACGGCGCAGCATCGGCCACAAACAGATTCTTCACCTCATGCGCCTGGCAGTTGCCGTTAAGCGCCGACGTCTTTGGATCGTTGCCCATCCTCACCGTGCCGATCTCATGAATGATCTCGCCACCCGTCGAAATGCGTGGCGTCGCCGCTTCTCCCGGCGCGAGCGGATGACGGCGCGTTCCGCCGATTACGGTTCCACCCGCAGTCTCGATGATGGAGCGGAAGGTCTGCTGCATATCCTCAGCCATCTTCAATTCGTTCTCGCCCCACTGCCAGTGAAAGCGCAACACGGGGATGCCCCACTTATCCTTGACCTCCGGATCAAGCTCGCAGAAAGACTTCTCGTTGGGGATCATCTCGCCGCGCCCGCTGAATCCGATGTAGGTGCCGTACATGCTGCGGCATTTCTGTTTCAGGCTCACGCCGTAGCCCTCGTGCTCCTGGCACACGCCTTCGAAGTTGCCCACGCCGGGCATATCGCGCCCGCCGCCAAACTCAATATGGTAACCGCGCAGAAACTCGTTCTTCTGCCCAAAGCGCCACCAGGGCATGTAGAGGTGCATGCCGCCCACGCCGTCGTGATTGTGCGCGGGCATCTTCTCAAGCTGCGGAAAGTATCCGGCCAGATCGCTGCCCACGGAATCCATCAGATAGCGCCCGACGGTACCCGACGAGTTCGCCAGCCCTGCAGGAAAACTTGCCGATCGCGAATTGAGCAGCAGACGCGCCGACTCGCACGCGCTGGCCGCAACCACAACCGCTTTCGCGTAGACGCGCTGCTCGCTCTGCGTTGTCTTATCGATGTAGGAGACGGCCTCCGCTCTGCCGTCCGCCCCCAGCACAATCGCGCGCGCCATGGCGTTCGCGATCATCGTCAGCCGCCCCGTCGCTGTCGCCGGCGGAATCATCACCTGGCTCGAGCTGAAGTTCGACGCCGATCGGCAGCCGCGCCCGCACTGCGCGCAATAGTGGCACGCATCGCGCCCATTCAGAGCCTGAGTCAGGATGGCAAGCCGCGACGGAACACATGTGATGTGCAATTGGTCGCAGGCCTTCTTGATCATTGTCTCGGTGCAACGCGGCTTGGGCGGGGGCATAAAGACGCCGTCCGGCGAGTTGGGCACATTTTCCCTGGAGCCAAAGACCCCGATATACCGCTCGACCTTGTCGTAGTAGGGCGCGACCTCTTCATAGCTGATGGGCCAGTCGTCGCCCATCCCATCGGTCGAGTGAGCACGAAAATCGGCCGGCCCAAAGCGCAGCGCAATCCGGCCCCAGTGGTTGGTGCGGCCACCCTCGATGCGCGAGCGAAACCAGCGGAACGAAGAACTCGGCGCAGTCGTGTACGGCTCGCCCTCAATCTCCCAAAATCCGTTGGGCGCCATGAACTCGTTGCCAATCCCGCGCTGCCGTCCACCCACGCCCACACCGCGATGGGGCAACTGGTAGGGCCACACGTGTTCCTTGAAGTCCTTATCGGGATCGAGCCGCGGCCCCGCCTCAAGCATCACCACACTGAGTCCGCCTTCGGTGAGCACCTTGGCCGCGGTGCCGCCACCCGCGCCAGACCCAATGATGCAGACGTCGTACACCTTCCTCTTGGGACTCACCTCGAGCATGCGCACTCTCCGCCGACGGATTCAGGGACCGATCCAATATACCGCCGCCTGCGGCAAACCGGCTCACAAGGCTGCGCGCCGCCGCACTTCCCGCATCCAATCACTTGTCCGGAGGTCCATCATGGATCCTGAAATTCTGCAGCAAGTACTCGATGAGCTCTTTCCCACGCTCGAAGCGATGGAGACCCAGAACGCGGCGATCCTCCAATTCCTCGAAGAGCGATACGTCCTGAGCGACGAAGATCTTGCGCCCTTCCTGGAGAAGGCTGGCAATGCGAGCAGCGTTCGATGGCTTGGGACTCGCCTTCGCGTGAAGCATATCCTCGAGGGAGCGGCGCGCGCGGCGGAAGCGTCTCAGGAAAAGAAATCTCAGCCCGCCGAACCAAAGCCCGCCGAGCCGAAACAGGATCAGCAGGCTGCCAAAGATCAACCGCCGAAGACAGAATTGGACAAAGTAGAAGTCAAGCCGGAAAACCAGGAAGAGACGACCGGGAAAAAACCTGCCCAGAAAGAGCCAGCCGATTCAAAAGCAAAGGCCGATGGCGAACCCAAGCAAGAAGGGAAAAACGCCAATTCGATTCCGGCGTAGGAATTCATACATGGGGAAGTGCGCGGAGATTAGTTGGCTGCCCCCCAGGGAGTCGAACCCCGATATGCCGCTCCAGAGGCGGCTGTCCTACCATTGAACGAGGGGGCAACAAGGGCCTCTAGCCCGGAGTTGCCGTCGGCTTGAGTCCACAGGCAGGCGCCCGGCGCATCAGGCCAACCTGTTCATCATAAGTGGATTCGCGCGGTGGGTCAAACGCCGGCCACCAAGAGCGCATCGGGATTTCAGCCCGTTTCTTGCGTATTTTTTTGGATCACCGCCCTCGCGATGGCGGGATACGACCGCAACCCAGGTCACTCCTCGCGGAGCACTTCAAGCGGCCGCAGCCCAAGAATGCGGTAGCTCGCAATCCAGCCCGTCGCGGTTGCCAGCACTGCCGTGCCAACCAGCGCAATCAGAGTCGCGCTCCACTCCAGGTGGTACCCAACTTCAAGCCGCTTGAGCAGCACGCGCGTGAGCAAGTTGGCGAAGATAACGCCCACCGATCCCGCCAGCAGGCCAAGCACACTGAACTCCACGCTGAAGGTGCGGACAATGCGCATGCGCGTTGCACCCAGCGTCTTGAGGACAACCGCCTCGCGCATGCGCCGGAAGCGCGTGCTGGCAATGCTGGACGCAAGAATCATCAGCCCGGCGAAGATCGAGAAGCCCGCAAGGAAGCGCACCACAAACGTGACCTGATCCACCACGCTCTCAATCCGATCAAGCACATCAGCAAGATTGATCACCGTCACGGTGGGATAAGCCTGAAAGAGTCCGCGCTCCATCATCGGGATCTGCTTGGGATCAATGTGCGCGCCGCCATACCATGTGGCCGGCTGATCTTTGAGCTGTCCCGAGGGCAACACGAACGATACGCGCGCCCCAAGATGCTGCCCGTCGGCGCGATAGATCGAGGTAACCACAAGCCTGCGCGCGAGGCCGCCAATCTCCAACTCAACTCCGGAACCGACAGAGAGCTTGAGCCGCTGCGCAACGCCCTCGCCCACTGCGATTTCAGAAGCATCCGCGCTGCTCCACCACTTGCCAGCCGTGACTTTGTCCCCTGCCGGCGGAGCATCGGCCCAGCTCAACTCCGCATTCTCGAGCATCCGGCGCGGAAAATGCCGCGCGTGTGCCTGTTCGTCGGTCTCCGCATCGAGGCGCTGCCCGTTGAGCGAGACGAATCGCCCAACAACGACGGGCATCAGGTCGAGTTGTTGCGTCACGCCCGCCTGGTGCGCGAAAAAGTCTTTGACGCCCGCGACTTCATCGGTCGTGATGTCGATCAGGAAGACGTTCGGTAGCTTGGGCGATGCCGTCTCGCGCAGGTCGCGCAGCAGAGACGACTGCATCAGGTACACCGAAAGAATCAGCATGACCCCAAGGCCAAGCGCCGCGAGGACCGCCGCCGATTGATTGCCCGGGCGATAAAGATTGGCCAGCCCGTGACGCAGACTCGAAGGCAGCCGAAGCCGTACGCGATTCAGGAAGAAGCGCAGCACACGCAGCGCAACGAAAGCCAGAATCAACAAGACGATCAACGCGATGGTAAAGAGTGCCGCAAACCACCCGCCAACCTTTGCGGAGTCAGAAAGCGCCCAGGCAATTCCAGCCAGGCACGCGACCACCAAAACGGCAATGCCGATCTGCAGCCTCCGCGCCCACCAACTGGCGAACCAGGCGCGCAGACCCTGCGGCCCCTCTTCCACCATCCTGCGCAATACCAGCACCGGCCGCACAGCGCGCACATCCAGAAGCGGCGGTAAACAAAAAAGCAGCGTGGTCAGCAGGCCCGTGCCAAGCCCCGCCGCCGCCGACTTCCATGGAAACGCAAGTGCCGTATGCACCGGCAGAAGCTTGCCGAATACCGCAGGCAACGCAGCCATCACGCCATAGCCGGCTGCGACCCCAACAGCCGCCCCGGCCAGCCCCAATCCCAACGTCTGCAGCAGAAAGATGCGCAGCAAATCGGCCGACCCCGCTCCGACCGCCTTCAGAATCGCCAGCATATCCATGCGCTGCTCAAGGTGCGCGTGCATCGCCATCGCCACGCCAATCGCCCCCAGCACCATCGCAACCAGGCAGATCAAGCTCAAAATTGCCGTTGAATTATCCAGCCCCTGCGTCAGCGCGGGGTTGCCTTCTCGATAGTCCATCACCTGCGCGTCAGGCAGCGCCTCTTCCAACTGCTTGCGCACCGCAACAGGATCCGCCGCTTTGTTTCTCGCAACAAGGCCGGCGGCCACCTCAGGCAGCTTGATCAGCAGCCGTTCGCTGGCGCGGCTCCCCGGAGCAATCAGGCCGGTGCGATCAAGCGCTGCCTGCGAGATCATCACGCGCGGACCCATCCCGGCACCCGCGCCGAAGCGATCCGGCTCCTGCGCAAGAACTGCCGTAATGGTGAACATCCGCCCACCCAGGCGCAGCGTCTGCCCCACATGCGCGTTCAGCCGGATGAGAAACTCTTCCGCCACCACCGCCGAGTCGCCTTCAAGGGCCTTCTGCAAACTGATCGCGGGCTCGAGCTGCGCCTCTCCGTAATAGGGATACTGGCTCGGATCAACCGCCTTGAGCGAGACCAGCAACGGCACAGGATCAGGCGGAACGCTGGCCATCGAAATCGTCTCCGTCACCCACGTCGACTCGGTGCCGGCCGGCAGGCCTTTTTCGAGATCAGCAATCTTGTCTTTATCCTGCTCGGTGGGCGGATGATAAATGCGCGCGCTCAGATCACCGGCCATCAACGAGCGGGCCTCAGCGCCCAGCGTCTTTCTGAAGCTCTCGCTGAATCCACGAACGCCCACCAGCGCCGCAACGCCGACAGCGACCGACAGCACCACAAATCCAAATTTGCCGGGCGCGGATTTCAGGTCGCGCCAGCCAATCGCAGCGGCCCGCTTCCAGCTAAGCGCTCGATCTGCCATTAGTGCTGCCCCGCAACTTCTTCAGCCGAGGGCTCCGTCGCATTAAAGGGCAGCGTGTCTTCAACAATCATGCCGTCCTTAAGCACGATCTTCCGATCGGCCATGGCCGCAACCTCAGCATCGTGCGTAACCAGCACCAGCGTCGTCTTTGCCGTGCGATTGCGTCCCAGCAAAAGCTCAAGCACCAGCTTGCCGTTGATGGAGTCGAGATTGCCGGTTGGCTCATCCGCCATCACGATTGGCGGCTCCACGACAAACGCGCGCGCCAGCGCCACGCGCTGCTGCTCTCCACCGGATAACTGAATTGGATAATGATCGACGCGCTCTTTCAGCCCAACTTCGTCCAGCAGCCGTCGCGCTTTTTCCAGGCCATGCCCTTCGACGTTGAGCTCATACGGCAGCAACACGTTCTCAAGAGCGGTCAGTGTCTGGATGAGTTGATACGACTGAAACACGAAGCCAATTTTTTTGCCGCGCACTGCGGCCAGTTGCGACTCGACAAGATTGTGGATAGGCACGCCATCGAGCCAGATCTCGCCGGAGCTGGGCGTGTCGAGTCCGGCGAGCAGGCCAAGCAGCGTACTCTTGCCGCTGCCGCTCGCTCCAACAATAGCGACAAACTGCCCCGCGGGGATCGTCAGCGTGATTCCCTTCAGAATGTCCACGCGCCGCGTGCCGTTCTGAATCCACTTCTTCGCGTCTTTGACTTCAATCAAGCGAGCCTCTGTGTGGTGCATGGGTGCTGCTTATACAAACGCAAAATCGAGCAGTTTAGTTTCAAATGCTGCCTTCCGGGGGGGGGCTAACCCTAACGACTAATCCCTAATGACTGACGACTAGCCTCTGCTCTTCAGCATCGGTTTCAACGCCGCAAACAATGTTCCCGCAATCAGCTCTGAACCCTTCGCCGTAGGATGAATGCCGTCACCCTGAATCGTGCCGGGAACATGAACAATGTCTTTGTAGATCATCGGCAAAACGGGGTGATGCTTCGCGGCCATCTCGCGAAACACGCCTTCGAAGGCATGAATGTAGTCCGGCCCGTAATCGGGTGGAAGCGTGATTCCCGCCAGCAACACCTTGATGTGTGCGTTCTCCAGGGTCGTCAGCACCTGGTCAAGGTTCGCGCGCGTGCTCGTCGTCGGCAGTCCGCGCAACCCGTCGTTGCCGCCGAACTCCACAATCACGATCTCCGGCTGCAACCGCAGAATCTTCGGCAAGCTCGCAACCGCGTCCTTGGTCGTCGCCCCGCTCGTCCCTTGGTTCACAACTTTGTACTTGTACCCGTGCTCATCGAGCTTCTGCTGCAAAAAGTCAGAATAGGCCTGCCCCGTTTGCAGCCCATACCCCGCAGTAATGCTGTCCCCAAAACAAACCAGCACCGGCCTGCCCGCCGCACCCGCACGCGCACCCAAGGGCGACGCCGCCAGGCAGAACAGCACAACTCGGAGAACCCAACGCCGCGAAGCCTTCACAAGAACAGTGTAGCGGTTAGTCGTTAGAGGTTAGGGATGAGAGATCGCGTCGCCCTTAGCCGCTAGCGTTTCCCCTGTCCCCTGTTCCCTGTTCCCTGTTCACTGCATCACCACCACCGGCTGAAACAACGTGCCCGCGATGCGTTTGGCGATTCCGGCCAGATCCTCCTGGTCTGCGAAGACCTTCACCATCGCCGCGTCAGAGAACTCCGGCAAATTTGCCTGCGCTCCATTGCGGAAGCGGCCCAGTACATGATCGTCCGCCGTCACAGCCGGCATCTCGGGCAGCAGCAGTCGCGGATGAACGCAAAGCGATTGCAGCGCCGACAGATCGCCCGCGTGCTGCTCCAGTTCTTCGAGCGTGTGCGCTTCGTCGATCCCAAATGCGCCGGCCCGTGTGCGCCGCAGGCCGCTGAGATGCGCGCCGCACTCCAGGTCTTCCCCAAGCTCGTGCGCGACTGACCGAACGTAACCGCCCGCACTAATGGTCATCGCGAATCCAATCTCCGCATCAGCGAGCCCCGTGATCTCGAACGAGGAGATCCGCACCCTGGCGGCCTTCAGTTCAACAGCCTTGCCTTCGCGGGCCAGCTTGTAGGCGGGCTTGCCGTCAATCTTCTTGGCGGAGTAGGCGGGCGGCATCTGCTCCATTTCGCCGCGAAAACGCAGGGCGTGCGCCCGAATGCGTCCCAGGGTCACGCCAGACCGATAGTGCGGCCAGCGATCAGGCCCATTCGGCTGGCCTTCCGCGTCGTAGGTGTCGGTCGCAAGTCCCAATCGAATGGTGCCCGTATAGCTCTTATCCGACTGGCCAAAATACTGGGCAAGCCGCGTGAACTTGCCCAGCAGCAGCGGCAAAACGCCAGTCGCCATGGGGTCAAGAGTGCCGAGATGTCCAATGGATTTTTCGCCTGTATACCGCCGGACGCGGGCCACAACGTCGTGGCTGGTCATACCCCCCGGTTTGTCGACGATGAGAAGGCCGTTCACATCTCTAGGTTACAGGGGGAGCGCCTATCCCAGAGAACGGGCTCGCGAATGGATCGATCCAACTCTTTTGCCGCCTTCCGAGATAGAATTGTGCGCGATGAAAGCTTCAACGCTCCTGCTTGTCTTAGCCGTTGCTCCGGCCATCTCTCTGGGCCAGCGCGAAGCTGGGGAGCGTGTGGATGTGGCGACTTCGAAAGAGTTCCTGCGACAGCTGATTCAGGACGGCGTTTACTTCTTCATCGCACCGAAAGTGGCCGAGTCTCTGATTACGCAAAGAGTAGAGCCGATTCTGCCGCATCCAGACATGGCCGCGAGAGTCTCTGGCACTGTGATCATTGGGTTCGAAATTACAAAGGAGGGAAGGGTGCGACATGCAAAGGCGGTTTCAGGCCCGTTATTGCTTCAAGAGCCCGTGCTCGCTGCCGTTAGACAGTGGAAATTCAAGCCATATACGATCAATGGCGAGGCCGTTACCGTTGCGACCTCGATACCGTTGACCGTTTCGAATTTCTAGCCCTTTAAATTCCGGCCGGATTCCTCACCAGCGACAAAAACTCCGACCGCGTTTCCTTCTGCCGGAAGCACCCCACCATCGCACTCGTCACCGTCGACGAATTCTGCTTCTCAATTCCGCGCATCATCATGCACAAGTGCCGCGCCTCGATCACCACGCCCACGCCCTGCGGCTCAATCGCCTCCTGAATCGCGTCAGCAATCTGGCGAGTCAACCGCTCCTGCACCTGCAACCGACGAGCAAACACCTCAACCAGGCGCGGAATCTTGCTCAGCCCAATCACCTTCCCCTTTGGGATATAAGCGACGTGCACCTTCCCGAAAAACGGCAGCATGTGATGCTCGCAGAGCGAAAACATCTCGATGTCCTTGACGATCACCATCTCGTCGTAGTCGACCTCGAACATCGCTCCACGCAGAATCTTGGTAGCGTCCTCAGCATATCCCTTGGTAAGAAAGGCAAGCGATTTCTCGACGCGGGCAGGCGTCGAGACAAGCCCGTCGCGATCGGGGTCTTCCCCCAGCCGGCTCAGAATCTCGCGATACATCTCCTGCGTGCTGACGTCACTGAGCGTCTCATCCGGTGTCACTGCCCGGCGAACTGCCTTACTCACTGCGATTGGCTGTGCCATGTCCCTGTCCTTTAATTTCCTGTTCGGTCTTACTCGGCAAAACATTGAAAGAAATTATTCTCAGTCTCTTCAATGCGGACCGACTCAAGCTTTGCTCCGGGCAGCGCATTGCGCAGCAGCGCGAATATCACCCTGCATAGATTCTCTGTCGTCGGCACCTGATTCACAAAGAGCTCGTCGAGATTGAGATTGGTGTGATCAAAGCGGTCGAGAATCTTGCTGCGCACAGTCTGGTCCATCGCGACCAGATCAATCACCATGCCGGTCTCAGGATTGACTTCGCCCCCGGCAAGAACTTCGACCACGTAGTTGTGGCCGTGTCCGTGCGGGTTGTTGCACTTGCCGTAGGCAGCTTGGTTCTGCTGTTCGGTCAGCGAATCCGCGTGCAGGCGATGACTGGCGCTGAGCATGTACCGCCGGCCAAAGTAGGCGATCTGCGCCGAGTGATTCATCGGCCGCCTCGATACTCCGCAAAAATCTCCGGCGTCTCGTAAACCCGAACTGCCGTCAACCTCGCCCCAGCCGCGGCACTCACCGTGGGCTCAAGGCGGCGCCAGGCGGCGATGGCAATGTTTTCTGTCGTCGGAATCATCTTCCCTTCCGCGAACTCGGCCACTTCAAGATTCAGATGCCGATGGTCGTAGGCCGAAAGCACCTCGTGCTCCATCGCGTCCTTCAACCACTTCAGGTCGACAACAAAACCGGTCACCGGATCGGGATCGCCGGCAACGGTCACCTCAAGCGTGTAATTGTGGCCATGGCCATTTCTGTTGGCGCAGAGTCCGAAGGTCTTTTGGTTCTTGTCCGCTGTCCACGCGGGGTTCCAGTAATAGTGCGAAGCCGCAAACGTGGCGCGCCGGGTTAAGAACACCATTGAGAAGCCTCATAGAATGAGATGCGAACCGCGACGTTTAGCTTCATCTGATAAATCACAATTGAAATGCTATCAAGTTCGACGTTGGAACGATCAGCTCCTCTTAGACCGCAAAATTCCTGCTGACCCCTCCGCTTCGATTTTCCGCCCTATATTCAACATTCTAAATAGAATGGTCCTTCCATGGTTAGTCTATGCGCCTCCTAGGGGTATCTGTGCCGCCAAGCCACTTTTCTTCACAAGCAAAAGAGCGTGTTGCACGTCACATGCAGGCCATGCAATCTGGATCACACTCATGGAGAAATAAGCGTTCAGAGTGAGCCACTGCAATGAGAGCAGGATTCTTCCCAGGCGTTTACCGCATAGTTGACGAGCTGATGGAGCGCCACCAACTCGTCGCAAAAGACGCCCGCCTCGTGGACGAATTCCGCGCTGAACTCTCAGCGACGGTCCAGGAGATGGTTGGGGAAATGGTTGCCGAGATGGTTGGGGTGGAAGATGCGAAGGCCGCGGCTTGAATCGCACCCGACATTTTCTCCGCGAACCCACCTTGCAGCTCGTCGGCCGCTTGGTCGTCTTTCTCTACCTGTTAAGTATCTGCAATGAGTTCATCGGCAATCGCGCGCTCGACGCGATCGCACAGATATTAGGGATAAGTCGCTAGGGTTGCAGATCAGTCGGTCACACCCCGCACCATGCCCCAGATCCACGAAGGTCACAAAGCCTGCCGCCGACTCTTTCCTGCGCGGTCTCGCAAATTAAATATCCGAAAGATAGCCTCGCAAGCCGTTTTCTTGATGGTTTCCATACGGAATTTCTCATCTCGTGCATTTACATTATTGATCGACCTTTTGTGCTGGTTCGGCTGCGTGGGGCCGAATCCCGCGCACGTGAATCACCATTCGGAGGAGATAGATGGCTCGATTTCGTTCCGGCCAGTTTGTCAGAGTAGTTGCAACAGACGAAGTAGGTCGAATCGAGGGCATTTCAGAAATCGGCCCCCGGGCCGTACTCTACAAGATCGAATTTCAGCCGGAATCAAGAAAGAGCGAGTGGATCGCAGAAGAAGCGGTCGAACTACTCGTCAGTTCAGAGCCAGGTACGAACAAGGATCACCAGCCGGTCACCGGGGGCAGTAGGTCAATTGATCTCGGCCGGTGATTTGAATGGTTTGTAGGACGCGCGATGCGCCAGTTGACCCCAACCGCAGGTGGCTTGGGATACCCGAACTCAAGCCGCTCAAGCGCAGCAACCCAAATGCCCCGGTCCCATGCTTTTAGGGACCGGGGATTCAAAGAACCTCAAGGCGCATAAGCGCAGTTAGCCCCACCGCAGGTGGCTACTGCGGCCGATCGAGTTCGCCGGTCGGCACTTCGCGGCAATTCATCCCGTTGCGCCGGCAGGCATCTAGAACCGACTGCTCCGTGCCGAATCCAGTTTCGACGCGCTTGCCGGTATCCGTGTTCTCCATGACAGACTGACCGCGAAGAATGCGATCCGTTTCCTGGTTAAAGCCGTCCCAGCGATGCACGTTGCTCTGCGCCCACGCCGTCATCGAGGCTGCGGTCTGAGCATGAACGCGCGCAGCGTGATCAAAGTGCCCATTCACGTAGTTGGGGTCGAGCTTCCACGAGTTATAGATTTTCTGCATGGTGGGGGCCGCGGCATCGAACCGCTCGACCGGGGCGTCCAGTGAGGAGATGTGGAACTGCCAGTAGCCCATGCCGATTTGCGCGGTGCGGACGACGGCGACCAGCTTGCATTTGTGCCCCTGCTCCTCGGTCTGCGCGACGATCATCTCCGCCTGCTCCGACGGGTTGGGCTGCACAGCCTGGCGGCCCTGAATCCCAAGCAACTGAATGCCGTTGCTGCGCAGGAACCAGCCAAGCGCCTGTTCGGGAGCCATGTAGCCGGCCTGGTTGGGCTGGACGAAGAACTGCAGCCCGAGCACGACGCTCTCGCCCTCAGGACCCCGGATCGCGACCACGCCCTCCGAGCCGCTGACGATCCGCCAGTTGCCGGGGATCGCGACACTCGCCGTGCGATCGGGCGACGCCTGCTGGGTCCACGCAGCCGAAGCGGCCGGAGGCACCGTGTAACCGGCGGGTGCATACTGCGCGGGCGCGCCGCCGGCCGCCTGCTGCGGATTGAAGGACTGCGATTCAGAGTTGGGAGCCGACTGCCCGGCCACCTCATTGTCAAATTGGGCGACGGAGTTTTGGGCGTACTGAGACGAGGCCCCGCCGGCCGGCCCATTCTCACCAGAGACCTGTGCAGCCGTCTGCCCAGCCATCTGTCCTGACGGATCCAATTGCTGGACGGCGCCGGGTGTCTGCGTAGCGGCCAGTCCCCGCATCCCGTTCGCGGCGACGGAGAGAAGGACGAGGGCGTGGAAGCCGATACCGGCGCTGATGACCAGGCTGGCGACCAGAGCAGGCTTTGCAAGCAGAGTGCGGATCATGTTGACCTCCGGATTCCGTCGGGTGCCCCAGCGGAATGCATTTGATTGGGATGGGTCGGGCAAACCGCCTGACCTCTGATTGCCATAAAACCGCCGACCCGCCCCAAATGTCCTAAAGCCCCTCTAAATTAGTTCTAAATTCGATGAGACAGGGTTCAGCGGTCAGCGGTCAGGGATTCGAACGACCGCGCGAAACACTCAAACATGGCCAAGAAATGAGTAGGACCCGACTCGGGGACTCTCCGGGTCGCGGGCCGTAAAACCCGCAAAATGAAAGGGCTTCATCCCTGAGGAACATTTTGGCTCGAGCCGACCCACTTCTCCGAGCGACGCCACGGCGTGGCCCCTGATCCCCGATCCCTGTTCTCTTTCCCTATTCCCTGTTCCTTGGTCTAAGAATGGTGTATTCTCACGGGCACTGGGCCTGCATCTGGACCCCGGTGCAATCGATCCCTGGTTTTTGAGAGGCGCGCCCCATGAAGAACCAGCTCACCCAGCTTTCCCTCGCGGTCTTCGGAACAACTCTGCTTGGATTGTGCTCGCAGGCACACGGCGCCGGTTTCCCGGTGTCGGCCCGAGGCGGAGCGGCCGTCGCTGCGGGCCATTCTTCACGGATGGGTGTTGTCCGGCAACCGCGCCGGGGACGGGGGTATTACGCAGGAGCTGGCTACGGCGGCTTCGGATACGCCCCCTATGCCGACTCCGATGTGCTGTACGCTTCGGACTTCGACCCCACTCTGGAGCCGATGGCCGAGCAGATGCCCCAGGTTTTCTCGCGCGAGCCATACCCAGCAGCAGTTGTGGCTTCGCCGACGAAGTCGTCAGGCGGCATGGTGCTTGAACTCGAAGGCGATCACTGGGTAAGGATGACAGCCGGCGGTCCACCACAGATCGTCGGACAAGCAGCGCAGCCGTCGAGTGCCGCGACTGCACCGAAAAGCCGGGTGACGACAGCCAAGCCATTGAGCGAAGTCCCCCACGCCGTGCTGGTCTTTCGCGATGGCCACCAGGAAGAGATTGGCCAGTACCGGATCATGGGCGGCATGATCACGGTGGCCACCGACTACTGGAGCACAGGCTCATGGACGCGGAAGGTTCCGGTTTCAGATCTCGACGTCCCCGCCACCTTGAAAGTGAACGGTGAACGCGGCACGCATTTCCGCCTGCCATCGGGCCCGAACGAAGTCATGATCGGCGGCTGAGCCACGGCCAGGCGTCGGCGCTGAAAGGGCACGGCTTCAACTTGCCCGCAAAACCTGCTTGGCCGCCGAGGGGCGCTTTCAGCGAACTTTTGCGCTCCTCAAGCCGTCGCCGTGTTCGCCACATCCTGCAGTCCCCGCGCCTCAATCTCTAACTCGCGCATCTTGTACTTCTGAATCTTCCCCGAAAGCG
Organism: uncultured Acidobacteriaceae bacterium; assembly: GCA_963791505.1. GTDB lineage: Bacteria > Acidobacteriota > Terriglobia > Terriglobales > Acidobacteriaceae > Telmatobacter. The sequence continues at coordinate 40,808 of CAWBSV010000068.1, forward strand.
TCGCCGGGAATTCGTCGACAAACCGAATGTGCTCAGGAATCTTGTAATACGCGATCTGTCCCTGGCACCACGTGCGAATCTCATCCTCATTCGCTTCCATCCCCGGATGCAGGCGCACCCAGGCCACCACAATCTCGCCCAGCCGGGCATGCGGAATCCCGACGACCTGCGCCTCGCTCACCTTCGGATGCGTGTAGAGAAACTCCTCCACCTCGCGCGGATAGATGTTCTCCCCGCCACGAATGATCACGTCCCGCGAACGGCCAGTAATGTGCAGACATCCATCCTCGCGCATGATGCCCAAATCGCCCGTTCGCAGCCAGCCGTCTGGCTGAATGACGTTCGCAGTTCCCTCAGGATCGCCGTCGTAGCCCTTCATCACCGCATAGCCTCGTGCGCAAATTTCCCCTTGCTCGCCCCGGGGCAGCGCGCGCCGGTTTCAGCCGAGACGACTTTGATCTCAGTCTGCGGCATGGCGCGGCCCACCGTGTTCACGCGAATCTCAAGCGAATCTCCCGCATCGCTCATGGTCACCACGGGCGACGTTTCCGTTTGTCCGTAGGCGATCACCAGTTCGCCGATATGCATTTCCTTGAGCACCCGCTTCATCAGTTCGATAGGACACGGAGCCCCGCTCATCATGCCGGTTCGCAGGCTGGTCAGATCGAAGCTTGCGAAGTCCGCGAGTGCAAACTCCGCGACATACATCGCCGGCACGCCATACACGCTGGTGGCGCGCTCATCATGGATCGCCTGCAGAACAGCGCGCGCATCGAATGTCCAGTTCGGCAGAATGATCGCTGCGCCGGAGTTCACCGCCGACATAGTTCCGATCACGCACCCATAGCAATGGAAGAGCGGAACTGGAACCACGATTCGATCCAGCTCGGTATAGTGAAATCCCTGCGCCAAAAACTGGCCATTGTTCACCACGTTGTGATGCGTGAGCATCACGCCCTTGGGATGACCAGTAGTTCCGCTGGTGTACTGAATGTTCGCGATATCGTCGACGCCGACATGATCGGGCAGCCTGCCCTCCGCATCCAGCAGTGCAGGCCATTCCGGCGTATCAAAGAAGATGGTATGTTCGAGCGCCACCCGATGCGCCTGCCGCGCACGATCCAGAATCTCCGCATAGTCAGCCCGCTTATCGCGGTGCCACAAGAACAGAGCCTTCATGCGCGAGCGCTCCAGCGTGTATCCCAGCTCGTGCGAGCGGTACGCGGGATTCACATTCACCAGCGCCGCGCCGGCCCGCGCGCAGCCCATGTGCAGCATGATCCATTCGAGGCAATTCGTCGACCACAAGCCGACGCGGTCGCCTCGCCGTATCCCAAGCGCCCACAACCCCCGCGCCACGCGATCCGCCGCAACGCTCAGCTCGCCCCAAGTCATGCGCGCATCCTGGTGCCGCGAAGCAACCGCAAGCCGATCCGGGCAACGATCCGCAGTTCGCGCAAGCAAGTCGCCGATGGTCAGTTCGAGAAGCGGCCTCTGTGCCCCGCAGCTCGAGCTGAACTCATCATTCTCGGTACGCGCTGGGCCCCGCAAAACCATAGACAAAGAGTTTACGGGCCGGGCAGCCCTGTTGGTGTGATCTAGGTCATACGGTGCTAATCAAGAGTGGTGTCACCCCGTAGTTTAGCTCCCCGTGTATTCGCGCCCCTTCCAGCTAACCCGCTTGAAGATCTTGTGCTGGAACCAACTCCTATAAAGAAGCCCCACAAACAGTGGCAGCCCCAGCGGCGCGATGAGGCAATCAACGAACGGAAAATTCGATTTGGCGACCCGCGTGTAAAAGCGAACCACCGTCCGCACCCACAACAGTGCCAGAATCCACCCCGCACCCAACCACTGCAAGCTATGCGCGGCAAACCTGGCATTCCAGAGCTCAATGCAAAGAAAGGGCAGTCCGAACAGCAGCAGAAAATCGAGCAGCCGCCACGCTGCCAGAGCCAGGGAATTGTTAAACAGAAGCGCGAGGTTTTTCGTCCAGCCCTCAATCATCGCGCCTGTTGACCGATACATCCGCGTCGAGAGAGCATCCTCTGCGTAGCGAAACCGTAGACCCACCTTCCGTCGCTTGGCCAGGAACGCCAGCTCCACATCTTCAAGCACCCGGTCGGAAACAGCAGCATGGCCGCCCAGCCGCCGATACGCCTCCCGCTCCACCAGCAGGAACTGCCCGTTGGCCGCCGCGATCCGCTGCGCCGGATCAGAAACTTTAGCCGGCGGATATGCCAGTGCCAGCTCGCAGAAGACCAGCGGCATCAAGCTGCGCTGCGCAAATCCACTCACAATCTGCCGCGGCGAGTAGCTCAGTACGCCAGCCTTATGCCTCTCCGCCTCATGAATGCTGCGTCGCAAATCACCCGGCTCATGAACCGTGTCCGCATCCGTGAAAAGCAGCCAGCGGCCTCGCGCTTTTTTGGCCGCCATGAAGACCGCGTTATTCTTGCCCGTCCAGCCTTTTTCGAGCTTGCCGGCCTGCAGCAGCGTCACGCCGGGGAATTTTTTCGCAATCGCAGCCGTCTGGTCCGTCGAGTGGTCGTCGACCACGACAATCTCCCAATCCTTGCCAAGCTCGAAGATCTCCTCGCTCTGGCTGACCAGAGATTGAAGGCAGTCCGCAAGACACGCCTCCTCATTGCGAGCCGGAATAATGACCGTCAATTCGATGAGAGGATCGGGCTCAGGCTGGTCGTAAACCGTAGTGCGCGGAACCAACCGCTCCAGCGGCCCATCCGCCAGCCCCAGCACGGGTTTGAATTCGCTCGTCTCTTCCACTCTCCTCACCCTGCTGCCCGAACCGGGAGTTCTCGCCAACCCGCCAACCCGCCACGCCGCAAAGCGGCGCCAACTCGCCGCCTTTGCAGAAAAAAACGGCCACCAAGTCAGCTTGAGAGAGCGCCAACCAACATAGCCGAGCTTCTCGATCCAACCCCGGTGACGTACGACCTTTTCTGACAGCGCGTTCGATCCGTATTATAAGGATGTGCGCTGTTCCCGGTTCATGTCGGCTGTTTTGCTCCCGCTGGCCCTGCTGGCAGGATGCGATCGAGGCGCACATCCTTCCACTGCCGGGAAGGTTGCCCCGGATTTCACGGTGAGCGACGGCAGCTCCAAAATCCACCTCGCCGATTATCACGGCAAAATCATCCTGCTGAACTTCTGGGCGACGTGGTGTGCTCCCTGCATTCACGAGATGCCGGGGTTGATCGACCTGCATCACGACCGACCCGACCTGGCCATTCTCGCCGTCAGTATTGATGAAGACCCCGACGCGTATGCGCACTTTATCGAGCGCAAGCATGTTGACCTCATCACCGTCCGCGATCCGGAGCAGTCAGCCGCCAAGCTTTACCATACCGAGGGCTGGCCGGAGACCTACATCATCGACCGCCAGGGCGTCATCCGGCGCAAGATAGTCGGCGATCCCGACTGGTCGAATCCTGAGATTCGCAGCTACCTGAACACTCTTTAGTACTCGCCACTTCCTCCCAATCCACAATCCCGCCAACGCGCGAATGCTAGCTTAATCCATATATGAGCTCACACACAGCCGACGTACTGGGCGAGGTGGGACTCGCTGCACCGATCGCCGAGTTGGCCGCGAAGACCTGGGATGCCGTCATCGTCGGCGCCGGCCACAACGGCCTTGCCTGCGCGACCTATCTGGCGCGCGCCGGCCAGCGCGTGCTGGTCATTGAAAGCCGCGCTCGCGTCGGCGGAGCCTGCACAATCGAGGAGCCCTTCCCCGGCGTGCGCATGTCTCCCTGCGCGTATCTGGCCGGGCTGCTGCATCCGCTGGTGGTCGAAGAGCTCGATCTTGCCGCGGCGCGGGTTTGAGTGGACGCCGGCGGTCAATGGCCTGTTTGTTCCCTTCCTCGATGGCTCGAGCATTCAGCTTTGGGATGACGACGAAGCCTGCGAAGCCGAGGTGCGGCGATTTGCCCCCGGCGATGTCTCCGGCTGGCGCGCCATGAACGATGTGCTGCGCCGCCTGCGCGATGCGCTGCGGCCCGCCAGGCAAGCACGACAGTTGGATTGGCGATGCGCCCACCCGGGAGCAGATCGAACTGACACCTCGGCGCCGATGAAGAGGCGCGCGCCGTGCTCTTCGACTGGTCGATGGCCGAGTTTGTCTCCAACTATCTTGACGACGAGCGCCTGCAGATTGCCTACCTCGGCCAGGGCGTGATCGGGACCAACGCCAGCCCCTTCGATGCGGGCACGGCGTCGATTCGCTTTCACCATGCGTCGGGGCGCCTGGGCGGCATGCCCGGCATGTGGGGCTACGTCAAGGGCGGCATGGGCATGGTGTCGTTCTACTTCTGCGATGCGGCGCGCGAAGCGGGAGCAACGGTGATCGCCGGCGTGCCCGTGGCGCAGATTCTTCCCGGCGAAGGCGTGCTGCTTGAAGGCGGCGAAAAAATCGCGGCGCGCGTCGTCATCTCGAATGCCGATCCGCGGCGGACCCTCGCGCTTGCTCGGCAAGCAAGCCGACGCCGCGTGGAAAGCCCGCGTCGAGCGCGTCCCGATCGAGGGATGCACGGTGAAGCTCAACGTGCATCTGCGCGAACTGCCCAACTTCACCGCGCGCCCCGGAACCGACAACGCGCACCACTACGGGCAGATCAATGCGCCGCTCACCAAAGAGGAGTGGAAGGCGGGCTTTGCCGCTGCGCGCGCCGGCGAGTTGCCGGAGCATCTGTGGTGCGAGCTTTACTTCCAGAGCGTGCACGACCGCTCCGTGATGCCCGCGGGCACGCACACCATGAGCGTCTTCGCGCAGTATGTGCCGTACAAATTCGCGCAGGGAGATTGGGAGACGCAGCGCGACGAGGTGAAGCAGCTCGCGCTCAAATCCATCGGCCGCTTCTGCAGCAACATCGACTCGGCGGTCATCGATGCGCAGGTTCTGGGGCCGCCCGACATCGAGCAGAAGGTGGGGCTGACCGGGCGGCCACATCTTCCAGGGCGAGTGCCTGCCCGCCTACATGTGGGCCGATCGCCTGACCCCGCGCACGCCCATGCACGGCGTCTATCTGTGCGGCGCCTGCACCCATCCCGGCGGCAGCGTCATCGGCATCAACGGCCGCAACGCCGCCATGGCCGTGCTGAAAGACCTCGGCAAAATTTAGCTTTCGCTCCTCGCGCACAGGTCAGGGTGCCCCATCCATCCACAGCCTCATCGGGTATGGGTGGGATCCACGAACCTAAAGGCACCCAGTGCCCCATCCATCCACAGCCTCATCGGGTATGGGTGGGATCCACACACCAAAATCGACTCACGCCTTGTAACAGGGCACGACTTCAGTCGTGCCAATCAGCGCCTTTGCGACGTCGGGCTTCAGCCCCTGCATTCTTCTGTTCAGATCCCGCCCCATCCATCCACCTCATCAGGTATGGATCGGATCCACGAACCTAAAGGCGCGCAAGCGCCAGCCGGCCCCACCGCAGGTGGTTGGCCCCACCGCAGGTGGCCTGCTATGCTGCGCAAACCATGACATCGCTCAAGCGCGGCATACGGTTTCGCGACCTCGCGCTGTTCTACGTCGTGGTCACCTTCAGCATTCGCTGGATCGCCTCCGCCGCCGCCGCCGGGCCGAGCATCCTTCTCGTCTGGGTCGCCGCGCTGCTCTTCTTCTTCATCCCCCTCGCAGCCAGCGTGATGGAACTCTCGTCAAGACTGCCACAAGAGGGCGGCATCTATCTCTGGACCCGCGAGGCCTTCGGAAGCTTTCCTGGTTTCCTCGCCGCCTGGTGCTACTGGATGAGCAACCTGCCCTTTTTCGCCGCCGTGCTTTATTTCGGCGGCGCTTCCGCGCTCTACGCCTTCGGCCCCGCAGGACTCAAGTTGGCCGCCAACCCGCTGTACTTCATCGCCTTCGCCAGTCTCTGGCTGGCTGTGATCACGGGACTCAACATCGTCGGCGTCAACGCCGGCAAGTGGCTCAACAACATCGCCTCACTCGGAATGTTTCTGCCCCTCGCGACGCTCTTCAGCCCTGTCGGCAATTTCGTATGGTCGATTTGGATTGGCTGTGCCTTACCCCGCCGCAAGCTTCGTGCCACATTGGTCTTTGGACAACGCCGTGTTCTGGTCCAGCGTATTTTTTGCCTTCGGCGGCGTTGAATCCGCATCCGCCATGGGCGACGAGATTGAGAATCCGCGGCGAACCATCCCCTTGGCGATTCTTGTTGGCGGCAGCATTCTGACGTTTGGGTACATTGCCGGCACGGCTGCGCTCCTGTCCGCATTGCCACCTGAATCCGTCGGCGGGCCCGACGGGTTTGTCAACGGGATCCGCCTGTTGAGTGCGCATGTCGGTGTGGGATGGCTGCTCGCGCCCATCGCGCTGCTGGTCGCGCTCAACGCAGTGGGCGGCGCCGCGGCAAACTTTGCCGGGGCTTCGCGCCTGCCGTTTGTCGCAGGCATCGATCGTTATCTGCCGCCGCAGTTTGGATGGATTCATCGCCGCTTTCAAACGCCCTGGGTTGCCATCGCCGTCTACGGAGCCGCCGGCGCCGTGGTAGCCCTGCTCGGTCAGGCAGGCACCAGTGTGCGCGGCGCCTACAATTTCCTGGTCAGCATGTCGGTGATTGCGTTCTTCATCCCCTTCATGTTCCTGTTTGCGTCGATGATTCGCATACAGAGCCGGCCCGCCGGCGCTGAGGTTCGGCGTGTTCCGGGCGGGCGGCCCGTCGCGCTCTGCCTGGGCGCGATTGGCTTGACCAGTACCGCCATCACCATTGTGCTGGCAACAATTCCCGGCGCGGATGAGGTGAACAAACCGCTCGCCGTAGCCAAGGTCATTGGCTCCACCTGTGTACTGGTGGGCGCGGCGGTCGCAGTGTTTCTCTATTCCCGCTACAAAGCTTCGCGATAACCAGACCAGCGATTTTGCCCTTGACGGAATAAAACCATTTGGTTACCTTAAATGTAACCGAATGGTTTCCATTGCTCATCGTCAACGGGACGCCGTCTTCAAGGCGATCGCCGACCCCACCCGCCGCCAGATCCTGGGGATCTTGCGTGGCGGCCGCCACACGGTGGGCGAGATTGCCGAGAACTTTCGCGTGAGCCGCCCGGCGATCTCGAAGCATTTGCGCCTGCTGCACTCGGCCGGACTGATCGCGATGCACAAGCAGGGAACCTCAATCAACTGTGGACTGAAAGCAGAGCCCCTGCGCGCAGTTGAACATTGGCTCGAGGACTATGAGGCATTCTGGAGCGGAAGCTTGCAGAGCCTGAAGAGACACATGGAGGACAAGCGATGAGCACAACAGCGATGAAAGAAGACACGATCATCCAGGAGATCGTGATTGATGCGCCTGCGGAGCCAATTTTTCACGCCCTGACTAGTCCTGCAGAGCTGCTGAAGTGGTGGCGAATCGAAGGGCGGTTCCAGGCGGTTGAGGTCGAGTGCGACCTCCGGCCCGGCGGCCGCTGGATGATGCGCGTGACCGGCGGCTGCGGCGTGGATTCGAACTCGATGGTGGCGGGAGAGTATCGGGCGATCGAGCCACCGCGTCTGCTGATCTATACGTGGGTGCGCGAACAGGAGGATGCGGCGCTCACAGTTGTTCGCTGGGATCTGGAGGAAGCGAACGGCGTCACGCGGGTGCGATTGACGCACAGCGGATTGACGAGTGAAGCGCTGCGCACCCGCAATAGTGGCTGGCCCATGGTGCTTGGCTTGCTGAAGGACTTCAGCTGCAGTGTGGCCCCTCGGGGCAAAGTTGTTAGAATCGAAGCATGACGACGGTGGAGATTCTTTATCGCTATGTCACGCCGCCTTCCGAGGCTGCGGTCATGGCGCTCGCGGATACAAAGGACGTTTACGGGATTCGCAAGCTCGTGTTCGATCACGCAGAGCGCACCCTGCGCATGGAGTATGACGCGACAAGGCTCACGGCGGCATCGGTGACCAAACTGGTCCATCAGGCCGGCCTCGACATCGAGTGCGAGTTGCCGCTGATTCCACCGCAGCCCGCAGCGCAGCCAGTGCCCACACCAGCCGCGTAGAGGCCAATTGGTGATCGAACTGAGAGAATTGCCCTTGCGCTGGATTTTTGAGACGTGGTGCGCCCGGAGGGAGTTGAACCCCCGACCCTCAGATTCGAAGTCTGACGCTCTATCCAGCTGAGCTACGGACGCCTGAACGGCGCATTTGCAGATTTTTCCAGACTTATCGGAATGGTGCGCCCGGAGAGATTCGAACTCCCGACCCTCACATTCGTAGTGTGATGCTCTATCCAGCTGAGCTACAGGCGCGAAGTCCAGTGGAACTGGTGCGCCCGGAGAGATTCGAACTCCCGACCCTTTGGTTCGTAGCCAAATACTCTATCCAGCTGAGCTACGGGCGCACTGGTTTCATGATAACAAATTCTGCGCCCGTTTCACAGGAATCTCCGATCGGCCGCGGGTGCTGGGTGCTCCACCCATTCCAGAGTTTCATCGTGGAATGGGTGGGATACCACGAACCTCAACCGGATTTCTCCTTTAAGCACAGTTGCTCCGGCAGTTGGCTGAGCAACAATCACTCCGTCGAGTAGCGAATTTCGAGCGTCCGAATCCGATAGCAGGAGTACGCCAGGACCACGACGATTAAGGCCAGCAGTCCCAGGACCGCGACCCATGCCGATACCGGCTCGGTCTCGACGGTCAACAAAGCAAAGATGCCCTCCGCGGGAACGCTGACCGGCATCAGATGCCGCAGATACGAGGCCACGCTGAACTTCTGCAGCAGCGACGGCATCACCGGGTTGATCGCCTCCCACCCAAACAGTAGAAGCGCCCCAGGAATGGGGTTGCGAAACATGAGGCTGAGCAACAGAAAGATGGCTCCATAGCCGAGGCTGCCCAACGTGACGATGAGCAGATAAGCCTCAAGCTGCCCCAGTCCGGGACCATGCAGGACGAAGTCGACCCCGGCAGCCCCGTAGCCCGCGTACATCAGCGCAAAGTCCGCGACGATTGCCACGCCGAACAGGATGACGGCCGTTGCCGCGCCCGCAAAGAATTTCGAAAGCAGAATGACTTCTCTGCGCACCGGCGAGAGCAGGTAGTAGTGCAGGCTTCGTTCCAGCATCTCGCCGCGGATCAGCCGGGAGAAAATGCCGAGACATCCGAAGAAAATAGCAAGGCGAACGTAATAGAGTTGCACGATCCCGGCCAGCACTTCGGTATCGTCACTCATGGCAAAGGCAGGATGCGATTCCGCAATCAGGTGAATGAAGATGATGACAGCCGGAACGAAAGCGAGAAAGTAAATCCACCACGCACGGCGCGTAAGCAGGTTGCGCCGAATCTCGATGCGCGTCAGGCGGCGCGCCTGAATCCACCACAGCGACCAGGGCTGTTGCCGCAGCGCGGCGAAAAAGTTAGCCAGGTTCATGAGGCGCTCCCGTCCGTGCCGATCAGGTACTGATAGATCGCGTTCGCGTTGTCATCGGCGGGCGCAACGGCTTCAATCTTGACCAGGCCCTCCACGGCAATCTCATTCAGGAGCCGGTAAAACTCGTCCAAATCGCCGGTGCGCAGAAAGACACCGCCGCCATCGGCATGAATCCGCGCCTCAACGCAGTGGTTCATGGCAAACATCTTCGAGGCCAGCAACTCCGGACTATCGCAGCGAATCAGCACCTGCATCGGCCGGTCGCGCACTTCCTGCCGCACCTCGTGGATGTTTCCCTGTGCGACGAGATAACCGCCGGTGATCAACACCACGCGGTCGGAGATGCGATCCACCTCATCGAGAATGTGGCTGGAGATAATGACATGCATGCCCTGACGCCCGAGCTCCTGGAACAGAGACATCGACTCGGCGCGCGCCATGGGATCAAGCCCGTTCAGAGGCTCATCGAGCACCAGCACGCGCGGGTGATGCGCAATTGCCTGCGCCAGCCGGATCTTCTGGCGCATTCCTTTGCTGTACCCGGCGATCTTGCGGTGCGCTGCCTGGCCGTCGAGCTGCACGCGCTCGAGGGCCTCGCACGTCAGGGTGAATGCGTCCTCAGCGCTCATGCCGAAGAGCATCAGGCTGTCGAGCACAAACTGGAATCCCGTCAGGCCACGCGGGAACGAATCAAACTGCGCGCAATAGCCGACGTTGCAAAAGAGCTCAGTGGGATTGGAGGGCGAGAGCCCAAGCACGGTGACCGTGCCGCGCGAAGGCAGCACCAGGCCGGTCATCAGGTTCATCAGCGTGGTCTTGCCGGATCCGTTCGGCCCCACCAGCGTGGTGATGCCCGGCGCAAGCGACATGGTGATGCGATTGACGCCGAGAACCTCGCCATAAAACTTCGAGACATTCTCGAACTGGATTGTGTCGTCAGGCCGATTCATCCGCGCACCACCTCTCGCGCCCGAATGCGGGCGTTGAGCACAGCGACACAGAGGGCGAGGACCATGGAGAGCATGAATGCCATCGAAGCATTCGACAACTCGAACCTTGAATCTGCAAACGACGGAGCGCCAAGCAGGCGCTGCCAAATCTCGGTCATCATCACCGGAACGTTGAGCAGCAATCCAAATTTGGTGCGCAGAATTGCGCTCGCAATGCCGCCAATACCCGCCGGCACAAAGACGACCGCGAAGATGGCCCCGGTTGCGATCATGCGCCACTTCACCCACGATGAGACAGCAAGCCCGACCATGGCAAGCAGCACGATCCACAAAACCGCGCCGGCAAACATTCCGAGCGCCATGGGCAAATGGGCAACCGTCCACGGCTGCTGCGACGAGTAACCCTGGTAAGCAACCAGGAGGAGGCAAGGGATCCATGTAACGCATGAAAGAGACACGGCCAACGCAATGAATTTGCCGAGCAGATAGCTGAAGCGCGAGATAGGATGACTAAGCAGAATCGGCAGCGCATTGTCCCCGAGATCGAACGACACAAGCCGTGGCGCAATCCATGATGTGATCACCAGCGCCAACCAGCATTGCGTCTCGAGAACCTTGAGGAAGAACCCCTCGTTGATGTTCAAAGCCTGGGTTCGGCGCGTGACCAGCATCAGCGCGACAGGATTATTGGCAAGGTAGATGATGACCAGGTAGACGATGCAGGGCAGAAGCGAACCCACAAACAATGCGACAGTGATTTTCGAGGACCACGCCTCGGCCAGCCCATAGCGCGCCAGCACCAGTGGGCGCATCCACAGCGGCGTCAGGCGGCCGGTATAGGGACGGTACTCATGCAGGAAGACTGACATGGTCGACACGGCCTCCTTCGTAATCCATTGCCCTAAGGAAAATATCTTCAAGCGAATCGCGGCGGTGCTGAATCTTTCGAATCTGCACGCCGGTCGCGGCGGCTTTCACGTAGAGATCCTGCGCGCTGAGAGCTTCAGGCATGACCAGCTTCACGCGCCCGCCGGCAAAGCAGGCGCACTCGCATCCCATCGCCTGCATCTGTTGGGCGAAGGCCTCGGTGCTGCCCGCCATTTCAAGCTCAAAGAAGTTACGGTGCGAACGCCGCTCCTCCTCGATATTCGAAATCGCGGCGATGCTCCCCTTCTTCAGGATGATCACCTCATCGCAGGTCTCGTCGATATCGCGCAGCAGGTGCGACGAGATCAGCATCTTCGTGCTGCCCTCCTTGCGAATCCCTTTGATGAGCTGAATCATTCTTTGGCGCGCGGTTGGATCAAGCCCGTTCGTAGGCTCATCCAGGATCAGCAACTTCGGTCCGTGTGCAAGCGCCTGCGCCAGTTTCACTAGCTGCTTCATGCCCAATGAGTAGCTGTTGATCGGGCGATAGCGTACCTCGCCGAGGCCGACATAGAAGAGGGCTTCGTGGGCACGCTCAAGGGCTTCAGAGGGAGGCAATCCGGCCAGCTCGGCCATATAGCGCACGAAACGAACGCCGTTCATGTTGCCGATGAAAGAGTCATTCTCGGGCATGTAGCCGACGCTCTCGCGGATGCGCATGCGATCGTTGCGCGCATCCAGGCCAAGCACGCGAGCGCTTCCAGCGTTGGGCTCATGAAATCCGAGCAGCGTATTAATCAGTGTCGACTTCCCTGCCCCGTTTGGACCAAGCAGGCCGATGGCATGACCGCGCAACTCTCCGGTTAACCCGTTGAGGATGGTGCGGCCTCCAAGCCGCACCTCCAGCCGATCAAGCTCGATGACGCCCATGGATTCTCTTACGCTTTGCTTACTGGTTTTGTTCCGGTTGACCAACCGCAGCCTTGTGCTGCGAATCAAGTAGCTTCCCGAGGGTCAGGAAATCAAACCCGAAGAGGTTGCTGTCGCTGGCTACTTCGATCCTCGCATCCTTTCCCCAGGCGCAGATGGCTGTGGGGTGCGAATCCGCAGCCAGCTTCTTGATCGCATTCGCCGCCTCACCGCTGGTTTCTGAAAGCAGCGGCGTCAGCACTGGTCCAAGATTCTGATACGCGACTGCCGAATAATTCTCGTTCTGATCCACCGGCAGCAAAGCCTTAAAGCTCGAAGAGCGGCCCAGCGTGTTCGTGCCCGCATGAGTCTGCAACGCGCTCATCAACAACGCACGCGTCGGCGCGATAATCATATAGCCATCCGCAAACGTGTAGGTGGCGAGGACAGATCCGGTCTTCGTGTCGTGTACTTCATGGAAGGTCTGGGACCCAGCCTGCGTTGTTTCAAGCGCGATGCCGTGCCCGTCACTGCCCTGAAGATGCGTGTTGATCGCTTGCGCCAGGTGCTCCAGCGTGGTTTCAAAGCGGCCAGAATCGCGGACCTCGATCACCGCTTTCCAGGAAGGCGTCGGCAGCACCGGTCCATCGAGAGCGAACAGAAATTCGCCGCCCAGATTCCCAGCGAGATCGTTACGGAAGTCGATGCCCAGTTCGGATTGGGTCTTACTCAACTCCGCCGCAGCATTTTTGTCAGCCGACATCATAGCCACGATATCGTCCGCAATTGCGGTTGGATCTTTGGAGACACCGGCAACAGCCAACGCCGCGTTAGGAGACACAAAGTCGAGCGAGCCAACCGCCGCAGGGCTTCCCAGCCACGAAGCAACGCGCTGACGCTGGCCCGAGAACTCAAGGTTCAGGTGGTTGACGGGAGCGCCATTCACTTCGCGATGCTCCGCGATCAGGTAGCGCACGCCGCCCACTCCCGAAGCCTCAAGCAACGCGCCCTTCTTCTCACCGCTCGGGACGTGGTTCTCGACCTGGGTCATCATCTGTTGCAGGTTCGCGGCGAGAATCACACCGGCGCCGCGCGCGTAGGCAGCCGTAATCTGCTGACCGAAGTCGGTGGCCGCAAACCCGCTGGAACCAGCATTCAGCTGCGCATCGACGGTCTTCAGGGTCTCGATGCTGTTCGAAAACACAACCTCTTTGGCGCCGACCATCGCATAGGCGCCGCTGTTGTTGTTGGCCGTCGCGGTCTTGAGCGTCGCCTCATCGAGCACCGTGATGCCGCCATGCGCACCCGCCCCAAACGGCTGCTTCAGCAGATCGCTCAGCCCGCTGCGTTGGACATCGGCAACCACGGCGAACCCAGCTCCCTTGGGCTGATTGAGCGCCACCACCACCATCTCATCGCCGAGGTACTGACTCAGATCGTGCACCCGGTTCACCAGCTCAGAGAGTTCCGCGGTCTTGTCCTGCTTGCCGGTATTCCACCATTGTTGCAAGGCCGGGCTCTGCTTGAGCTGATCGTCAAAGATCCCCTTAGCCTGCGTGACAAAATCACCCAAATTCGGAACACTGACATAGAGCTGCGTATTCATCGGCATGCGATCAAGCAGATCGCTCGAATACCGTGGCTGAGGCAATGGAATCGCAGCAATCCGCTGGCGAATGGCTGACAGTTCAGCAAGCAACTCCAGATACTGATCGCGATTCTGACTCCAGCTCACCTGCTGGCTCAGCGGCTCCGGCGCCAGGCTCTGGGACGTCGTGAACTCATCGCCGGCCTGAATCGTCGAATCCACACCCGAATGCCGTACACCTACGGACCCCTGCAGAACAGCGACGCGCGATCCCTTGATTCCGGCATTCACTGAGAAAACGGTGCCCGTGACGGCGACCCGGCAATCCTCGGTCTGTAGATAAAGGTGACCTGAAGTCCGGTGCACAGCCCTGACAATGACAGCGCCGTGATCGAGATTGATGGTCTCGTTGCTGCCGCGCGCGCCAAGAGCCACTGCACTGCGCTCGTTCATCTCAACAATCGATCCATCGGCAAGGCGAAGCGTCGCATGCGAGGCGCCCGAAGTCCGCAACTGATCGCCTTCGTAAAGCTTCGCGCCAGAAGACAGTAGCCGGTCCCCGGAATCGGTGATCAAGGATGCCGAGCCGTCGATCGACTGCACCTCGGCCCGCACGCCTTCAGGAACCTGCCAGTAAGTCCGATAAAGAGCGAGCCCCGTAGCTGCAACGGCGAGCGATGCGGCCAGGGCCCACGCCAACTTGAAAGGCCGCACGGGCGTACGCACCGGCATGATTCTCGGTGCGGACCAATCGACGGATGAAGAACCACTGCGAGACCGCCGCAGGCACACATCGCACTCGCGCAGATGCGCTTCCACAAGCAAGGCGCGGCTCACCGGAAGCGTCCCTTCGCGATACTCCCGCAAGAGGGGCCGCATGGATTCGCAGTCCTCATGAGCGTCGTTGGCTGAGAATGCTACGCCCAAACGGCCGGCAACTCTCTGGGCCGACGCTGACACTTGATTGCCTTCCGGATTTGAGTTGCGCATTGCCTCGGTTGCCCTGTCAATCAGTTCTTCGTCGTGGTTCTTCATCGCGTTCCCTCTACTTTCTCTCTGAGCAGCTTCTTCATCTTTGCGCGCGCCTGGTGCAGAGTGACTGCGACCACGGCCTGCGAGGTATGCATCAGCGCGGCAATCTCGCCATTGCCCAACTCTTCCACGTAGCGCAGGGTAAACATTTCTGCCGCCCGCGGACTGAGTTCGCCAAGAGCCTTTCGCAACCCCTCAAGCAGTTCGAGTGCGGCTGCCTCGGCTTCGGGCCGCGATCCGCTGCCTTGTGAGGCAACATGGGCCGCGGCATCAAGCGGTTCATTGGCCGCCGTACTCCTGCGCCGCAACAAATCGAGTCCGCCGTTGATAGCTGCGCGATACAAGTAGCTTCCAGGGTTGCTCATGGCGAGCGGATCGCCCGTTGCAAGCCTCAGAAACACGCTCTGCGCCACGTCTTCCGCGTCTGCCATGCTGCCCGTGATGCGGTAGGCAGCCATGAGAACGCGGCGATGATGCGTCCGGAACAAATCGGAGAGGCGCGACTCGACCACATGCAGGGTTGGACTGGCGGCTGCCATCGGGTTGCCTTTCTGATCGCTCATAAGGATGACGCTTGAATCATCCAAATCTTAATGCGCATGACGTCGAATACGCGAAAATCGCGCAGCGAGTTCAGAATTCGACGATTCTTTGAGGCTTTACAGGAGGATTTGTCGAGGATTTGGGTCTGACAGGGACCATCTTCTGAAGAGCAAGGGAAAAGTTACGGCTGCACGTCGATCAGGACGAGGGAGTCCGGTGTGAGCTTGATGTCAAGCCGGCCCGCCGTCAGGCTTGCGCTCTCGGGAGGCGGAAGCGTCGTCTCCCGATTCAATTGCATGACTTGGTCCGCAGTCGGATCAAGCGGCTCTCCCATCGCCGCGTAGCGTTTCAACACGCTCCCATGGTCATCGTCGACGCGTTGAATGCTGACCCGCGCATTCGGCGAGACGTGTTTGAACATCAGGCTGATCGTCTTGTCCGCACCATGCTCGCCCGGATCCACAAGGTTCCACGCAGCGATCGCGAGCCCGCCCCGTTCCTTCTTGGTAACAATCACATCGCGCGAGGAGTTCGACAGGCGCTCTGAGCCAAGCTGGTGCAGCAGGGCGTACGCGTAGTAACTTGGCTTGTTGATTCCACCTTTGGCCCGCAATCCAAACCCGCCGACAAAGGGCTTTGGAATCGGGCCGCCTTCCTCAAACACATCAGAAAAGGTCCAGAACGACATCATGTCGGCCATTCCGTCACACTCCCGGACCGTGTTGGCCAGTGCGGCCCCGACAAAAGTCGTATCGCGCGATCCCAAATTGCCCTGAACGTTCCACTCCGTTAAAAAAAGCGGAAGGCTCGGCGCGCCTGAAGACTTGATCTCTTCGTGGACTTTCTTCACCGCACGGCAGACGCGATCATCCATTGGAATCTTTTCGTTGGTCCCGAACAGATCTTCCACCGTGTCATCGGCGTAGGCGTGGGTCGATACGAAATCTACCGGCACGTGATTGGCTGTCGTGAATTTCAGGAAATCGCCAACCCAAGCAGAAGCCGCAGTCGACGGGCCGCCAACCCGCAGTCGCGGACTGACAGTCTTCAATGCGCGCGCCGTGTGCGCATACAAATCAAAATAAGATCGCTGCCGTGGGATCCCATTCCAGAAGTCGATGTTGGGCTCGTTCCATACTTCGAAGTACCACGAAGCCACCTCATCGATACCATACCGTTCGACAAGATGCTGGGCAAAGTGGCGGATCAGGTCATCCCAGCGATCCATATTCTTTGGTGGAGAGACGTTTGGCTTGTACCAGAAAGGATGAAGCGCATCTGGATTAAAGGCTAGCTTCTTCGGCATGAAACTGATTTCAACGAACGGCTTGACGCCATTCTTGAGTAACCCATCGTAGATCTGGTCGACATACGAGAAGTTATAGACGGGGTTACCGTGCTCGTCCTCGTTGTAGACGCCTACTTCGTCATGAAGGATCGCATGAAATCGCACATACTTGAAGTCCGCAACCTGCTTCACCGCGCGAATATCATCGCGATAGCTTTCGCGAAGGGAAAGGATGGCGCGCCCCGACCCGAACATCTGCTCCCAAAAGTGCGGGAACGGCGTCGCCTGCTGCGAGGCGTCAATTTCGACCATCTCCTGCCCCAACCCGATCGGCGCAGAGAGCAGCAATGCCGCAAACAGCAGTGCAGATTGGCGCCACGATCTCGAGTCGAACATTGAGTGTCTTCCTCCCGGATGAATCGAGTTGCCCGCAACGGAAAGGCCCAGAATACACGAGCGACTCGCCGGTCGCATGCGCGGCCTGCGAGTCGCCGATCAGGCCACTTAGAAGCTGAACCTTGCCTGGAAATCGATCATGCGCGATCCAAGTGCCGATCCCGCCTGACCGAGGTTCGAACTCTGAATGTTGGTCGAGAGGCTACTCGGGTTAATGTTGAGCAAGTTGAAGACGTTGAACATGTCGGCTTTAATTTCGAATCGCGCAGACTCGCCCAGCAGGCGCGTGTTCGGCAGTCCGAACGCTTTGCCGACGTTGATATCGACATCCCTGTACCCTGGGCCAGGAAAACTGTTGCGGCGAAGTCCCGGCGGAGGCAGGAATGTGGTTGTCGACTGTCCAGGATTGTCGGTAATGGCGGCCGAGAAATCCGGCACCGAGAAATAGTTATTCGAGAACGAAGTGTTATTGGCGCCAATCACCGCAGTACCGGGATCAGCAAAGTTGCTCCCTGTCTCAAAGGCGCTGTTGCTCGTACTGTTTCCGAAATGGCCATGATAGTAAGGGCGCAGGCTCGGATAACCATAGTTGCAGCTATTGCAGTAGAACTGATGCGGCGCCGTATACGTGGGAGTCCACCCATAGCCGGAATGGAAGGTCGCAATTCCACCCAGCGACCAACCGCCTGCAACCTTTTCCGCAAAGTTATTGCCATGGAAGAATACCGGCTGCCACACCCCGTACACCTTGAACATATGGTTGATGTCGAAATCCGATCGCCCATACGAGTACGCGGTGTTGTAGAGATAAGGATCTCGCGAATACGGACCCGAGTCCTTATCCAGACTGTGAGCCCAGGTAAACTGCGCGTTGGCAGAGAACCCGTGCGCAAACTGGTGCGTAAGGCCGGCGAGCATCATGTTGTTGCTCGAAGAACCGAAGTTACCGAATGTGTTGATGCTGTTGACCAGGGGGTTCAGCGGAGCTCCGAGAATATCCCCGTACGCATTCGCGTCGTAGTTGTACATCAAGTGACGCGCGGTGCTGCCGACGTAACTCAGATTGCTAACGATTGAGTGACCGAAGTCCGTGTCGACCTCGAGCGAATAATGCTGGGCATACTGAGTAGGTAAGGCGTTGGTGAGCGCGGTCAGGTTTGCTCCGCCCCCTGTTGGCAGACCGGCCGAGTTAAAGGTGGTAATCGTGTGAGGATTTGACGGATATCCAAAGATGCTGGTCGGAGTCGTCGACACCGCATAGAGAATATTTGGATTAATGTTCGTCGGACTTGTGCTTGTGCCTGGGACAGAGCTCGTTCCGGGAGGGTTGTAGTCGTTCGCGTTGGCGTTCGCGATCTGCTCCTGGTTGTAGTTCAGGCCGTAGCCGCCGCGGACGACAATCCTATTCGTCGGATTCCAATTAAAGCCCACCTGGGGGCCAAAGTTGTACTTTTGCGCTCTCCATGCCCCGATGCCGGTGTGAATCGAGAGGCCAGTCAGCAAGGCGCTGCCGGAACCGAAGATCACGACGCCCTGGTTGTTGTCTTTATCGGTAAGCGGTCCGAAGTAGGAATAGCGCACTCCGGCACTCAGTGTTAGAGTCGGAGTTGCTTTCCAATTGTCTTGAACAAACCCACCATAGAGGTTCTCGCGGTTGTCATTTCGATAACCGCCCGGAAAACCAGTCGTGGCTTGGAAGGGCCCGCCCTCTGCCTCTGGGGCGTCGTTCATAAAGTCCCATAGGTTATAGAAGGTGTAGTTCGGCGCGCCGATCGGATCGTTCAGATAGTAAAGCCGGGTGAGATCAAATCCGAACTTGATCGTGTGGGCACGGAACACCTTGGTCGCTACATCTTTGTACCCATAGGTCCATTGGTTATAGACGCCGGGTGAGCTGACGCCAAAGCTGCCCAGAGCGACGCCATCGAACTGAGGGACGCTGTCCTGCGGCAGGCCGAAGGGAGCCTGTGGATTGCTGGCCAGCTCGTTATAGCGCCATCCCGCAGCATTCGCGCGCGCCTCGTTCAGAAACGTCGGCGAGAAGATGTGGTTCCAAATGCCCGAGAATGCGTCATTCACCTGCGAATGATTGAAGTAGTCGTAGCCATAACCGCCGTTGTATCGGGTCAATGTCGCCGGCTGCCAGAAAATCGTAAAGCTCGCGTGATCTTTCTTGGTGACGTCGGCGTCGAGGCGGCCATTGTACTGCTGGAAGTCGTTGCTCGTCGGATTGCTGATGGTGTATTCAGCCACGTCGGGAGTGTTTGTAAGTCCACTTCCAACGCCTGGATTGCTGCTGCTGACATAGGTCAAATCCTGCGTGCCGAGAGCTGAGGTCAGCGGCGAACCAACATTCAGGCCTTGTCCTGAAATCGTCCTGCAGTTGACGCCTTCCGTGAGTCCAGCATCCGCGCATGTCTCGGAGGAATTGATCGTCCCAAGAACTGTCGATTTAGGAAAACTCAGATAGGTGGCTGCAATACTCCCGTTGGGAGCCAGCGCCGCTAACTGCGAAGTGGCGTACCATCCTGTGCTTGTCGCGTTGACGCTCTCGCTTTGCCTCTCGTAGTTAAAGAACGCGAAGATTTTGTCCTTCCAGATGGGCCCCCCGAGGCTGCCACCGGGTTGGTTGTAGTCGTTCTCATCCCTGAGAAGTCCGCGTTGCGCGGGGGTCAGGGGCTTCCCGCTCGAGTCCACTGAGGCTACCGACTGGGGGCCATTCCAGCGCTGATACGCATTCAAGCCCGGGCGCACAACCTGGACAAACGCGCTGCCATGGAGCTGATTTGTTCCAGCCTTGGTCGTGATCTCGGTGAAGGCGCCGTCGAAGCGGCCGTTCTCAGCGTCGTAGTTGTTGGTGATGATTTTCACGTCGCCGATGGCGTCTTCGCTGGGAGTGATCACAGTTGAACCACCCCAGACCGCGCTCTCCGTGCTAATTCCGTTGACGGAATAGCTATTGTTCTCAAACTGTCCGCCGTTGGTGTTTGCCGAGGCGCCATTCTCGGTAGCGAAGATACTGCTCGAGCCTCCCAGGTTGCCGCCGCCGCCGTGGCTGGCGCCGGATTGTGTTCCTGGCGAGGAAAATCCTCCCCCGCCGCCTTGCTGGGCTCCATCGGCCAAGGCCCCGGGCGCCAGTTGAATGAGCTGGGTTGCGTCGCGCTCGAATTCAGGAAAATGCTGGATCTGTTCAGCGGTGATGCTTACCTGCGTGTCTGCGGTCTCTTTGTCGAGAGCCGATACTGTTGAGGCATTCACGGTCACCGTCGTATCCGCAGCTCCAATCGCCATTTGCACATTGATCGCATTTGCCTGTTCGGGAATTAGCTGCAAGTGATCGAGGACCTTCTTTTGAAACCCTTGTCTCTCGACAACCAGGCTGAAATTATCAGGAGGCAGTGCGTTGAAGTTATAAACACCTTCTCCGTTGCTGGTCGTCGTTCTCTGCTCGTTTGTCTGCAGGTCTGTCAACGTTACGGCCGCCCCGGGGATAACAGCGCCTGTCGTATCCGTAACTGTCCCCTGGATCGATGCGCGAAATTGAGCCTGCGCAGCCGGCGCAAACAGTAGCGTGACGATGAACAACACAAGAAGCGCTGGCAGTGCACTTTTAGTCGATGGGGAATCTTGACGGTGTAACTGGGCTCCATAGAAACGGTACATTTGAGGTCTCCTTCGGCATGACCCGCCTGATTGCTCGATTAGATGGTGGAAGACGTCTGGCCCAAGCATGGGGCGCCCTGAAGGCCATTCGCGAACAAATGCCCTGAAGATTTGCAGATCGTCGTTGGGGGATTAGCTGAATACCGATTTGATGCATCGCGCGCACGCAACACTCGACGCCTCCCGCGAGACACAAAAGTCGCTCCTTTGGCCCCTCTGGCTCAATGAGCGGCGCAATCCCGGCGCAATGCAACCCCGTCGACAGGATGTCGTGAGATGTTGCGTTACCGAGTCAGGAGACGGCGGGGACTTGGACCTCTTTACGAGCGTCTAACTATCTTCACTTTCTAACTACGATCCCTTCTCCGCACAAGTTCTCCATCCGGGCTTAGACGCCGCGGTCGGTTAATTGGTTGCCGACGATTTCACCCAGAGCGCCTCGCAGTTCGGAATGCGGTCGAGCAGATTCCGGGAACGCGATGACTGCTCATTACGGCTTGTATCCGCCATCGGTATCGATGTCGAGGACTGCCTGCACGGGAAGATTATCGCTCGATCCGCCAGCGAGAACGCGGACCTGCTCCTTCTCGATTCTCCATTCGTGCCCCTCAGTATCCCAATACGCCAGATCGTGGGGATTGAGTTGCAGCGTGACCGACTCAACCGCGCCCGCGGCGACGTGAACGCGCTGGAATCCTCTCAACTCCAATTGCGGCCGCGTGACTTTCGAGCCGAGGTGCTCAACGTACATCTCAACAACCTCGTCGCTAGCCCTCTTGCCCGTGTTGCGAACTTTCACAGTCACATCTACTGACCCATCCGCAGGGACTTTGGACTGGCTCAATGCGACGCTTTCGTATTTGAAGGACGTGTAACTCAACCCGTAGCCGAATGCATAGAGAGGCTTCTTCTTGCTATAGAGATAAGTCTCGCCATCAAGCAAGTTGTAGTCGAGGATGGGCTGGAGCTGGTCATCGCCGGTGGGCCACGTTTGCGTGAGACGGCCGGCCGGCGAGTAATCGCCGAAGAGCACATCGGCCAGTCCGTGCCCTTCCTCCTGGCTGTTATGCGTCATGTGGACGATACCCGGCACATGTTCCTGGCTCCAGGTAATTGCATACGGAAAGCTCGCGCGCAGAACTTCAACGGTCTTTGGATTCGCCGCGAAGACATGCTTTACCAGCTCTTCCTGCTCCAGCGCAATGGTCTTGCGATCGACGTCCTCTTTGCCATTGGAGGGCGTTGGGCACTGATCCCATCCGGCGTTGCACTCGGGGTGATTGCCGACCACGACGATGGCAACGTCGGCGCGCTTGGCGAGTACAGCCGCTTCAGTCGGATTGGAACCGTCGGTATAGAGGATCTTGATGTTCGGACCAACGGCTTCATGCAGCCCTTCGAGAATGCTCACCGAGTAAGGCGGCGTGCCGCTATACCAGTCCTGAAGCACCTGGTCGGCCCAAGGCCCAATGACGGCGATGGTCTTGAGTTTGGCGCGATCAAGGGGGAGAATCCCGCCTTCATTTTTGAGCAGCACGATCGATTCATCGGTCGCGATGCGGGCGAGCGCTTTGCTTTCCGGCCGGTCCCACGGCGGCATTTCGCCCTTGGTTTCGACGCCAATCGAAGCGTAAGGATCGACGCCGGCAGGATCCATCTCGCCGAGACGAAGATAGACGCGCAACAGATTCTTGAGTGCCGCGTCCATATCGGCTTCGGTGACGAGGCCATCTTTGAGAGCCTTGGTCAAATCATCCTTATAGGTGTCGAGAAAGTGATTGATGCCGGCTTTGACAGCTGCAGCCGAGCCTTGTTCTTTATTCGGGAATGTTTTGTGCGACGAGATCAGAAGACCAAGCGCCCCGCCGTCCGTGCAGATGAGCCCATCGTTGCCCCACTCCTTGATCATGACGTTCTTGAGCACTGGATTGATCATCATCGGCGTACCATTCCAGGCGTTGTAACTGGCCATCACGGCGCGGGAGCCGCCCTGCTCAAAGCCCATCCGAAAAGGGACGGAATAATACTCACGAAACAGACGCTCATCGAAGTTCGATGAGGTATGCGTGCGGCCATCCTCATTTTCGTTGGCCAGAAAATGTTTCATCAGCGAGGACGAAAGCCAGTGTTTAGGATCTGGTCCCTGCAGGCCCTGTGCGAAGGCAACGGTCAGCGTGCCGACCAGGAACGGATCCTCGCCATAGGACTCTTCCGTGCGTCCCCAGCGCGGATCGCGGCTCAAGTCTGCATTCGGGGCGCGCACAACCACTCCCCCGCGATCGAAGGTCGGGTTCTGGTAAAAGTAGCGAGCCTCGTAGCCCTCTTCGGCCGCCAGCTTTTTGAGCAGCACCGGGTCCCACATGGCGCCCAACCCTTTTTCTTGCGGATAAGTCGTCGTTGGCATGGGCTGACGACCGCGGCCGCCCCATCCACCGGGCCCGCCTAGGGCGAGACCGTGCAGTCCTTCGACCTGGCCGGAGAAGACAAGCCCCAGCCGCGGGAACTTCGGATGATCCGACATGAGATTGACTTTCTCATCGAGCGTGAGCCGGCCGAGGAGATCGGCGATGCGCTGGTCATCGCTGAGATGCGGGTCGCGGAAAGGATAATCGGGTTGCGCCTTCGTCGAACGCGTGACAATGACCAGAAGAAAAAGGAAGACGACCCAGCGAAATCCGCGGCCTGATTGCATTGATCTTCACCTCGAGTTCTTGAGAACAGCGAAGAGTATCACGGAAGCGTGAATGCTCAGAAGTAAATCGCTTGAGGGGGCTCCACCAGGCCGGCTCGACCTGTTAGTTTATTGGCGTATGAAAATCCAACCTCAATCCGTGCTCAAAGCCATCGGCGTGTTTCTGCTCTTAGCCCTGACCTCCGGCACAACCCTGTTTGGCGCCGATTTTCAAATGAAGGTCACCGACAAAAATTACCTCGATACGCAGGGGTTCAGCGTCTTTCTTTATGACAGCACCTATCATCCCGTCTTCGTCGATCAAAAAAACACGGCCATGGAGATGATTCTCCATGGGGCACGCATCGCCACGAATGGCGACGTGCGCCTGATGCCGACGCCCGAGCAGTGGGATCTGGTGGCAACCCTCAAGGGCCGCCACGCCGATAAGGAAAACAACCGCCTTACCGCCGACCTCGCCTTCCCGACCTTCGACCTCAGCTACACCCTTGCAGTCGAAGCGGAACCAGGCGGTGTCAAGGTCAGCATCAATCTCGACAAGCCGCTGCCTGAGAAATTGGCCGGTCGCGCCGGATTCAACCTGGAGTTTCTGCCCTCCATCTATATGGGTAAGGCCTACCTCATTGATGGAAGCAAAGCCGGCATCTTCCCGCGCACGCCCAACGATCCCATGGTCAAGGTAATGCCGCTGGCCGATGAACCGAAAAAAGCCTATTACCTTGAGGACTGGGACAAGGCCAAGGGATACACTGAGCCGCTGCCGTTCGCCAAGGGTAAGAGCATCACTCTGGGAGTCGATGACGCGCTCGCGCGCATCAACGTCGTGTCGGATACGGCCGACCTCATGCTCTTCGATGGCCGTGATCGCGCGCAGAACGGCTGGTTCGTGCTGCGTTCGCTCATCCCTTCCGGCAAAACTGCCGGCGCCATCGTCTGGCACATACGCCCCGACGTCATTCCAAACTGGACACGTCCGCCGATGATCGCGCATAGCCAGGTTGGCTACGTACCCGGCTTCTCCAAGGTCGCGGTCCTCGAACTCGACCCGAAGTACGACGGCCCCAAGACAGCCGAGGTGCTCCGCCTCATGGAAGACGGATCGTACAAACAGGTCTTCGAGGGCCCCATCACCGCCTCAACGCCGTGGCTGCGCTACGTCTATTCGAAGTTCGACTTCACGCCCGTCAAAGATCCCGGTCTCTACGTGATCGAGTACGACGGCAAGCGCACGGCTCCCTTCCCCATTTCTCAGGATGCCTACGCCAACATCTGGCAAGACAGTCTCGACCATCATCTTGCTGAGCAGATGGATCACGTCTCAGTGCGCGAAGGCTATCACATGTGGCACGGCGCTTCGCACCTCGACGATGGCCGCATGGCGCCCGTTGTGGGCGAGCAGTTCGACGGTTGGAATCAGGCAACCGCAACCGACGGCAAGTACAAAGGGGGCGATCACATTCCCGGCATGAACGTCGGTGGATGGTACGACGCCGGCGATTACGATCTCGAGGAGCCCGCGCAACTGAGCGTGATTCAGAGCCTGGCACTGGCCTATCGCGAATTCGATCTCAAGTACGACGAGCTCACTGTCGATGAGGCCGGGCGCTCGGTTGAGATGCACCGTCCCGACGGCGTGCCCGATACGGTTCAGCAGGTCAAACACGGCGCAATCCTCATCCTCGCGCAGTTCCACAACATTGGCCACGCGATCCGCGGCACGCACGAGCCAGACCTGCGTCAGTACACGCATTTGGGCGACGCGGCCTCCAAAACCGACGGCCGCATCTACGATCCCAAGCTCGGGCTGAACGAAGTGAAGGGCGACTACTCGGGCAAGCCCGACGACCGCTGGATCTTCACCTCCAACAACCCGTTCTTCCAATGGAATGCAATCGCCGCACTGGCTGCGGCTGCCGATACGTTGAAGGGCTACGACGACGCATTAGCCAAAGACTGTCTCGCCACCGCCATCAAAGCGTGGAACGACGAGAAAGCTCACCCCACGCAGTTTCCAGCAGGCGGTCCCTTTGGAGGGGCTCCGGCCGGCGTGCTGGCTGCGTCGCAAGGCTCGGTAGGCGGCGCACGCAACAAGCAGGCGAAGCCCGCCACTCCATCAAGTTCCGCCACTCCCGCCCCACCTCCGCCGCCAGACGGGTTTGACCGCGCGTCGTTCATGGCCAATTTGGACTGGGCCGCGGCACTTGAGCTCACCATCGCCACGCATGGCGCAGAGCCTTACAAATCGCGCGTGAGGGAGTTGTTCCCTCAGGTGATCACGCCGCAGCAGATGGGCATGCGCGGGTGGACCGCAGTCCGTGCATTGCCCTATCTGGATCCAGGCGCCAAAGACCAGATGCACGAGGCGGTGAAGGCGTACATGGTGACGCTGAACAAGCAACTCGACGCCACCCCGTTCGGCGTGCCTCCGAGCCTGGGCACCTGGGGCGGATCGGGCGCCGTGGTCGACATGGCCATCCGCATGTATTTTCTGCACAAGGCGTTTCCTGATCTCGTCAGCTCCGAATACACGCTGCGCGCCGTCAACTACATTCTGGGCACGCACCCGGTATCAAGCACTTCTTACGTTGCCGGCGTGGGCACGGTTTCGAAGACGAAGACGTATAGCAACAACCGGGCCGACAATTCCTACATCCCCGGCGCCGTCATTCCGGGATACATCGTCATCAAGCCCGACTTTCCGGAGTGCATCGACGACTTCGGGTTCCTCTGGTTCGAAGACGAAGCAGTCGTCGCCGGCTCGGCAAGCTGGGTCGTAGCCGGCAACGCCGCAGACGCCATCACAAAGGAAGCAAGGTAGGGTCCGGACTCGAATCCGCCTCGTGCCCCACCCATTCCACAGTCTCATCGTGGAATGGGTGGGAGACAACGAACGCGACCGCCTCTTGGCAAGCGCGAAGTACAAATTCTCGTAGTGGTGACTGAGTCCGCGAATCCAAGTCCCGGCGACGTCTCAGGAGCAAGCGCGGCGCCCCCGTGTCCGTCCCGGAAGTAGAGTGCTCATTAGCCCAGGACAAGCGAAAGCACCGTCCTGGGAAAGCGCCTCCGCAGCTCGTAGGGCGACGCCAAAAATTCCAGTCAAAAGCTGTCAAGCCCGCGTCATCCCATTTTTCCCGCAACCCACTCATTCCATGGCTAAAATAAATCTCTAAAGTTTGCATATTATTTCCCCGACAAGAGGACAATCGAAGCAGCTTTGAAAACAGCCTGTGGGGCGTCAAAGAAAAGGCCTTCCTAACTCCTTTGTTATCTAATTTCTGCAAATAACTCCTTTGCTATCTATATTTTGGCGCGGATAACCTCCGCTATCCTCAAGAAAAAAAAGGACTTATTTTCAGGAATACACTTTTTTTTTAATCCGCAACGCGAACTGGCATAAGGCGCACCGAAAACCTGGGCGAAAAATCCTATGCTACGGTGCACCCTTGCTAAATATCTGAAACAACAATGATTTGCGGACGCAGCCTGCACAGCAGCACAGAGGAATCGCGGGAAAAAACACCCCGCCCCGCCGCCTCGCCGCGACACGCGAAGAACAACCAGGGGCGTACTTTAGTAGAGCCGGAAGTTGACCTCAACCGAGATCATGACCGGGACGGGGGTTTTTCCATCCTTCATGGCAGGCTTGAACTTGTACTTGCGGACAGCCTCAAGGGCCTTTTCATCGAGGCCCATGCCAAGGGCGCGAACCACGCGGGGATTCTGGGGATTGCCCTGCGCATCCACGATCAAGGAAACGATGCAGACGCCCTGGTACTTGGCGCGCCGGGCTTCGTCTGAGAACTCCGCTTCGACGCTGTTCAAGGGGACTGGAGCCGAGACGCCGCCACCGATCTTGTAAAGGCCTCCGCCGGTGTTGCCGCCGTAGCCAGGGCCGTAGCCATCGCCCGTTCCGGAGCCCATGCCGCCGCCGCGTCCCGAACCCATGCCGCCGTTGGAGCCCTGTCCGCCGGTCGCGAGGGTCACGTTTGCCGAATTCTTGACACCGATATTCGGCAATGTCGGGTTGTCAGGCAGCGTGATGTTTTGCTGCACGTCGATCGCCGGCTGCGCCGCGAGCTTGGGCTTATCCACCGGCTGATCAGGCGGCGTAATCGGATCCTTCATCTTCGGAGGCAGATGGCCCTTGATGGGGTCAACGATGCTCTGGTTGCCGCCGCCGCCACCGCCGCCGGCTGATGTGCCGAGCTTGGGGGCCTTGAGATCGAAGTTGCCCACGTCAATTGGCGTGACGTTCGCCGCAGCCTTGTGGTCGATGTAAGTCTTCACACCGAGGAACAGCAGCGCGAGCAGGATAAGGACGTTGATCGATGTCGAGAAACCGATTGCCCACGGATTCGCCTTCACCGCCATGCGATCAGGCACCGGGATCGGTTTTGAAGTCAGTTCCAACGGAGGCAGCTTTACGGGAAAGAAGACGTCGCGCAGGCTCTCATAGAGGCCGACCCAGATCGGCTTCTCTTCAAATGCCTGTCCGAGGAAAGCGTCGAGTCGTGGGGCGCCAATCGCCGCTGCGCCCTGGGAGTCAGAATTCGAAATGTGCAGATCGTTTGCCATAGTTGTTGCGGGCTCGGTCCCCTCTGGGGTCGCGGAATTCTCAGCCGAAGTGAGCCCTTCTTCGGATTGCCCGCTCTGCCCCATTCTCCCATTATGCGCGACGGTGGCCGCAGTTGTCTCGGCAAGGCCCGTTCCGCTGTTGATGCCCTTGGAATTCACGGCTGGGGAGATCCCCATACACAATAGACGACTGCGGTTAGCAGTTGTTACCGAAATATTGTGTTCTGCCCATTTACACTAACGAATGAACAACTTCAGATGATCGCGATGGAGTCAAGATGTCTGCACCACCCGAGTTGAAGGCGACCCTGACCCTTCCCCAAACCGCCTTTCCCATGAAGGCCAATCTGCCCCAGAATGAGCCGCTTCGGCTAGCCCGCTGGGCCTCGCTGCGGCTCTATGAAGAGCTGCGTAAAAGCGGCGTCGGACGCCCGTCCTACATTCTTCATGACGGCCCCCCGTACGCCAACGGCCCCATCCATCTCGGCCACGCTCTGAATAAAGGCCTCAAAGACTTTGTCGTGAAGTCGAAGACGATGGCCGGCTTCGATTGCCCCTACGTTCCGGGGTACGACTGTCACGGCCTGCCGATCGAGATTAAGGTCGACGAGCAGCTCGGCCGGAAGAAATTGGAGATGCCCGTTCCCGCTGTATTGGATGCCTGCCGCGCGTACGCACAGAAGTATGTTGACCTGCAGACCAGCCAGTTTGAGCGCATCGGTATCTTCGGCCGGTGGGATAAGCCATACAAGACGATGGCCCGGGACTACGAGGCGCGGACGCTGGAGGCGTTTTACGGATTTCTCGAAAAGGGATTCGTTTACCGGGGACTGAAGCCGGTTTACTGGTGCATCCACGATCGCACGGCGCTGGCCGAGGCGGAGGTGGAGTACGAGATGCACACCAGCCCGTCGGTCTATGTGCGGTATCGGCTGACATCGGATGCGGCCGCGATTGCGCCGGCGCTTGCGGGTCGCGAGGTCTATACGATCATCTGGACGACGACGCCCTGGACGCTGCCCGCGTCGCTGGCTGTGGCTTTTCATCCGGATTTTGAGTACGTGGCGCTTCAGAATACCGACGGCAAGGTCTACATCGTGGCTGAGGCGCTGGCCGCGGCGACCCAGGCGGCCTGCAATCTCGGCGGGGCGAAGGAGATTGCGCGCTTCAAGGGCTCGGCGCTTGATCGCGTGACCTTTCAGCATCCGTTTTTGGATCGCAGCATCCTGGGTGTGAATGCCACCTACGTCACGGCCGACACGGGAACCGGCGCGGTGCATACGGCGCCCTCGCATGGCGCGGATGACTTTTACACGGGCCAGAGGTATGGGCTTGATCCGACTTGCAGAGTTGACGCGGCGGGCGTGATTCATGTCGACCCGTCTGCCTGGCACCATGCGGAGTTGCCGCCGTTCGACGGCAAGAAGGTGTGGGCGGCGAATCCGATCATCGTCGATCTGCTCAAGGCCAACGGCGCGCTGATGGCCGAGAGCCCGCTGACGCACTCGTATCCGCACTGCTGGCGCTGCCATCATCCGGTGATCTTCCGCGCGACGGAGCAGTGGTTCATCGGGCTCGAGACCGAGGTTGAGCGGCAGGACGGGACGAAGACCACCTATCGCCAGTTGACGCTGGAAGAGATCGACAAGGTGGTGTGGGATCCGGCATGGGGCAAGGAGCGCATCGGCAACATGATCGCCACGCGCCCGGACTGGTGCATCAGCAGGCAGCGCATCTGGGGCGTGCCCATCGCAGTGTTTCTGTGCGAAGGGTGCAATCAGCCGGTAATCGACGCGGCGATGAATCGCAGGATTGTGAAGCTGTTTGACAATGAGGGCGCTGAGGCCTGGCACACCAACGCGACCGAGGGCTTGCTGGCTGCGGGAACGACGTGCGCCCATTGCGGCGGCAAGGAGTTTCGCAAAGAGACCGACATTCTGGATGTGTGGTTCGACTCGGGCGTGAGCTGGACTGCGGTTTGCGAGTCGGATCCTGATCTGAAGGACCCATATACAGACTTTCAAAACGAGGGCGCCACGAAGTGCCTCTATCTGGAGGGCGGCGATCAGTATCGCGGCTGGTTTCACTCGTCGCTACTGACCTCGGTTGCGTTGCGCGGGCGCGCGCCGTACTCGAACGTAGCCACGGCCGGATGGACGCTCGATGAGCAGGGACGCGCGATGTCGAAGTCGCTGGGCAACGGTGTCGATCCAGTGGACATTGCGGACAGGCTGGGCGCGGAGATTGTGCGCCTGTGGGTTGCCTCGATTGATTTTCGCGAGGACATGGCCGCCAGCGAAAACCTGATGCAGCGCTGCGCGGACATCTATCGCAAGCTGCGCAACACCTTCCGGTTTCTGCTGGGGAATCTGGGCGGGTTCGACCCGGTGCGAGATCGAGTAGCGGAGAGCGAGCTGCTGCCTCTCGATCGCTACATGCTTGCGAAGACGCGGGACCTGACGGAAAAAGTCCGCGACTGGTATGCGGCGTTTGAATTTCATCGCGTGTATCACGCCGTGAATGAGTTTGCGATCGTCGACCTGAGCTCGTTTTATCTGGACGTGCTAAAGGACCGCATGTACACGTTCGCGCCGACGAGCAAAGAACGGCGTTCGGCGCAGACGGTGTTGTGGCAGATCACCGAGGCGCTGGTTCGGCTCGTGGCTCCGATTCTGAGCTTTACGGCGGACGAGGTTTGGGATTATCTGCCCAAGGTGGAGGGGCGTGAGGCGAGCGTGCATTTGGCGCTGTTTCCCAGGCCTGAGGAAGTGTTCTCAGAAAAACCCTTCCCGCTGCTTGAGGAGTGGAAGCAACTATTCTCTATACGGAACGAAGTGCTTCGTTCGCTTGAGACGGCAAGACAAAATAAGGCCATCGGTAAAGGCCTGGAAGCA
Source organism: uncultured Acidobacteriaceae bacterium (assembly GCA_963791505.1). GTDB lineage: Bacteria > Acidobacteriota > Terriglobia > Terriglobales > Acidobacteriaceae > Telmatobacter. The sequence goes on from CAWBSV010000068.1 coordinate 71,609, forward strand.
AAAGTCGTGATCGCTTGTGGCTCTGAGTCTGGGAGCGTGCTTCGTCGAAACCAGTCAAGCCTGAAAGAGTTCTTCAACGTTTCTGAAGTTGAGTTGAGGTCCGCTTCGATCGAGCAGTCCGGGCCGGGATCTTTCGACGTGCTCGCACCTGAGGGAAGCGCTTATCTTCCTTCTGTCGAACTAGCGTCGGGACACAAATGCGCGCGCTGCTGGAACTTCATGCCGCACGTTTCCAACTACGGCATCTGGGAGAACGTGTGCGACCGCTGCCAGGGCGCACTCAAAGAGATGGGCATCGACCCGCCGGAATCCGGGGAGTCAGCCGCGTGAGCTTGAAAATTCCTCGGCGTCTACCCTGGCTGCTCGGCATCTCGGCGCTCATTCTTCTCGCGGATCGGCTCACCAAGATCTGGGTCGGCGAGCACATCGTCATGGGCAGCGCCATCCCAGTCATCCCGCATGTTCTGCGCATCACGCACTGGACCAACGACGGCGCGGCCTTCTCTCTTTTTGCCGACTCTGCTTCGCCGCATGCGGTGCGCTGGGGGCTGATTGGCTTTTCCCTTCTCGCGGCGCTGATAGTTCTGGTCGCCATGGTGAAGATGGGCAATCGATTCACGCTGACAACGGTGGCGCTGGCCTTCATCTTCGCCGGCGCGGTGGGCAATGTGCACGATCGCATTTTGTACGGGTCGGTGGTCGATTTCATTGAGGTGCACATCTTCAGTTACCACTGGCCCGACTTCAATGTCGCCGATTCCGCCATCGTGACCGGGGCCTGCATGCTGTTGCTCGATTCCCTGCTGCCGAAAAAGACGCCGCAGCCTTGAGCATTGAACTTTGACGGCGTCGATTGCGTAATCCCAAAAGGCCGATGGCTCGCCTACAATATCCAAATTGACGAAACGGCCTCCCCAACCCGCTCCATCCCACGAGGACTGCATGAAGATTCGCTGTAACGCATCATCGATTCGCTTGTTTCTGGCCGCTTCGGCCACATTTGCCTGCCTTCTGATTCCGGTCGCCGCGACAGCCCAGCGGCTTTCCACCGCCGTGCTTCCAGAGCATTACACCCTGAAGCTGACCCCCGACCTCAAGGCCGCGACCTTTACCGGCGAAGAAACGATTGAGGTGACGCTGGCCGAGCCGTCAGACCACATCACGCTGAACGCTGTGGAGATCACTTTTCAGACGGTTACGGTGACCGCGGATGGCAAGCAGCAGACCGCGACGGTCTCGATGGACAAGGACAAGGAACAGGCGACGTTTACGTTTCCTGAGAAGCTGCCTGCCGGCAAGGCGAAGGTTGCGATCGCGTATACAGGAATTCTGAACAATGAGCTGCGCGGCTTTTATCTCTCGAAGACGGCCAAGCGCAACTATGCCGTCACGCAGTTTGAGTCGACCGATGCGCGGCGCGCCTATCCAAGCTTCGATGAACCGGCTTTCAAGGCGACCTACGACGTGACCCTCGTCGTGGATAAAGACGACACGGCCATTTCAAACAGCCCCATCGAGAGGGACACGCCGGGTCCGGGCGCGGACAAACACACGCTCAAGTTTTATACGACGCCGAAGATGTCCACCTACCTGGTGGCGTTTCTGGTGGGGGACTTCCAATGCACGACGGGTGAAGTCAGACGGCGTGACCATTCGCGGCTGTGCGACGCCCGACAAGGTGAATCTGACTCCGTATAGCGTAGAGGTTGCCAAGTATGTGCTGCACTACTACGACACGTATTTCGGCATTCACTATCCTCTGAAGAAGCTTGACCTGATTGCGCTGCCCGACTTTGAAGCCGGCGCAATGGAAAACTTCGGCGCGATCACCTATCGCGAAACGGCGATGCTCATCGATCCAAAGACAGCGTCTTTGGGAGCTCAGAAAGAAGTGGCGCTGGTAATTGCGCATGAGATGGCTCATCAGTGGTTCGGCGATCTGGTGACCATGCAGTGGTGGAACAACATCTGGCTCAATGAAGGATTCGCGTCGTGGATGGAAAATAAGCCAGTGGAGGCGATGCATCCTGAGTGGCATATCGATCAGATTGTTGCCAGCGATGAGGACGGCACGCTGAACCTGGATGCGCAGCCTACGACACGCGCGATTCGGGCGACCGCCAACACCCGCGAAGAGATCGAGCAGATGTTCGACGGCATTTCGTATGGCAAGGCCAGCGATGTGCTGTTGATGGTGGAGAACTTCCTCGGCGAAGAGACGTTCCGCAAAGGCGTGCATGCCTATCTGAGCGCTCATCTCTATTCGAACGCGACGGCGGAGGACTTCTGGGGCGCGCAGACCGCGACCAGCCACATGCCCGTCGACAAGATCATGGATTCGCTGGTAGCGCAGCCCGGCGAGCCGCTGCTGACGTTCTGGGAACCCTCCGGCGGCAAGGTTTCTGTCGAGCAGCGACGCTTCTTTCTGACGCCCAGCATCAAGGCCGATCCATCGCAAAAATGGACCGTGCCTGTCTGCTTCAAGACCGGTCCTGACAAGCAGGAGTGTAAGGTGCTCACGCCCTCTGATGCTTCGCTTCAAGTGCCTGCGGAGCGGCCGTTCTTCGCCAATGCCGGTGGCAAGGGCTATTACCGCTCGACCTATCCCGCGGATGTGTACGACGCGCTGGTCGCGAAGGTGGAGACCGCGCTTTCGCCGACCGAACGCATCAGCTTGATTGGCGACGAGTGGGCTCAGGTTCGCGCCAACACCGCAACAGTTGGCGATTACCTCAATCTGGTCGGCGCGGTGAAGGCCGACCCCAGCGCCGAAGTGATCGACTCCGCACTTGGAGGTGTCGGTTCGATCTACACGCGCGTTGCCGCGACCCAGACAGAGAAGGACGCGCTTCGCGGCATGGGTTCGCGCCACGTTTGGGCCGGAATATAAGAAGCTCGGCCCTGCCTCGCAGGAGGACTCGCCGAACAAGCGACAGATGCGGGCAAATCTGTTTGGCACGCTCGGCTATATGGGGAACGACCCGGCCGTGATTGCCGAAGCCCGCGAGATGGCCGGAAAGTTCCTTGCCGACCCGGCTTCGGTGGATGCCACGCATTGGCCAAACGGCTCTTTCAATCGCTGCGCGCAAAGGCGATGCCGCGTTGTTCGATCAACTGCAGAAGGTTGCGGAGACTTCGACAAATCCGGAATTGCAGGAAGGTGCGTTGCGGCTGTTGGCGCAGTTTGAAGATCCCGCGCTGGTCAAGCGTTCTGACGAATACGCAATCTCAGGCAAGGTACGCAATCAGGACGCAGCGATCCAGTTGGCCATCGGCCTGCAGATCGATGCGACGCGCGATCAGACCTGGGAGTTCATCAAAGAGCCATTGGGATGCGGTGCATGGGCTGTTGACGCCGGAGTTGGGGAATGCCCTGGTTGGTTCAACGGCTGCGTTCTGCTCGGCTGAAAAGCGCGACGATGTGGAGAAGTTTTTCGCGGACCACAAGGTGGCTTCAGCCGGTCAGGCGATGAAGCATTCCGTGGAGCGGATCAACGGTTGCATCGAACTTCGCGAACTGCAGGAGCCGAGTCTGAAGAAGTGGATTGCGTCGCAGCCGACCCATTAATTCTTGTCTCGCAAAGAAAATGGCCGCCCGGTTTGAATCGGGCGGCCATTTTGTCGAAGGGAAGATTCCGACGAACACGTCCTTCGCCTCTACGGGTCTGCGCACTAGCGAACGCGTTCCCAGAACTGCGCTTCGCTTGTCCTGGCTATTTTCCGCCGTCCCTCCGGGACGAGATCTCAAGCCCGCTTCTTTTGTTGCGTAGCTCAGACTCAGAGGGCCATGAATCAGCGGAGATTACCAGGCCATTTTCGCTGGCAGAAACTCGGCGAAGAGCTCGTCGTAATAGGGCTTCAACTGCTTCACGTCGGGCTTGGCGTGGCCCTTGGAGTAGAGGTCGTACTGGTTGAACTTGAGCACCCACTCCAGCATGGCGCGGTCCTGATCGTTGGTGAGGTGGTCGTATGCGCCGTGCCGGTGCCAGGGATAGAAGGAGTGGAAGCGCAGCATGTAGAGCGCCTCGATGGGCATGTAGGGCTTCATCACTTCGGCGATGTAGCCGTCGTGGCCGAAGGACATGTGCACGTTCTCCAGGCCGCAGTCGGGCTCGTAGATGCCGTATTTCGTCTGATACTCGGGAACTTTGCTGTCGGGATTCTTGGCGAAGAACTCGTGGAAGACGATCGTCAGTCGGACCAGGCGCAGCCGACTGGGAAACGTGTCGCCGACGACGCCCCATTGCGGCTCGCCGTAGAGGCAGAGGCACTTGCCGAGATCGTGAAGGAAGCCGGTGAGGACCATCCAGCGCGGCTGGTTGTCGCGGCGAATGGCTTCAGAGGTCTGGAGCAGGTGCTCGATCTGTGTGAGGTCGGTGTCGGGATCGCTGTCGTCGACGAGGGTGATTGAGGAACTCGGCCGCCTCCCAGATGGTTTTCTGCCCTTTCTGTCAGGCCGAAGTACTCCTTCTCTTTGCCGAGCACATAGTCGACGGTCTGGTGCTCGTGATTGAGGCGGTAGAACTCGGCGACGCCGGGCTGGGCGGCGCGTCGTAGATCGCGGAACTGCTCCTGGGATTTGCCTTCGCGGTAGCGGCCTTCGACAAAGTCGTCCCACTGATCGAGCTGCGCAAGCGGTTGAGCGGGGGGAATGGTTGTGCTCATGGGCCCTCCTGACCGGTGTCTTGCCGCGGTCGAGCCTGGCGATTTTTATCAAACGGCTCAGGGCAAAGCAAATGAATTTCCGCAGGAGGCCGCGCGGCGAGGTTACGGCAACGACCCACTATGATCAAATTGAATTCGAAAATAGCCCATGAAAAGACGATTGCTGATTCTGATGACTCTGATTTTCTTTGCCTGTGCCGGCGCTATTTGTGTCGCACAAAACCAGGCGCCGGCAGCAAGGCTGCCGCGAAAGGACCCCGTTATGACGCGACACGCTGAAGGAACATTCGAGGCAAAGACAGCGCCGGTTGCGGCCGACGAAGTGCTCGCGGGCACCTCGATCGGACGCTTTTCCCTGGTGAAGCAATACCACGGCGATCTTGAAGGGCCGAGCAAAGGCGAGATGATCGCGGCCGGCGATCTCGCCAAGGGCAATGCCGGGTACGTTGCGGTTGAACAAGTGACGGGAACGCTCAATGGCCGCAGCGGCTCGTTTGCCCTGCAGCATACGGGGACCATGGAGAGCGGCGCGTACAAGCTGACCGTGACCGTGGTGCCGGGATCGGGGACGGGCGATCTGGCAGGAATTGCCGGGACGCTGACGATCGTGATCGAGAAGGGCAAGCACTCGTACACCTTCGACTACACGCTGCCCTCTTCGGAAAAATAGCACCAGGCAGTTCGTTACGATAAGGACATGCCTCAATTCCCTGCTGGCCAGACACTGCTGATCGACGCGGATGACACGTTGTGGGAGAACAACGTCTATTTTGAGCGCGCCATTGCGGCTTTCATCAGCTATCTAGACCATCAGACGTATTCGCCCGCTGAAGTGCGCCTGGCATTGAATGCGCAGGAGCGCGAAACGATTCTCGCGCATGGCTACGGGCTGACCAGCTTCACACGCTCGCTGGTTGCTGTCTACGAAAAGCTGCACCCGGGGCCGGTGACCGAGCACAATTTGAAAAAGGTGCGGAGCTTTTCGCGAACCATCTCGGAACAGGAGATCGAGTTGCTGCCTCATGTTGCCGACACTCTCGCTGAACTGGCGACGCGGCATCGGCTTATCCTGATGACCAAGGGCGACCAGGCGGAGCAGGCCAGCAAGCTTGCGCGGTCGGGCCTGGCGCAGCATTTCTCCGCAGTGGAGATTGTGGCCGAAAAGGATCCAGCGACGTATGCCGCTGTGATTGCGCGCCATGAGCTCACTCCGCATTCAAGCTGGATGATCGGCAACAGCATCAAGAGCGACATCAATCCAGCGCTGGCAGCGGGGCTGCATGCGGTGTTTCTGTTTCATAAGGACACGTGGGTGCTGGAGCACGCGGCGCTTGCGCCCGCGCCGGAGGGGCAGCATTTGCTGGAACTGAATGCGTTCGCGAAGCTGACGTCGTTGTTCTGAGGCGTTTGTTGCGCAGAGCTTCCCTCAGGGGCTAAAGCCCAATTTCTTTTGGGAGCGTGTTCGGCACGCGACCCCGAGGGCGCCCCGAGTCGTGCCCTGACTTTGCTATCGCTCTTCTGTGACAATCTTGAAGTAGGTCGCATTCCCGGGTTGCTTGACGCAGGTTCAGGGCTCTGTTCTACTGCAAACAACGTCATGCACATCTTCCGCCGCAATCCGCGCTGTCTCTACGCCGCTGCGATTGCGCCGATTCCCGCGATGCGAATTAGCAGGTCCAACCGATGCGCGGGAAGACAAGCCTGACCAACTGATTCTGTCGTAAGCAACACCAGGCCACCTTCCGCGCACGCGGCTGGTGGTCTTTCTTTGGACAAAAAACGCACTTGTTTCGTAAGGAGCTCTCGTTGGAATCTGTAACGCTTGCCAACATTCAGACAGCCCGCGCGCGCATCGGCGAGGCCATTCATGTATCGCCCTGTCACTTATCGCACTTTCTTTCAGAGTTGGTTGGGTTGCCGCTGCACCTGAAGCTAGAAAATCTGCAGCGCACCGGCTCGTTCAAAGAGCGGGGCGCCCTGAACAAGTTGCTCACGCTGAATGAAGCGGAGCGCAAGCGCGGCGTGATCGCGGCCAGTGCCGGCAACCACGCGCAGGGCGTGGCTTATCACGCAGCAGCTCGTGGCATTCGCGCGCAGATTGTGATGCCGCTAGCCACGCCGCAGATCAAGGTTGCAGCCACGCGCGGTTTCGGAGCTGAGGTCATTCTGCACGGCTCCAGTTACGACGAAGCATGCGATGAGGCGCTGCGCCGGCGCATCGAAGAGGGACGCACATTCATTCATCCCTTCGACGATGCGGACGTGATTGCCGGTCAAGGGACGATTGGGCTCGAACTGCTCGAGCAGGTTCCGGACATCGAGGCGGTGATTGTGCCGATCGGCGGTGGCGGATTGATTGGCGGAATCGCTTGCGCGTTGAAAGAGACCAATCCCAAGATTCGCGTGATCGGCGTGGAGCCGGAGAAGCTTCCTTCGATGCTGCGTGCGCGCGAGGCTGGACACCCGGTGACCATCGCAGCCGAGGCCACCATCGCCGATGGAATCGCGGTGCGCCGAGCAGGCGAACTCACGCTACCTCTGGTGAATCGCTACGTCGATGAGATTGTGACCGTCGACGACGAAGAAATCGCCAGCGCCATCCTCATGCTGCTTGAACAAGAGAAGACGCTGGCTGAAGGCGCGGGCGCGGCGGCGCTGGCGGCTGTCGTGCAGGCGAAGACAAACCTGCGCCATCGGCGCACCGTGGTGATGGTGTGCGGCGGCAACATCGACGTGTCACTGCTGGCCAAGATCATTGAGCGCGGTCTGGTGAAGGACGGACGCTTGCTGCGCGTGCGCGTCTACCTGCAGGATCGCCCCGGAGCACTCTTGAACCTCACGCAGATTCTGGCCAGCGAGCGGGCCAATATTGTCGAAACCATTCACAACCGTGCTTATTATGGAGTCAGCCTCGGCGAAACAGTGATCGATGTAACCATTGAGACGCGCGGCGCCACGCACATCACGTCGATCAGCCACGCGCTGCGCGAGGCGGGTTTTCGCTTCGAAAGGATCCAGTAGCCGCTACCCGCTTCGCTCCCAGCCAAATCAACGCAACCGCAGCAGCGAGAAAAATTGCATTTCCCACCCGCAATCCCACGTCCAGTTGCCCCACCACGGGATGCTGCAGGAATGCATGCCATCCATACGCCAGGGCCGCGCCTGCTCCCAGCGCCAGTTGGTGCGCCAGCGTCAAAGCACCCATGCGCATTGACGCCGACAAAGCCAACAGCATCGCCGCATCCAGACCCAGCAACGCGGCTACCGCTCCCCATCCCCAACTCATGGGAACAAGCATGGCTCCCGACGCCAACGCGAGCGCGATGCCTCCCAGGAGCCACGCCGAGGGCGCCGGCCCGGCCGACGGGTTTCTTCGATTCGCGGGCATCAAGAACGCAATCGCAATCAGCGCCACCATCGCTATCGCCGCCCAGACAAGCTGCGTGGTCGACGCCATAAAGTGGTCCTGCCTGTATCCAATTGCTGTGCCCACAACCGCGCCCAGAAGGAACACGAACGCCACAATGACCAACCCGACGCGCCCCAGCCACTGCGTCCGAGCTCGATCCGGAACGCATGCCTCAATCAACGCAATCGGAGTCGAGATGCTCCAGATCGAATGCACCATCAGCATCCACAAGGTCCACCATGCGCCAATGCCCAACGTCGGAAGATAAGCAGGCGCAAGCAATCCAAGATTGAGCTTCAGATAATTTGGATTGAACAGCGACTGCGTCGTGAACGCTTCTTCGAAGATCGCGTACGCCATTCCGAGAACCAAAATCGTCGGCCAGCCCCGCCCGGTTCTCCGCGCCACCTCTCGAATCAGCAGGGCCCCGCCGCCATACATCGGCGCAAGCACAATCAGGGCGGGCAGCATCTTGATCGGCAGGTCCCCCAGCAGATACTCGGCTACCAGGGGCGCCGTGAACAAAAGCGCCAGCGCCGGCCAAATCCCTCGCTTTGGCTTCGCCCGCACATTGGACTCCCGCGCTTGCGCCATTCCCCTCGATTCCATATCCGCCTCGCAGTTTTCGCGCCTGATACCGTGGAACTACGCAATCTTAATCGCCCAGGTTCACGAGGAGCGCCATGTACAGCCCGAAATTCAATCAAGTCGCGGACCGCGCCGTTCTCGTTGAGGCAATGAGGGCCTACTCGTTTGCGATTCTCTTCGGCCCGCAGTCGACGGCGGACGCGCCCGCGCCGCCGCTGGTTGCTACGCATTTGCCGCTTGTGGTCAAGGACGAAGGGCCGCATGGATTGATCGAGGGCCACTTCGCGGTCGCCAACCGGCACTGGGAGAAGCTGGCCGGCAAGGAGACGCTGGTTGTTTTTCCCGGGCCGCATAGCTATGTGTCGCCGACGAATTACGTTGATCCGTTGTCAGTGCCGACATGGAATTACATCGCAGTCCATGCCTACGGCGTGATGGAAATGGTCGATGACAACGCCGGCAAGGAGGCGTTGCTGACCGGCTTGATCGGTGTTCATGAGCCTGCCTATCTTGAGAAGTGGCGCAACCTGCCCGAGAGTTATCGCCATTCGATGCTGGCCGGGATCGTGGGTTTTCGGATTCTGATTGCGCGCATCGAGGGTAAGTTCAAGATCAGCCAGAATCGCGCTCCCGAGGAGCGGGCCAATGTGCAGGCGCGGCACGCGGCGGGCGATGCGGATCAGCGGGCGCTGGCCGCGTGGATGAAACGGCTAATCCCGGAAACACTTTCGTAGACATCCTCACGCCGTCGCCAGACTCCGCGGCTTTTTCGCTTGTTCAGCATGCGCCCGCGTGGCGTATGGTGGATGTCAATCCTTCAGCCCACACCGCCGCGGTCCGGCGCCCGCGGTCCTCAGGGAGCATAATCGCATGCGCAGAGTCTTGTTCGCCCTTTTCCTCTTTGCTTCCATCCTCGCCGTGCCTGCGGTCGGTCAGCCCGCGGCTGCAGCGGGTAACTTGACCTGGAAGGCGCAGGTCGCAAGGATGATGCCACTGCTCGGGCATCGGAACTGGATCCTCATTGTCGACTCGGCCTATCCGCTGCAAAACTCCAGCGGGATCGAGACCATCGAAACCAACGCGGGGCAATTGGAGGTTCTGAAATCCGTGCTTGCCTCGGTTGGAGCCTCGAAGCACGTGCGACCGGTGATCTATATGGATGCGGAGTTGCCGTTCGTTCCGGAAAGCGTTGTTCCTGGCGCCACGGCTTACCGGGAACAGGTTGCCGCTCTGCTCCGAGGTAACCCGGTGGAGTCTGAACGGCATGAGAGCCTGCTCGCCAAGATCGATGCGGAGGGCAAGCAATACCGGGTTCTGGTGCTGAAGACGACCATGACGATTCCCTACTCGTCGGTGTTCATTCGGCTGGATTGCAAATACTGGGGCGCGGAGGACGAAGGGAGTCTGCGAGCGCGCATGGCCGCGGGCCCGAAGACAGAGCAATAAGGACGATCGGGCCCGTCAAAGTGTGCTGGGCCAGACGCAGGGGGACGACGGGGGTTTTGGTGCCGGAATTCGCTTTTGCTATACTTGATAAGATCACCCCAGTGCGGAGGTGGTGAAATTGGCAGACACACCAGCTTGAGGTGCTGACGCCGCGAGGCATAGGGGTTCAAGTCCCCTCCTCCGCACCAAATTTCCAGAAAAAAGCAAATAGCGTTTAATGATCCCTTTCGGCGAGCTGAGAGGGATTTTTCGTTTGCGTAGTTGCCCGCATCGCGAGCGCCGCGATAAATCGATCGACATTCTGGAAGCGGCGAATCAGGAATTGCGCAACGGCGGAGAATCGAAAGTGTCCCAAGGGGGTCGCACCCAGATCGAGGTGCAAGGTATATGATTTTCGAGAGGACGTGAACACACGGTCGTTCCCCAGTCTGTCCGGCCGCGCTGCCGCTTCGTCAATCCCAGGCAGATATTGAAATCTCAGCATGAGCGACTCCAAGCGGTCCGACGATCAGTCTAAGCCTCAACAGCCAGGCCCTCCGGGGGTCGGGACCCCATTTGCCGGTGAGAGTTCTCCCGGAAATATTCCAAATCTCAAGAACGATCAGTCGCACTACGATCCGGACGCTACGGTCTTCGACTTTTCACCCCGGATACAACCCAAATCGGAACCGATCGATCCCGACGCCACAGTTTTTGACGCTCAGGCAATTGTTCTGGATCCCAACGCTCAGGCTGCTGCTCCGCGCCCCGCTGTGCAGCGATCGCCTGCACCACAAAGCCCGAACTTCGATACCCACGGGAGTGCGGCCGACTTACAAATTGGCGCTCTGTTGAGCGGGCGTTACGAGCTTCTCGCACTGCTCGGTGAAGGCGGCATGGGCGCCGTCTACAAGGCTCGCGACCTGCAGTTGGACCGCGAAGTCGCCATCAAAGTGATCAAGCCCGAGTTGGCAGATCATCCTGAGATTCTGCAACGTTTCAAGCAGGAGCTCATCCTCGCGCGCCAGGTGACGGACCGAAATGTCATCCGCATCTTCGATATCGGAGAAGCAGGAAAAACAAAGTTCATCACCATGGAATATCTGGAGGGTGAAAATCTTCTGGATATCCTGAAAAAGCGGGGCAAGCTTGAAATCGCCGAAGCGGTTGGAATCATGGAGCAGGCCGCTTGCGGACTGGCCGCAGCCCACCGCGAAGGAATCATCCACAGGGATTTGAAGCCCGGCAACATCATGTGCGAAAAGAGCGGCCGCGTGGTGGTGATGGACTTCGGGCTGGCTCGGACCTTCGAAGGCGATGGCATGACACGCGCCGGCGCGATGATGGGCACCATCGAATATATGTCACCCGAGCAGGCGCAAGGTCTGGAAGTTACGGCCAGCTCAGACATCTTTACCTTCGGTCTCATCCTGTACGAGTTGCTGGCCGGGGTCACGCCGTTCTATGCGGAGAGCGCAATCGCGAGTCTGCTGAAGCGCTCGCAACAACGCGCCATTCCGTTGGTCGACGTGGACAAGCAGATCCCGGGCAAGCTGAGCAACATCGTTGCCAAGTGTCTCGAAAAGGAACCGGCAAACCGCTACCAGAGCGCACAGGAGCTAGATGCGGACCTGCGCGCGTGGCAGGGCCGGGGCGGAGGGGTTTCTGCGTCCTCGGCGCAACTGCGCCTGCTCCGGCTTAAAGAGATGCCATGGACTCGTTGGGCGGTCGTCGGCGTTCTGATTGTCGCTGTTGCGGCCGGGTTGGCATGGTTCATCAGCAAGCGGCAACAGACAGCGCAGTCGGGAGCTCATGTCCCGGTCTCGGTGCTGGTCGGCGATTTTGCCAACCATACGGGCGACCCGTTGCTCGACGGCACGGTGGAACCAATGCTCGGCGAGGCCCTGGAAGGCGCGAGCTTCGTCAACCTCTACAGTCGCGTCGATGCGCGGAAACTGGCCGGCAAGCTCCCGCACCCTTCTGACAAGCTCGACGAGCAGTCGGCACGGCTGGTCGCCATGGACCAGGGAGTCCACGCAGTGATCACGGGTGAGATTGATCTGCGAGGCGACGAGTACGAGATCTCAGCCACCGCTCTCGACGCGGTCAACGGCAAGGTGCTCGCCAAGTCGGATGTCACTGTCGCCAATAAGCAAGACATCCTGAGCAGTCTATCCAAGGTGGCTGCACCCATCCGCAAGGCGCTGGGTGACTCCACGCCGGCATCGGTTCAGTTCGATGAAGTGAGCGGAGGGCTGAAGGCTGCTTCGCTGGAGGCAGTTCACCAGGCCTCGATCGCGGTGGACGAGCAGTTCGCTGGCAAGTTCCAGGAAGCTTTTGATTCGTTCAAAAAGGCTGCGGAGCTCGATCCAAAATTTACCTGGGCATATACCGGAATGGCCGCCATGGCGCAGAATCTCGGCAAACCCGCGGACGCCTTGAACTACATGAAGCTGGCGATGCAGCACGTGGACAGCATGACCGAACGCGAACGCTATCGCGACCGCGGCCTCTACTATCTCACTGCAGGCGATTGGCAGAATTGCGTCCAGGAAAACACGCAGCTAGTGGCGCATTTCCCCGCCGATCGCGTCGGACAAAATAACCTCGCGACCTGTTACACGCAATTACGCAACGCACCCAAGGCGCTTGAAGCCGCCAGACACGCGGTTGAGATTGTTCCCAGAGGCTTAGCACCTAGGCTGAACCTGGCCTTTATCAGCGCTTTTGCCGGGGACTTTGCGGGGAGCGAAAAGGAATCGCATACGGTTCTCTCGATCAATCCCTCTGCCGGGCAGGGATACCTGGTGCTTGCCGAGGCTCAGCTCGGAGAAGGCCAGCTCGACAAAGCAGCGGATTCTTACAAGCACCTGGAGAGCTTTGGCCCCGCGGCTTCATCGATGGCGACCGTGGGGCTCGCCGATCTGTCCGCTTACGAGGGTAAGTATGCGGACGCAGCGCACCTGCTTGCCCAAGGCGCCGCTGCCGATGTGGCCGCCAAAGATCCCGATGATGCAGCAAGAAAGTACGTTGCGCTTGGATACATCGAAGAGCTTGAGGGCAAACAATCGGCTGCGGTATCTGATACCGACAAGGCACTGACCAACAGCAAGTCGCCCCAGATTGAATTTCTGGCGGGGAAAAACTATGCCGAAGCCGGCAATCTTGCCAAGGCGCAGAAACTTGCAACAACTCTTTCTTCCGCGTTGACGAGCGAGTCCCAGGCGTATGGAAAGATCATCGAAGGATTGATCGCGCTGAAGAAAAAGGACCCGAATGAGGCAGTGAAACAGATAACCGCTGCCAACAGCCTTCTGGATACCTGGATTGGGCGCTTTGAGCTTGGGCGGGCTTATCTAGAAGCGGGAGCTTTCACCGAGGCCGACGCAGAGTTTGATCAATGCTTGAAGCGGCGCGGCGAAGCGATCGAACTTTTTATGGATAACGCGCCAACTTATGCCTACTTACCACCGGTGTATTACTACCAGGGACGCGCGAGGGAAGGGATGAAGAGCGAAGGATTCACGGACTTCTATAAGACCTATCTCAGCATCCGCGGGCAATCGACAGAAGATCCGCTGGTTCCCGAAATCCGTCACCGTCTCGGCCAGTAAGAGCATGCTCAAAATCAATCACACTTAGCAGGGCCCTCAATCTACTGCGGACCAAGTCCGATTGCCAGGAAGGCCTGTAACAGAACGCGAATTTAGCCGAACCGCAAACGTCCAGGAATAAAGGCGTGCTCCAGCCCAAGCGCATTGTCCCGCTGTTCGGGCCGGCGCTCCCGTGTAGCCGCTGAGGCACTCCTTCCCTGCTGCCGGCCGATTCAGTTACTTCCCCGAGAGCGACACATTTTGCGTGCCGGCCGAGGTGTTATCGGTGACCGTTAGGTTGCCCGTGACCGCCGTGCCGCCAGACTTGAACACCACCGAGATGGTGCACTTGGCGCCCGCAGCGAGCGAACTCGTTGAAGCTGGGCAAGTGTTGGTTTCAGTAAAGCTGCTCGGGTTCGAGCCCGTGAAACCGATGCTGCTGATGATCAATGATGTAGATCCGGTGTTGGTGAGGGTAACCGTTTGCGCCGGGCTGCTCTTGCCGGCAGCAACTGTTCCAAAGCTCAAGCTCGATGGACTGAGCGTAGCCGTCGCATAGGTCGCTGTGACGGCTTGCGTGACCTGCGGCGCCGCTGAGTAGTCATTTGTAACCCCTGCCTGGTTGGCAATCACGGAGCAGGTTCCCGTGCCGCTGGTCATCGTGTAGGTAGCGCCCGAATTGGTGCACGACCCGGAGCTGGTGAAGGTCACCGCGTTCCCGCTGGCGCCGCCCGTAGCCGCCACGGTAAAGCTTGTCTTGTAGGCCGCAGACGACGGAGGCTTGGTGGTGAATGAGATCGCCTGCGCGGCCAGAGTCGCGGTCACCGTCTTAGTAACCGTCGGAGCGGTCGAGGCATTGTTCGCGCTTCCGGCCTGGTTCGCGATTACCGAGCAGGTCCCGGTGCCGCTGGTCATTGTGTAGGTTGCGCCCGAAACGCTGCATGAACCGGAACTGGTGAAGGTCACCGGGTTGCCGCTGACTCCGCCGGTAGCCGCCACAGTAAAGCTGGTCTTGTAAGCGGCTGACGACGGAGCGTTCGTAGTGAATGTGATTGCCTGCGTAGCGAGAGTCGCGCTTGTTGTCTTTGTGACTGGAGTTGCTGCTGTGTAGTTCGAGTTACCCGCCTGGCCGGCAGTGACCGAGCAAGTCCCGGTACCGCTGGACATGGTATAGGTCGCGCCGGAGTTCGTGCACGAACCGGAGCTGGTGTAAGTCACCGCCAGCCCGCTTGTGGCCGAAGCTGCCACCGTGAAGCTGCTCTTGTAAGCGGCGCTCGCAGGTGGGTTGGTTGTGAAGCTGACGGTCTGCGCGAGCGGGGTTGCGCTTGCGGTCTTGGTGACCGAGGTTGCGGCGGTATAGTTCGAGTTGCCAGGCTGGCTCGCAGTCACTGAGCAGGTTCCCGTGCCGCTAGTCATGGTATAGGTCGCGCCGGAGTTGCTGCACGAGCCGGAACTGGTATAAGTAACCGCCAGTCCGCTTGTGGCCGTCGCCAACACCGTGAAGCTGCTCTTATAGGGAGCGCTCGCCGGCGGGTTGGTGGTGAAGCTGATGGTCTGCGAAAGCGGAGTCGCGCTTACTGTCTTTGTTACGGTGGGCGCGGCAGCGTAGTTCGAGTTACCAGCCTGGTTGGCGATCACCGAGCAGCTCCCTGTGCCGCTGGTCATGGTGAATGTCGTACCCGAGTTCGTGCACGAACCGGAACTGGTGAAGGTCACCGCGAGTCCGCTGGTGGCTGTCGCCGCCACTGGGAAGCTGCTGTTGTAGGCAGCGCTCGACGGCGGGTTGGTGGTGAACGTGATTGTCTGTGGCGGCAAAGTCGCGGTTACAGTCTTAGTAACCTGCGGCGCAGGTGCGTAGGTCGCGTTACCAGCCTGGTTCACGATCACCGAGCAGGTACCTGTGCCGCTGGTCATCGTATACGTCGCACCCGAGTTGCTGCACGAGCCGGAACTCGTGTAGGCCACCGCGAGTCCGCTCGACGCCGTCGCTGCCACCGTGAAGTTGCTGTTCAAGAGCGCGCTCGAGGGCGGGTTAGTGGTGAACGTGATGGTCTGTGGCTCCAGAACAATTGCCGTCAGCGCGACCAACTGCGGGCTGCCGGGCGCATTGTCCATGACTTTCAGAGTTGCGGTTTGCGGAGTGACATAGTAAGCGCCGGCAAGGAAGGAGACTGTGATGGTGCAGCTCTTCCCTGCTGCCAGCGACGATGGGCAGAGATTGATGACAGCAAACTCGTCAGAATTCCCGGCCTTCAAAATAGAGAGGAGCGGCGTGCTGACTGTGGCCGCCGAAGTGCCGGTATTCGAAACCGTCACGGATTTGGTCGTGATGCTTCCCACCGTCACTGAGCCAAAGTTGATCGAGGTCGGAGACACCGTAATTGCCGGTCCGGTTGCGGGGCTGACCGTCTCCGTAACAGGTGTCGCCGCCGCATAGTTCGAGTTACCGGCCTGGCTCGCAATGACCGAGCAAGTTCCCGTGCTGCTGGTCATGGTGTAGGTTGCGCCTGAATTGCTGCAAGAACCGGAGCTGGTATAGGCCACCGCCAACCCGCTCGAGGCCGTAGCGGCTACCGTGAAGCTGGAGCCGTTTGCGGCTGAGGATGGCGCGTTGGTTGTGAAGGTGATGGTCTGCGCTGCCGCTGCGAGAGTCACCACGCTGGCCGGATTGCTGGTAACGGGGTTGTAATTGCTGTTTCCGGCCATGGTTGCCGTGAGGGTGCAGGAACCGGTGCCGCCGTTGGCTGTTAGCTTGTTGCCTGCGAGAGTGCAGGGGGAGCCAGTTACCAGGTTATAAGTCACTGTTCCGCCGGTGCTGCCGCCTGTCACGCTTAGTGTTTCGCTCTGGTTGTATGTTAGTGGCGAGCCGGCAATCAGGTTGAGGGCTGCCTGGTTTGCAAGGGTCACGCCCACCGTCGCGGGCAGCGAAGTCGTACTGCTGTAGTTGGTGTCTGCTGCCTTGGTGGCCGTCAGCGAGCAGGTTCCTGTACCGCTGGTTATGGTAACCAGGCCCGTGGCGGGAACCACCGAGCAAGCGCCGGAAGAAGCGAAGCTAACAGCGCCGGTGCCGCTGCCGCCTGAACTGCCCACCGTGAAGGTCGCGTTGAGGGGCTGCGAAGTCGACGGCACGCCGGTCACGGATAGCGTTGCCTGTGTGGCGAGCGTGGCGGCCACCGTCGCAGGCAGCGAGGTCGCACTGCTGTAGTTGGTGTCTGCCGCCTTGGTGGCTGTCACCGAGCAGGTGCCCGTACCGCTGGTCATGGTGACTGCACCAGTGGTTGGAACCACCGAGCACGCCCCCGTAGAAGCAAAGGTTACAGCGCCTGTGCCGCTGCCGCCGGAACTACCCACAGTGAAAGTGGCGTTGAAAGGCTGCGCGGTCGTCGGCATACCGGTCACGGATAGCGTTGCCTGTGTGGCGAGCGTGGCGGCCACCGTCGCAGGCAGCGAAGTCGTACTGCCGTAGTTGGCGTCAGCCGCCTTGGTGGCTGTCACCGAGCAGGTGCCCGTACCGCTGGTCATGGTGACTGCACCAGTGGTTGGAACCACCGAGCACGCCCCCGTAGAAGCAAAGGTTACAGCGCCTGTGCCGCTGCCGCCGGAACTACCAACAGTGAAAGTGGCGTTGAAAGGCTGCGCGGTCGTCGGCATACCGGTCACGGATAGCGTTGCCTGTGTGGCGAGCGTGGCGGCCACCGTCGCAGGCAGCGAGGTCGTACTGCTGTAGTTGGCGTCTGATGCCTTGGTGGCCGTCACCGAGCAGGTTCCTGTACCGCTGGTTATGGTAACCAGGCCCGTGGCGGGAACCACCGAGCAAGCGCCGGAAGAAGCGAAGCTAACAGCGCCGGTGCCGCTGCCGCCTGAACTGCCCACCGTGAAGGTCGCGTTGAGGGGCTGCGAAGTCGTCGGCATACCGGTCACGGATAGCGTTGCCTGTGTGGCGAGCGTGGCAGCCACCGTCGCAGGCAGCGAAGTCGTACTGCTGTAGTTGGCGTCAGCCGCCTTGGTGGCTGTCACTGAGCAGGTGCCCGTACCGCTG